>NZ_MSPY01000029.1:0-1690 GCF_003267965.1 Oleiagrimonas sp. MCCC 1A03011 | reverse complement strand
GTGGGTTACGACAACATCACCGCCATCATCAGCGGACATCTCGGACTGGGAGCGCTGGCGCTGCTATGCGTGGCCAAATTCACATCCTGGGTGGTCGCGCTGGGCAGCGGTACCTCCGGAGGCACGCTCGCCCCGCTGTTCACCATCGGCGGCGCACTCGGTGGCGTGCTCGGCATCGCCGTGGCTTCCTGGTGGCCCGTACTGGGCGTGGATCCCAGGCTGGCCGCACTGGTTGGCATGGCCGCCATGTTCGCCGGCTCCTCACGTGCGCTGATGACTTCGATCGTGTTCGCGTTCGAAACCACACAGCAGGTCCACGGCTTCCTGCCCTTGCTCGCCGGCTGTGCCGCCGCCTATCTGGTATCCGGCCTGTTGATGAAGCGGACCATCATGACCGAAAAAATCGAGCGGCGCGGCGTACGGGTACCTTCCGAATACAGCGATGACTACCTCGATCGCTTCACGACCGGTGAGGTATGCACACGCGAAGTCGTAACCCTTCGCGTCGACCAGCGGTTGGCTGACGTCCTGCAGTGGTTCGTGTCCGGCGATACACGCGCCCACCACGAAGGGTTCCCCGTCGTCGATGCGCAGGATCATCTTGTCGGTGTACTTACTCGCCGTGACCTGCTTGCCCCCAAGCAGGATCCAGAACAACGGCTTGCCCGACTGATTTGCCGGCCGCCGGCCGTCGTGAACGAAAACCACTCGCTGCGCGAAGCCGCGGACCACATGGTGGACTGCGATGCCAGCCTCCTAGTGGTGGTCGAAGCGGGCGACCCGAGGCGGATCGTCGGCGTCATCAATCGCATTGATCTGTTGAAGGCACATTCACGCCGACTGTACGAAGCACGGGTATCCCGGCGGCATCTGTTCGGCACTGGACGAGAATGATCTGTTCAGCGCCAATGGATCGTCCCATCCATCGAGCACGATTCGAGGAGGAGGTTTGTGATGCACATTCACGTCAAGCGTGTGTATGAATCTGCCCAGTCTTCCGACGGCAAGCGCATCCTGGTCGACCGCCTGTGGCCTCGCGGCCTGTCCAAGGAGAAGGCCCATGTCGACCACTGGATACGCGAGATCGCACCTTCCGACGCGCTACGAAAATGGTTCGGACATGATCCCGAACGCTGGCCCTCGTTCCGCGAACGTTACTTCCGTGAGCTGGACGCCGCTCCGGAGGCTCTCGCCGAACTGCGTCAGATCATGGGCTCGGGACGAGCGACGTTGCTGTATGCGGCAAAGGACGAACTGCACAATAACGCCGTAGCGCTGAGAAGCTATCTGGAGAAGGAGGGGACCTAGCAGCGCAAACCTTGTCCGACGGATC
This sequence comes from Oleiagrimonas sp. MCCC 1A03011, assembly GCF_003267965.1. NCBI lineage: Bacteria > Pseudomonadati > Pseudomonadota > Gammaproteobacteria > Lysobacterales > Rhodanobacteraceae > Oleiagrimonas > Oleiagrimonas sp. MCCC 1A03011. The sequence continues at coordinate 357 of NZ_MSPY01000029.1, read as the reverse complement.
GTGCACAAGCTTCCCGCCACCTCCCCGCACCACTCACGATTTGCGCTGGGCCGTCCTTGAGGGACCGAGAAGGGTGCGTCCCTGCACCCCCAGGCCATGTTCGTACACCAGCTTCCCGCCCAGGAAGCCTGTCAGGCAGAGCATGCCGAAACCGACAGCACTCAGGCACAGGCCAAACACACCAGGAGATCTTGTCGCGTTGGCCTCGAATCCGACCGACAAGCTTGCCGCGTAGCAACACCAGGTCGTGGTGGCGAGCATCATATGGCGATTCGCTCGGCGGTATAGCGGACTGTCCATGTCGATCTTGATCAACTCGATGAAGCCGGTTGCCACGGCGACGATGCCCGTGACAAC
>NZ_MSPY01000028.1:0-1811 GCF_003267965.1 Oleiagrimonas sp. MCCC 1A03011 | reverse complement strand
AGCTGGTGGATACACAGGTCATGCGGATACGGAGCCTCGGTCTGGTTCCAGGTCTCCAGCAACAAGGTGCGCTCGGCGTCGCTTAGCAGCGATTCGTGATTATGCCGCTGTTCCAAATTGGCCAGTAACTGCTTGCACGCGGTCAGATAATAATCTCCAAATCGTGAAATCAGCTCTTTATCGAAGGATTGCTCATCATAAACGAATATTAGGCTTATATTGTCGTCACTTATCCCACGAGATAAATTGACCACCATACCATAATTTGTCTTCTCAAAGCCGTTCGAGGCTTTTATGTCGAGGTTTTCTATATGGCCTCGTGTCAATTCATTGTACGCGTGGAAATGAGTGTAATTAAATAGTACTTCCGAAAACGATAGGCCAGTATCTTGCTGAATCCTTGATAGTGGGTAATTGCGATAGGCTATGCTTTTGGCGGTGAGTTCTGCAACGGTTTCAATTAGCTCACGCCAGCTTCCGTCTGGTAATACAAGACTCTGTGGAAGCGCATTTAAGAACAGACCAAGACCACGCTCCGCCCCAACGATTTCAGGGCGGCCATTGTGAACCACGCAACTCGTTACGCGAGATTGCCCGCATATTGTCGAAAGCACCTTGAAGTGCGCTGCCAGAAGTATCGCTTGTAGCGGAACACCGAGTTCTTTAGAGAGCGTAATCAAGTGACTCGACAAGGCTTTAAATGAATCAACTACCAAGCGACCTTGCGAGGGGATGGAGCTTACATTCTTAGATCGTGGCAACTGCGCGGTCGGCGCATCTTCCAACATTGTTGAAAAATAATCCTTCGCTGCCGCGTTAGCTAGCGCCTTCTCTTCCAGAGCGACGAAATGCCAATACGTCCGATCCACCATATCAGAAATCAGGGGTCGCCCCTCGAGACGATCCATGTATCGGTTGTAAAGCATTGTTTTTAAGGTTGCTAAACTCCATCCATCCAATATGGCATGATGAAAGCTGATAGCGCATTCGAAGTCCGCGTCAGTTCGTCGGAATATATAAATGCTTAATAATGGACCATTATCCCAGTCGAACACATGCCTTTTGCGTTTTTCCACCCATTCTGAGATGTAAATATCTTGTTCTTGAGACGTCAGGCAGCGCAGATCCTCTACAGTTAATGGTGTTTCAATGGCTGCGTAAACGTGCTGCAAGGGTCGGTCACCATCCAGGCAAAAGCCCGTGCGCAAGATTGGATTTTCCTGGACACAGGATGTCAACGCCTCTTCGAAGCATTTTTTATTCCACGGACATTTCACGTGATCAGAAATTATGTCGTGGTAGACGCCATTAAAATTTTCGAATTGCGTGTGGAAAACCATGCCTAACTGCAATGATGACATCGGATAGGCATCTTCGTATTCGCACTTTTGATTATAGCGAGCCTGCTCTTTTTCATCTAATAGAACAAATGGCTCCCATTTGGCCAAGTGTTCATTGGAAGTGCTAAGCTTTACATGGAGTGCCAAATGCTCAATTGTCTGGTACTGAAATAAATCCTTGATGCTGACATTGAAGCCGCGTTCTTTCAGCATTCCTACCACACGGATTGACAGGATTGAATCGCCTCCTAAGTTGAAATAGTTGTCTTGTACACCCACTTTTTCAAGCTGGAAAACGTCTTTCCAGATATCACATAGCACCATCTCTACCATGTCACGTGGTGGCACATACATTACAGTGCCAGCGTTTCTATCAGGCATTGGTAGGCTATTACGGTCGAGTTTTCCGTTGGGCGTCAGCGGCATCGTGTCCAGTTGCACGAAGGCCGTCGGCACCATGTAATCAGGCAA
>NZ_MSPY01000027.1:0-1867 GCF_003267965.1 Oleiagrimonas sp. MCCC 1A03011 | reverse complement strand
GTGGATACACAGGTCATGCGGATACGGAGCCTCGGTCTGGTTCCAGGTCTCCAGCAACAAGGTGCGCTCGGCTGGCGCAATCAAATCAATGCGTGATACCGACTGCGCTGCATCAGCAACCATCGCGCGCAGCATTGCGAGCAAATAACCTTTATGTCGCTCAATGGTCGCAGCATCGAATAGTGCTGTGGCGTAATTTAATACACCCGCAACGATGCCATCATTCTCGTGGAGATGAAGCTCTAGATCAAACTTGACATGATCGAACGCGATGTCGAAAGGCTCAGCACGTAAGTCAGCCAGGTCGAATGTGCCATGTTCGTTGTTCTGCCAGGCAAACATAACCTGAAAGAGTGGCGTGTAACTCAAGCTTCGCGGTGGCTGAGCGATCTCTACTACCTTCTCGAAAGGCAGGTCCTGATGATCCTGTGCCGCCAAAATAGCCTGACGGACCCGTACGAGTAGCTCAGCCAGTGTAGGGTCACCTGAAAGATCGATGCGCAAGGCTAGAACATTGACAAAGAAGCCGGCCAGCGGCTCGACTTCAGTACGATTACGATTGGCAGTAGGTGTGCCAATTACCAAATCGTGTTGCCCAGATAAACGCATGAGCACTGCGGCCCAGGCGGCCATCAACGTCATGAAGAGCGTCGTACCATGCTTCTGACTTAGATGCTTGAGACCTTGCGTCAAACTCGCATCGAGTTGTACTGATACCCGTGCACCGTCGAAAGATTGCTGCGGTGGTCGTGGACGATCCGTCGGCAATGTCGACAGAATAGGGGCATCAGTCAGGATACGACGCCAATAGTCAGCTTGAATGCTAAAGCGATCGCTGGTGAACCATTGACGTTGCCAAGCGGCGTAGTCGGGATATTGTATTTCCAAGGTCGGCAATGGATCAGCCTCCCCTTGTCTAAAAGCACGATAGAGAATATCGAGATCCCGAATTATTACCCCTATGGACCACCCATCGGAGATAATATGATGTTGGATAAGTATAAAAATATACTCACAATCCGATAGATGGATCAGGTGCCCGCGAATTAATGGACCCCGGGAAAGGTCGAAACATTTATGAGCAGCTTCTTTACAAACATGATCTAAATGTTGTCCGGCATTTGCTACGTGCCGCAAATCATGCTCAATAAGAGGCATACCCATTTCTGATGGCAGCAGCTCAGCATAAGGCTGCCCTTCGCTTGAAGATAAAATAGTGCGCAAAGCTTCGTGACGGGCCCATACAGCATTAAGACTACGACGCAACACGGATGTACTCAACGGACCGTGGAGATGCAGCGCAAATGGGATGTGGTATGCAAGGCTTGCATCTCCATCCAGCTGCGTGAGGAACCATAGGCGCTGCTGACCATATGACACTGGCAACCAGTGCTCTCGCGTGATTTTTTGTATTGATGAGATGCTATCTTTTTGTTTTTCAATGCCTTTGGCTTTCCACAGCGAACGAAGCTGTTCGATCTCCACTACATCCAAATTCTTAAGATCGATTCCTTTAATATCCATTATTTTGAGTCTTCCATAGAAATAAATCCAAGGAGGTCGTCTTGATCGAACTCTTGCATGACCAGCGAAATTAAAACTTCTTTGGCAAAGTGCTTTAAAGCTTGATTATTATATATTTTTGAAAGCTCAATATTTACGTTAAGTGAGCTTTGCAATCGACTGAGCAAACGTACAGCCATGAGCGAGTTGCCACCCAGTTCGAAGAAGTTATCGTTCCGGCCAACCTTGTCAACACCGAGCAATTCTTCCCAGATCGAGGCGAGGGTCTGCTCGGTCTCTCCCTGGGGCGGTTCGTAGACATGGCGTACATAGGCATCGTCTTCAGGCGCCGGCAGCGCCTTGC
>NZ_MSPY01000026.1:0-1871 GCF_003267965.1 Oleiagrimonas sp. MCCC 1A03011 | reverse complement strand
TCAATGCCTCGACTCCAAAAGGAGCTAGGCACAATAAAGACAACAGCAATATAGATAGATTGGAAAATTTGTTGGACAAGTGGGCGGGGTATAAAAGTCCCTACCCTGAAATTCGCGATGCATTTCTATATTTCAAGAATGGTGGCGCTAAAGAGAGAGTGTCTACCAACAAGGTGACGGACGAGAACATTCCAGCAGAAATGCTGCCGGAAGATATTGACGGTTATGTTCGGATTATTAGCTATGTGAAGAGAACGGGTGGAGTGTTGACCGTGGAAATCTCAAGGGACGCTGACGAAACTATGTCTGCATGATAGACGCTAAGTTAAGGATATTTCATTAGTGAAGTTTAGCTTACAGGCGGGCATTAGAATTGGACCGCAACTCTGCGGCTCGTGCTGGTGCAGGACTGATGGGCTCTGAGTGAAGAGCGCTGCGTCGTTACTCTTTTTGGTGATGGCTCCGGTGTTTGTATGTCGGTCTAGAAGTCCGTGTCGTCAGTCCGAGTACGCAATATGAAGAACAATGGCAAAAAATGTGATTGTTAACGGCGTGGTACCACAACTACGTGAACCTTAAGGGTGCTGGCTGTGCTTTCGATGTCAGTCTGTAGGCCTTGGGGATTGGTTAAGCGTTCATCGGGGTCATATATAAGAAAAAACAGGTGAGTGCAGCCGGGGTGTGTCGGGTAGCGTGCAATATCGAGTAATAGTTCATTGGCCAGACTTTTTTCGCGATGATCTGGTCTGACGCGCTTCACCTCAATGGCGGCTTCAGCTTCAGGTACTAAAAAATCAATTCTCGTTGATGAACCTGCCCAAGATGGAGTGGTTTCTTCGCGTTTTACATCGGTAAAGTGCAGGTGCAAAGCCGCTTCTAATGCGTCTTGTAGGTCAAATTCGTCGTCGCTATCAAAGCCTATGCGGCCGCGAGAGCGTTGACGTAAGTGCTTATAAAAGTGATGAAAGTGATAGAGCAAGTTATGTATCGTATTCAATGAAGGCTTTGGTGGGGGCGGCATTAAAGTCGCTTCTATCGACGCATCACGGTAGGCGCGTAATACACCTTTCTCCAAGGTACGAGCCTTTGACTTGGACCACTGGACATACGATAACAAAAACAGACCGAAATATAGGCACTCGATCATGGCCATGGTAATTAGCAACCATGGTGTGGGGCGTACGGTGATTTCCTGATCATACCGGTACTGACGAAGCGATGGATGTGAACCATTGATTGTCTTTGGTAACCAGTTGGCGTCCTGTGGCACGAGTTTATAGTGGAAGTTGACGGTTACACCTATCTGGGATTCGTCTGATACGAAAAGATCATCCGGAAATGGCGGTGTTTCACCGGGTTGTCGCGAATTGAATTTTTTCAACCTGGTGAAGAATGGATGTGTTGTTGCTTGAAAATCCTTTGATGCAATAAGGCGCTGTACTGCAGGATTGCTCATGTCAGCGGGAAGAAATATTGGGTACACCAGTTTCAGGTAAAATGCGGCTATAAATACGGCGAACGAAATGGTGGTGGTAAGCGCTAATAGATATGCCCGTCTTGTGCTGGCAACGGAATCGGCGAGCGATGTCAGGCGGTGAAGGGAAGTGAGCCTAGCCGGAATATTCATGTAACGTCGTGGTCGGTCATAAGAATTTTCTATATATACCGAAACCCGGATCTGAGCGCACATTGAGCTATCGCTATGGACTGGCTTTGCTCGGTGCAGCCCAATAGATCAGGTCGCTGTTGTACGGCGTATGGCTAAATCTCACAGTTCGGGTGCCTATGGATTGGTCAGAAGTGGTCGGGCGATGATTGCTCATCGTCGGTGCTTTCCAAGCATGTGGTTGGGTGATTGTCAAGCCTGTTTG
>NZ_MSPY01000025.1:0-2036 GCF_003267965.1 Oleiagrimonas sp. MCCC 1A03011 | reverse complement strand
GACCTCCCATCACCTGGCCTATGTCATCTACACCTCCGGCTCTACCGGTACGCCCAAGGGCGTCATGGTTGAGCATGGCAGCATAGTCAATCTGGCGCATACGCAGCCCAAGCTTTTTGCCATGACGGCGCAAAGCCATGTCATGCAGTTGGCTCCGCCGTTGTTTGACGCGGGAATTTGGGAACTCGTAATGGTTCTGAGTGTGGGAGCGGCGTTACATCTGCCGTTCGATACACAGTGGCAAGGGGATCAACTAGCAACTTACTTGGTTCATAACGGGATCACGCACGTCACATTACCGTCGGCACTCGTGAGCAGACTGAGCAATCCGGAGACATTGAGTGTGGTCAAGGCACTTATTTTGGTCGGAGAGATGCCTGACGCAGTACTGGTAGGGAAGCTGCAAGCAAGCGGTGTGACACTTTTTAATGCGTACGGCTCGATGGAGACAACGGTTTTCGCAGCCACGGATGAGAACGCGGCAGTGGCCGAGAGGCGGGATATTCTGATTGGTCGTCCGATCGCGAATACGCGGATTTACATTTTGGATGATCAGTGCCAGCTGGTGCCTTCGGGGGTAGTGGGTGAGATATATATCGGCGGAGCCGGTGTGGCGCGGGGGTATTTGAACCAGCCTAGGCTGACGGCCGAGCGGTTCCTGACTGATCCATATGCGCAGGAGCATGGGGCACGGATGTATCGGACAGGGGACCTGGGACGTTGGGGGCCGGGAGGCCTTCTTGAGTATGTGGGAAGTTTTGAGGCACGCACGAAGAGGGGGCGGTTTGGAGAAAAGCTGAAGGAGCTGGAGGAGCTCTTAAAGGCGTATGAAGGCATTAAAGACGCTGCGGTGGTCGCGTGGGAAAAGGAGAAGGATAGAAAGGAGCTAATAGCATATGTGGTCTCGAAACAGAGGGGGCAGGACGAGTCTGCTCAGGAGAAGTTAGAGAAAGAACTGCGTGGGCACATTAGGGCGCAGACGGTGATGCAGTTGATGCCTACGGAGATTGTGCAGCTAGACGCATTGCCGTTGATGTCAAACGGGAAGATAGACCGAAGCGCGCTACTGACATTGGAAACGAGTGCTCATGCCGGAGTGGTGTTTGAGGAGCCTGAAGGCGAGATCGAGCAGGCACTCGCTGGGATATGGGAAGAGCTGCTGGGTGTGCAGAGGGTAGGGCGTCACGATAACTTCTTCGAACTGGGCGGCCACTCGCTTATGGCCGTACGCCTGCTGGGCCGATTGCCACATGCTCTCGGTGTTTATTTGCCTTTAGGAACGTTGTTTGCCCATCCGACTTTAGACGCTCTGGCGCGAACGATTTCCGAAACCGTGGATCATCTCGGTGTGCTGACACCACACACTATCGTGCCCATTGCACCTGGTCGTGTGCTTCCGCTGTCTTTCGCCCAACAACGCCTATGGTTCCTCGTTGAGCTTGAGGCAAGCATCAGTGTCACTTACAACATTCCTCTGATCCTGAAGCTACAGGGGGCGTTAGATGTGTCTGCGTTGCGTCGCAGTCTCGACGCGCTTTGGGCTCGTCATGAAGCTCTACGCACCATCTTTGTTTCAACTGGGGGGGAGCCTCATGTCGAATTATTATCGCTCGAAACCTGTCTTCCACTGCGCGAACTCGATTTGCGAGACACGAGCGACCTTAAAACACAGCTCCAAAAGTTGTGCGAAGAAGAAGCTTTCTCGCCATTTGACCTTGCACACGGCCCTCTGATTCGTGCCTGCCTGATCCGTATAGCTAAACAGGAATATGTCTTTGTGCTCACCCAGCATCACATCGTCTCCGATGGCTGGTCCATGGGCGTATTGACTCGTGAGCTAAATGCTCTGTATGCCGCCTTCAGCCAAGAGTGTCCCAATCCGCTACCCCCATTGGCGATCCAATACCCGGACTACGCTGCTTGGCAACGGCAATGGCTTACCGGCAAACGTTTAAGGGCTCAAGTTGACTATTGGCGCCAAGCTCTGGCCGGTATACCAGCATTGCTTAACTTACCCACCGACTACCCGCGCCCAC
>NZ_MSPY01000024.1:0-2039 GCF_003267965.1 Oleiagrimonas sp. MCCC 1A03011 | reverse complement strand
GAGTTGGCGGAAGTTGAATCGAGCTACCTCGGATGATGCGTCAGGTAGACACGCATCGCAGGCGGAATGGATCCGACGACATTGCCTCGTGCGTCAGTGCACACCCAGTCCGGGCAGTGGAAGCGCAGGGCGTGGGTGTTGCGCACAGGCGTCAACTGGTCCGCGTTCTCCCGGTGAAAATAAACTATGAGTCCATACCCGCACGGAGCCAAAACGGCTCCGTGCGGGTATCTGGGGCTGCGTCCCAATCTGATCTCTCTTCGTAGATCATGGTGCGAGGATGGATGCTGATTCTCAGCTTCCAGCTCCGGGAGCCTGTTTGCCGCTCTTGCACCACTCCTCCCATTCGTTCACCTGATCGATGGTGGCCGTCGCATCGACGCCAGCTTTGGCAGCTGCCGCGTGATTGGCGTTGACCCAGCCTTGTACGCATTCGTCGATTGATGTCGGAGATGGAGGTCGTTGCAAAGTATTAGCGGAAGGTCCTGAGAGTGCCTGTACCATGCGGTCTTCAAGTGATTTATTGCTCGGGTAGGCTGCGTGATCGATCTTCCTTTCGGCAACCTTTTTCCCATCGGTATAAGTCTCGTCGGTCAGCAGGTTGCCCTCCTTGTCCCAGGTCTTCTTTTCTCCATCTATCTTTCCATTTACCCAGTGGACGAGAAAGGTTCGTTTGCCTGTGTTTGGGTCAAACCCTTCTGCTTGGCCATCTAACTGGCCGTCGTTGTTGTAGTGGACTCGATTGATCAGGTGCTCCCCATCGTTCGTGAAGGTCTTCCATGTACCCGAACGCTTGCCATCATCAAAGGATCCTTCCAGTGTCGTATTCCCATTGCTTTGGTTGTACGTGTAGTAATCACCATCGAGCGTTCCATCAGACCAAGGAATTTTCTTGATCAATTTTCCAGTTGAAGCGCTATAGACCTTCTCGGTTCCATCTGGCAGGCCTTCGTCGAAGCTCCCTTCGATCCAAGGTCGATCAGATTTGCCCGCGTTGTAGTAGACAAGATCTCCCGAGAGGTTTCCGCCATCGAAACTGGCTTCGATGACCTTGGTATCGGTCCTCGGGAGGTAGCAGCTGGCTTCTCCATCGACGTATCCATGGCGCACCGAGATCGTGCAGAGAAGCGATGGTGAAATCATTGCCAGACTGGTGCCGGATGCCCGCAGCAGCTGCCAGTATCCCTTGGCATCGCTGTTGAACATGAAGCTGTCGGGGACATGCGTCACCGTGCCAGTGAAGGGCTCGTTGGCACCTTGGGCGTAGATCAGTCCATCGGGTAGGTCGGCATTCCGATAGTCCAGTACGGGCTTGCTGCACCCTGCGAGAACGAGCAGAGATACGGTCAATAGAACCGCCAGCGGGGCTTGGTGAAATTTCTTCACAGTGATCGCTCCTTCGTTGAATACAAAAAAAGAGCGAGCGCCCATCAGGGCGCACGCTCTTTGCGTGTAGTGCAATACCGGTAGGGTCCATCAAGTGGAGGCAGCAGCCGGGTCGTCGTTCGTCAGCATGTTGTCTGCAGAGCGCCAGCCGTAGCGAAGTCCAACGTACAGAGCCGTCACCACGACCAGCGCGATGCTCACGAGAAGCAGTACACCAAGACTGAAATCGCTTTCTGCCTGGTTGAGCAAAATGGTCGAGACGATCCGTCCAGCGAACCAGACCGCAAGTACGCGCCAGAGCACGCCGAGCTTCAGGCTCTTGGTGAAGACATAGCGCGCGTCAGGCTGGTACTTCGCGGCGTAGTACGTCCAGCCGCGTTTCGTACCGAGACGGAGGCTGATGCCGGTCACGAGGCCGAAAATGAACAGGTAGATGATGGCCAGGGCATCAATGTTGATACTCGTGTTGCCCAGAATCATCGCCAGCACGAAGAAGGCGACAGCAACCGCCCCGCCGTACCCAGCGACATGCCACTTCTGCGAGGAGGTGAGCTGGAAGGGTCGATGATGATCTTTCATGACAGCTATTCCTTTCTGTTGAAAAACGAACACATCCTCTCCGAGCACATGTGTGCTCGCCTGAGGGCGTGTAC
>NZ_MSPY01000023.1:0-2083 GCF_003267965.1 Oleiagrimonas sp. MCCC 1A03011 | reverse complement strand
GTGTCCGGAGCGTACGCTCCTGTCTGGCTCATCGAAGCCGTGTGGCGACGCGGGAGGAGTCCATTGGATCATTCAAGCCGACCGCCCACTGGCTACGCCAGCGGTCGGCGTCTTAACTCCAGCGTTAGCACTCATGACAACCGATCCTAAAGATTCCAGCCCGGTGGCCATCAAGATCGAGGGTGGTCGAAACATTCGTCTGGACAACAACGTCTCTGTTGGGATGCCACTTCTAGATGCCAAAGACGTTGAAAACCTTAGCGGCTCGGAAAACAAGTCATACATCCAGTCCCAGCAGGAGCAGCGTTGGCACGAGCACACTCTTGTCAAAGCACTTGTCACGCTCTTAGTAACTGTGGCCGCCGCAGGCATCATCTACGCGCTAGGATGGAAGTGAGCGCTAACAGATCATCCAAGCGGACACGCTGACGCGTGCCGCTTAATTCAAGCGTTAGGGCTTATGAATCCAGATCGCCTCATCACGCACCAAGCGGGCATGAAAGCGCAAGAGGTTCTGCGCCTGTACGCGGAGGGCTTCCGCCTAGTCTGCCGTTACTGCAAAGTCGAGTTCACAACGATCCCTGAAGCACTCGAACCCAACGAAATGCCAATCTCAGTAACCTGCCCCAACAACATCAACCATATGCACCTACGCATCGAACCAGAGCACGCTATGAAGGGTGTGCGCTCGGGCATGCGCACTTGGAGCAGCGAAGCAAAATGAGGTCTTCGCGCCCTAACCAATCATCCAAGCGGACACGCTGACGCGTGCCGCTTAATTCAAGCGTTAGACGTTGCAAGGAGGGAATCGATGGCAACCAAGCATGATCTCCAAGATTGGGTCAAAAATGCTCTTGTTAGCTTGGGTGGCCGTGGCTCGCTCACAGAAGTCGCAAAGGAAATATGGCGTGCGCATGAGCGAGATTTGCGAGGGTCGGGCGATCTGTTCTATACATGGCAGTACGACATGCGCTGGGCTGCAAATCGTCTCCGCAGGAGCGGTGTGATGCAGCCTGTGGCCACTTCTCCAATTGGTGTCTGGGTGCTCGCGTAGGGCGTCTAACCAATCATCCAAGCGGACGCGCTACGCGCGCCGCTTAATTCAAGCGTTAGCTGGAAGTGTCGCCATGTACGAAGAAGGTGAGATCACCATAGCGGAATGCTCGGAATGCGGTGAATCGTTCCCGGTTTTTGTCTTCGTTGCGGATACCGACATGGTTACGGTCGGTTGCCTAGCGTTCACCACTGTGGATAAATCCATAGTCTTAGCCGAGCAACTTCCAGGAGAATCACCAAGTTCCACAGCGGCGCGTCTGGGCCCCGATGTTCATAGCGTTTCTGTTAGATATGAGGGTGAAGTTGCCCCACGCGGGCTTTCGTTTCAGGAATTTCGCAAGGTGTACAAGCCTGCAACTCCTATATACCAATGCATTTATTGCGGTGGCGATTCATTGGGGTTGAGTAAGATGTCCAAAGAACAGTTTTTGGCTACTGGGGAAATTCGGGTTGTCTCTCGCAGCTAACAATGCGGTCAACGGGACCGCTTTTCCGCGCCGCCTTTGGCTCTGCTCCAAAGCGGCCCGTTACCTTTAGCGTTAGCCGTCATGACTCTGAAAATTCCCGGCATCAACTTCACTTCAGAGCGCGATGCTGGCAGTTGCCTCATCTACTCGTTTGCATTCCCTTCCGGCGCAGAGACTGAGGCTCTCGATTCCATCCTCAATCACCTTGTTCCCAATTCTGAAGTTTCAGTATCTGACCCAACAAACGGCGATTGCTCGTTGGAGGTTCGTCGCACCTCAAGCGGTCTGGAGCTAAAGCGGGGTTGTCATGGTGTTTTTGGTACTTGGCGTGCAGCCACGTTCTCAGAGGCATTGTCTTGGTTGTTGCCTGGGGCCGTCGCCGCAAGCAAGACTGCTCGTCCCGGCTTCGGTGGCAACATCGTGCTCTACAAGGTGGCCGTGCGCGGCTAACAACTCGTGTATGGACTCCCCCTGCAAGTAACCGAGTACATACTCGTTGGCAAAACGGTGCGGTTGCGTTCGTGTATGCGGCTTTTCGGTGAGCGCGGTTCGCTCGAGCC
>NZ_MSPY01000022.1:0-2310 GCF_003267965.1 Oleiagrimonas sp. MCCC 1A03011 | reverse complement strand
GCGATCTGACGCCCGTCGAGTACCGGCAACGAGCCGCCAAGAGCTCTACTTTTGAAATGTCTGCTTGACGGGGAAGCCTACGCTTAACCCAACCGTCCGCCGAGACAGACAGGATAGAATCTAGCCTTGATTAAGTCTCGCCAGTTGTACGACGCCTTCCCATCATACTTTCGTAACCATGCATACTAACTGTTAATGACCAACAGCTGCGCAAACGCCTCTTTTTAACCCCATCTCGGTCAGTTAGCGAACTTCCTCTACCCAGAATTAATCTGCATATAGACTACATTTCATGACACCTCCAATAAGAATAAACCGTAATTATACTAAATACATAGGAGCCCCAGTCGATTAAACTCTTACTTTGAGTCAACCCATTCTCGCCAATGTTTAGCTAGATCTAATATGTGAGGTGCCCGCAAAATTGAAAAGTGATTTCCTGGCCCTTGCCAAACGCTCAGCCCCGTAGCCCAGCGTGACCATTGATCAATATGGTCCTCGCGTCTTTTCCTGTCAGCGTTGAAATCCAGCTCTGTGTCTCGAACGAGTATTAATAGAACATTTCCATTATAAATAGAGGAAGGGGAATAGATGCAACGGCGCGCGGCAGCATACGTCGCCAATGGACCTTGAAGAATTTTCGGACTACTTTGGCGGGGCAAGAGCTGCTCTTTAAGCATAATTGCATGCAGGTCGTGAAGGAAACGTTCCACCTTACCTGATGTGAGCACTGCTTTGTCAATGTGAAGCGATAGGTTCATCGTCAGATTAATTGCATCCAGAAACCCCTCTAATATTTCCATTTGGCTCACATTGCGTATAACTGAATCTTTTGGCTCTGGAGGCATGCTATCAACCAAAGTTAAGGACGCAATGGTATAACCATTTTCCTGCAGGCGACGAGCCATCTCGAAGGCTACTTGACCGCCGTATGAATGACCTAGCAGATGTACTGGACCGGCAGAAGTCAATGTCTCAATAGCTTTTAGGTTGCACATAGCAGAAACCTCCACGCTGCCATGCGGCTGATCAATTGGATCAATTCCGCGTGGTTGCAAGCCATAAATGGGCCACCCCTCCCCTAGCGCATCAATATAGTCCATGAAGCTTGTCACACTGTCTCCCGCCCCAGGCACACAAATGACAGGAGCTTTATCACCGCATGTAGAGTGTAGGGGGACCAAAGGATCGAAAGAGCGCTTCGGAACAGCTTGCTTTTGCCTAAGATTGGCGAGAGCGCTGGAAAGACGGCTGCCTAAAATTGAACGGTTATTTGGCATCGTCATCATAGTGAAGTGGTTCCCGGGGATTGGAACTGTCTGAATCTGATCTTTTGGTAATACTCTTTCCCAACCTAAGCTTGGCTCAAATACATCCGATGTGAAAAGGTTGTCGGGGCTAGCGCCCTTGAATTCGGTGCCACGTCGGTGCTCTTGATAATTTTGCAAAAGTTCTTCCGCATAGAATTGGTGAATCTCTATCGGTAAGGACGGCACATGATAGGCCTGAGCAGCAAGTGAGAAATCAACAATTCTATTTAATGCACTGGCAATCTCTTGTATCTCGGCATCGATAGGCAATAGCCCACGCTGCTTCACCTCCTTGATCAGTGCCGAGATCGTTAGATCGTCGGGCAAGCCTAAAAAAACTTCCATGGCTTTTTGGTTATCATTTAACTCAAGCGCGGCAAATAGCAACTGCTTTGTGCTTATTAATCTTGACACATCAGATGGCAAGCCAACGTCAATCAGCCCAACAAAAGATACGTCTTCATCTATACTTAATAGGTATTGGGAAATTGCATAAATTAATACCCCACCCGATGAGTAGCCTGCGAGAGAGTAAGGACCATGTGGCTGGACTGCTCGAATCATCAACACTGCCTGGGCAGCCATCCCCTCTATAGCCATAGCCACCATCTCGCTAGAGTAGCACCAGGGCAATGCATAAATCGGGCAACTGAATCTTATATCTTTGGCTAACTCGAATGCATAAGTGTAGTCACCGGTACCCGATGGCACAAAGAATAGCGGCTTTTCAGTGCCAATTCTACGAATTGGAATCGCTCGAGCTTCTTCGATTAAAGGGTCTTCTTCTGCAATTCTGCTGGCTAGATCCTTTAACAAAGGCTTGTGAAATAGGTCATTTACTTGCAGCTCGATATCATGATTCTTTGCTTTATTTACAAGCTGCATGGCTAGCAACGAATGGCCGCCCAGTTCGAAGAAGTTATCGTGACGCCCTACCCTCTGCACACCCAGCAGCTCTTCCCATATCCCAGCGAGTGCCTGCTCGATCTCGCCTTCAGGC
>NZ_MSPY01000021.1:0-2998 GCF_003267965.1 Oleiagrimonas sp. MCCC 1A03011 | reverse complement strand
GTGTCCGGAGCGTACGCTCCTGTCTGGCTCATCGAAGCCGTGTGGCGACGCGGGAGGAGTCCATTGGATCATTCAAGGCGGACGGCTTCGCCGCCGCTTAACTCCAGCGTTAGGCATCTATGGAACTCTCTTCTCTACCGCCGGAAGTTCAAGATCATCTGCCCAGCGGCTATGAGCCAGAGCGCGGAATCTGGCTTGTCCTGCTATGGGACAACGGGACGCAAGAATCAATTGTCTACTTCAACAGTTTTATTCGGGCGGAGCCTCACTATCCTGCCCCGCTGGAGCAAGTGGTCTGGTTTGGTAGCGATGGCGTTGGAAACATTCTTGGTTGGGATCGCGTGCAAAAGCTCGCCCTGCTGTGGAACCCACACGACAACGAACCTTTTTGGTCAGGCAGCGTTGCCGATCTGTGGCGATTTATTCTCGGTGGCTATGACGGCGGCAATGCCTAACCACTCGTCCAAGCGGACGCGCGTACCGCGCGCCGCTTAACTCCAGCGTTAGGCCGCAGATGAGCACCGCGGAAACTTCGATCTGGTCACTCCCACCTGAGCTTGGTATACCGGAGCCACCGGCGCTCTTGGCTGAGTCCGACAAGCTTTGGCTGGCCTATTTCTGTGCAGCAGACGATGCAGTCGCTGTTGTTCAGTTCACTGACGTCATTGATCACCATCTCTCGCCCATCAACGACGAGGGTCTAGGGCAGCATCCGTATGGGCGAGCTGGGCTCCAGCCTTATTCATTCAACGAGCTAGATGGTTCGCAAGAGACTTTACGCTGGTCTGGTCTCAAGGCGAGACACTGGGTCATCACCTTCAAGGACAACACCCTAGACGTTGTCGCCCGCTCCGGCGAGGTCATTGCTTCCGGCATGTCCTCACCCTCACCGCTCAAGGCTTTGTTGGCGGTAGTATCCGCTGGTGCGGCCTAACCCATCGTCCAAGCGGACGCGCGAAAAGCCGCGCGCCGCTTAACTCAAGCGTTAGGTATCAATGTCGAGCTACTTCGTTCACAACGGATACTTGGGGTGGTCATACGGCACGCCAGCCGATCCCCAGCTCATTGCAGCCCCTGACGCAGAGAAACTTATGCGGCTAGCCGACATCACTTTGTCTCAGGCACAGCAAATCATTCCACCTGCGCAGTACGCCAAGGAAGGCGACCCCCTGTTCAACGCAACAGGCGGGAACCGCTTCCTGTACTTTGGTAGCGCTGAAGATTGTGCCGACCTTCACCAAGACAAGATCAATTCGCCCTTGGCCATCAACTGGCAAGGAACCTAACTACTCATTCAAGCCGACCGCCCACTGGCTACGCCAGCGGTCGGCGTCTTAACTCAAGCGTTAGCCTTAATACGATGCGCATTGGCTCTGAATCACTACATGTAGACCTAGTCGTACTGGAGCGATCTTCAGTCGGCGCCCCAAATGAGGGCGACGTTCGCGTGCAAGTCGATATTGCGCTTGGGCAGTTTGGCGGTAGCTACGATTCGGTCTGGCTTGAGGGGCCAAAATTGAACGAGTTTATTGAGGGTCTTGTACAACTGGAGCGCAACCGTTCTGGTGAGGCACTACTTCGCAGCACCTCGCCAGAAGAGTTCACTCTGCAGCTTCGCTCAAGAGACAACCTTGGCCACATTGTTGTAAAGGTAGTCCTTCAGCGCCATCAATACAGCGGTCCAACATACTGGCCAACCAGAGTTTCGGGCGGCTTTGAGCTAGACCCCACTGAGCTACCGGTCATCGTCCGTCAGTTCCAAAAATTGGCCGGTGGCTAACAACTCGTTCAAGGCGGACGCCTCCGGCACCGCTTAACTCCAGCGTTAGCCATCGGGAGACATCGATCTTGTTTGGTCCTTTCAAGAAAAAACAACCTCCCTCAGAGCCGCCTAGGCGGTTTCCTCCAGTTCCAGATTGGAAGCCGGATATAGCACTTCCGCTTGACCGTATTGCTGAAAGAATTCGTTTCTACACCAATGGATCACGTGACTTTGCCGTCTTCAAATATGGCACAGTTGCTGTCCTTCCCAACGGCCTGAGCGATGCTGATGCGGAAACGCACGCAAAGCAGGCACTCCACAACGTCTTTCACGCGCATCCGGACATGAAACCGATGAACATGAAGGATGGAAACATCCTTATTCAGTACAACCATGATGTAGCCAGCATAGTGCTGGCCGATATTGTTGCGGAGCACTGGTCCGAGATTGAAAAGCAGCACCAACGAGCGCTTGCTACCTCAGAGGTGCTAATCACGCCGCATGGCAACAACAAATTTGACGACTTTGGAAAGAAGTCACTTTTCGGTCGTTGCTATATGTTCATGGATGCCCAGGAGCCTGAAGTCTTAAGAATTGAGCGGTGTAATGGCTAACAAAGCATTGCAGTACGTTCCGGCCCTTCGGGCCTCCACCGGACGCGCTAAAGCGCGCCGCTGAATTTTGGTGTTAGGCTTTATGGAACAGAGTGTCGCAAATTCGGATCTCAAGGTTGAGCTGCTACCAAGCACAGAAGATCCTGGCGCTATCTTTCGATTCGCCATGCTCTTCAATGGGTTCGAACACTTTGGTTCGCTCGAGGAGTCTGCAGCGCAGGCTCGTGCGCGGCGTCGCGAGACCCTCACTGATCTGAGAAACGAACTCTTCTTTGTTTGCCGTCGTTCGCGGCATCAAGATTCGGATGAGTATGTAGGCTTGTATCAGGAGCTACTCCCTCTCTTGCAGCAAGCAATACGGGCGCAGCAGCATGGTGCCTAACAATTCCTTAGGAGACTCCCCGTCAACGCCGGGCGCATGATGCCTTTGCCCTGGGCTTTCGGGCCATTGCCGGTTCTGCTTATTGGATGGTGCGTGTCAGCGCTGCGCGGATTCAACAGATGTCAGACTGCATTTCCTTAGACGGTCTTGTTGCACCGATGCAGCCGGTGCGGACCAGGGTATAAACCGCACCCGGCGACCTCATTCATTCATCGGACTGTCCGGTGTGCGGGGATCGAC
>NZ_MSPY01000020.1:0-3048 GCF_003267965.1 Oleiagrimonas sp. MCCC 1A03011 | reverse complement strand
GTGGATACACAGGTCATGCGGATACGGAGCCTCGGTCTGGTTCCAGGTCTCCAGCAACAAGGTGCGCTCGGCTGGCGGCAATACATCGAGCTGACGTACCGGTGTGCGAGGAGCCGTCTCAAGCGCTTGCAACAGGCTCTCCAAGGCTTGCTGCATATAGCCGCACACGCGTTCAGCAGACAATGTCTGCACGACCTGAGCGGTTAGCCCCAGGGCCTGCCCGAAGTCCTCGACCGAGAGGACAAGCGGATAGTTGGTGCGCTCTTCAGCACTGATCCATTCAATACCCTCAAGTAGTTGTCGGGAGTCCTCTTGCTCGCCATCGACAGTGTCCGACGAGAGGCTGTTATGGCGGTAGTTGAGCAGCGCACTGAACAATGGCGCTGGTGCGGCCACGCCGCTGCATCGTTGCGCCAGCGCAAGGGAGGCATGTTCATGGCGCAGCAACTCAGCCAGCCGTGTATGCGTGTGCTTGACGCTGGTTTCGACCTCGGTGTCATCCAGATCCAGCCGCAGCGGCAAGGTATTGATGAACAACCCCATAGCCTGATCGGCACCGGTACCAGCGTGCATGCGACCGAACAATACCGTCCCAAAGACCACGTTCTCGTGACCGCTGGTGCGTGCGATGACTTGACCCCAGGCCAGATGGCACAAGCTGGCTAAACTGACCCCGATGCGCCGCGCCTGGGCTCGCAGACGGTCGTTGAGCACCTGCGGCAACATGCGATGAGCCTCCTCCACCTGGTGGCCGTCACGGTGCACATCGACAAGACCGAAGGGCGTGGTGGGCTCGTCAATATCCGCGAGCATGTCGCGGAAGAAGCGCTCGTGTGCGTCGGGGTTCATCCCAAGCCGCGCCTGCGCGACCAGATTGCGGAACGGTTGCGGGGTCGCCAGTGTTGAGGCCTGCCCCGCCATGATGGCCTGCACCTCGCTTTTCAGAATCTCCAAGGTGGAGTGATCGCCGATCAGGTGATGCAGCAGCTGCAATAGCAGCCAGCGATCATGCTCGCGATCGTGAGCGACAACAAAACGCAGCAGAGGCGCCTGGGTAAGATCGATGCGGTAAAGGCGTGGATCAAAGCGACGTGCGAGCTGTTCGTGGGCGGGGCCATCCTGTGAATCGAGGTCCACCTCGGTAATGCTGAGCGACGCCTGCCGCCAGACCACTTGGACCGGAATGGGCAGCTCCTCCCACAAAAATGCAGTGCGCAGAATGTCGTGGCGGTCGACCACCTGTTGCACGGCTACCAGGAAGCTGTCGAGCCGGGCCTTGTCGGCAAAGGCCATCTGACCGGTCAACAGATAAGGATCGCCGTCGGCGGCCAATAGATGGTGGAACAAAATGCCATCCTGCAAGGGCGAGAGGGCATAGATATCCTGGATATTGGTAACACCGCCTGGCACACGGGTCACAATGTGATCAATCTCCGATTGTGACAGATCTACTAGTGGAAGCGCTTCGGGCCTGATGACCTCGTTGTGTAAGGTAATGGCATTAGGTGGGATCGGAGCATCTAAAGGTCCGCCACTTGTGCCAAGCAGGCGCCCCCCCGCTTGAATGTAACTAACGAGATCCTTTTTATTTTCAAGCAATGAAAGCCTTAAATCTTCGGATATGAAATTTCTAGGTGTCCTTACCACAAGATCGTCGCCATCAATCGAGAGCGACACCTCAGCCTTTGCTAAAGCAATCAAAAGATCATCAATATTCACAGTCGTATTTCCAATACTTTATGCGTAGACAAGGCAAGATCTGCAAGGGTGGAGGAAGCGAATAGGGTATGTACCTCAGTACCAAGC
Organism: Oleiagrimonas sp. MCCC 1A03011; assembly: GCF_003267965.1. Lineage (NCBI taxonomy): Bacteria > Pseudomonadati > Pseudomonadota > Gammaproteobacteria > Lysobacterales > Rhodanobacteraceae > Oleiagrimonas > Oleiagrimonas sp. MCCC 1A03011. The sequence goes on along the minus strand of NZ_MSPY01000020.1, from coordinate 1,242 downwards.
CCTTGACGACGTAATCGCTCCATCAATTGGATGGCCATAAGCGAGTGGCCGCCCAGTTCGAAGAAGTTATCGTGACGCCCTACCCTCTGCACGCCCAACAGCTCTTCCCATATCCCAGCGAGTGCCTGCTCGATCTCGCCTTCAGGCGGTTCGTAGACATGGCGTACATAGGCATCGTCTTCAGGCGCCGGCAGCGCCTTGCGGTCGAGTTTGCCGTTGGGCGTCAGCGGCATCGTGTCCAGTTGCACGAAGGCCGTCGGCACCATGTAATCAGGCAAGCATGCGGTCAGATGTGCGCGCAGTGTCGCGACGAACTCGTCAGATGCGGTCCCATCTACTGCTGGTGCGGCCACCACATAGGCAACCAGTCGTTTGTCGCCGGAAACATCTTCGCGTGCAAGGACGGTTGCCTCATGGACTGCCGGGTGTTCGATCAGGCGCGCTTCGATCTCTCCGGGCTCGATACGGAACCCACGGATCTTGACCTGCTGGTCATTACGGCCGAGAAACTCGAGGTTGCCATCGGGGAGATAGCGCGCCAGATCGCCGGTCTTGTACATTTTTGCATCCGGCTTGTCGACAAACGGGTCGGCAAGAAAGCGCTCGGCGGTGAGGCCGGGGCGGTTGAGATAACCACGGGCTACGCCGACACCGCCGATGTATATCTCGCCCACCGCCCCCAAGGGCACCGGCTGACCGTATGCATCCAACAGGTAAATGCGCGTGTTCGCAATCGGACGCCCAATGCTCTCGGTGACTGGATCAGCTCGATGCATTTGCATCCAGGTCGAGTACGTCGTTGTCTCTGAGGGGCCGTAAAGGTTACAAATTTTCTGTGTTTGAGTGCTTTCGAAGATATTTCTTATTAGTGTCGTTTTCAGCGATTCTCCTGCCAAATTTATGGTACGAATTGATACTGGTAACGCCTTGGCGTCAAGTAGGGAGGTGATGGTCGAAGGTACCGTGTTGATGATGGAGACATCTTGTGCTCCCTGCATCAATACCAATGCGTCATCCACGAGATGTAACGTGCCTCCCTGGACGAGAGGAGAAAAGCATTCGTACACGGACAAATCGAAATTGATTGAGGTCGAGAACAACATCCGTGCGATCTCTACCTCTGCAAAGGCGTGACCACTCCAGTGCAAGAGATTGACCGTATTGCCATGCTCAACCATGACGCCCTTGGGCGTACCGGTAGAGCCGGAGGTGTAGATGACATAGGCCAGGTGATGGGAGGTC
>NZ_MSPY01000002.1:0-633742 GCF_003267965.1 Oleiagrimonas sp. MCCC 1A03011 | reverse complement strand
CCGAAAAAGCGGTCTTCGCCAAGTCCACGCCAAGGATTATAGTGTTCATGGAGACTTCCTCTTCTGCTGACGGTTGTGTCGCAACACCATCATGGCCTTCGAGGCCGAAGGGAGGGGAAGTCTCTTTTTACTCATTCAAGCCGACCGACCACTGGCTACGCAAGCGGTCGGCGTCTTAACTCAAGCGTTAGCAGGATATGGCAATGTACGAGGAAACAAGGAGGTTTGTTTTAGCCATCGCCGAAGATTTATCCAAGTTGGCAGCGCTTGCTTTCAAGATCGGCATAATGATTGGGGGAGCTTGTCTTCTATTTTACTGCTACCGAATAAACTACTTCCCTACGGGCATATCTGCTGGTGACGCGATTATACTAGTATTTCTTGCCAGCGGATTTGCTATCGTCTACGGCATGTTTATTTCGTGCCTACTTTCTTTAGGTTTATGGACAACGCCTATCTTGAGGCCATTAATACGTTTGGCCGCGCGCTTGCGTCGCAGAGCTACGAAGGTCACCAAGCTCAACCAACCCATTCCAGAGCTCGTATCACCAAATATTTTGCATCTAGTTCTAGGTCTACTCGGCGTCATTATCGTATATGGGTTCAACGCCAAGCAACCCGGTTCATGGATCACGATGCTCGGGGCTGCATTCAGCTTGGCTATATTAGCCTCCGCATATTGTGATTTTTCTACGAAGCTACAAGCAGCAAGAGCTAAGGATAAATCGCCAATTATTACGCTTAGCAACACAATGCCCACAGTATGGCGCGATACCGGAAAACTTAGGTTTGGTTGTGTCATGTCCTTAGTCATGATTTGTGTGGTACCTCTATTCATGGGCGGGGTGTCTGGGCTTCTACTGGACAGTTCCATGCGCTTCGTTGGGCTCCGGAAGAATGCTTCCGTGGTACTTCTGGAGGCGCCGTACAGTGCGCTGCTACCGAAACAATATGTATTAAAGAGCGGGTCTAAAGCGAAGGGGTATACGGCCTTCAGTGGCGTGATAGTGGCGTTTCAAGGTATTGGTACAAATACGATCCTTGAATATGCTACGCCAGATGCCGCAGCATATTTATCGGTTCCAAACCAGTCAGTTATAGTCTACCCTGCTAACAAGTCAATCCAGCCGGCGCGGTACCCGCGCCGCTGATTTCCAGCGTTAGGCATCAGGTCAAAGGAATGGTTGAGTGCATTGCAACAAGGGAACTCACGTACTCCGTTCGCGGTAACACTTGAATCGCCCAGGGTTTCCTAGACATCTCAGATGCCTGACTGCATTTCCTTAGACGGTCTTGTTGCACCAATACGGCCGGTGCGGACCAGGGTATAAACCGCACCCGGCGACCTCATTGTTCGAGGATCTCTACGGCACTCGCTGGGATCTCCTCCAGTGCAACAGATCCACCCCTAGCACAGCGAGCACGGCCTAACTGCCCGCTCAATCGGGTGCGCTGACATGCGGAGCTCCCACATCCGTCCATGTGCGGCCACATGTGGCAATAGACAGGATTTCTGTCGATACTCTGCATGAACTGCGAATTTAGAGCACCATCGAGATACCCCTGTCCTGACGGATGGACTCACCTCACGAACCGGAGGATCAAGTGAAGAACTTTCCTGCGCACTTTGAGGAACTCAATCGCTGGATGGAAACGCTCAGTCTTGCCATCCCCGATTCGATGAAAGCATTCGGTGCCTTGCACGACGCCAGCCTGGCGCAAGGGGCACTCGACCCGAAAACCAAGGAACTGATTGCCTTGGGTATCGCGATCACCGTTCGTTGCGACGGGTGCATTTCCTACCATGTCCATGACGCCCTGAAAGCGGGCGCGACGAAGGAGGAAATCGCCGAGACGGTCTCGGTCTCCATTTTGATGGGAGGCGGCCCATCGGTCGTGTACGGCATCGAGGCGATGCAGGCTCTCAGCCAGTATCTGGAAGTGGGCGTTTAGCGTACTGGGGCTTTCCCCCTCCGGCATCGGCTGCTTCACGCCGCCCGGCATGGTACTCAGACGCTCCTCAAAGCGGACCGTTGATTCGGCCCGCAAAGCGTTAGTGCGCTTCAGGAGGGCTCATGTTCGATCACGTCGTATTCGGAACCAGCGACTATGCGGTGAGCAAGGCGTTCTTTCTCAAGGCACTCGAGCCCATCGGCATCGCCATCGTCTCGGAGGGGCCGCTCGGCATCGAGCTCAGCACGGACGGAAAGTCCTCGCTTTGCATCCGTCGAACCGAGGAGCGGCCCGCGCACCTGCACCTGGCGTTCACCGCCGAGAACCGCCAGCAAGTCGAAGCGTTCCATCGCGCCGCGCTGGAGGCGGGCGCCAAGGACAATGGCCCGCCGGGACTGCGCCCGGAGTACAGCGGGAACTACTATGCCGCGTTCGTCATCGGACCGGACGGGCACAACATCGAAGTGGTGTGCCACGAGACCGAGGACTGACGCCGGGTCCGGGTAGGCTGGCTCAAGCCTCCACGCAACGACCATCACAGGAGAGACCATGATTCTCGCAATCAAGGCCCTGGCCATATGGTTCATGATTCTGGTCCTCGCGGTCGCCAACGGCATGCTCCGCGAAGCGCTCCTCGTTCCCGGACTCGGCCGGACACCAGGGCTTGTCCTGAGCGGTCTGCTGCTGTCCGTACTGATCCTTCTTGTCACGCTGCTCGCCGTACCGTGGCTGCAGATCACTCGGTGGCCGCAAGCTGTCGGCGTCGGACTCGGATGGCTTGCCCTGACGCTCACTTTCGAGTTCGCATTCGGACGCCTTCAAGGCAAGTCATGGTCGGCCCTTCTCGAGGCGTACACGTTCAAGGACGGCAATGTCTGGCCTGTGGTTCTGCTGATCACGGCCGTCGCGCCCTATCTCGCGGCTCGATTCAGAGGGTTGCTGCCATGACTGCTGCGCCCTAGAATGCGCGAACGCCGAACCTCGGGAGAAACGTGGTGAATGGTGCTGTATCCGGTGGCGTTCGAATCCTGCTCCGTGCGGAAGGCGCATGCGCGCTTGCTGCCGCAGTGCTGGCCTATGCCCACTTCGACCACGGATGGGGCATGTTTGCCTTGTTCTTCCTCACCCCGGACTTGTCCTTTCTCGGTTATCTGGCCGGTCCGGAGACGGGTGCGGTTTCGTACAACTTCGCGCATTCATTCGTCGGCGCGTTGACGACGCTGGCCGCAGGCGCGCTGCTGTCGCTACCCGTGCTCGTGACGGCGGGCCTGATCTGGGTCGCGCACATCGGCTTCGACCGTGCACTCGGCTACGGCCTGAAGTATTCGGACGGGTTCGCTTTCACGCACCTGGGCCGCATCGGTCGTGCACGAACCGGTGGCTGAGCCTGTACGCAAAGTGCCTCGCGCAACGGGACGCGGGCACAAGGTACGCTTCGCTTCCTGGAACTCGATCTTCATGAGGTTCTCACGCCCGATTCCGGTTCCATGCGACTTGCGGAGCGGCGGCCTGCTCCACCACGGACGAGCCACCCAGCGGCGGCGCCATCCAGTTCTACGTGGGCGCGGAGTTTGGGCTTCCTGCTTCCAACCGGCCTGTCCGCAAGGAGCACATCCTTCGGTGGGTCGGCCTGCCGAACGAGATCGAGCACCTTGCTCGAAAGATCCCGGACGGGACATATCATCCATCCACGAACTCGGAGCATGACCGAACATGAAACACTACGGCGGCTGCCTGTGCGGCGACGTGCGCTACGAAGTCACGGGGTCTTTTGAGAACTTCTTCCTCTGCCACTGCTCCCGTTGCCGCCGGGACACGGGTTCTTCCCACGCGGCCAACCTGTTCTCGCGCACGGCAACGCTGCGCTGGCTGAACGGGGAGGAAAACGTAGTGGTCTTCCATCTTCCGGAGACACGTCACGTCCGAAGCTTCTGCGGCCAATGCGGGTCGGCGTTGCCGACCATGCAGACGCATGGCCGCGAGACGCTCCTCGTTGTCCCGGCTGGCAGCCTGGAGACGGATGTTCCGATTCGGCCCCAGGGCCACATCTTGATGGGTAGCCGGGCCAACTGGGACATGGAGTTGGAGCATGTGCCCGCTTTTGAGGGACTGCCGGGTTGAGACTTCGGCGCATCGCGTGCTCAGCGAAGAGGCAATCCGAACGATGAGCTGACGACGGCGTTGCGAGGAACGTCGGGCAACGCGCCGTGAATCGCCCGCGTTACATGCGGACCACGCCTTTCACCCGGCAGGCATCGCGATGCTGACGCGCGCTGGCGACGCCCGCGCTGTCGCGGGCCAGCCTGCGCATTTCCAGCACGGTCTGCCAATTGCGCGCGCAGAGGGCGCCCAGCTTGGGGCCGTAGTTCCACGACGCCTGCGCCAACTGTTCGGCATGGGCATAGTGCTGCAGTCGAACGGCGATCTCGGCGCGGTCCTGCAGGATGTCCGGCGCATGCGGTTCGTCCTGCAGCGCCTTGTCCAGCTGCGCCGCTGCCGCGGGGTACTGGCCGGATGCAGCGTCCTTGTGCGCCTGATCGACCAGCGCCTCGGTGCCCGCGTCGCGCAGGGGCGTGACGCGCAGGGCCGAATCGTCGTGACGTCCCGCCGCCTGGATCGAAGCCACGATGGCCTGTGGCGAAGGCGGCGGCGGAGCGGGCGGCGCACTCGCGCATGCGGCGAGCAGGCATGCGGCGACGGTGGAAGCGAGAACGGGGCGGACAGACTTCGACATCACGGCGTTCCGTTGGCGGAGGAGTTGCGCGCGTCGTCGTGATGGAACGCATCCCGGACACGCTGCCAGAAGCATCCATCGTGTTCGGTCGGAGCGTAACCGGAGATGAAGGGCAGCCGCCGCGCATCGTCACACTGCGCATCGGTCTGGTGTCCGGTCTGCGGATTGATCCAGGCGTACTGCAGCTGACTGCCGTCATCCAGTTGCAGGGGCTCGGTGGGCAGCTTGCGGAACAGCTCGCGCCACACCTTGAGCGCGCCCGACGATCCCCACAGTCCGGTGCGCTTGTTGTCGTCGCGACCGACCCAGACCACGGCCAGGCGGTCGCCGGTGAACCCGGCGAACCAGCTGTCGCGCTGCTTGTCGCTGGTTCCGGTCTTGCCCGCGGCATGCAGCCAGCCGAGGCCGCTGTCGGTGATGGAATGCGCGGTGCCGCGCACGGCGACCTGCTGCATGGCATAGGTGATCAGCTGCACCGCCGCGTGATACTCGCCCTGCCCCGGTCGCACTTCGTAGCGTTTGATGGTCTTGCCGTGTGCGTTCAGCACGCCGCGTACGGCCAGCAGCGGCAGCGCGTGACCGCCCGAGGCCAGATACTGGTACAGGTGCGCCACCTGCGCCGGCGAAAGGTCCACGGCGCCCAGCAGCAGCGACGGATTCGGGTTCACGCCGCTGAGTCCGAACGACTCCAGAAAACGCCGGATCTTGTCCACGCCGACCTGCATGCCCAGATGCACCGTGGCGAGGTTCCAGGAATTGACCAGCGCGTCGACCAGCGGCACTTCGCCGTGGGCGACATGATCGTCGTTCCGCGGCGACCAGACCTTGCCGTTGGGTTGCCGCAGATTGACCGGCTCGTCCTGCAACGGCGTCGCCAGCGACCAATTCCGCGGCTGCGCGAGCGCGACCAGGTAGACGAACGGCTTGATGACCGAGCCCACCGGACGCCGTGCGTCCAGCGCGCGATTGAAGCCCGGCTGTCCCGGATCGCGCCCGCCGACCATGGCCAGCACCTGGCCGTTGTGCGCATCGGTCACGACCGCCGCGGCCTGCAGATCGTCGCCGCGCTTGCCCATGCCGTCCAGCGTGCGTTCGATGGCCTTCTCGGTGTAGATCTGCGCGGCCGGGTCGAGCGTGGTGAAGATCGACAGTCCGTCCTTGCGCAGGGTCTCCTCGTCGAAATCGGTGGTGATCTGCGCACGCACCAGATCCATGAACGCCGGGAAGCGGTCGCGCGCCAGCTGCGGCTTGGCGACCACGCCCAGCGGCTGCGCCTGGGCGTGCTTCATCACCGCCTCGCTGATGAGGCCGGTGGTATGGAATTCGCGCAGGACCAGATTGCGCCGGGTCAGCGCGCGCTTCGGGAAACGCCGCGGGTCGTAGTAGCTCGGGCCGCGCACCAGTCCGACCAGCAGTGCGATCTCCTGCGGTCGCAGGGTCTGCAGTCGACGGCCGAAATAGAATTCGCTGGCGGCGGCGAAGCCGTGCACGGCCTGGTTGCCGCGCTGGCCGAGAAAGACTTCGTTGATGTACGCCTGCAGGATGCGCCCCTTGCTGTAGTGCGCCTCGATCAGCATCGACAACAGTGCCTCGTTGACCTTGCGCACGAGGTTGCGGTTGCGGGTCAGGAACAGGTTGCGGACCAGCTGCTGGGTCAGCGTCGAGCCGCCCTGCACGACTTGGCCGGCGCGCAGGTTGGCCCACATCGCGCGCGCGATGGCGCTGAGATCGATGCCGAAGTGATGCTTGAAGTCGCGATCCTCGACCGCCTGCAGACCGGCGACGAGCAATCCCGGCACTTGCTTCAACTGCACGATGCGACGCTCTTCCTGCTCCGCACCGTACAGGGTCGCGATGCGCGCCGGGTCCAGATGCGCCAGCTTCACGGACCGCCCGTTGTCGACGCGGGTCAGTGCACGGATGGTGTCGCCCGACAACGTCACGCGGAGCCGCTGCGGCAGCTCGCCGCCTTCGGGTCCGGCGTAGCCTCGCGAGGAGATCACGAAATGATCGCCGCCGCCGGTCCAGGTGCCCGGCACTCGGCCCCGCTTGTCGTGGGTGTAACCGGCGAAGGTCAATTCCAGTTTCAGCGCGTCCGGCTTCATCGGCTCGCCGACGGCCAGCGGTAGCGGTCGCGCATAGACGCGCGTGGGCACCGAGAACACCAGGTCGTTGAACCGCGCCTGCACCCGTGCGTTCAGGATCAGGGTGTAGGGCAGCAGGAAGCCGATCCCGACGCCCAGGCCGAGCCAGAACGGAACGCGCAACCAGGGCCAGGTGACGCGAAAAAAGGATCGGGTACGTTTGAAGGCAGTCAAGGCGCGATTCGTGATCGGTGGAATGAAACGGTTTCCGCAAGTGTACGTGGCCGCGTCGCACTCTGCGCGACGCCCGTTCAGCTGGGCGACACACGGACGCCGGACCATTTGCCCGTACAATGCCTGATCGGCAAAGGCATGGAGAGGCAATGCGCGGGCAACAACATGGCCGGAATCTGGCGGCGATGCTGGGCTGGCGAGTGCGCCGCTGGCGGCAGACGCTGCAGCGCCTGCGCCTGAGTCTGGGCCAGCGCGGCTGGCACGGCACGGTGGCGCGTATCGCGCAGGAATTCCGCCGCCGCCCCGAACGCGACGACACGCTGCCCATCGCGCCGCTGGACACGCCGTTCGCGCCATTCGCGCTGCCCGTGGACGCCACGGCGCCCCGCGTCTCGGTCGTCATTCCGGTGCACGGCAAGTGCGCGCATACCGTGGCCTGTCTGCGCTCGCTCGCCCGCCATGGCGCGGAGGCGCCCTTCGAGGTGATCGTCGTCGACGATGCCTCACCCGACGACACCGCGTCGATCCTGCCGCAGATCGACGGCCTCCGCATCGTCACGCACGCACAGAACAAGGGCTTTGTCGACAGCTGCAACGACGGTGCCGAGGCCGCGCGCGGCGATTTTCTTCTGTTCCTGAACAACGACACCCAGGTCACGCCCGGCTGGCTCGACGCGATGCTGGCGTGCATGCGCGAAGAACCCGAATGCGGCATCGTCGGCAGCCGGCTGGTCTACCCGGATGGCCGCCTGCAGGAAGCCGGCGGACTGGTCTTCGCCGATGGCAGCTGCCACAACATCGGTCGTTTCGAATCCCGCGACGATCCGCGCTTCCGTTACCGGCGCGAAGTCGACTATGTGTCCGGCGCCAGCCTGCTGATTCCGCGCGCGCTGTTCACGCAGGTCGGCGGATTCGCACGCGACTACGCGCCGGCCTACTACGAAGACACCGACCTGGCCTTCGCGGTACGCGCGGCCGGTCGGCGTGTCGTATACGAACCGGCCAGCCTGGTGGTGCATTTCGAGGGTGTGACCGCGGGCACGGACACCGAGAGCGGCATCAAACGTTATCAGGTGCGTAACCGCGAACGATTCGTGCAACGCCATCGCGAGGCGCTGCAGGATTTCCCGACCGCGCATACGCGTGTCGATGCGGCCCTGCGCCGTTACGCGCGCGGTCGAATGCTCGTCATCGACGCCATGACGCCCGACCCTGCGCGCGATTCCGGCTCATTGCGACTCACGGCCGTATTCGGACTTCTGCACACGATGGGCTGGCAGACGCTCTTCGCCCCGGACGATGGTCACGCTGCCGCGGACCGGATCGATGCGCTGGGCGCGCTGGGTGTACAGGTGCTGTGCCGACCCTGGGTGCGCCGCCTGCCCGAATGGCTGCAGCGCCATGGCGCAGAACTCGACGCAATCATGCTGTGTCGCGCCGGAACCGCAGCCACCTATCTGCCGTTGCTGCGCCGCGTCGCCCCGCAGGCGAAGGTACTGTTCGATACCGTTGACCTGCATTTCCTGCGCGAGGAACGTGCGGCAGCGGTGGCCGGCAGCGCTGGACTCCAGCGTCAGGCCGAAGCCTCCCGCCGCAGGGAACTGGGCCTGATCGCATCCAGCGACGTGACCTTCGTGGTCAGCCCCGTCGAACGCGCCCTGCTGGCCGACGCCGCGCCGCAGGCACGCGTCGAACTGCTCTCCAACATTCACGACGTGCATGGCCGCCGCAGCGATTTCGCCGCGCGACGAGACCTTGTGTTCCTTGGCGGCTTCGGCCATCCGCCCAACGCCGACGCAGTGCGCTGGTTCGTGCGTGAGATCCTGCCTCGCCTGCAACGGCACAATCCCGCTCTGCACCTGCATGTGCTGGGCGATGCACCCGAGGATGCGCGTCGCGAACTTTCCGGTCCGCAGGTCACCTTGCATGGTCGCGTCGACAATCTTTCGCCCTTCATGGACCGATGCCGACTGTCGATCGCGCCCCTGCGGTTCGGCGCCGGGGTCAAGGGCAAGGTGAACATGGCGATGAGCTATGGACTTCCGGTCGTCGCCACGCCCATTGCCGCCGAGGGCATGCAACTACGCGACGGTGTCGATGTATCCATCGCCGAGGATGCCGAAGCTTTCGCCGCGGCCGTGCTGGCGCTCTACGATGACGAAGCGCTGTGGCTGCGTCTGTCCGATGGCGGACTCGAAAATGTGCGCCGGCATTTCTCACCCGAGGCCGCCGCCGAAACGCTGCGCCGCGTGCTGAACTGACGCCCGCTTTTCCCGGTGCGTCAAACGCGCTAGCTTAGCCCGACCACTCGCTCCGTCTTCGCCATGCGACGCATACGCCTACATGTCGACATACCGCTGACCGTCAGCGAAAGCCTCGCGCTTCCCGACGGCGCCGCCGAGCACGCCGTGCGCGTGCTGCGCATGCGCGACGGCGATGCCGTGACCCTGTTCAACGGCGACGGGCACGACTACGAAGGCGTGCTGGAAAACGTCGGCAAGCGCACCGCCGATGTGCGGGTACATGCAGCCCACCCGATCGCCAACGAGTCGCCGCTCCCGCTGACTCTTGCCCAGGCTATCGCGCGCGGCGAGAAGATGGATTGGGTCGTGCAAAAGGCGACCGAACTCGGCGTCACGAACATCATGCCGCTGCATACCGAACGCAGCGAGGTGCGCCTGGACGAGCGCCGGGCCGCGAAGCGCCTTTCGCATTGGCAGTCTGTCGCGGTCAGCGCCTGCGAACAGTCCGGCCGCGCACGGCTACCGCACATCGCACCCGCGCAATCGCTGACGCAATGGCTGGCATCGCTGTCCGATGTCGCCGCACTGCGGCTGGCGCTGCTGCCCGAACGCGGGCGGCGTGCTCGTGATCTGGAGCCCCCCGGCGCTGGAGCGATACTGGCCGTCGGCCCGGAAGGCGGCTGGGGCAAGCGTGACCTGGAGGCACTGCGCAGCGCTGGATTCCAGGCATTGCAACTGGGGCCGCGCGTTCTGCGCACGGAAACGGCCGGCCTGGTCGGCCTGACGGCCTTGCAGGCGCACTTCGGCGATCTGTAGGGCATCCGCGCGGCTGCGCCGGCGCGGATGGATCACTCGTCGGCTTCGAGCGCTTCGGCGATCGTGCGCTCAATCGACTCCAGATCGGGAATGAAGGCTTCGTCGTCGCGCACCATGACCTGGGTGCTGATGCCCTCGGGCAAGGTGTCCGGATCGCCCGTTGGCACAATGACGTCGTCACTGAGCGCGGTCAGACGGGGAAAGCCCTGTGTGACCATGGCGAAGAACGGCATACGCGGGTTTCCACCCAACGCCTTGATGATGGCCACGCGCGAGTTCAGCGCGCCCTCGGTCTCTGGCCAACCGACCAGACCCGGGAACGACACCAGCGGCACGCGCCAGCCGCGCCAGCTGACGCGTCCAAGCAGCCAGTCAGGTGTATTCTCCACCGCGTCCGGCGTGGACATGGTGATGACCTCGCTGACGCTGGCGTTGGGCAACAGAAGTCGGCCACCGCGGACGGTGATCAGAACGCCCCGGATTTCGCGTGGCAGCGCTTGATTCATGACAATTCCTCGAGCAGTCGTGCAGCCAGCCCGGCAGGCGTGCCGGTGTATTGCGCCAGCTGCTCTTCGCAAATGACCGAAACCATGGTGTTGTCGTTGCAATCGGCCGGGTCCAGTGCCCACACGTGGCCGCCGCAATCATTGATGGCCTGCGCGCCGGCCAGCGCGTCGATGGCGTCGCCGGCCAGAACCACCGCCCATGCATCGGCGCCCATTTCCTGGGCCACCAGGGTCATGCTGAGATCGATCGACGGGTTGGCCAGCGGTTGATCGGCGGTATCGAGCAACTGCAGGCGCCCATGCCGCTCCAACGCAGCTTGCTTGCCAGCCGGCACCAGCAGCAGTTCACCGTGACGCACCTTGCTGACACTGTCGGGCACGCGCACCTTCAGGAACGGACTGACGCCATCGAGTTCGCTCGCCAGCGCATGCAGATCGTCACCCGCCAGCTGATGCACGACGCCGATCAGCGCCGCCTCCGGCATGCGATTCAGCGCCGCGACGAATTCGCGCAGGCTTTCGCGCGCCTCCGGGCTGCTGCCTGCAGCGAGCACCACGGCGCGACGAAGGTCTCCACCCTGCGAATCCAGCATCATCTCGTGCCCGCTGGTTTCGGCCATCTTCGGCGCAATGGCCTGCTCGATCGGTTCCAGTTCGAGGCTGAAACGTGGCTCGAAGTCCGCTACTCCCTCGCTCGAATTCGACTCCGATTCCGGCGCCAGATAATCCGACGCCGACATTTTCTCGATACCGAACTCTGACGGATCGACCGTGTCCGTCTTGTCGGACGGCGACGCGGCGGAAGGCGTCGCGGATGTGTCCATGTCGAAGTCGACCAGATCCCAGTCCGGCGCCTTCGGCGGCTCGACCCGGGAGGCTTCGACCGACACGGTTTCCGATGAGGGATGATCGTCCAGATCGAGCAGCGTATAGGGGCTGCCCTTTTCCTGGACATGACGGTCCTCGACGACAATGTCCTTCGGCGCATCGCGCTCAGTCGGAGGCGTGGACGCGTCCTCACCCGCCACGGAACCCGCATCGTCTTCCGGCGCTGCGGAGACATCCCCCAGCTCGGCCGGATCGAACGAAGGTGCCGGCGCTTCCTCACTCGCCGCCATCGCCTCGTCGAATACACGCAACGCATCCTCGAGACCGTCGTCCACGCTGACATCGAAGTCCACGCCGCCGCTCATGTCCACGGTCTCGGTCACGCCGGACTCCGCGCCGGCATCCGGCGTCTCGACATCGTCCGCCGAAGTCCTCGCAGCGGGCTGGGCGTCGGGAATCGCCTGGATGGCCTCCAGATCCGCCTGGCTGACGTCCTCCTCGTCCAGTTGCAGGTGGATACCGGACTGTGGCGTGGCAACGCTGCCGGATTCGCCGTCGGGCTGACCCAGCAGATCGCCATCCTCGGCCAACAGGGCTTCGAGTTCGGCAGTCAATGCTTCGGAATCGGCTTCACTGGGCGCTTCCGACACGGCGGCCTCATCACGGACCTCGTCATCGGCCGGCGGCGCCTCGGGCATGGCTTCATCGGGCAACAGCATCTCGGTCGGATGCGCCTCGATCGTCCGTGCCTCGGCCGGACGCGGCGGATCGACGTCGTGCGCGTTCAGCAGCTTGGCGGCGAGATGACGCGCCCAGCGCGCCTGATCCCAGCCGGACAGCCCGCTGGAGGTCTCGGCCTCGTTGAACACGATGCGCTGGCGGTCCTCGTCGAAGATCTCGTACAGCGCATCCAAATGCTCTTCCACTGCAGCATCGAGATTGACCACGACGACTTCGGCACCCTTGCCGGCCAGATCCTCTCGCGTCGCCTTCGTCGCCGGCCCTTCGTGCACGATCCGCGCACCGGCATTCCTCAGCGCTTCACGCAGGTGTGCGCTGAGGTCGGCATCCTCGAACAGGAGGGCGACGCCCGGGCCGCTGGTCGCGGAGTTCGTATCGCTCATGCCGGTCTCACTCAGTGGATTCGCCGAGCAGTTCGCGAATGTTCGCGATCAGATCGGCTTCCTGGTAAGGCTTGCCCAGGTAGCGCTCGACGCCGATGTCCAGCGCACGCTGGCGATGCTTCTCGCCGGTGCGCGACGTGATCATGATGATCGGCACGCCCTGCAGGCGCGCATCGTTCTTCATGTACGTCGCCAACTCGTAACCGTCCATGCGCGGCATCTCGATATCGAGCAACATCACGTCCGGCACGCGCTCCTGCAGTTTTTCGACCGCATCCATGCCGTCCTTCGCCGTGGTGACCTCGTAGTCGTGGCGCTCCAGGATGCGTCCGCTGACCTTGCGCATGGTGATCGAGTCGTCGACCACCATGACCAGCGGATGCTCGCGCTGCTCGGACTGCGCCGTGGGCAGCTGCGCCTGGATCGTCTCCTCGTCCTGGTCCTCGGCGTGCTGCTTGAGCGCCACGCCGTGACGCACCAGCGGCGCCAGATCCAGAATCATCACGACCGAACCGTCACCCATGATGGTGGCACCGAAGATGCCCGGGACCGAGCTGATCTGCGGACCGACCGACTTCACCACGATTTCGCGCGAGCCGATCACGCTGTCGATGCGCACGGCGGCACGCAGGTCGCCGCTTCGCGCCAGCAGCAGCGGCGGCTGCATGTCGTCGCCGATGTGGCCGGCCGGCACATCCAGCAACTGCGCCAGATCGTGGATGCCGTAGTCCTCGCCCGCATAAGTGAAGGTCGGGTTCTCTTCGCTCAGACGGCGCTTCAGTTCCTCGCGGCTGATGCGCGCCACGCCCTGCACGGACGTCATCGGCAAGGCGAAGGTCAGTTCGCCGACCTTGACCATGATGGCCTGGGTCACCGCCAGCGTGAACGGCAGGCGGATGTTGAAGGTCGTGCCCGTGCCGCGCTCCGAGTCGATGGTCAGCGTACCGCCCATCTGCTTGATCTCGTTGGCGACCACGTCCATGCCCACGCCGCGGCCGGCCAGCTGGGTCACCGACTGCGCGGTGGAGAAGCCGCTTTCCAGGATGAACCCGAACAGGTCGCGATCGGACAGCTTGGCGTCCTCACGCAGCAGACCGCGCTCGATGGCCTTGCGGCGGATCGCATCGCGATCGATACCGGCTCCATCATCCTTCACGCGGATCAGCACCTCGGTGGAATCGCGGCTCACGTCGATGGCCACCGTGCCCTCGGCCGGCTTGCCGACCTTGGCGCGCTCGTCCGGCGACTCGATACCGTGCGCCAGCGCGTTGCGCATCATGTGCTCGAATGGCGCCTTCATGCGCTCGAGCAGGTTGCGATCCATTTCACCGTGGGCGCCGGACACGCGCAGCTGCGCGCGCTTGCCCACTTCGGTCGATGCCTGACGCAGCGTGCGACGCAGCGTCGGCACCATGGAATCGAACGGCACCATGCGCGTGCGCATGAGGCCTTCCTGCAGTTCCGAGCTTACCCGCGACTGCTGCAGCAGCAACGTCTCGGACTGGCGCGTGATGTCGTCGAGCATGGTCTGCAGCGAGACCAGATCGGCCACGGACTCGGCCAGCGCACGCGAGTACTGCTGCAGCTGCGAGAAACGATCCAGTTCCAGCGGATCGAAGCTGGCCTGACCGGCTTCCTCGTTCTCGCGCTGGTAGCGCGCGATGATCTGCGCTTCGGTCTCGATCTCCAGCTTGCGCAGCTGGTCGCGCAGACGCGCAACGGTCTGTTCGAACTCGACCAGGTTGTAGCGATAGCTGCTGACCTGCTGTTCCAGACGCGCACGGTAGATCGACACCTCGCCGGCGTAGTTGACCAGCGAGTCGAGCAAATCGGCGCGAACGCGGATCATCTCCTGCGGCGCGCGGGACAGCTCCTCTTCCTCGATCAGCGGCGGCGGCTTGGGCGCCGGTGCCGGCTTCTCGTCTCGGACCGGCGTCTCGGCCGGTTCGCTCGGGGTCGGCGCGGAAATTTCCTCGCTGGACGGCTTCGGAGCCTCGACCGACTCCTCGTCGCCGGTCGTGACCGTTTTTTCACCTCGGGCCAGGGCCTCGAAATAGGCAATGGCGCGACTCGGCATGCCCACGGCCTGGCCACCGGCAACACGCTGCACCAGTGCATGCAGACGATCGAACCCGCGCTCGAGCGATTCGATGGTGACGGCGTCCATGTCGGCGTGTCCGGCATCGACGGCTTCCAGCAGCGTCTCCATGGCATGACCCAGGCCGCCGATTTCCTCGAGGCTGGCCATGCGCGCACCGCCCTTCAGCGTATGCAGGTCACGCTTCAGGTCGACCACGTATTCGCGGGCCTGCGGCGCCTCACGCAACTTGGCCATGACGCTGTCGGAATGATCGAGGATGTCGCGTCCTTCCTCGATGAAGATTTCCAGCAGGTCGGCGTCGAGGTCCGGCTTGTCCAGCGTGCCCTCGGGCTGCGGATCGTCCGGGAAGGCATAGTCCTCGGGCAGAGAACCCAGAACGGAGGCGGTCGCTGCGGCGGGTTCCGGCGTGGCCGTTTCCGCACGATCGGACTCGGACGCCTCGACAGCCGGCGTCTCATCTTCGCTGTCCTGGAAGACCAGGTCCGTTTCGGATTCCGTTTCGGATTCCGTTTCGGACTCTGCTTCGAATGCCGCCTCTTCGGGTTCTCCTTCCGGCGGCGCATCCGCTGCCGACTCGGCAGAAGCCGCAGCGTCGTCCCCTACCTCGGCGGAAATGTCGTCGATGGCGAAAGATTCGGACTCGGCCTCCGGCTCGGACTGCGCGGCTTCGCTCGCGGTTTCCTCCGCTGCGGACTCGGCGACGTGGTCACCCGGCAACGAATCCAGCTCGTCCACGGATTCCAGCGTGATCGCGTCCGTCTCGTCGAACGACAGCACATGCTCGTCTGCGGACTCGTCCGACGCTTCTTCGGCGGACGTCGCATCCGCGTCTTCCGCCGCCTCGATCATGCCCGTGAAATCTTCCGCGGCGAGCGCGGATTCGATCTCGGCCTCGATGCCGCTCGTGTCGAAGACCTCCGCGGCCGATTCCTCGGTCCCGGCCGTCGTCGGTTCGCTGGCCACCTCCTCGGTGGTTTCGTCCGCAGTCTCGCCTGTGGCCCCGTCACGGGCCTCCTCCGACGTTTCGGGCGGAGCGACTTCCTCGGCGGCGCGCTCGGACGCATCGCTGGTCTCGGACAGAACTTCGTCTTCCAGATCGAGTCCGTAGACCACGTGCGCGAGGTTCGGCTCGGCCAGGGCATCGCGCAGTGCGCACAGACGCTCGACCAGGGCGTGCGTCTCCGGCAGATGCGGTTCGGATGCATCAAACTGCGCGGCAACCTGCTCGGTGACCTGCACGGCCTCGCGCATGGCATCGCAACCGTCGCGCGGCATCGGCGTTTCGCTGGCGCGCAAACGCTTCAGATAGCCTTCCAGCGGCGACAGCACCTCGGACAGCAGCGGCACCTCGACCATGGCGATGGCGCCATGCATGGTGTGCACGGCGCGCAGCAATGGTTCATCGACGACCAGCTCGCCCTCGCCTGCCGCTTCGAGCGCCGCACGCACCGTGTCCAGGTGCTGCGCGATCTCGCTTCGGAGAATCTCCAGCAACACCGGATCCATCGGCGGCAGCGCCGGCACGGCGATGACGTCTTCGTCCGGAGCCGCTTCGTCGGTGACGTCCTCGCTCGGCGCATCGACGAAGGCGGCGGTCGGAATGTCCTCGACCTCGGCCTCCACACGCGGCACGCGGCGCTTGACGATGCGCTTGACCCGCTCGCCCGACGGCTTCAATTCGGCCTCGACATCCAGCGACTCGCCGGCCGACAGACGGTCGGCGATGTCCATGATCTTTGACAACGGCGCGGTCGGCGCAGCCTCGCCACGCAAGGCCCCGAGCAATTGCGGCAGCGCGGTCACGGCGTGATCGACCAGCCCGACCACGGAGGCATTGGCCTGGATCGAGTTGTCGAGCACGCGGTTGAGCATGTTCTCGACCTTCCAGCTGAACTCGCCCAGCACACGCGCACCGACCAAACGTCCGGAACCCTTCAACGTATGGAAGGCGCGACGAATCGGCGTCAACTGATCCTGCGCATCGGGTTTCTGCTTCCAGTCGCCGAGACGCTGCTGCAGACCCTCGATCTCTTCCTCGACCTCTTCCAGGAAGACTTCTCGGATCTCGGCATCGATTTCATCGGCCGTGCCCTGGAAACCGGCCTCGGCTGCCAGAGGGTCGGGCGCGAAGCCGTCTTCCTCAATCTCTTCCTCGATCTCGACCCAATCCTGGCTCTCCGGCGTGCCGGTGGCTTCGGTGTCGGTCAGGTGCAGACCGGTGACGTCCACGCCCGGCGATTCTTCCTGAAGAGCTTCGCCGACCACGAGGTCATGCAGGTCTGCGCCCGGCGCGAGACTGACCGATTCGGTCAGCTCTTCACCCGGCTCGCTCTCGTCCTGCACGACGGCGCTTTCCGGCGCATCGGTTGCCGCAACCGGCGCTTCGACGATCTCCGCCTCGGGTTCGACGCTTTCTTCCGGCGCTCGCCGCGGCGGGACCGGCCAGTAACCCAGGTCGCGCAACGCCTGTTCGGCGACATCGAGGATGTGATCCAGGCCGCCCTGACGATCACGCGCGGCCTCGAGGTAATACTCCAGCGAAGCCAGCGCGTCGGCCAACTTGTCCATCTGTTCGGTGGTCGGTATGCGCTTCTCGATGACCAGTTCGTTGTCGATGAAGCGGCCCACGCCGTCCAGCAGCTCGCCCGGACGCGATTCGCCAAGCATGCGCATGGCGCCGGCAATCTCGCTGAGCGTGTCCGGCGTGCCCTCGAGGTGCTGGTGATCCCACGGCGACTCGATGAATGCGACGATGGCGTCCTTGACCTTGCCCAGGCTGCCCACGGATTCGCGCATCAGCGTCCCCAGGACCTGGCGCGCCTCGCTGCGCGGCAGCATGGTCCCGACGACATCCCCTTCGTCCGCCTCGTCCTCGCCCTGGGCGCCGTCCGCACCGAGGCTCTCGATGTGGTCGTCCAGCGACGCTTCGACGTAGAGCAGCGCGCCGGCCACATCCAGCAGCGTCTCCTCATCGGCAGGACGCGAACCGGACGCGATGTCCTGCACGATGCGGCGCTGTTCGCCGATGACACGCCGCGGAACGTTCAGCCCCAGCATGCCGAGGGTGTCGGCCACGCGATCGAGAAGATCGGCCTGCCCGGAGAACTGCGACGGATCGCCGCCGGGCTGGCGCAGAAACAGATCCAGCGCGTCCTTGACGCGCAACAGGTCTTCCTTGATGGCCTGCGAGACCGTGTCCAGCAGGACACGGTTGTGCCCGGTCATCGAGCTGCGGGCGTGTTCGACCTCTGCCGCATCCGGCAGCAGGTGGTTGAGACCGTAGGTCTGGCCGATCGCGGCCAGGCGTTGCGATCCCGGAGTGGCGCGCGCCACGTAATAGAGCAGCTGGCGCGCCAGTTCCACGGGATGTCCATCGGCCAGCGCCAGTTCACCTTCGTCGATGAGCACGCGGATGGCACGATCGACGCGGCCGATCAGCTGCTTGACCTCCGCCGTGTGTTCCTCGAGATGGCCTTCGATCATGCCGTCGAGCACGCCGGCAGTAATCCACCACAGACGACGACCGGCCACACTGTGGCACTTGCCGGCCAGCGCATCCATGGTGTCGCGCATCTGCGCCAGACTCTGCTTGCCGCCCTGGCCGCGGAA
Source organism: Oleiagrimonas sp. MCCC 1A03011 (assembly GCF_003267965.1). NCBI lineage: Bacteria > Pseudomonadati > Pseudomonadota > Gammaproteobacteria > Lysobacterales > Rhodanobacteraceae > Oleiagrimonas > Oleiagrimonas sp. MCCC 1A03011. The sequence continues at coordinate 615,510 of NZ_MSPY01000002.1, read as the reverse complement.
CCAGGCCAGCAACGGCTGCTGGAACTGCTGACGCAACTCGGTCACAGCGCGTTTCTGCGCCTCCGGCGACATCGGCACCGGCACGCCCGGCGCCGAGGATGGCAACGGCGCATCCAAATTCGGCGTGAACAGGACGGACTCGTGCAGCGATTCCGCGCCACGACTGCTGCGCAGCTCGTTCAGCAGCGGCAGCAGCACGACGGACACGTCGCGGTGACTGCTCTGCAGGCGTTCCAGGTAATCCGGCAGCTGCACCAGACCGCTCATCAACGCCGCATAGGCGTCGTCACGGTTCTCGACCTTGTCTTCGAGCAGCGAACCAACCAGCTGCTCCATCTCCTGCACCACCATAGCCGCGCCGTACAGCTCGACCATGCGCAGCGTGCCCTGCACCTGATGCAGGACCTCGGCGCAGGTGCGCATCAGTCCGCTGTCTGGGTTCTCGACATAGGCCTCGAGCGACTCGCGCGCACGTTGCAGCGCTTCGTCAAGCTCGGACTTGACCCAGTTCAGCGTGGTGAAATCGATGTCGTCTTCTAGTCTCATGCGCTCTCGCGCCCCCTTTGGCGAGGCTCCAGACAGGTCACCGGACTGGGTCCTGCAACGTGTTTGAACATGCCTTCACCTCCGCAACGCTTGTTTCCGTGAACCGCCGGTACGTTCCCGGCGATTCGTTCGTATGTTGTGCGGGGGTTCGGCCTTGGTTCGAGCCCCTCCGTAATGCAGTTTCGGCGACGATCAGGCAGGCAGCTTGAAGTCGGCCACCGAGCGACGCAGGTCGTTGGCGAGCTGGGCCAGGTTGCCGATCGATTCGGCCGTCTGGCTCGCGCCCATCGAGGTCTGCGACGTGATCTCCTGAATCGAGTTCATGGTCGAGGTGATGTTGGTCGCCGCCGAGGACTGCTGGCGCGCCGCCACCGAGATGCCGTTAATCAGTTCGGCCAGATCGTTCGACACGCGTTCGATGTCACCCAGTGCGGTGCCGGCGTCCTCGGCCTTGCGGGCACCGGACACCACCTCCGCGGTGGTCTGCTCCATGGAGCTGACCGCCTCGTTGGTATCGGACTGAATCGTCTGCACCAGCGTTTCGATTCGCTTGGTCGCGTTGGCGGAACGTTCTGCGAGGCGCTGGACTTCATCGGCCACGACCGCGAAACCGCGGCCCGCCTCACCTGCCGAGGCCGCCTGAATGGCGGCGTTCAGAGCCAGAATGTTGGTCTGTTCGGCAATGTCGTTGATCAGTTCGACAATCGAGCCGATTTCCTGCGACGACTCACCCAGTCGCTTGATTCGCTTCGAGGTTTCCTGAATCTGGTCGCGGATCGAGTCCATGCCTTCGATGGTCTCGCGCACGACGGCGGCACCGCGCGATGCGATCTGCACCGACTTCTGGGCCACGTCGGCCGACTCGGCGGAGTTCTTCGACACCTGGTCGATGGACGTTGCCATGTCGGAAATGGCGGCCGAGGCGGACGTGATCTGCTGTGCCTGATGCTCGGCGGCCTCGGCCAGATGCATGGCGGTGGCCTGCGTCTCCTGGGCGGCAGCCGAGACCTGCACGGCAGTCTCGTTAATGGTGGTCACCAGTGATCGCAGTGCTTCCACGGCGAAGTTGACCGAGTCGGCGATGGCGCCGGTAATGTCCTCGGTCACGGTGGCCTTCACGGTCAGGTCGCCTTCTGCCAGCGAGCCCATCTCGTCCAGCAGACGCATGATGGCCTCCTGGTTACGCTGGTTCAGCTCGTTGGTGACCTGCAGACGGCGCTTCTGTTCGCGGCCCTGCGAGAACACCAACTGGATGGCGAACAGCACGGCGCCGGCGGCGGCGATCAGGCCCAGCCAGATGTTCGGGAACAGACGCGCAGTGGGCAGCTTGCCGATGGCGGTGGACACGTCGTTGGCGCGCAGCAGCACGGTCTGCGAGTCCAGCGAAGCCTGGTTGCCCGCTCCCTTCACGGCCTGCAGGTTGGTCGCCGCGGACACCAGCTTGTTTACCGGATCCTGCAGCGCCGTCCATTTCTTCTCGATGCCATCGAGGATCTTGCGCGCATTGGCATTGCTCATGGCGCGCACGCCGACGTCGCTATTGCCCTTGATCAGACCATCGAGCACGGCGCCGTACAGCTGCGCGTCACGCGACAGGCCATCGGCCGCGCCCTGCGCATTCTCGCCACCCTGCAGAATTTCCTGCACGCGGCGGATCATGCGGTCAGCCAGCACCAACTGGCGCGAGGCCGTGTAGGTCTGCGAAGAGCTGCCGCCCTGCTGCAGGATGTTGACGACCTGCTCCATGCTCGAGTTGAGCACCGGCATCTGCTGCGAGAAGGTCGAAGCCTTCTGCGCCGAATCCACGACCAGGCCGCGGTTCGACAGGATCTTGCTGATGTCGCCATCCAGCTGGCCCCAGGCATTGTTCAGGGACTTCACCTGACGGGTGGTGATGGCGTTCTCGCCGTAGGCCGGTAGGCCGTTCTGCGCATCGCCCTTCAGCAAGTGCTGCACGTCGACGTCGATGGCGTTGCGCGTGGACTGCAATTCCTTGAACGAGTCGATGTTGCCGCTGGCGGCCTCGAGTGCGTATTTCGCCGTCTGCTGCGAGAGCACCTGGATCTGGGTGGTCAGGGCCACCGCCTGGCGCTCTTCGCTGTTCTTGCGGTTCAACAGGTAGAAGTTGCCAGCCGCGATGATGATCATCAGTGCAAGCAGGATGATCACGCCGATGTTGCTGCGCTCCTTACCAGTACCCCCCGTTGTCGTACTCATAGCCTTACCTCACCCATCGACATGGAATTGCGCATCACAGCGCTGCCTGCAAAAAGTCCGGAGCCCGCGTCAGCCGGTTCATGCTGAACATGCCGATGCGTTGCTCGCCTACGGTTGCGTTGTCGCTCACGAAACGGGCGATACGCTCATCTTCTTCTACGTACGATTCATCGCGATGCTCGTCGCCAATGCTGCGCTGGCCGACGATCTCGTCCACCAGCAGCGCAACATTGCCGCCGTGCTGGCGCACCAGCAGCAAGCGGCTGCGATCAGTGACCTGAGTGCGCTGATCGAACAGGAAACGGGCCAGATCGATCACCGGCACCAGATTGCCGCGCACGTTGGCGATACCGAGCATCCACTCGCGCGTGCCGGGCACGTGCGTGAGCGGCTGCGCGACCAGCAGTTCGCTGATTTCGGCAATGCTGCTGGCGAACAGATGCTTGCCCACACGGAAGCAGATGCCGCGCCACTGGCCCGGATTCTCGATCTGCTCCGGCTCACCGGCCACGTGCGCCAAGCTGCGGCGCTCATAGTCGGCCAGCTGTTCGAAGGGCGTGAATGCAGCGTTGTTCATCGCCTCGCTCATTTATGCGGCCAGCAGCTTCTCGATCCGCGTCAGCAGCTCTTTCTCGCTGACCGGCTTCGTCAGAAAATCACGCGCACCCTGGCGTAGTCCCCAGACGCGATCGGTTTCCATCGACTTGGTGGTGATGATCAGAATCGGAATGTCCTTGGTCGCCGGGTCGCGATTGAGCATGCGCGTGGCCTGGAAACCGTTCATGCCCGGCATGATCACGTCCATGATCACCATGTCCGGCATGTCCTGCTTGACCTTGTCGATACCTTCCTCCGCGCTGTTGGCGCTGGAGACCTGGTACCCGGCCTTTTCCAGCTGCATCGTGAACACGCGCACGTCGGTCGGGGAATCGTCGATGATGAGTATGTTTGCCATGAAAGCCCCTGCTGCTCTCTATGCCGTTCTCACGCCGCCATGGCGTGACGACGAATGGCTTCGAGCAATTCGTCGCGTGTAAAAGGTTTGGTCAGATACTGCTCGGCGCCGACGATACGGCCGCGTGCCTTGTCGAACAGGCCGTCCTTCGAGCTCAGCATGATGACCGGCGTGCCGCGGAACTGCCGATTGTTCTTGATCAATGCGCAGGTCTGGTAGCCATCCAGTCGCGGCATCATGATGTCGACGAAGATGATCTGCGGTTTCAGATCGGAGATCTTCGACAGCGCTTCGAAACCGTCCACCGCGGTCTGCACGTCGCAGCCCTCTTTCTTCAACAAGGTTTCCGCGGTGCGGCGAATGGTCTTGGAATCGTCGATGACCATAACGCGCAGCCCTGCCAGACTGCCTTTTTCGACAGAGTCGTTCACTTACCGCCCCCCTGCGGCCCGATCGAGGGCTCGGGAATGTTCGTAGTCATGATTGTCAGCTGAAATCCTGATTCGGCATTCCGCGCGCGAGCTGATCCGCGTTCCCCACACGGCGCCATACGTACGAAGCAGCCAGATCTTAGGCTGTTTAACGCTTGTTTACGAAAATTGTCAAGTTGAAGCTGCAAGCGTTTGTTGCCCAAAGCCTTACGTGCATCCACCCCTTTTCAGGCTTCAGTCACCCCCGATCACGTTACCAGACTTTCACGACTTCGGGCACGCTCTTGCGTGCGCGAAGCCAACAAAACCTCTTTGCAGGATCGGGGCCAGCCCGACGCGGGCATGCGACACTGGATCGGACTTGCCTGCTGTCGCCACGGACCGGCAAGCTACCCGCCCCAACGAATATCCCCCGCAGGAATCGCCATGTCACTCGCCGTCGCCGTTCTCATGGATCCGATCCAGTCCATCAAGGTTGCCAAGGATTCGACGCTGGCGATGCTGCTCGAGGCGCAACGTCGCGGACACACTCTGCTCTACATGGAACAGGGCGATCTGGCCGTGCGCGACGGCAAGGCCTGGGCGCGCATGGCGCCGCTGCAAGTGCGCGACGACCCGAAGGACTGGTGCACGCTGGGCAACGCCGACTGGCGTCCACTGCGCGATGTCGACATCGTGCTGGAACGCAAGGATCCGCCTGTCGACGCGCAATTCATCTACGACAGCATGGTCCTGGAACTGGCCGAGCGCGAGGGCGTCCGCGTGGTCAACCGCCCGCAATCGCTGCGCGACTGCAACGAGAAGCTCTATGCCCTGCAGTTCCCGCAGTGTTGCGCGCCGACGCGGGTGGCACGCGACCCCGATACGCTGCGCGAGTTCGTCTCGGAGCACGACCAGGTGGTACTCAAGCCGCTCGACGGCATGGGCGGCCGCGGCATCTTCCGCAGCCATCGCGGCGACCCCAACCTGAACTCGATCCTGGAGACCCTGACCGAGGACGGCACCCGCCTGGCCATCGCCCAGCGCTACATTCCGGAGATCACCGCCGGCGACAAGCGCATTCTGGTAATCGACGGCGAGCCCGTGCCCTATGCGCTGGCGCGCATTCCGCAGGGCGACGAATTCCGCGGCAACCTCGCCGCTGGCGGCCGCGGCGAAGGCGTACCGCTGAGCGATCGCGATCGCTGGATCGTGGAACAGGTCGCACCGGACCTGCGCCGTCGCGGCCTGACTTTCGTCGGTCTCGACGTCATCGGCGACTACCTGACCGAGATCAACGTCACATCTCCCACCTGCATCCGCGAACTCGACGCGCAGTTCGGGCTTACCATTGCAGGCCTGATGTTCGACGCCATCGAGAAAACCCTTACGTGAGTTCCCAAGCGCGCGGGCCCGGCAGCGCCGACATGCTCGGCGCCACGCTCCTGTTCTCCCTGTTGCTGCACGGTCTGGTCGTGCTCGGCATCAGTTTCGCCTACCCCAAACCCAAGGCGCGACTGCCGGCGCTGGACGTCACCTTGCTCAACACCGCCAACCAGAAAGCCCCGGACAAGGCCGACTTCCTGGCCCAGGCCAACAACCAGGGCGGCGGCGAGAGCGACCAGGCGCACCGCCCCTCGCAACCGTTCTCGACGCCGCTGCCCAAGCCCGACCCGGGCATCGCGCCACGCCCGATCAAGCCCTCCGCGCCCGCACCCAGCGAGGCCAGCCAGACGCACCGGATCACCACCACCGGCAACTCGCCGCAGCACGTAGCCAGCAGCACCGACCGGCATGCGCACCCGCAGACCGATCTGCAACGCGATCGCGTGGCCATCCAGCGCCGCCTGGAGATGGCGCGCCTGGCGGCGCAGATCCGGGCCGAACGCTCGAAACTGGCCAAACGGCCGAAGATCAAATACATCAACTCCAGCACGCGCCAGTACGCCTATGCCGCGTACATGCAGGCATGGGCCTCGCGCGTCGAACGCGTCGGCACCCTGAATTTCCCCGATGCCGCCCGCACCGGGCGCTACAGCGGCAGCCTGATCCTGACTGTGGTGCTACGACGCGACGGCTCGATCAAGCGCATTGCGGTCATCGAAAGCTCCGGCCGCAAGGTGCTCGACGATGCCGCCATGCGCATTGTGCGTATGGCCGCGCCGTTCCCGCCGATTCCACGTACCGGCGAGCATTACGACGAGCTCAACATCACCCGCACCTACCAGTTCCTGCACGGCGGCACGCTGCAGACCCACTGACACGGACGACGAAAATTGAACGCGTCTTATCGACGCGCTTTATGTTCGTGCCCGCTACAATGCAGCCATGGAAAGCCCACACACCCTCGCCGGCCAGTTCCTGATCGCCATGCCGGCCTTGACCGACCCGCATTTCACGCGCGGGGTGGCCATGGTCTGCCAGCACGGCGAGGACGGCGCCATCGGCCTGATGATCAACCGTCTGTCCGAATTCAGCCTCGGCGACGTGCTGGCACAGATGCAGTTGGAATGCGACGAACCGCGCGTGGCCGAGATGCCGGTTCTGCTCGGCGGACCGGTCCAGCCCGAGCGCGGCTTCGTGCTGCATACCGACGAAGGACACTGGGAATCCAGCTACCGCATCAACGACGCCTGGTCGGTGACCACCTCGCGCGACATCCTGGTCGCCATGGCCGCCGGTGAAGGCCCGTCCCGCGCCGTGGTCGCACTCGGCTACGCCGGCTGGGATCCCGGCCAGCTCGAGAACGAACTGATGGAGAACGCCTGGCTGACCGTCGAGGCCGATGCGCGCATCGTCTTCGACGCGCCGCTGGAGGAACGTTGGATCGACGCCGCCGGTCTGGTCGGCGTCGATCCAACGCAGCTCACCGGTTACGCCGGCCACGCATGAGCTGCGTGCTGGGCTTCGATGTCGGCACGCGCATGATCGGCGTCGCGGTCGGCAATCTCCTCACCCTCACCGCACGCCCGCTGGACGTGATCGACGTCCGCAAGGGCGATCCCGACTGGACCAAGCTCGACCGCCTGGTCCGTGAATGGCAGCCCGACCACCTGATCGTCGGCCTTCCGCTCACGCTGGACGGCGGCGAACAGCCGATGACCCGTACCGCACGCGATTTCGGCAACCGCCTGCGCAAGCGCTACGGCCTGACGCCACACATGTGCGACGAGCGCAACAGCTCGCAAGAGGCGGCACGACGCTTCGCCGATGCTCGCGCTGCCGGCCACAGGCGCCGTCGCGACGGCCAGCGTATCGACGCCGACGCCGCCGCGGTCATCCTCGAACACTGGCTGCACGGAGCCTACGAGAACTGAGCGCGCTCTCGACGCTGCAAGTCGCGCTGCACACGCCTACAATGTGCCGACCTCGCCCGCCCGGATGCCCATGAGCACGCGTCTTCACCACCTGATCTCGCTGGCCCACCTCGACCGCGCCTGCCTCACCCGCCTGCTCGACCGCGCCGACCGGATGCGCGACGCCAGCCTGCACGGCACGCGCAAGCTGGACCTGCTGCATGGCCGCACCGTGCTGAATCTCTTCTTCGAGCCGTCCACGCGCACACGCACCTCGTTCGAGCTCGCCGCACGCCGGCTGGGCGCCGACGTGGTCAACTTCGACATCGCCCGCTCGTCGACCAACAAGGGCGAGACCCTGCTCGACACCCTGCACACGCTGGAGGCGATGCATCTGGACGCGATCATCGTCCGCCACCGCGAGACCGGCACGCCGGAATTCATGGTGCGTCACGCCATGAGCGGCGTGTCCGTGGTGAACGCGGGCGACGGCAACCACGCGCATCCGACCCAGGGCCTGCTCGACGCACTGACCATCCGCCAGCATCGCCCGGACTTCAGCCAACTCACCGTCACCATCTGCGGCGACATCCGCCACTCGCGCGTGGCGCGCTCGGACATCCACGCACTGACCACTCTGGGTGTGCGCGAACTGCGTTTGTGCGGCCCGGAATCACTGCTCCCGGATGCCCACGAAGTTCCGCAGGGACACTTCACCGAGGATTTCGACGCCGCCGTCGAAGGCGCCGACGTGGTCATCATGCTGCGTCTGCAGAAGGAGCGCATGGCGGCCACGCTGCTGCCGGATGAAGCCGCCTATTTCGAACGCTACGGCCTCGACAGCGCTCGCCTCGGACGCGCCGCGCCGGGCTGCCTGGTCATGCATCCCGGCCCGATCAACCGCGGCATTGAGATCGCACCCGAGGTGGCCGACGGCGCCCAATCGCGCATCCTCGAACAAGTCGGCAACGGCGTCTTCGTGCGCATGGCCGTCCTGGCCGAGGTGCTCGGACGCTGATCCACCGGGCCTTGGCTAGGCCGAATGGCCCATTACGGCTGTCACTGTTTGTCCCATGACCCGCATGCATAATGCGGGCAGGGACCATTCGATCCATGGGGGTAACACATGAAAGGGAAACGCTTCGCGATCGGCGGCGCACTGCTTGTCGCCACGCTCGCCGCATGCAGTCACAAGCCATCCGACACGCCACTCTCGTACGTGCCGAACGACACGCCGTATCTGCTCGCCAACATCCAGCCCATGGATGCCGACATGCGGGCGGCCATATACAAGCAGGCCGATCAGCAACTGCCGATGCAGGTCGCACAGATGCACCAGACTGCGGCCAAGCTGAAAGAGAAGGACCCGAAAGTCGCCGCGCTGCTCGACGTATTCGCGGATGAATTCGACGGCCGCACCATGGAACAGAGCATTCGCCACATGGGCCTTGATCCGGATGGCCGCTCCGCGTTCTACGGCCTGGGCCTGAGCCCGGTCATGCGCGTCCAGCTCAGCGATCCGGCGGCGTTCCAGGCATTCGTCGGTCGCATCGAGAAAGCGCTGGGCACCTCGTTGTCGAAAGCCACGTTGGACAACGTCACCTATCAGTACGCCGACTTCGGCAAGAACGCGAAACTGCGGTTCCTGACCGCCGAGCGCAACAAGCAGGCGGTGCTCGCCCTGCTCCCGGCCAACGCCGATGAAGCCATGATGCGCCTGGCGCTGGGCCTCAAGCACCCCGCCCGGAGCATCGAGGACAGCGGCAAGCTGAAGAAGCTTATCGACGCTGAGGGCTATCAGCCGTACGCCGCGAGCTACGTCGATTTCCGTCAGCTCCCGGCCCTGATCGCAGGCGAGAAGGACCCGATGCTCAAGGCGCTTCTGGCCAGCTCACCGGACGCGGCCACCAAGCTTCCGGCCAGCTGCAAGGCCGATTTCGACCGCATGGCGGCGCGCATGCCGATGATCAGCTTCGGCCTGACCAAGCTGAAACCGGAACACATCGGCTACCGCGTCAACGTCGCGCTGGCGCCGGACATTGCCAAGACGTTCGCAAGCATCGACGTCGGCCTTCCCGGTCTGAGCGGCAACGCGCCGGCACCGCTCGACCTGGCCATCGCCCTGCCCGTCAAGGAATTCCGCGCCTTCTGGATGGCACAGGCCGATGCGGTATCCGCCAAACCATTCACCTGCCCGGCCCTGACCAAGCTCAATGACGGCTTCGCCAAACTGCGCATGGCCGTGCAGAAGACGGCCGTGCCGCCGGTCAACGATCTGCGCGGTCTGCGCGTGATGATCGACCGTTTCGACATGCCGACCTCGGACAGCGACAGCAAGATGCCGAAGATCGCCGGACGCCTGCTGATCGCCTCGGACAACCCGGAAGGCATGCTGGCCATGGCACAGATGGCCGCACCGCCGTTGAGTCAGATGAAGCTGGAGAAGGACGGCAAGCCCGTCGCGCTGCCCGCCGACCTGACCCAGAAGGCTGGCGGCGAACCCGCCTGGGTCGCCATGACCGACCATCTGCTCGCAATCGCCGTCGGCACGGGTGAAGACCAGCATCTGACCCGCGACATGAAGGCCTCCGGCAAAGCTGCCGGCGCACTCGCTGCGTTCCGCTTGAACGGCGACATGTATCGCAAGTGGGTCAACGCGATGACCGACAAGGTCATTGGGCCGATGCAGCACGCGGCCGCCCAGAACAAGGATCCGAACGCGGCCAAGCAGGCCCAGGAGATGGCCCAGCGCATGCAGCAGCTGAAGGAGCAGGCCGAGCACATCGACAACATCGCCGAGAAGTTCCATGCGGACGACAAGGGCATCACCGTCGATGTGGACGTGCAACGCCACTGAATCTCGCTGCACGTTCGACATGAAAAAGGGCGCCTAGGCGCCCTTTTTCATGTTCCGCGGCGGCTGGCCGCGCGTCCGCGACGCCACTCAGAAACGATGCACGCGGTCTTCTTCGGACTCGACCAACTCCACGCCGTCCATGCCCTGACTGAGGCTGTTGGCGTCGCCGCCCTGCGACAGCTTGATCTTCAGACGCACCTCGTTGGCGCTGTCGGCGTGACGCAGCGCGTCCTCGTAGCTGATCTCGCCGGCGTGATACAGCTCCACCAGGGCCTGATCGAAGGTCTTCATGCCCAGGTTGTTCGACTCCTTCATCACGTCCTTGAGCTTGTGCACATCGCCCTGACGGATGAAATCCTGCACCAGCGGCGTGCCAAGCAGGACTTCCATCGCCACCCGACGCGCCTTGCCATCCGGCGTCGGGATCAGCTGCTGCGCAACGATGCCCTTGAGGTTCAGCGACAGATCCATGAACAGCTGCTGGCGACGATCCTCGGGGAAGAAGTGGATGATGCGGTCGATGGCCTGGTTGGCGTTGTTGGCATGCAGGGTGCACAGGCACAGGTGGCCGGTCTCGGCGAAGTTGATCGCGTGTTCCATCGTCTCGCGGGTACGCACCTCGCCGATCAGGATCACGTCCGGCGCCTGGCGCAGCGTGTTCTTCAGCGCGTTGCCCCAGGATTCGGTGTCGATACCGACCTCGCGCTGCGTGATGATGCAGCCCTCGTGCTTGTGCACGTATTCGATCGGATCCTCGATGGTGATGATGTGCCCGGTCGAATTCTGGTTGCGATGGCCGACCATCGCCGCCAGCGAGGTCGACTTACCGGTACCGGTCGCGCCGACGAAGATGATGATGCCGCGCTTGGTCATCGCCAGCTGCTTGATGATCGGCGGCAAACCCAGCTCGTCGGTGGTCGGAATCTTGCTCTCGATGCGGCGCAGCACCATGCCCACGCAGTTGCGCTGGTAGAAGCACGACACACGGAAACGGCCCACGCCCTGCGCGGAGATCGCGAACTGGCACTCGTGGGTCTTCTCGAACTCCTCGCGCTGGTTGGGCGTCATGATGTTGAGCACCATGTCGCGCGACTGCTGCGCGGTGAGCGGCTGCTGGGTCACCGGCACGATCCGTCCGTTGACCTTGATGGAGGGCGATACGCCGGCGGTGATGAAAAGGTCCGAGGCCTTCTTGTGCACCATCAGCTTGAGGAAGGAGGAAAAGTCGATTTCGGCCATGATGAAGGCTCCCGCGAGAACCGGTTTGCCGTTCGACGCAGCACGCTTGTGGGTCGCTGCGCCGCGCGGCGAGGCCGGCGCCCCGCTCGCTTGGATTGTGCCCCGAGTGTAGTGCGTTCACGTGGCCGGATTCGGGACACCGACCACGCGTGGAATCAGCGGAAGATTTCCTTGTTCTTGGCGTAGCTGCGGGCGTTCTCGCGCGTAACCACGCCGCGCTTGACCAGATCCTGCAGGCACTGGTCAAGCGTCTGCATGCCATGCTGCTGTCCGGTCTGGATCGCCGAGTACATCTGCGCGACCTTGTCCTCGCGGATCAAGTTGCGGATGGCGGGAATGCCGACCATGATCTCGTGCGCCGCGATACGACCGCCGCCGACCTTCTTCAACAGCGACTGCGCGATGACCGCGCGCAGCGACTCGGACAGCATCGAGCGCACCATCGGCTTCTCGCCCGACGGGAACACGTCGATGATGCGGTCGATGGTCTTGGCCGCCGAACTGGTATGCAGCGTGGCGAACACCAGATGGCCCGTCTCCGCGGCGGTCAGCGCCAGGCGGATGGTCTCCAGATCGCGCAGCTCGCCGACCAGGATGAAGTCAGGATCCTCGCGCAGTGCCGAACGCAGTGCCTCGTTGAAGCCGTGCGTGTCGCGATGCACTTCGCGCTGGTTGATCAGGCACTTCTGCGAGGTGTGCACGAATTCGATCGGGTCCTCGACCGAGAGCACGTGACCGTATTCGTTCTTGTTGATGTGGTCGATCATCGCCGCCAGCGTGGTCGACTTGCCCGAACCGGTTGGGCCGGTGACCAGGATCAAGCCCTGCGGCTGCTCGATCAGTTCGCGGAAAATCGGCGGACAGCCCAGATCCTCCAGCGTCAGCACTTCCGACGGAATGGTACGGAACACCGCCGCCGCGCCGCGCTGCTGGTTGAAGGCGTTGACGCGGAAACGCGCCAGGCCGGGGATCTCGAACGAGAAGTCGACCTCGAGAAATTCCTCGTAATCGCGACGCTGCTTGTCCGACATGATGTCGTACATCAACGCGTGCACTTGCTTGTGGTCGAAGGCCGGCGTGTTGATGCGGCGTACGTCGCCGTCGACGCGGATCATCGGCGGCAGACCGGCGGACAGATGCAAGTCCGAGGCCTTGTTCTTGACCGAAAAGGCCAGCAGTTCGGCAATGTCCATGCAGACTCCCCCTAGCGGAGACATTTCTTGGCGGTCGACCGGCGGTCACGCCGACGGTCTGAATCATGTGTTCAGTATAACCACGGGCACGATGCGTGTGTGCGCGGATGTACCGCAGCGCAACATGCGATTTGGGACCTCGTCCCCAATCCAGATACTCTGGTGTATTCCACGCTGTCGCGCAGCATGCCGACCTCATCCTGAAGGCTTCGGCGATGCGTGCGGCGACGGCGGTCGAAACACGGTCACACGAGGAGTCACGGCATGCAGAACATCACCTTCATCGGCGGCGGCAACATGGCACGAAGCCTGGTCGGAGGATTGATCGGCACCGGCGTCGAACCGAAGCAGATCGCCATCGCCGAACCACGCGAGGAAGCCCGCGAGGAACTGGAACGCGACTTTGGCGTACGCACCTTCGCTGACGGCAAGGATGCGGTCGCCGACGCCGAGATCGTGGTACTGGCGGTCAAGCCGCAGATCCTGCCCGGCGTGTGCAAGGAACTGGCCGAGGCGGTCGCCGCCGCGAAGCCGCTGATCGTCTCCATCGCCGCGGGCATCCGCACCGACCAGCTGCAGCGCTGGCTCGGCGAGGGCACCGCCGTGGTGCGCTGCATGCCCAACACGCCATCACTGATCGGCGCGGGCGCGACCGGCCTGTACGCCACGGAAAAGGTCGACGCCACGCAGCGCGAGCAGGCCGAAACCCTGCTGCAGACCGCCGGCGTCACGGCCTGGGTCGAGGACGAAGCCCAGATCGATACCGTCACCGGCATCGCCGGCTCCGCGCCGGCCTACTACTTCCTGCTGGTCGAGGCGTTGGAAGACGCCGCCGTGGCCCGCGGCCTGCCGCGCGAGACCGCGCGCAAGCTGGCGGCGCAGACCTGCATGGGTGCGGGGCGCATGATGGTCGAGAGCGGCGAATCGCCCGATGCCCTGCGCAAGCGCGTGACCTCGCCCAACGGCACCACGCAGGCCGCGCTGGAAAGCCTTAACGGCGACGGCATCCGCCAGATCGTGGCGCGCGCCGTGGACGCCTGCGCCGAGCGCGGCGCGGCGCTGGCCCGAGAAAACGACTGACTGACTCCGGAAACGCACGCCCATGAGCTACTTTCTGCAGGCCGCCCAACTGATCCTCGAATTCGCCTTCGGGGCCGTGGCCACGCTGTTCCTGCTGCGCCTGCTGGCCGAAGCCTGGGGCGTGCAGTTCCACAACCCGATCAGCCAGTTCGTCTACCGCAGCACCAACCCGGTACTGGCGCCGGCGCGCCGCGTGCTGCGCAATTGGCGTCGCATCAATTTCGCGGCCATCGCGGTGGCCTGGCTGGCGGAACTGGTCAAGCTGGGCCTGGAATTCCTGCTCGCCGGTGGCCTGCCCAACCCGGCAGGCTGGTTGCTGCTGGGCTTCGGTCAGCTGCTCGATCTGTTCCTGCTGATCTATATCGTGCTGATCTTCGTGTGGTCGCTGGCCAGCCTGCTCGGCGGCGACCCGGGCCACCCGCTGCTGCGTTTCGTGGCGCAGCTGGTGGAACCTCCGATGCGTCCGTTGCGTCGGCGCATGCCCACACTGGGTGGCCTGGATTTCTCGCCGATGGTGGCGATCCTGATCCTGATGCTGCTGCGCATCCTCGTCGCCGGCCCGCTGATCGGCCTTGCCGGCCGCATGGTGCTCGGCGGCTGAACGCCCCGACGCGTCGCATCGGCGTACCATGAGGCCTCGTCCGCAAACCGGAATGCACCCATGCGCCCCATCCGCCTACGCAACACGCTGGCCCTGATCGCCCTCGGCCTGCTGCCCCTCGCAGCCATCGCCGGGAAGGGCGTATGGACGAAGGGCGACCTGAAGATCCGCTACAACGCGCTGCCGGCAACAGCCCTGCCGGCAGCTTCGGCGAAACAGCTCGGCGTCGCGCACGACCGTCGCCAAGGTTTGCTGAACGTGCTGATCACGCGCGGCAAGGATGGTACGGAAACCAGCCTACCCGCCGACATCACAGCACGGGCCATGACCGAGAACGGTTCACCCGTGCGGATCCGGGTGCGCGAAGTGAAGGACGACAACGGCATTTCCTACCTGGGCACGTTCACGATCCGCCACAGCGGCACGCTGCGCTTCGATCTGGACGTCACGCCGCGCGGCGCGGCTTCGCAGCACATCCAGTTCCAGCATACGTTCGCGGTCGACTGAGTTCGCCAACCGGCGCGTCAGGCGTGGCGCTCCGCCCAGCGCCGGATGATCGCGTGCAGCGCGTCCAGACCGTCGAACAAGGCTGCCGGCCCCGGCTGCAGGATGATCGGCGACTTCACTTCGTGCAGTTCGCCGTCACGCACCGCCGGCACGTCCGCCCAGCCCGGCCGCTGCGCGACCTTCTCCGGGCGGAAACGCTTGCCGCACCACGACCCGATAACGATGTCCGGCGCGCGGCGCGCCGCCTCGGCGGAATGGGCCAGGATGCGGTGCTTCGCCAGCGACTCGGCGGCGAGTTCGGGAAAGATGTCGTCGCCGCCGGCGATCCGGATCAATTCGGCGACCCAGCGGATGCCGCTGATGGCCGGCTCGTCCCATTCCTCGAAATAGACCCGGGGCCGTCGCGGCAGCGCCGCCGCAGCCTCGCGCACGGAAGCGATGTGGGCCTCGGCGCGCGCCGCGTAGGCATCGGCCTTGCCGGACACGCCGACCATCCCGCCGAGACGCCGGATGTAGCCGAGAATGCCTTCGACGCTGCGGTGATTGCTGATCCACACCTCGACGCCGGCCTTGATGAGCGCCTGCGCGATGTCGGCCTGAATGTCGGAGAAGCCGATCGCCAGATCCGGCTCCAGCGCCAGAATGCGATCCACCTTGGCGCTGGTGAACGCCGAGACCTTGGGTTTCTCCTTGCGCGCCTCCGGCGGGCGCACGGTGAACCCGGAAATGCCCACGATGCGCGCCTGTTCGCCGAGCGCGTACAGCGTCTCGGTCGGTTCCTCGGTCAGGCAGACGATGCGTTGCGGGAACGGGTCGCTCACGGATACAGCAGGCTGGATGTCCAGGTCTTGCCCATGCGCTGCCAGCGCACGCGTTCGTGCAGACGGAATTCACCGGCGTACCAGAACTCGATGCTGTCGGCGACCACGAGGTAGCCGCCCCAGTGCGGCGGACGCGGCACGTCGCGGCCCTCGAATTCCTGTTCGTACTGGGCCACCCGCGCCTCGAAGGTCGCGCGATCGGGCAGCGGACGCGACTGCAGCGACGCCCACGCGCCAATCTGGCTGCCGCGCGGACGACCGGCAAAATAGGCGTCCGACTCGGCCTCGGGCAGTCGTTCGGCGCGCCCCTGCACGCGCACCTGCACGCCATCGCGCACGTGCTTCCAGTGGAACGTCAGCGCCACCTGCGGGTGCTCGGCGATCTGCTCGGCCTTGGCGCTCTCGTAGTTCGTGTAGAAGCGGAAACCACGCTCGTCTACGCTCTTGAGCAGCACGATGCGCCCGTGCACGCGCCCGTCCGGCGTGGCCGTGGACAGGTTCATCGCGGTCGGTTCGGGGTCGGTCGAACCACGCGCTTCCTCGAGCAGACCGCGGAAGGTGGCGAGAATTTCTTCGTTGAGCATGAGTGGCGAATATCGTTGAGAACGTGGCGCGGCTATGCTGGCAAGCACGCGCAGCCATCGGAAGGGATCGATGCCAAAGCGAGATGCTAGCACGGCGACCGATGCCCTCGCGCAGCGGCTGCTGAAATCCTTGTCCAGCCGCATTCTTGCCGCGCGGCATCCCTTTCTGCTCGGTCTCTCCGGCCTGCAGGGCAGCGGCAAGAGCACGCTCGCCGCCGCGCTGGTGCGTCAGGCCCGCGGTCGCGGCTGGCCGGCACAGACCCTCTCGCTCGACGACGTCTACCTGGGACGTCGCGCACGCCGGGAACGGGCCGCGCGGGTGCACTCGCTGCTGCGCACGCGCGGCGTTCCCGGCACCCACGACCTCGACCTGCTGCGGACCACCCTGGATGCCTTGGCCGAGGCGTCGGCGAACCGCCCGGTGGCGCTGCCCCGCTTCGACAAGGGCCGCGACACGCGCCGCCCGCCCTCGCGCTGGCCTCGCGTGCGCGTGCCGCCTCGCCTGATCGTGCTGGAAGGCTGGTGCATCGGCGTGCCCGCGCAATCGGACGCGGCACTGCGCACGTCCATGAACGCGCTGGAACGCGACGAAGATGCCGATGGTCGCTGGCGTCGCTACGCGAACGATTCGCTCGAAGCCATGCAAGATCTGTGGCAGCGCCTGGACGCCCTGGTTCTTCTGCAGGCACCGGACTGGCCCACAGTCTGCCGCTGGCGCGCTCAGGCCGAAGCGCCGCTGCGCGCGCGAGGCGCGCCGCAAGCCATGAACACGACAGCGCTGCGGCGTTTCATGCAGCACTACGAACGCCTCAGCCGACACGCTCTGCGCACGCTGCCGCCGCGCGCGGACATCGTGATCGCTCTGGATGCTGCGCGCCGCGTGATCTCGTTCCGGGAAAAAGCGGTCAGTCGACGACGAAGGTGACGCGCATGTTCACGCGCCACTCCTTGATCGTTCCGCCCGAGTCAGTGACACACTTGATGTCGTTCACCCAGGCGCCCTGGATGCCCTTGACCGACTCGGAAGCCTTCTTCAACCCGCTCTGCACGGCATCCTCGATGCCGTTCGGCGAGGACGCGCTCAACTCGATGATCTTGGCGACTTGCATGGCGATGCTCCTACCCGTGCGGAACGGCCCGCGATGAGGCGAGCCGCCGGAATCCCCCCGCTCCGTGGAACTTCAGCCCGCGCGCCTAGATGAGCGTCGAATAGCCCCGGCGCGCGTCGGGCCAGCATGGCACAAAACCGCTGGCGCGCAAGCGCGCGTTGGAGAGCCGCTTGTTGCCGATGCCCGCAGGCGCATCGCCGGTCGGCGGCGGCAGTGCACCGAGCTGCTCGGCAAGAAAGCCGTACAGCACGTCCAGCGTGAGCGGCGTGTCGTCGACGCCGAGATACAGCGCTTCGGGCGCATCCAGCGAAAGCAGATGAACGATCGCCGTCGCCGCATCCTCGACATGGATGCGATTGGCCCAGAACGGCGTGACCGGTACTCGCGCTTCGCCCGCACGCAAGCGGCGCAGCAGCCCGTCCCGCCCCGGACCGTACAGGCCGGCCAGACGCAGCACCGTCGCGGGAAGCCCTCGCGCAGCCAGTCGATGTTCCGCTTCCAGCAGGATCTCGCCGTTGAAACCCGGCGGCTGTGGCGGCGTTTCCTCGTCGACCCAATCGCCGTCGTGGTCGCCGTAGACCGCGCTGGAAGACACGAACACGATGCGCTGAAGCTTCGCCGTGTCGAGCGCGTCCAGCAGTCGCTCCAGTCCGTCGACGAACACGCGCCGGTAGGCCTCCGGCGTGCGGCTGTCCGGCGTGGGGAGATACACCAGTCGATCGATGTTCTCCGGCAACGCGGCCAGGCTGGCCGGGTCGGACAGATCCGCGCGAATCGCCTCGACACCCGCGGGCAACGGTTTCGACGAACGCCGCAGACCGAATACCTCCGCCCCGGCCTCCCGCAACACACACGCCGCGCGGCTGCCGACATCGCCGCAGCCGGCGATCAGCACACGCGCGGAACGGCTATCCTGTCCCTTTCCGGAGGCTGCTAGCATCGTCACATGAACCCTTCGTCGAACCTGTTCCTGATCGGCCCGTCCGGTGCCGGAAAGACGTCCATCGGGCGGCGTCTTGCGGACCATTATGGCCTGCCCTTCCTGGACCTGGACCGCGAGATCGAGGAACACACCGGCGTCGATGTCTCCACCATCTTCGAGATCGAGGGCGAGGCCGGCTTCCGACATCGCGAAGCCATCATTCTCGACGAGTGTAGCCGCCGCACGGGCGTGGTGCTGGCCACCGGCGCCGGTGCGATCCTGTCCGCGGAAAGCCGCGAGCACCTGCGCCGCCGCGGCTTCGTGATCTGGCTGCAGGCCAGCGTCGACCAGCAACTCAAGCGCCTGCAGTACGACCGCGCGCGGCCGCTGCTGGCCGGCGTCGACCGACTGCAACGCCTCCAGGACATGGCCGAACGCCGCAATCCGCTCTACGCCGAGATTGCCGAACTGGCGATTCCCGGCCACA
The DNA here is from genome assembly GCF_003267965.1 of Oleiagrimonas sp. MCCC 1A03011. Lineage (NCBI taxonomy): Bacteria > Pseudomonadati > Pseudomonadota > Gammaproteobacteria > Lysobacterales > Rhodanobacteraceae > Oleiagrimonas > Oleiagrimonas sp. MCCC 1A03011. The sequence continues at coordinate 596,686 of NZ_MSPY01000002.1, read as the reverse complement.
ACGAACGCGTGCTGCGCGCCTTCACCCGCTGTCGCACGCGCATCGACGAACACTGGCAACGCCTGCAACCGCTACCTACATGAACGCTCCTCACACTCTGGAAGTCGGTCTCGGCGACCGCAGCTATCCGATCCTCATCGGCCCCGGCCTGCTCGACGCCGGCGAGGCCTGGCGACCGCGCATCCACGGCCGCCATGTGCTGGTGGTCAGCAACGAGACCGTGGCTCCGCTGTATCTGCAGCGCGTGATGACACAGCTCGACGGCCTGCAGGCGCAAACGCTCACACTACCGGACGGCGAATCCTTCAAGAACCTGGCGCACGTCGAGCGCGTGTTCGAGGCGCTGGCCGACATGGGCGCCTCGCGCGACGCCTGCGTGATCGCTCTCGGCGGCGGCGTGATCGGCGACCTCGCCGGCTTCGCCGCGGCCTGCTGGATGCGCGGCATCGACTTCCTGCAGATGCCGACCACCCTGCTGGCCATGGTCGACTCCTCGGTCGGCGGCAAGACCGGCGTCAACCTGAAAGCCGGCAAGAATCTGGTAGGCGCCTTCCATCAGCCCTGCGCCGTGGTCGCCGACACCGACACACTGGCCACCCTGCCCGACCGGGAATACCGAGCCGGACTGGCCGAGGTGGTCAAGTACGGCGCGCTCGGCGATGCGGATTTCCTGACCTGGCTGGAAGCACATGTCGACGCCCTGAATGCGCGCGACGACACCATCATCGCCAAGGCCATCGCCCGCTGCTGCGCGCACAAGGCCGCCATCGTCGCCCGCGACGAGACCGAGCGCGGCGAGCGCGCGCTGCTCAACCTCGGCCACACCTTCGGCCACGCGCTGGAGACCGAGTGCGGCTACGGCACGCTGCTGCACGGCGAGGCCGTGGCCATCGGCATGTGCCAGGCGGCCGCACTGTCGGCGCGGCTGGGCATGGCCGACGCGGCCGACGGCGAGCGTCTGGCGCACCTGCTGCAAACACTGCAGCTTCCGGTCACGCCGCCTGCCGGACTCGACAGCGATGCGCTGCTCGCGCACATGCGCCTGGACAAGAAGAATCTCGGCGGCCGGCTGCGCCTGATCCTGTGGCGCGGCATCGGTCGCGCCGAGATCGTCGCGGACGTGGCGGAGGCCAACGTGCGCGCCGTACTCGACCATCGCGGGTGACGCGTCACCCCTGACGAAGCCGGTGCGCACGCACGGATCGCTGGCCGTCGCGCCATGCTCTACAATGACCGGCTACATCCCACGCTCCGTCCAGACTGTCGTTCATGCGCATCTACATGCAGACCAATGCGGAATCCGGCGAAACGCCGCGCTACGTGCAGCTGACGCTGGACCAGGACCTGCTCGGCGGGTGGATCCTTTTGCGCGAATCGGGCAAGCAAGGCGGCCGCTCCACGCTGCGCCGCGAAGTCTTCCTCGACGATCAGGAAGCCATCGCCGCCTTCGAGAAGGCGCGCGACAATCAGATCAAGCGCGGTTTCCGCGTGGTCTTCACCCAGGGCGCGGCCTGACGCGCCGCCGCACGGACTGTTGCGCATGACCGAACTGAAAAACGACCGCTTCCTGCGCGCCCTGCGCCGCCAGCCGACCGACACCACACCCGTTTGGATCATGCGGCAGGCGGGCCGTTACCTGCCGGAGTACCGCGCCACGCGCGAGAAGGCCGGCAGCTTCATGGCCCTGGCGCAGAACCCGGAGCTGGCTTGCGAGGTCACCCTGCAGCCGCTCGATCGTTTCGAGCTGGACGCGGCGATCCTGTTCTCCGACATCCTCACCATCCCGGACGCGATGGGGCTGGGTCTGACCTTCGTCGCCGGCGAAGGTCCGAAGTTCGAGCGCCCGCTGCGCAGCGCCGCCGACATCGCGAACCTGACCGTGCCCGACATGGATGGCGAACTGCGCTACGTGATGGACGCCGTGCGCCTGATCCGTCGCGAACTCGACGGTCGCGTGCCGCTGATCGGCTTCTCCGGCAGCCCCTGGACGCTGGCCTGCTACATGGTCGAGGGTCAGGGCTCGCGCGATTTCGCCCGCGTGAAGGCACTGGCCTGGAACGATCCGGATGCGATGCACCAGTTGCTGGATACACTGGCGCAGTCCGTCGCCGCCTACCTCGCCGCCCAGGCCGAGGCCGGCGCGCAGGCGCTGATGGTGTTCGACACCTGGGGCGGCCTGCTGTCGCCGGGCATGTTCCATGAATTCTCCCTGCGCTATCTGGCCCGCATCGTCGAGCAGCTGAAAAACGATGCGCACGCCGCCAACCTGCCCGTCGTGCTGTTCTCCAAGGGCGCCAGCGGCCACCTGGAAGCGTTGGCCGGCACCGGCTGCGCGGGACTGGGACTGGACTGGACCATCAGTCTGGACGAAGCCCGTCGCCGCGTCGGCGAACACGTCGCACTGCAGGGCAACCTCGACCCGTCGGCCCTGTACGCCACGCCGGAGATCATTCGCCGCGAGGTCGAGGCCGCCATCACCGCCTTCGGCCCGCATCCGGGCCATGTGTTCAACCTCGGCCACGGCGTCACGCCGGGTGTGGACCCGGAACACGTGAAGGTGCTGGTCGATACCGTGCACGAAGCGGGACGCCGCATCCGCGCCTGAACCCGCGCTCCGCTATGATCCCCTTGAGGATAGGGGGATATACATGACGGACTACCATTTCAAGGACACGCGTGGACTGACTATCTGGACCTGCGTGTTGGCCGCGGCCGCCATCGTTCTGACGCTGGTCAATCTCTGCGACGATCTGTACACGACGCATCTGTTTCGAGGTGTCCTCGAACACGACGCGGCGCGAACCATGGCGCTTCGCACGCATGTACACGCGCTCATCACCCTGCAGACTACGCTCAACGGAACGCTGATCCTGCTCTGGGTCGTGAATGTCGTGCTGTTCTGCGTCTGGCTCTACCGTTCAGCCTGCAATACCCGCGCGCTGGGCGCTCAGGGACTCGATTATTCGCCCGGATGGACGGTTGGCTATTTTTTCGTGCCAATCGCCAACCTGGTTCTCGGGTATCAGTGCATGCGCGAAGTCTGGAAAGCCAGCCACGCTCCCGAAAACTGGTCTCAAATCAAGAATCCGCCACTCCTGCTGGCCTGGTGGGTCACGTATATCGCCGCCAGCGCAACCAGCCGCATCGCATCGACCATGCTGAAAGGAGTCGGCACGGACATGCAGGCTCTGTTGATCGCCAGCAACATCGAAATGGTCGGGATGGCACTCTCCATGTTGGCTGCAGGCATGTATATCCGCATCGTCTGGCGCATCAGCACGGTGCAGCGCTCGCATTACCTGACTCCACCCATGCGCATGGATGAAGCCGCCCTGCCGGACATGCAACCCGGCTGAGATCCGCCGCTTGGGCCTGCGCGCCCAGCCCCGTACAATCACGGACTTTTCCCGCTTTCGTCGCGCCGGACTTCCGGCGCCCGCCCGAGTCCGCCCATGGAAAAGAGTTTCGAACCCGCGCAGATCGAGTCCAAGTGGTACGCCCGCTGGGAAGCCGACGGCTGCTTCAAGCCGACCGGCCAGGGCGACCCCTACTGCATCCTGCTGCCGCCGCCCAATGTCACCGGCACGCTGCACATGGGCCACGCGTTCCAGCAGACCGTGATGGACATGCTGATCCGCTATCGGCGCATGCGCGGCGACAACACGCTGTGGCAGGTCGGCAGCGACCACGCAGGCATCGCCACGCAGAAGATCGTCGAGAATCAGCTGGCGGCGGAAGACACCGACAAGCATGCGCTGGGCCGCGAGTCCTTCGTCGAGCGCGTGTGGCAGTGGAAGGAGCAGTCCGGCTCCACCATCACCAACCAGATGCGCCGTCTGGGTGTGGCCGCCGACTGGTCGCGCGAGCGCTTCACCATGGACGAGGGACTCTCGGCCGCGGTGCGCAAGGTGTTCATCGAGTGGTACCGCGCCGGCCTGATCTACCGCGGCAATCGCCTGGTCAACTGGGACCCGGCGCTGGGCACGGCGGTGTCCGATCTTGAGGTCAACAACGTCGAGCGCGACGGCCACATGTGGTCGATCCGCTACCCGGTGTCCGGCAGCGACGAGACGGTGACCATCGCCACCACACGTCCGGAGACCATGCTCGGCGACGTCGCCGTGGCCGTGCACCCCGAGGACGAGCGCTACGCGCACCTGGTCGGCAAGACGCTGACACTGCCGCTGGTCGGGCGCGAGATCCCGGTCATCGCCGACGACTACGTCGACCGCGAGTTCGGCACCGGCTGCGTGAAGATCACCCCGGCGCACGACTTCAACGACTACGACATCGGCAAGCGCCACGGGCTGGAGCCGCTGAACATCTTCACCCTGGACGCGAAGGTGAACGACAGCGCGCCCGAGAAATACCGCGGCATGGATCGCTTCGAGGCACGCAAGGCGGTGCTGGCCGACCTGGAGGCCGAGGGCGCGCTGGTCGAGACCAAGCCGCACAAGCTGCAGGTTCCGGTCAGCCAGCGCTCGGACGCCGTGATCGAGCCGATGCTGACCGATCAGTGGTTCGTCGACCTGACCTCCGACACGCTGCCCGACGGCCATCCGGGCGGTCGCAAGGCCATCACTGAACCGGCGCTGGAAGCGGTCACCTCGGGTCAGATCAACTTCGTGCCCGAGAACTGGACCACCACCTACACCCAGTGGCTGGAGAACATCCAGGACTGGTGCATCAGCCGCCAGCTGTGGTGGGGCCATCGCATTCCGGCCTGGTATGACGAGGCCGGCCACATCTTCGTCGGCGAGGACGAGGCCGATGCGCGCGCCCACGCCCAGACCGCGCCGGTCGGCGCGCTGCGCCAGGACGAGGACGTACTGGACACCTGGTTCAGCTCCGCCCTGTGGCCGTTCTCGACCCTCGGCTGGCCCGCCGACGGGCCGGTGAAGAACGAGCGCGGCGAAGTCGTCGCGAACTGGGAACAGGACAAGATCTTCCTGCCCAGCGCGGTGCTGGTCACCGGCTTCGACATCATCTTCTTCTGGGTCGCGCGCATGGTGATGGCGACCAAGTACTTCGTCGGCGAGGCGCCGTTCCGCACCGTCTACATCAACGCCATCGTGCGCGATGCCGAAGGCCAGAAGATGTCCAAGTCCAAGGGCAACACCCTGGACCCGCTGGACCTGATCGACGGCATCGAACTGGAACCGCTGGTGGCCAAGTCCACCAAGTCGCTGCTGATCCCGCAGGTGCGCGCCAAGGTCGAGAAGCGCATCCGCAAGGACTACCCCGACGGCATCCCGGCCATCGGCACCGACGCGCTGCGCTTCACCTTCGCCGCGCTGGCCAGCTACAGCCGCACCATCAACTTCGACATCAGTCGCGCCGAAGGCTACAAGGCGTTCTGCAACAAGCTGTGGAACGCCGCCCGCTTCGTGCTGATGAACCTGCCCGAAGGCGAGATCGCCGCGCCCGCCGGCGTACCGGTCACCGAGGCCGAGCGCTGGATTCTCACGCGTCTGAAGCAGACCCTGACCGAGGCCGAACAGCACTTCGCCAACTACCGCTTCGACCACCTGGCACAGAGCCTGTACGCCTTTGTCTGGAACGAGTACTGCGACTGGTTCCTGGAACTGGCCAAGCCGGCGCTGCAAGGCGACGACGAAGCCGCCGCGTCCTCGACCCGCCGCACCCTGCTGGACGTGCTGGAATCGGTGCTGCGCGCGCTGCATCCGATCATTCCGTTCATCACCGAGGAAATCTGGCAGTCGGTCGCACCGCGCCTGGGCCTGAGCGAAAAGCACCTGATGGACCGCCCCTGGCCGGACGCCGCCGCCATCGACGCCGACACCCAGGCCAGCGCTGAGATCGAGTGGTTCAAGGCCGTGCTGTCGGGCATGCGCAAGATCCGCGCGGAAATGAACATCGCGCCGGGCAAGACGATTCCGCTGCTGCTGGCCGATGGCGACGCCAGCGATCGCACCCGCGCGGCCAAGTTCGCTACGCAGATCGCCTTCCTAGGCCGCGCCGAGACACCTGTCTGGCTGGATGCCGATACCGAGGAACCGGCCGCGGCTGCGGCCGTGGTCGGCAACCTGCGCGTACTGATCCCGCTGGCTGGCCTGATCGATCTCGACGCCGAGAAGGCGCGCCTGGACAAGGAAATCGAGCGTATCGGCAAGGAAATCGCCAAGTGCGAAGGCAAGCTGGGCAACGCCCGCTTCGTCGACAACGCGCCGGCCGAGGTCGTCGAGCAGGAACGCCAGCGTCTGGCCGACTGGAGCGCGCAGCGCGACGCCCTGCGCGAACAGGCGCAACGCCTGGGCGCCTGATGGACGCCGCCGCGGCCCGTCGGCAACTGCTCGAGCTGCGTCAGCGCTTGCTCGCAGAGGATGCCGGCGCGGCCGACGCACGCGCCACGGTTGAACTCGACCAGGCCGCCGTCGGCCGTCTTTCGCGCATGGACGCCCTGCAACAACAACAGATGGCGCTAGCCGAACAACGCCGGCGCCAACAGACCCTGCAACGCATCGAAGCCGCGCTGCGCCGTGTCGAAGAGGGTCGCTATGGCGAATGCGCCGTCTGCGGTGAATGCATCGCCGAGGCCCGCCTGCGCATGGACCCGGTCATCGCGCTGTGCCTGGACTGCGCATCGGCCCAGGAAGCCGCCGGACCACGTCGCGGCTGAATCCGCATCGATTGCCGAATTCGGTTCAATATCCGCCCCGCTCTGTAGCCGGATGCGGCACCGCGGCACGCGCTCAACCGGGCTGGTCGGGCTGGTCGGGCTGGTCGGGCGCCAGCTTGTGCATCATCACGATGGCATCCTCGCGCCCCTTCTCCGCGGGGTAATAACGCGGCCGGCGACCGATTTCGACGAAATCGTGGTCGAGATACAACTTGTGCGCCGCTTCGTTCGAGGGACGCACTTCCAGGAACACCCGCGACGCGCCATGCCAGCGCGCCAGATCCAGCAAGCGCCGCAACATGCGTCGCCCGTGGCCCATGCCCTGATGCTGCGGATCGACACACAGGTTGAGCACGTGCGCTTCCCCGGCGGCAGCAGAGAGAATGCCGTAACCCACCACTTCTCCCGGCCAGGCCAGCACCCAACAGGCGTGACCGGCCTTCATGCAATCGCGGAAGATCCCCGGACTCCAGGGGAATTCATAGGCCTCCCGTTCGATCAGGGAAACCTGGGGAAGGTCCTCGCGCCGCATCATGCGGATGCGCGGGAGATTGGGAGCGACGACGGCGGCCATGCGGCGATTATGCGACGCCGGACGCCGCCTGCCCAGAAAAAACCGAACGGGCAACGCTCAGTACATACGCAAACGCCGGCGCAACGCCTTCAGCGCCTGCCACAATCGCCGTTTCGCCCCGCCCGCATGCAAGGCATCCGGCACATCGAGCAGCACGATCTCGGCGGCGCGCATGACCTCTGCATCAAGAACGTGGCCCAGCGCACGGGCCTGCGCATCGCCAAACGCCAGATAGGCGCGCGCAACGGGCGGCGTATCCAGTGTTCCGGACTCGCCCACGGCGAGGCGCGGGGCACGCGCGAAATCGGCGCCGAAGGCATGCATGCAGCGACCGATCAGATCCAGCGTGCGTGGCGAGCACGCGGACGGAAGCAGCAGCACGCAGGGCACGACCGCATTTGATGAATTTGTCGCCGCAGTCCCGACAGCCACCGGCTCCGCAGCGACCAGCGCCGACTCCGGTGCAGCCGCAGCGTCGCGTGATGAACGCAGACGATACGGCGTCACGCCCAACGCGCGCAGACGTTCGTGACGGGACGTCATCGCAGCCACCGATCCCGACTCAGGCCGCCGGCGGATCGCCGCGCCGCGTGCTGCGACGACGACGTGTGGTGACCCGGCCCCACAGCGTCATGACCGGCCCGGAAATCACATACAGGCCGAACACCGCCAGCAGGACATGCGGCGGGTCGATCGCCAGAAGCACCAGAATCAGCAGCGCCGCGATCACCCACAGAAACGGCACGCGGTCCTGTTTCGGCCAGGCCTTGAAGCTGAAGTAGCGCACATTGCTGACCATCAGCAAACCGGCGATCACGATCAGGAAGGGAGTGATGAAGCAGACCTGCGAACCGCTGACGCCATCCTTCTCCATGCTCCAGATGAAGGACATGCACAGCGCGGCTGCCGCGGGACTGGCCAGCCCTTGGAAATAGCGCTTGTCGGCCACGCCGACCTGGGTGTTGAAACGCGCCAGCCGCAATGCGCCGCACGCGGCATAGATGAAGGCTGCCGCCCAGCCGATCTTGCCCCAGACGGGACCGTAGGCACGCAGTTCGGACAGCGACCAGGTGTACATCACCAGCGCCGGAGCCAACCCGAAGCTGACCAGGTCAGACAACGAATCGTACTGCACGCCGAAATCGCTCTGCGTACCGGTCATGCGCGCCACGCGGCCGTCCATGCTGTCCAGCAGCGCCGCCACGAACACGGCCACGCAGGCCGAAACGAAATGCCCCCCGATACCGGACACGATGGCGAAGAAACCGGAAAACATCGCCCCGGTCGTGAACAGGTTCGGCAGCAGGTAGATACCGCGATGGCGCGGCGGGCGGACGGTAGGGGTGTCGCTCATGCGCTTGTGTCGACTCCAATAGGGCGTCCGCACAGTGTAAACCATCGCCTGTTCGCGACTGCAGCCTCGACTGCCGCCCTGCTCCGTCGTCCGCACCGGCCTTCGCGCCGGCATCCGTGCGCCGGCGCACGCTGCGGGCCCGCAGGTCCCACGCTAGGGTGCGCCCGCTCACAATCGCGAGAGGTCCATCGCCGTTTATACTTCCCTCCGACCGCACACTGTGCGTACCATGCATTGCGGTATCTGGGGCACGCCTGCGTGCCGCCATCGTTCCGGTACGGAGATTCAATATGCGAGGCACGCTGACCACTCTGCTCACCACGATGCTTCTGGCATTGCCCCTGGTCGCCAGCGCCCAGGTCTACAAGTGGACGGACGCGAACGGGACCCAGCATTTCTCCGACGCCCCGCCACCGCAGGGCGTCAAGTACCAGAACATCAAGACGCGCGCCGATGCGGATCAGCCGCGCACCTCGGGCCATTCCGATGAAGTCCGGCAGGCCGCCGATTCCAGTGCATCCGCGAGTTCGACGTCCCAGGGCAAAGGTAAAAACAGCCAGATGCAGCGCTTCTGCGCACAGCTCCAGTCGAACATCACCTTGCTGAAGTCTTCGCAGAGCCTGCAGCGCCTGGACGGCAACGGCAAATCGGTGCCGGTCGACGACCAGCAGCGTGCCGAACAACTCAAGCAGCAGCAGCAGCGATACCAAGCGTACTGTAGCCAGTAGGCTCGGCTTCAGGCCCGTATCGCATAACGGGCTGCCAACGCTATAATCGACCGTTCAGCCTGTCCCGGCGCCTCGCCGCGCAAGCCCGTGATCGTGGTCGGAAAATTCCGACGATCGTGTAACGCGTGGAGTCTCCGGGCCAACCTCGATACGGACCGATTGCATGCGCCTGAGCACGTTTCACCTCGCTACCGTCAAGGAAGTTCCGGCCGACGCCGAAGTCGCCAGCCATCGCCTGATGCTTCGCGCCGGCATGGTGCGCAAGCTTGCGGCCGGCATCTACACCTGGACTCCGCTGGGCCTGCGCGTACTGCGCAAGGTCGAAACCGTGGTGCGCGAGGAAATGAACCGCGCCGGCGCCATCGAGATGCTGATGCCCTCGATCCAACCGCGAGAGCTGTGGGAAGAAACCCAGCGCTGGGAGAAGTTCGGCGGCCAGCTGCTGAAGCTCAAGGACCGTCGCGAGCAGGAATACTGCTACGGCCCCACGCACGAGGAAGTCATCACCGACTTCGCGCGCCAGGAACTGAAGAGCTACAAGCAGCTTCCGATCAATTTCTACCAGATCCAGACCAAGTTCCGCGACGAGATCCGCCCGCGTTTCGGCGTCATGCGCGCACGCGAATTCATGATGAAGGACGCCTACTCCTTCCATATCACGCCAGAGTCGCTGGCCGAGACCTACAAGGTCATGTACAGCGCCTACGTGCGGATCTTCGAGCGCCTGGGCCTGCGTTTCCGTGCGGTGCAGGCCGACACCGGCGCCATCGGCGGCAACGCCAGTCACGAGTTCCAGGTCCTGGCGGAATCCGGTGAGGACGCCATCGCCTGGAGTGACGGATCCGATTACGCGGCCAACGTCGAATTGGCCGAAGCCATGCCCCCCGAGGCCGAACGTCCTGCTGCGACCGCGGACCTCGCGCGCGTGGACACGCCCGAACGCAAGACGATGGATGAAGTCGCCACCTTCCTGTCCGTGTCGCCGGATCAGTGCGTGAAGACCATCCTGGTGCGCGGCGAAGAAGGGCTGGTCGCGTTGTGCGTGCGCGGCGACCACGAGATCAACGAGATCAAGGCCGCCAAGCTGGAAGAGCTTCCCGGCGCCTCCGTGCTCGCCGACGAGGCCGAGATCCTCAAGGCCACGGGTACGCGTCCCGGCTTCATTGGTCCTGTCGGGCTACCCGACGACATCCCCGTGATCGTCGACCGCAGTGCTGCCGTGCTGGCCGATTTCGTCTGTGGCGGCAATGCCGTCGATACGCACTACACCGGCGCCAACTGGGTCCGCGACGCACGCATCACGCGAATCGCCGATCTGCGCAAGGTCGTCGACGGCGATCCGTCTCCGGATGGCGAGGGCACCCTGCACATCGCGCGCGGCATCGAAGTCGGTCATGTTTTCCAGCTCGGCGGGCGTTACGCCGAAGCCATGAACGCCACCGTTCTCGACGAGAACGGCAAGGCACGCGCCATGCTCATGGGCTGCTACGGCATCGGTGTCAGCCGCATCGTCGCGGCCGCCATCGAACAGAATCACGACGAACGCGGCATCGTCTGGCCCGAGCCGATGGCGCCATGGCAAGTCGCGATCTGCGTCATCGGATCGCGCAATGGGACGAAGGCGCAGGATGCGGCAAAAGCGCTCTACGACGAACTCCGCAGTCACGGTATCGACGTACTGCTGGATGATCGCGGTCTGCGCCCCGGACCGATGTTCGCCGACATGGAACTGATCGGTATTCCGCATCGCGTGGTGGTCAGCGAGCGCGGACTCGAGGCGGGCACGTACGAATATCGCCATCGTCGCGACACCGAAAATCGCGCACTGAGTCATGCCGAATTACTACAGGTATTTTGCGGCCAAAGCGACGCATAATCGAATCGCCGCCCGAGACCTTCTGCAAAGATCAAGCCTTTGGTTTTTGCGCGTGGCGATTAATCCGCGTGGATGCATCCATCGACTCCATGAGTCGACACGAAGGGCAATTATTTGAAAATCCCCAACGTGAGGAGTTTCAAATAATTGCTCACAGGATGCACCTGACCCTGAAGCATTTTTGCAATAACCCATTAAATACGGCAGAATTCGCCTGCACAACGGCTTATGTTCTGCAACGTTAACTGTCCCCCCCACTGAAATCGGAGTTATTTATGGCCGTCGATATCAAGAAGCTCAACCAGAACCAGCTAAACGACCTGATCAACAAGGCCGAACAGCGTAAGCAGGAGCTGGAAAAGGAAAAGCTGGTAAAGGTACGTGACAAAGTCACCAAGCTTCTCAAGGACGAAGGTTTCACGTTCGAAGAAGTGTTCGGTGCACGCGGTGCCGCCCGCCGTGGCCGTCGCAGCACTGGCAAGGTGCCGCCGAAGTACAGCAACCCGGACGACCCGACCCAGACCTGGTCCGGCCGTGGCAAGCGCCCGCGCTGGTTCAACGCCGCCCTCAAGGCCGGCAAGAAGGAAAAGGATCTGCTGATCAAGTAATACAGCATGATCGGATTCCGATGTCAGGGACGCTCTAGAAAGCGCCGGCAACATGCCGGCGCTTTCTTTTTGTCTCCGCTACAGTGAACGGCGCGGCGCGACCAGCAAATCGCCGAACAACAAACCGGCAACCAGCGCCACCAGCAGCGTGACGAGCAAAATCGCGGTTTCGGTGCCGCTATGCACATTCCTCTGCGCCAGGTACGCCAGCGTCTGATAACCGACACTTCCCGGAACCAGAAGAATAATGCCGGGCTCCCGCACCAGTGAACCCGGTCGTTGTGCGAAACGCGCGTACAGGTTTCCCATTGCGCCCAGCACCAGACCACCCATGAAAACGCCGAATCCCGGGCCGAATTGGGCGCCGGCCTCGCGTGCGACGACATAGCCCAGCATGGCCGACAGGGCCACCAGAATCCAATCGCGACGCGACGCGAGAAAGACCAGCGCGAAACCGAACGTGCCCGCCACCAAGGCGGGCCATTGCACCCAGGCAGGTAACGGAGGCAGTTCCGGCAGAGGCAATTTCAGACCGAACCATGCACTGCCGGCGAAAATCACCATCGCACCGAAAATCAATTTCAACATCGACGCCAATGCGCCGAACAGGCGGGAAACGCCCGACGCCAGATGCTGCGCGGAGAGTTCGCGCACGGCAGCCGTCAGCATCATGCCCGGCACCAGAACAATCAGCGCCGACAACACCACCACATTGACTCGTAACGGCACGAGCCACGCGCTCACCAGACTCGCACCTAGAGCCGCCAGCAATGCGGACAGCGCCTCTCCAGCCAACGCGACACGTGGGTGGCGTGCAGCCATGAGCATCACTGCACCGATCATCCCCCCCAGCACGGAAGCGGTCACAGCATCGGCCCAGGAGCCACGCATCAGTACCGCGAAGCCGAACACCGACAGCGCAAAACCGAACACCATACCCAGTTTCTGCGCGCGCGAAAGCGGCTTGGACATTTGCCGCAACTGTCGCGCGCCCTCTTCGAGATCGATGCGCCCTTCGGTCACCCCGTCGGCGATCGCGTCCACTTCGCACAGCCGCGCCAGATTGACGTCACCCGGTGGCATCCGGATGACCTGTGTCACCTGTGCGATGGCATCGTCGCCCTGCGCCTGATCGGCAAAAGAGAGAATGATGGCAGTCGGACTGGACCAGACCTCCGCACGCAGACCAAGCCGCAACGCCGCACTGCTGACGGCGTCTTCCAGACGTGGTGCAGCCGTACCGTATTGGTGCAGGCGCCGAGTCAGCTCGATCACGAACGCGATGCGCGTATTGAGCGCCGTCGTGGTGAAGGCGGGAAGCTCCGGCCCCGTCATGCATACCTCCATCCGGACCGAAGTGTGGCCACGACACTCCATCTCTGCACTCGGCAAGACATCACCGCCCCTTTGGGCACGCTCGGCTGTGCCATCACTGCACCTTCGGATCGACCCCGTAATTGGCGGAGTATAGGGGATCGTGTCACGCGACCGGGTATGGAATCCGTCGTCGCGGATACCGCCTCAGGTCTCGTTCATCGGCAACGATAGCGTGACCCGCAAACCGCCCCGACGTCGATTATTCAGGCTCAATCGTCCACCATGGGCCTCTGCGATCTCACGAGCCAGTGCCAGTCCCAGGCCGGTCCCGGAACGTTTGGTCGAATAGAACGGCAACAACGCCTGAGACAGCACGGCCTCACTCATGCCCGGACCTCGGTCGGCCACCTCGATGCGCCAGTAAGAACCGACCTCAGCGATGGACAACGTCACTTCATCTTCATCCGTACCCGACTCGTGTGCGTTCTTGATCAGATTGATCAGCGCCTGCTCGACCTGCCCCGCATCGAAATATCCATCTCGCTCGGGCAACTCGCCGCGCAAACGAAAAGTGCAGTGCAGCGCCAGCGCTTCGATGAAACCGGCCCAGGCCACAGACTCGATGCGCGGCGCCGGAAGCTTCGCCACGTCGGCGTATCCGCTGATGAAATGATGGAGATGCCTGGCACGTTCGGAAATGCTCGAGAACACGCCCGGCAAACGCTCATGATCGCCACGGCGAGCCAATTCGGCACCGGAGTGCGCCAGCGAGGAAATCGGCGCCAGCGAATTGTTCAACTCATGGCTGATGACGCGGATGACGCGCTTCCAGGTCGCCACTTCCTGCCGCGAAAGTTCGCGCGTCATGCGACGGAACAGATACAGATGATGCGGTCGCCCCTGAAGACGGAACGCGCGCTGCGAGACGTGAAAGGTCTCCTCGGCCCCGTCCATCTCGATCGGGAACAAGGCATCGCGACCGCTCTGCACGATTTCGCGCAAGACCTCCGAGCCGCTATCGAGCAGACTGTCGAAATGCTCGCCCTCCAGCGACTTTCCCTCGTTGAAGAGTTGCCGTGCAGCGATGTTGGCGTACGTCACATGCCGATGATTGTCGGTGAGAATCAACGCCACCGGTGTCTTCTGCACCACTGTGTCAAGCAACAGCTCCCGTTGCACCAGATGCTGGCGCTGCTCACGCAGCGTCTGCCCCAGTTGATTGTGCATGCGGATGAGGTCGCCGATCTCGTCTTGGCGGCGCGTGGCGATGGAGAAACCGAAATCACCGTCGCGGTAACTGACCACTGCTCCCTCCAGAGCGCGCAGAAGCCGCAGGAAAGGGCGCGTCAGACGACTGCCCAGCCATACCGCGATCGGCACCAGCAGCAGCAGCGTCGCCAGCAAACCGCCCCAGGGCGTACGCAGCCAACCTGTTTCGATCTGCACCTGTAGCAATGCGGCCACGGCGTCGATCAACTGCGGCAACGGCCAATGCGTCACCCCCGCGTACACCAGTGCTCCCGTCAGCGTGGCAAGGCCGGCCAGCAACGCCATTCGACCCTGCAGCGACTTCATCTGCATGCGCATGTGCTCTGAATGAAGCGCGCCATCACGTCTCGATTCCGTAGCGCTGCATGCGTCGATACAGCGCCTGACGGGAAAGACCCAGCGTCTGCGCCGCGCGGCTGATCACGCCGGCATGCTGAACCAGCGCGTCCTTGACAGCGTCGCGGCTGGGTTCGTCGAGATTGCGCCACGTCGGTGCCGCATCATCCATCTCGGGCAAATTCAAGTGCCCGGGGGTGATCGGTTCGTCATGCACCAACAGACAGGCGCGATCGATCGCGTTCTTGAGTTCGCGCACATTGCCCGGCCAGCTGTGCAGAGTCAGCGCTTCGCGTGCTTCGTCGGACAACTCGGCACGACCGTCGAGGAAATGCTCGGCGAGCGGAAGGATGTCGTCACTGCGCTCGCACAGCGGTGGCAGATTCACTTCGATCACATTGAGGCGGTAGTACAGATCCTCGCGGAAACGACCTTCGGCGATCATCGATTTCAGGTCGGCGTTGGTGGCGCTGATGACGCGTACCTGTGCACTTCGCGTGCGGCCCGACCCCAGCCGCTCGAACTGCCCGGTTTCCAGCACGCGCAGCAGCTTGACCTGTCCCGAAAGCGGCAGGTTTCCGATTTCATCGAGGAACAGCGTGCCGCCGTCCGCCATCTCGAAGCGGCCCTCGCGCGCCTTGGTCGCGCCGGTATAGGCCCCGGCATCCGCACCGAACAGCTCGGCCTCGATCAGCTCGCCCGGCAGCGCACCGCAATTGACCGCCACGAACGGACCTTCGCGCACCGGGGAATTCAAATGCACGATACGCGCGATGCGCTCCTTGCCGGCGCCGTTGGGGCCAGTCACCAGCACCGGCACATCCGAGCGCGCCACCTGACAGGCCAGTTCGACCGTACGCCCGGTGGTCTCGGAAGCGAACACCATGCCATCCAGATCGTAGCGATCCAGCAGTTGCGCCTGGTGGCGACGTCGCTCATGACGCGTGCGCTTGACCTCACGCGTGGATTCGGACAATTCCAGGAGATTCTCGACCGTGGTCAGCAATTTGCTGTCATCCCACGGCTTGGCGATGTAATCGGCCGCGCCGGCCTTCACCAGCTCGACGGCGGTCTCCAGGTGCGTCCAGGCCGTGAGCAGGATCACCGGCAGATCCGGGTGCTGCTCGCGAATGGAGCGGAACAGCACCACCCCCTCCTCGCCGGAGGTCGTGTCGGCGCTGAAATTCATGTCCTGGATGACCACATCCACGCGATCGCGGGCCAGCACAGCCAGCCCTTCACGCTGATTGAGCGCAGTCAGCGGACGGATATCATGCAGCGACAACAGCAGCGACAGCGCCTCGCCGACGGCCGGATTGTCGTCAATGATAAGGACAGTTCTCATTTTGCTCCGATGCATACCTGGTTGGATGCGCCAAAGCGCGAAAGCGTTGCCATCTTACCGCGCAATCGCACCCGGATTCGCGTCATCGAGCCGACACACCCGTTCCCGTCTCGACTTCCGCCGGCGCGGCGTCACCGGCTTTCCGCGCCAGCGGTAAAGCATCGTCGACCAAATGCACGAGAAATCGTCCCGGCTGCTCCTCCATCACCATGTGCGCCGAATCGGCGAAGATCACCATGCGCTTGTACGGCGCATGCAGCTTGGCGAACCACTGCTCGGCCAGTGTGTGCGAGGTGGTCTCGTCGTGCGCGCCGACGAACAGGATCACCGGGCAGCGGAACTGCGTGACTGCGTCGAAATTCACACCCAGCAATGGCTTGAGCAGGTATTTCAGCGAAAACATGCTGCCTTTTCCGATCGCGGCCAGATCCTTCTCGCTGTAGTCCGGCGACAACTGCCAGGCATTCGCGTCATAGGCGAAATTCTTCCGTCCCCAGGCCATACCGCCGTAATACGACTCCCACTTGCTGCGCAGCGCGACCCGCTGGAGCGTCAGCTCCGGCCCCGGATACGGTGCGATGGCCTGCAGCGCCTTCACCGCCTCGGCATTGCCGTGCTTCTTCGCCTCGCGCAGCGCGAATGCATAGCCTTCACGCTCGTTGGAGCGGGCGTTGACGACCTGACTGACGCCGATGTACGCGTAGAACCAATCCGGATGTCGCTGTGCAAGACGCACGCCCAGCACCGTGCCCCACGAGTGCCCCAGAAGGAAAATCTTGCGCTTGCCGAACCGCTTGCGCAGGTACTGCACCACCTGCGCGGCATCGTCGGTCATATCCTGGATGTTCATGCCCAGCGCCATCTTCGCCTCGCTGTTGGAGGCATAGGTCTTGCCCGTCCCACGCTGATCCCAGTCCACCACGGTGAAGTAGTCCCACCACGGCGACTGATACGTCCACGCCAGCGGCATGTCCGGCGACGCCGGCCCGCCATGCAGGAACAGCAGCACCGGGTTGCGGGTGTCGCGACCGTGAATCGACAGCCACTGATCGATACCGCCGATGTGCACCTTCACGGTTTCATCGATACCGCGCGGCGACACGATTTTCTGATTGGCGGCGATGATTGCGACGGCCCTGGCTCGCGTCATCGTCGACGCCTCCGCCTGGTTCGCGGCGCTGGCGGCGTATGCAGTCGTACCGGACGCCAGAGTCGTCACGACCGCAAGCAGGACAATCAGGATTTTCATGGTTGCTCCAAAAGCATGAGAAAAAAGCGTAGACGGCTCACGCGCCTCGGGTGGCCACCACCGGCGGCACGCGCGCGGCGCGTAGCGCGGGCGCGAGCACGGCGACCTGTCCCAACAACCACAGCAATACCGCGCCGATCGGCAAGTAGCCCCACGGCAACTGGGCCACTTCGTAGTGGCGCATCAGCCATAAATTGAGTCCGGCGGCCATCAGCGTGCCCAGCACGATGCCACTGCTGACAATGAGGAAATTCTCGGCCTGGAAATAGTGCAGGATGTCATGGCGCGTGGCGCCCAGCGCGCGCTGCACACCGATACTGCGTCGCCGCTGCCCGACCCAGAAACTGGCCAGCCCAGCAATGCCAAGCGCAGTCACGAACAGCAACCCGGTCGCCGACGCGACTAATAGGCCGATCATGGTGGTATCGCGCTGAAAATACGCCGCACGGATTGCCGAATAGGTTTTCGCATCCGACGCGGCAATGTCGCGCTGCGGCCGCCGCTGTTTGAGCAAATGCACGGCCGCGGCAAGTCCCTGTTCTGTGCGTCCCGGCCACATCCGCAGCAGAAACAAAGCATCGCTGTCGTTAGGCGCCACGGGCATGACCATAGCCAGATCATTGTCGGCACGCTTCACCAGACGGCCACGCGCCAGATGACGCATCACTCCGACGACCGGCGTGCCGTGACCGTCTAGCAAGCCGCTCTTGCCGAAATACAACACCTCTCCGACCGCGTGTCCCGACGGATACAGCTTCCGTGCCAACGCCTGTGTGATGATCACGCCTGCCGCACTGTTCACGGCACTTCCGCGCTGCCCGGAACTGTACTCGTCGTCGCGGAAATCACGTCCAGAGACCAACGTCAGACCGAGGGTTCGCACCCCCTGCTGCCCGAATTGATACATCTCCGGCTCGGCACATCCCGGTACACCCGGGGAACGTGCTGCGATCAATGCATGCGCGGCTTCCAGACTTCCACATACGCTCTGTGACGAAGCCGAACCGGACAACGGAAGATGATCGATCAGCGCTGCGGACTGCACATCCGGCAGCGTACGCAGGGCCGCGAGGTCGGCGCGATGCAGACTGAGCGGATTGTCGCCAGACTGCAGGTCGGCCACCTTGATTTGCGCCAGCCCCTGCTCCGACAGACCACTATCGATACGCACCCGCTGCACGCGCTGCACAACCAGAAACACCGCGTTGCACACGATGGCGCACGTGAAGGCGACCTGCAGCATCAGCAGCAGCGAGGTCAGCCGGTGATGCCGAAGCGTCGCGAGAATCGGTCGGAACGGAAGCATCGTGATCTCCTCAGAGCGTCTTCAGCTGGATCACCGGCGCGATCCGACAGGCCCGCCACGCCGGCAGTAGCCCGGCCAGCACGCTGGCCAACACTGCCAGCACGAACGTGCTCAGCAGCATCGTCAAATCCATGTGTGCAAGCTGTGCATAGGCATCCGGCCGTTGCCGCACGCTCCACAACCCGAGTTCGGCGATGCCCAGCCCCAGCGCGCCGCCGCCCAGGCCGATCAAAACAGACTCCACGCCGAGTTGCGCGAAGATATCCCGCCGACGTGCACCCAGCGCCCGTCGCACGCTGATCTCGCCCCCACGGCGCAGAAATTTCGCCAGGAGCAGCGCCACGATGTTGAGCATGCATACAAACAGAAAACCCAGAGCCAACCCGCTCTGCAGGCGCACATCCTGCGGAATCAGGTTGAGGTGATCGAGCCAGCCCCGAAGGCTGTAGAGTTTCGCCGTCGCCGATGGTCGCTCGAACCGCCCTGCGGCCTTCTGCCGGGCCGCATAGGCAGCCAGGAAACGGCGATACCTTGCGACCTGTGCGGCGGAATCGAGCTGCACCCAGAACTGCAGCCAGGACGTACTCGCCCCCGTAAGCGAATCGTCACGGCCCCAGCCCGAAGTGGTATTCACGGAAAAACCCAGATCCACCGAAGTGGACAGCGGCATGAACGCGGCATCACTGTCGCCGTAGAAGTTGCCGGCAGGATCGGCGTAGAACAACGGCCGCGGGTGCCACGGGCGCGTCACGCCGATGACACGGAAATCGTGCCCTCCCAGATGCACCGTGCGTCCCAATGCCGGACTGTCACCAAGCAACCGGCGCGCCAGCGCCTGCGTGAGCACCACGACCTGCGCCCGCCTAGCATCGTCCTGCGCGGCCCAGCCCCGCCCCTTCGCGAAGGGCACGCCGAACATGGTGAAAAAATCCGCAGTCACGAAACGCACCGCCACGCTCTTCGGATGCACACCGGAAACTTCCGAGTCCGCGGTCAGACGGCTACCCGCCATCGCCACCTGCTTCGCAGCCTTGTGCGCATGCAACAGGGCCATCGCATCGGGCCAGGTCAGATCGAGGCTGGGGTCGCGGCCGAACTTGCTCCGCTTGAAGTCGAGCGGAAGCGGATTGAGATACGGCCGAAACAGGCGTCCACTGCGACCGGGCAGCGGATCACCATTCATCACATGTAACACCGTCAGCATGGTGATGCTTGCGCCGATGCCCAGCCCGATGGCAACCACCATCAGCGCAGTCAGCACCGTGCTGCGCTTCAGACTGCGCAGCGCTAAATGCAGGTAGTACCCGAACACGGCCATCCTCCCCCTGCCGCTACACCGAACGCGTCGCCACCACCGGCGGCACGCGCGAAGCACGCAGCGCTGGTCCGAGCACGGCCAGTTGACCGAACATCACCAGCACCAGCGCACCGACCGTCCATGCCATCAACGGCGGCGAGGTCAGCTCGAAATGCATACGCAGCCATTCGGCCACGATCAGCCCCAACAACACGCCCAGCGCCGCACCGACGCATACCACCAGCAGATTCTCGAACTGGTACTGCCGCAGGATGTCGCCGCGCCGTGCACCCAGCGCGCGCTGGATGCCGATCTCACGCGTGCGCTTTTGCACCCAGAAACCGCTGAGGCCAGTGATGCCAAGCACCACCACGACGGAAACTGTCGCAAGCACCGCCAACAGCAGCCAGGAAGTCACCGCATTGCCATGCAACCTCGCCGCGCGCGCGTCCTCGTAACGCTCGACCTTGACGGCCTGCGCGCCGTGCATGCCCAACGCCTGTCCGAGCACGGCGGGCAGCCGCTTCATCACGGCGTCACGTTGCGCCGGCCTGGCGCGCACCAGAAAACTCACCTGACCGAATCCATTCATGCGGAACGGCAGAAGCAGCAGATTATGTGCATGGCCTCCAGCCATATTGCTGTCCAACGTGTCATTGACGACGCCGACCACGCGCAGAGGGTCCCTGTCCTTGGATGGCTTGCGCGACAACCACAGTCCCTGGCCTACCGCATGCCCTCCGGGAAACAGCCGGTGCGCCAGCGTTTGCGTGATCACGACAGTGCGCACTTGCCGATAAATATCCATGAAGCCGCCGGTCACGTAGTCGGACTCATCGAAATCCCGACCTCGCACGACACGCAGGCCCAGCGCGCCGACCAGATGATCGCCCGCGAACATGTCCGCACCCGCGTTCTGGCCGGTCCGGGCGTTGCTGAGCGTGTTGTGCAGGAACATGCGATCGACCGTCATGGGTGTTCCCATGCCGCCACTGACGGCGATCACACCCGGCATCGCGCGTATCGCACGCTCGGCGGTGCGCAGGTCCGCATACGACCAGTGAGATCGATCGCTGTCATGCGCATTCAGCTGATGCGTGATCAGCACTTCGCCGGCCGGCACGCCGGAAGCGGCCAGCATCGGTGCGAACTGCTGCCGCAGCAAGCTGCCCGTATTGACCAGAACCACCAGCGCAAACGCCACCTGCGCGATCACGATCAGCGGTATGAATCCATGACGTTTCATGGTCTTGAGCATCAGCATTCCGCTCATACCGCCTCCTAGTTCTGCTTGACCTGAAGCGCCGGCGGCACTACCGCGGCGCGCCATGCCGGGTACACGCCGACCGCCAGGCCGGTGACCAGCGTGGCGACGCACAACGCGAGGAACGTGCTCACGTTGAAACGGATCAGATCGCCGTACGGGATGTTCTGCGCGCGCATCAGCGAAAACGCGCCCAGCATCAGCGGGAGCGCGATCACCCCGGCCACCATCGACAGACTGCCGGACTCGATCAGGTGCTGAACGAACACGTCGCGGCGCGAAGCGCCAAGCGCACGCCGCACGCCCAGCTCCGCACCGCGACGCAAGAATCGAGCAGCCAGCACGCCGGCCGCATTGAGCAGGCACAGCGCAAGGAACGCGAGCGCCACCCAGACGTAGGCGCGCACGCTGTCGGGTACCGTGTGCTGCAGGATCAACCATTCACGCACATTCAGCAGACGAGATTGATACGCGATCGGCGTCACGCCCGGCGGCGGCTTGTAGAAGCCCTGCACGACCTGCGTGGCAACACTCAGAAATTGCTGTCGCTGCCCGGCGTCGAGTCCGTACGACCACAGCTGACTGAAACGGCACTGTTTCCACTTGTCGGTGAGCTGCGACAGCGGGCAGCTCATCCCGTACATCTGCACGTCGACGCCATCCCCGGACAATAGCGGCACCATTACTCCCGCCATGTCACGCGCATATTGCCCGCCACGCTGCGAGTAGAACTTCAGCGCAGGTCGCCACGCGGCATGCACGCCGATCACTCGGAAAAGCTTCTTGTCGAGACGGATGCTCTTGCCCAGCACATCGTCCGTACCGAACAAACGCCGCGCGGTATCGATACCGATCACGGCCACCGGCGCGCCATTGCGATCATCGGCGGCGGTCCACCAATGCCCACGCAGCAACGAGATGCCGAAGACCTTCGGGATTCGCGCCGTCGCGAACATCACGGCCGTGTCCGACTCACTCTTTCTGGACGGCTCGGACGACGGTCGCACGCGCGTCGTGCCGCTCGCCACCGCCGCGACCGGAAGATCCGGCAGGCGATCGACGACTTGCTGCACCGGGCCAACGGGCATCAGCGCCTCGATCGACTCCAGCTTCTGACCTTTGGCGGGAAAGATAATCGTCTGGATCTGCCCGCTCCGCCCCGGCACCGGGTCGGCCGTCAGGGCGTGAAAGATCGCCAGCACGCTCATGCATGCGGCCAGCCCCAGTGCCATCACGGCCACCACCATCACGCTGGTGCGCGGATGCCGGCGCATGCCTCGCCAGGCCAGATGCAGTGCATAGCATGCCTTGGCCATGCCTTACACGCTCCTTGTCGCCACCACCGGCGGCACGCGCGCAGCGCGCAGCGCCGGTCCCAGCACCGCACACTGCCCCAGCACCCACAGTGCCACCGCCCCCACCAACAAAAATACAGGCGGCAACTGCGGCAATTCGAATCGATGCATCAGAAACAGATTCAGGCCGTACATACACACCGTGCCAAGCAGCACGCCGCCACTGACGATCAAAAAGTTCTCGATCTGGAAATAACGAAGAATGTCGCCGCGTGTCGCGCCCAGTGCACGGCGCATGCCGATCTGTCTCCGCCGTTGCTGCACCCAGAAACTGGCCAGTCCGCTGACGCCTAGCGTGGTTACGACGATCAGGATGAGCATGATCGCGAACAGCATCTTGCCGACCGCCAGATCGCCGCGGAAATACTTTTCGCGCAATTGTTCAAACGTGAACATCTTGCTTTGAACGTGCTGAGGGTCGTTCTTTGCGAGGGCTGCAGCGGCGGCGCGCAGCGTCTCCTGCAATCGCGCAGGCTTGCTGCGGATCATGAATCCACCTCCCATCTGACTCTTTCCGACACCGTATTCGAGGACGATCGCATAATCGTCGTCGGCCCGACCGGTGAGCCGGGCACGAAGGTGATCGACGATGCCGATCACGCGCAGGGTGCTCTGGCCGTCGTAGATCAACTTTCCGAGCGCAGTTCCACCAGGGAACAGACGCTGCGCCAGCGCATGCGTGATCAACACAGGAAACTGTGTCCGCTGGTTCATCTGACCGATGACAGGGACTTCGCTTTCGTCGAAATCACGCCCCTCTACGATGTGCAGCCCCAGCGTCTTGCTCAATCCACGGCTTCCATCGAGCTCATAGGCCCGCGTGATCTTGTGCTGACGGTCAGGATGCAGAAACACCGGATCGTGATCGACATACCACAGCGGCGGACCGCCGAACGCCGCGGATTCCACGCCGGGAACGGCGCGAATAGCGGCCAGATCGCTGGCGGTGGTGACGGAACCTTCCGCGCCGATCACGCCGATGCTCTGAATCACTCCGATCTGATCTTCTGCCACACCAGTCGGTGTATGCGCACGCTGAATGCCGCCGTAGACGATGAATACCAGATTGCCGAGCACAGCCATGGTCAACGCGATCTCCAGCGTCAACAGCACCACCGCTGTCTTGTGACTCTTCAACGCCTGGACAATGGGGCGAACCTGAATCAGAACGCTCATAGCGACTTCACCTGCAGAGCGGGGGCCACACGCGCTGCACGCAATGCGGGCCATACGCCGGCGATCAACGTCGCCAGCAAAGCCATGAACAGCGCGGCAAGCAGCATGACCAGATCGAGATGAGCAGAGGCCGCGAAGTCGACTGGCTGCTGCCGCACCATCCACAAGCCGAGCCAGGCCACAGGAAGACCACACACACCACCCGCTACACCGATCACTCCAGCTTCGACCAGGCACTGCATGAACACATCCCTGCGCGCGGCCCCCAGCGCACGTCGAACACCAATTTCGCCGGACTTGCGCAGGAACTTGGCAACCATCAGTCCGATGGTGTTGAGCATGCAGATCAAGAACACGCCAAAGGCAATCCAGGTCTGCATGCGCACCATGACCGGGATCACGCGTTTGTAGTCCAACCAATCCAGCAGACTGCGCAGACGCGTATTGGGCCGACGCTGAAAACGCCCCAGTGAGCGTTGTTCAGCGCTGTATTTCTGAAGCAGCGAACGATAGCTCGCGACCTGCGCCGGATGGTCCAGCCGCACCCAGAACTGCGCCCAAGTGCATGTCGCAGCCTTGGGGTCATGCCGCCCCGCGCTCGGATTATTGCCCCAGCAGCGCATGGCGCCGTAGCCGTAGTCCTGCGGCAGATCCAGCCAGGTGAAGAAAGGCAGGTACATCTGTTCCTGCCTGCCGAAGGCCCGGCCATCCAGGTCGTAGAAGCGCGGCTGCGGATTCCAATCGCCGATCACGCCGATCACACGAAAGCTCTTGGTCGCAATCTCCAGTTCGCGACCGACGCTGTTCTCTCCACCGAACAGTTCATCGTTCAGCGCCCGGGTGATCACCACCACATGCGCATGCTTGGCATCTTCCGCAGCGGTCCACCCGCCGCCATATACGAACGGCACATCGAACATGGAAAAGAACGCCGACGTCGTCGCACGATCCGTGCGCATCTGCAGCCTGCTTCCCTTGTTCGTGCTACGCGTGGGAAGCCGATTGGCACTCATCAGGACACGCGGATAGGCACTCGAAAGCCGGTACAAATTCTGTGCATCGGTATATGTGAGATTGTCCGGCGGTTCCGTGTCGGCACCAGACAGGCCTTTAGGCCGCGGATCCACCTGTGGGTGGTACAGCACCGCGCTGCGCTGCGGCAGCGGATCCCCGGACAGGTTGTGCAGCACCGTCAGCATGGTGATCGAGGCACCGATGCCGAGCGCGATAGCCAGCACCATGAACCCAGCAAGCACCTTGTGGTGTCGCAGGCTGCGCAGGGCCAAATTCATGTAGTAACCGAGCATTCCTTATGCACCTCTAACGCGCGGGCCGTGCTTGTCGCACCCTGCGTGACTTCCGATTTGCGTTTTTGCGGCCCTTGGCCGCTGCCGCTGCACCAACTTCGTTCTCGTTCGCCATCACGCACTCCGTGTCGCCACGACGGGCGGCACACGTGCAGCGCGCAAGGCCGGCGACAACACCGCCAGTTGCCCGAGCACGAGCAGCAGCACCGCACCCACCGGCAGATAGCTCCACGGCAGGCGTGGCAATTCGTAGTGATGCATGAGCCACAAATTCACGCCGTAAGCCGCCATCAGGCCGAGCAAGCTTCCGAAGCCGACAAGTAGGAAATTTTCCGCCTGCAGATCCCGCAGGATGCTCCGGCGCGTCGCACCCAGCGCGCGCCGAATACCGATCTGCCGCGTACGTTGCTGTACCCAGTACGCAGTCAATCCCATGATCCCGGCCAGAGTGACGATCAACACGACCAGACACACTCCGGCCAGCAACCAGACCGAAGCCCGATACCTCGCCAGAGCCTGATCACGCAGTGCGCCGTACATGTCGTAGGCCGGATCGATGCCCCGTACCATGCCGTCTCCCAGCATGCGCTGGATGACGTTCTCCGCCTGCTTGCGCACCTGCTGAGGATCCGCTCCGGCAGCAACTCGAATCCCGATGGACGGCAACGGCCAGGCCGAAGGAATGCTCGGGAAAAGCATTGCGTGGTCGAGATTGCGATGCGCTCCGCCGCCGAAATCGTTGCGCATCAGGTGCGCGACGACACCGACGACCGTGCGCACGGCCGGATCCTTATCGCCCAATTGCAACGTCTGCCCCACGGCCTTCTGGTCCGGGAAGAGCTTGTCGGCCAGCGAGCGGGTCAGGATGACCGGCCCATCCTGGCGCATACCGACGCCGTGATTGCGCACCGCGTCCTCCTCGGCAGTGAAATCGCGCCCGGCCACCAGCTTCAGGTCCAGCGTCTTGACGAGGTGATCGCCGATGTACATGGCCGTATCCGCGCGCGTCCCGTGTCCGACACCTTGAACGCGTCCGTTCATGCGGGCATTGGTCACCATGGGCAGGGAACCCGCCACACTGACGGACGCCACACCGGGCAAACCGCGCAGGGCGCGTTCGGTATCGCGCAGCCGGCTGGTTTCCCAGGGCTTCCCGCGCGAGATAATCTTCGAGGCAATGATCAAATGGCTCGGCTCACCGATGCCATCGGGCGTGAGAATCGGTTTCAGGCGCTGCTGCAACAGGAACAGCGCATTGCAGGCGATGGCACAGGCCAATGCGACCTGCAACACGACCAGAAACGGCATCAGCCGGTGGCGAAGCAATGGAGCGAGAAGGTGTCGCACGAGGCTCTCCTAGGCCAGTTTGATCTGCAGCGCCGGCGGCTGGCGACAAACACGCCACGCAGGCAAGATTCCGACGACCAACCCCACGAGCAACGAAAGCGAAGCCAGTATCGCGAAGACGCTTGGGCTGAACTGCGCCGCGGCCGCATAGGCCACCGGCTGCATGCGCACGACCCATAGTCCGAGCCATGTCAGCGGCAAAGCCAGCACCCCACCCGCCATGCCCAGTACGCCGGCCTCGACCAGGTGCTGCATGAATACATGACGACGTGACGCTCCGAGCGCGCGTCGGATAGCCACGTGTCCCTGCCGACGGAGGAAGCGCGCAGCCAGTAGTCCCGCTACATTGATCATGCACAGCAGCAGGAAACCACCCGCCAGCACTACGTTAAGGCCCACATCGCCCGGAATCGCCTTGAGGCGGTCCATCCAGGCCTGCGTCCCAAACAGTCTCGGCTTCGGCTCCTGCACGAAACGCCCGGCCTGATGCTGGGCTTGCGCGTAATGCGTAAGAAAAACCCGGTAGGCAGATGCCCGAGCCGGGACGTCCAACGACACCCATACCTCGATCCAGCGGCAGTGGGTGACATGCGTGGACTGAAAATTGACAACTGGCGCGCTCTTCGCGCACTTCCCCGTATTGAGCGGCCCCACGCCGTGGTCCAGTGCGGCACCGACCGGCGCGTAGAACTGCATATCCTGACCGAGGAGGTTCCCCGCATTCTGAGTCAGACCGAGAAACTGCATCCGCGGCTTCCACGGAGCGGTCACGCCAATGATGCGGAATGTTCCGGTCCCCATGGTGACGCTGCGCCCGACGGCATCGCTGGTACCGAACAACTTTTCGGCCAGGGTGGCATCAATCACCACTACAGGCGCGTGCGCGGTCTGCTCAGCCTCGGTCCACGGCCGTCCATAGCGGAACGGCACGCCTAGCGTCGACAGCAGGGAACCGTAGCCGAGCAGGCCGATAACCCGGTCCGAGTGCTTGCCATCGGTCGTGGACACCTGGGCCAGACTCTGCGCCTGCGCAAATTGACTGTCTGCGTGGTGCGCGTCGACCAGTGCCTTTGCATCGCGCAGATTCAGGAGACTCTGCGGCGTATCGTACGCTGCATCATTCGCATCGCTCTGCGTGCGTGAGTCCATGGTAACCACGTACAGGTGGTCGCTAATTCCGGGAAGCGGCTCGCCTGAAAGCGCTGCGAAAATGGTTGTTGCGGTCATGCACGAGGCGATACCGATAGCCATGGTCAGCACCACCAGCAGCACCATGGGCACATTCTGGCGACAGCGTCTCCACGCCAATTCCAGGTAATACGTGAACATCGTCATGCGGTTTTCTTCCCTGTCCCCATCACACTGAGCGCGTCGCCACCACGGGCGGCACGTTCGAGGCGCGCAGCGCCGGACCGAGCACGGCAAGCTGGCCGATCAGCCACAAGGCCACAGCACCGATGGGCAGATAGAACCAGGGTAGGCGCGGCAGTTCGTAGTGCTGCATCAGAAACAGATTGATACCCCAAGCCAATGTCATGCCGAGAACGATGCCAATGGTCGCCAACACGAAATTCTCGGTCTGGAAATAACGCAGAATGTTGCTGCGCGTGGCGCCGAGGGCGCGTCGCACACCGATGGTGCGACGCCGCTGCGCCACCCAGAAACTGGCCAGGCCGACGATACCCAGCGCGGTCACCGTCAGCAGTGCGATGATCACGCCCAGCAGCGTGCCAGCCATGGCGCGGTCATTGCGGAAGAAATCCGAACGGATCTCGTCGAGCGTCCTCTTTTTCCGGATGATGCGATGCGGATCGAGCTTGCGCAGCGTCGCCACCGCAGCGGCCAGCACCCGCTGACGAGCCTGCGGATCCGTGCGCAGGACATACCGATTCGCATTGTCGGTATTCATGCGCAACGGAAACACCATCGACCATTGCGCCGCATCGTCGCCGAGGAACAGCGAGGGACGGATCAGCGCCTTGACCACACCGATCACACGCACGCCGATGTCGGCGAAGTAGAGCCGCTTGCCCAGCGCGGATTCCCCCGGCCACAGCCGTTCAGCCAACTCGCTGGTGATGATGACCGATGGAGTCCGGTTCCGCACCAGATCGACGTTGTGCATCACGGCGTCGTAGTCCATGTACTCGTCGGGACGGAAGTCACGTCCCGCCACCAACTGCGCGCCGAAGGTCTTGATCAGGTCCTGACCGAAGTACTGCGTGGCATTGAGCGTGGGCAGTTTCTGCTTTGGATCCAGGCGGATGCTGGTGTTGGACGAACTGTTGGTGAACGGCACCTGGCTGACCAACGAAGCCTGCTTCACACCAGGAATGCGGCGAAGAGCGGCAAGATCCGCCTCGGTCCGTGCCTTGGCATCCGGCTGCTTGCCGATGTTGGCCACCTGCACCATGACCAGTTGATGTTCGGCCACGCCACTGGGCATCTTCATGCGTTCCATGCGCTGGCTGATCAGGAACACGGCATTGCAGATAATGGCGCAAGTCAGGGCGATCTCCGCCACCAGCAGGAAGGCGGTGATCTTGTGGCGACGCAGAGTCGAAAGAATCGGTCCGAATTCCATAATCAATTGCTCTTCAACTGCAGGGCGGGAGTGATCAAACAGGCGCGCCAGGCCGGCAACAAACCGGCCACCAGCGTCGCGCCGATGGCAAACAGGAAAGTCGCCAGGAACATCGGTAGATCCAGGTGGGCGAGCGCGGCGTAATCCGAGGGCTGCATGCGCACGAACCACAGTCCGAGCAGGGCAAGCAGCAGGCCGCCAATGCCGCCGACCAGTCCCACCGTGCCAGCCTCGACCAGCAACTGCGCGAACACCGAACGTCGGGATGCTCCAAGCGCGCGGCGCACACCGAGTTCCGAGGCGCGACGCAGGAACTTGGCCAGCATCAGACCGACTGTATTGACCAGACACACGATCAGGAAGCCCATGGCCAGCCAGAACTGCAGATGCACGTCCGACGGCACGACATGGTTGTAGTCCAGCCATTGCATCAGGTTGCGCAGATGCACGTTCGGGTCGCGCTGGTAGATACCCAGCGATTTCTGCTGGCGCGAATAGTTGACCAGGAACTGTCGGTAGGCAGCAGCCTTCGCCGGCGTATCCAATTGCACCCAGAATTGAAGCCAGGTGCATTGCGCAGTCTTCTGATCGACATTCGTGTCGTTGCCCCAGCAATCGCGCGAACCGTTGAACGGCAGCTTCATGTCGATCCCCGTGAGCAGCGGCAGGTACACGCCCTCGCTCTCGGAATAGTCGCCGGTCATCAGGTCATAGAAGTGCGGCGTCGGCCGCCAGCTGTCGATCACGCCGACGACGCGGAAATCCTTGCCGCCCATGCGCAAGATCTTGCCGGTGCTATCTGCACCGCCGAACAGCTTTTCGTTGATCCTTCGCGAAAGCACGACCTTGCGGGCATCGTTCCCGTCGTCGACCTTGCTCCAGACATGGCCGTACAAGAACGGCACGTCGAACATGGCGAAGAAATCGCGGGTCGTGAGGCGCGCGTCCTCGAAGAAGGGTGCGATCGCCGGGTCGGGCGGCTCGATGGCCACCGCCCCGCCCGCCATCAGCGCCTGCCGATCCGCCCGACCGGCCTTGAGCAGGTTCATGCCGTCCATCCAGCTGACCTGCTTCGGAGGCTCCTGCCCTGGGCGGAAGTCGGTCTTGTCGCGCGGATCGAGCTGCGGGTAATAGAGCTTTGCGCTCTTGCCCGGCAACGGGTCACCGGACAGTACGTGCAGCACGGTCAGCGTGGTCATCGACGCACCGATGCCGAGTGCGATCGCCAACACCATCAGCGCCGTGAGCATTTTGTTGCGCTTGAGGCTGCGCAATGCCAAATCGAAATAGTAGGCAAACATGAATCACTCTCTCTCGGTCATCACACCGAACGCGTGGCCACTACGGGCGGAACCGCCGCCGCCCGCGTGGCCGGCCCCAACACGGCCAATTGGCCGATACACCACAAGGTCACCGCGCCCATTGGCACGTAGAAAAACGGCAGTCTCGGCAGCGCGTAATGCTGCATCAGTATCAGACTCAGGCCGTAGGTCAGCACCACACCGAGTCCGATGCCGAAACCGACAATCAGGAAGTTTTCTGTCATGAAGTAATGCAGGATGTCGCCACGTGTGGCGCCCAGCGCGCGACGCACACCGATGGTGCGGCGCCGCTGCGCGACCCAGAAGCTGGCCAGACCTCCGATACCTAGTGCCGTGACGACCAGCAGGGCCAGACAGACACCCACCAGCGTGCTCGCCATCGCACGATCGTCCTGGAAATAATCCTGGCGAACCTGATCGTAGGTTCGCTGTTCCAGCACTACGCGATTCGGATCGATCTGCTTGAGCCGGGCCACCGCATCACGCAGCACACGTTCGCGATCTCGAGGCGCGCTGCGGATCATGTAGCTTGAAGTCTCGCGCCCGATCTCATTGATGGGCAGGACAAAGCTGAGGGCGGCCCCTCTCTGGAAGCTGTCCGGCCGCGTCAATCGTGCCAGGACGCCGATCACCCGCAGCGGGATATCCGCACCGATGTAGATCGTTTTCCCAAGTGCGCTCTGTCCCGGCCACAACCGCTGCGCCATCGCCTTCGTGATAATCACGACATGCGGTAAGTCCCGGGGATTGCCTTCGTTCAACCCCTTTTCGGCCTGATGCAGATCGACGAACTCGTCGGCCCGGAAATCACGGCCGGCAATGAGCTGAACGCCGAATGTCGACAGCAGATTCCTGCCGAAATACAGGCCCGCATTCATCGAAGGCTGCGGCTGCCCGGGCTTGAGCTTGATGCTGCCATTGTTGCCACTCATGCCAAAGGGCACCTTGTCCACCAGCGCCACCTGCGTGACACCGGGAATCTTGCGCAGTGCCTCCAGATCGGTCTGCGCGCGCGCCTGGGCATCCGAACGTTCACCGACATTCGCCATCACGACCTGCACGAGTTGATGCTCCGCGATGCCGGTCGGCATATTCATCTGTTGCAGGTTCTGCGCGATCAGGAACACCGCGTTGCAGACGATCGCGCACGTCAACGCGATTTCCAGGATCAGCAGGATCGTCACCACCTTGTGGCGACGAAGCGTGGAAAGAATCGGCTGAATAATCATGTCATGAACTCTTCAGCATCGAAGCGGGAGCGATGTAGCAAGCTCGCCATGCAGGAAGCAGACCGGCCAGCAGACTGGCCCAAATGGCCAACAGGAATGTGACCAGCAACATGGAGGCATCCAGATGCGCCAGCGAGGCGTAATTCGCGGGACGATGGCGCACCAGCCACAACCCGAGCATCGCCAGCAGCAATCCGCCAGCCCCGCCGGCCAGACCGACCACACCGGACTCCACGAGCAATTGCGTAAACAGGGTCCGCCGGGAAGCCCCCATGGCACGCCGCACGCTCAATTCGCCTTGCCGGCGCATGAACTTGGCCAGCATCAGGCCAACGGTGTTGATGAGGCACACCAGCAGAAAGCCGAACGCCAGCCAGGTCTGCAGACGCACGTTCGCGGGGACCACCTGGTTGTAGCGCAGCCACTGCATGACATTGCGCAGACGAACGCCCGGTGGACGCTGAAAACGTCCCAGCGCTTTCTGCTGCTGCGAATAATGGACCAGGAATTGCCGGTACGCGTTGGCGTTGGCCGGCGTATTCAACTGCACCCAGAATTGCAGCCATGCGCAACGGGTGTTGCGGGTCATGTCCTTTCCGTCGGCCCCGCTGCCCCAGCAAGTGGTGCTGCCGTTGTGCCGGAAATGCGCTTCCTGTGAGGTGGAAAGCGGAATGTAGATACCCTCGTTCCCGTTGTAGCTCGTACTGTTCAGATCATAGAAATGCGGGTTGGGTCGCCAGTCGCCGAGCACCCCGACGATCTGGAAGGTTTGACCACCCAGCCGCAGCACGTGCCCCACACTGTCCTTGCCGCCGAACAATTTCTCGTTCAGCGCATGACTGATGACCGCGACACGCGCAGCGCCCTGGTCATCGCGGGCGCCCCAGGCATGCCCGTACTGAAACGGAACATCGAACATCGGGAAGAACCCGGAGGTGGTGTAGCGCGCCGGCTCAAAAAACGGATCGAGCATGGAGGACTCCGCCTTGACCGCCAGTAAGCCGCCCGTCATCAGCGCCTGGTTATCCGCCTTGCCTGCCTGCAAGAGATTCATCCCGTCCATCCAGGTCACCTGGTTCGGCGGCTCCATGCCGGGACGGTATCCGTAAGTGCCACGCGGATCGATCTGCACGTGGTAAAGCTTTTCACTCTTATGCGGAATCGGATTGCCCGACAACACATGCAGCACAGTCAGCATGGTCATGGACGCGCCGATACCGACTGCGATAGCCAGCACCATCAGCGCAGTCAGAATCTTGTTGCGCTTCAGACTGCGCAGGGCCAGGGCAACGTAATAAGCCATCATCCGGCGTCCCCCGGACCGTTCGCACCACCCTTCCCTGCGTGGTTCTTCGCCTGGACACCCGCGGGATCCGCGCGCTTTTCATCCTCGCCGGAAACCGGTTCGCCCAGTGCCGTGTTCGCGGCAGGTAGCGGTCTCACGCTGACGCGCAGGCAGGGCACGCCGACGGTGCGAAGCGGCAAAATCATGCGTCGAAAGGTCATCTCGTTCATAGGCATCGATCCTTGGACTCCCTCAGGCCGCTCGCGTCGCCACGACCGGCGGCACCCGCGCCGCGTGCAGTGCGGGACCGAGCACGGCCAGCTGCCCGATTAGCCACAGCGCCAGCGCACCAGCGGGCAGGTAATGCCACGGCAGGCGCGGCAATTCGTAGTGCTTCATCAAGTAAAGGTTGACGCCCCAGGCCAGCGCCATGCCCAGCGTGATACCGAATGTGACGATCAAGAAATTCTCCGTCTGGAAATAGCGCAGGATGTTCGCCCTGGTGGCGCCGATGGCTCGGCGGATGCCGATCTGTCGGCGCCGCTGCCGGACCCAGAAACTGCTCAACCCAACGATGCCGAACGCCGTGACCGCCAGCATCACCAGACACACCATCACCAGGATCCACACCATCGAGCGCGTGGCGGTGAATGCATGGTCGCGGATGTCCGTGAAGGTCTGCCCCTTGATCACCATGTTGGGCGCCAGCGTGTGCAGCTTCGCCTCGGCGGCATGCAGCACGCGCTGACGATTTTGCGGCGCGCTGCGCACCACGTATTGCGTGAACGCCGGATCCGGAGCCAGGGGGAAAAAGACCGCATAGTGCGCGGAACCCCGCCCGATCGAACTGCTGCCAGGACGGGCGACATCGGCAGTGACACCGATGACGGCGTAGTGATTTTCGCTTCCCACCCAGAGCTGCTGTCCCAGCGCATGCCCCGCGGGCCACAGCCGCTGCGCGAGCGACTGCGTGACGATCACGGCATGTCCGTTCGGCATCATGCCGCCCAGCAGCGTGCTGTCGGCATATTCGCCAGGGCCGAAAAAGCGTCCTTCGAGCAACCTCAGGCCGAGCACGCGCGGACCACCCTCACCCAGCATGTAGCGGGACGCGCCGGGATGCACTTGGCTGTCCGGTCCCGTGGAGACACCGTCGACGCCCGCGCTCTGACCGAATGGTATGGACGTCATGACCGCGGCGCCGGTGACTCCGGGAATCCCGCGCAGCGCGGCCAGATTGCGAGGAATATCGGCGCGAGCCGTATCCGGATTGCTGCCGTTCACGCTGATCACCACCAGGTGGCTTTCAGCGATGGCATTGGACATGCCGAGTTCGGCGACACGCTGGCCGATGATGAACACGGCGTTGCAGAACACCGCACACGCCAGGGCAATTTCGAGCACGATCAGTGCAACCGGTGTCCTGTGCTTATGCAGACTGGCGAAGATCGGAGCGATGTCCATAAACGCGCCTCTCATATCGATTTCAACTGCGGAGCCGGCACCACCACGCAGGCACGCCATGCAGGAAGCAGTCCAGCGATGAGGCTGGCGACCAGTGCGACCGCGAACGTTGCGGCGAACATGGATGGATCGAGGTGCGCCAGGTGCGCATAGGATGCGGGCTGATGCCGGATCGCCAGCAGCCCAAGCTCGGCGAAGACGAGCCCCAGCACGCCTCCGGTAATGCCGACGATGGCCGATTCGACCATGTACTGCGCGAAGATCATGCGACGCATGGCCCCCATGGCACGGCGCACACCGATTTCGCGCGAACGCCACAGACACTTCGCCAGCAGCAGCCCCACGGTGTTGACGATGCAGATCAGCAAGAATCCGAAAGCCAGGTTGGTCTGCAGACGCAGATCACTGGGCACCACCTGCTCGCGATCGAGGAAGCCCGTCAGGCTGTAGAGCCAAACTCTGGGTTGATGCAGCCGGCCCAGAGCCATCTGCTGCTGTACGTAATGCTTGAGGAACTGTTTGTAGGCGCGGGCATCGGCGGCATGCTCGAACTCCACCCACAGATTGACCCAGGCGCACGGCGACGTTTCCATGTGCGCCGTGTTGGCCGGTCCCCAGCAGCTGTAGTTGGTAGGCAACATATGGTTGGCACGGGCCGACTGCAAAGGCAGGTACACGGCATCACCGTCGCCATAGGTGTCGCCGAAATTCAATGCGTAGAAGCGCGGCTGCGGGGCCCAGGGTTTCAGCACACCGATGATGCGGTACTCGTGATCGTTGACACGCAACATCTTGCCTACGCTGTCCCGACCTGCGAACAACCTGTTATTGAGCGCGCTGGAGATCACCACGACGCGAGCCCGATTCTCGCCGTCCTGCGCACTCCAGCCGCCACCGTACGCGAACGGCACATCGAACATGGCGAAGAAGTCTGGCGTGGTCAGGACACCTCCGCCGAAAAAAGGAAAAGCTCCCGGCTTCGTCGGTGCGATCCTGGCCTTGGTCAGGGTCGTCACGGCTTGCCGTTTGGCCTTTCGCGCATGCATGAGGCTCATCGCATCCGTGTACGACATCATGTCGCCCCACCATCGGGGCATCTGCTCGACCGTTCCGGTGCTGCCCGCCGGCCACGGGTTGATGACGGGCGTGAACAGATGCACGCTGCGCGTCGGGAGCGGGTCGCCCGAAAGCAGCTTCAGCACGGTCAGCGTCGTGATCGATGCGCCGATGCCCAGCCCCAGGGTCAACACCATCAACAGGGTGAGCGCCCGGTTGCGCCTGAAACTGCGAATCGCCAGCTGTAAGTAGTAAAAGAACATCGTTTCCCTTGAGTTCTTGTCGTCACACGGTGCGCGTTGCTACCACCGGCGGCACGCGCGAGGCGCGCATCGCCGGCGCGAGTACCGCGGCCTGCCCCAGAAGCAACAGCACGATCACACCGCCTGCGACCCACAGCCATGAAATGCGCTGCATCTCGAACGCCTGCATCAGCCACTGGTTCACGCCCACGGCCAGCAGCACACCCATCACCACGCCGGTGACGCCGATCAGCAGGTTCTCGGTGAGGAAATAGCTGAGAATGTCGTGCTTCGTGGCGCCCAGCGCGCGTCGCACGCCGATCTGCTTGCGGCGCTGACCAACCCAGAAACTGGTCAGACCGACGATGCCGGCCGCAGTGATGCCCAGCAGCACAAAGCAGATCACCCCCATCAGGATGGCCATACCACGATCGCGCTTGTAGGCATCCTGACGCATCTGTGTGAATGTCATGACGCCGTGGTCGTCGGGGATCACGCGCATGCGGTCCGATGCCATCAAGGCCGCCGGCGCGGCGCGCAGAACCTTGTCGAGCTGGCCGTCCTTCACGCGCACGACGAAGTTGGTGCCCCCCGTCATCAACTGTTTCGGAACCAGTGTGGAGCTGCCTTCCCAGTTCGAAGCCCAGCCACCGACCCAAGGCACCTGCAGACGTGCCACGACCCCGATGATGATGCTGGGCTTGTTGCCCAGGTAGACACGCTTGCCGACTGCAGGCTCACCCGGGAACAGCTTGTTCGCCATTGCACGGGTAACGATGACCTGAGGCGGATCCAGCGAATCGTGCGACATGTGAGGCCCCACTTCGCTGACGCGGAAATTGCGGCCCGCAACCAGCTTCAGACCCAGGGTGTCCAGCGTGTGGGTATCGGCAAAATAGATCGCCGTATGCGCTCGCTTGCCCTTGCCGTCCGGCTTCAGACTCATGCCCGTGGACCAGCCGCCGTTGCTCAGCGGGGTCGTATTGGTGGCGTAGGCATCGACCACGCCCGGCAAACGACGCAACGTATCCAGATCCGCCTTCATCAGCGGACCGATATCCTTGTCGTCGGCGCCAACCCACTGGTTCTGGATGCGGATCAGATGCGCTTCGTCGACACCGCTGCTGCGGGACAGCTTGGTGACGCGCTGCTGGATGATGAACAGCGCGTTGCAGACGATGGCCAGGGTGAGCGCGATCTGCACTGCGATCAGAATCGTGCCGGCCTTGTGATGGCGCAGCGCGGAGAGAATGGGCTTGATTTGCATGGTCGTGTCTCCCCCGCTCAATTGGATTTCAGTTGCCACGCAGGCTGCACACGCGCGGCGCGCCAGGTCGGATAGAAAGCGGCGATCACGGTGGCAAACACCGCCACCAGCAAGGTCAGTACAACCAGCGTCACATCCACCCGTGCCAGTCTCGCGATATCCGGATCGAACACCATGCCGATTCCGAGCACTCCGCACGCCGTAAGAAGAAGCCCCAGCACGCCACCGGCGACACCGACCATGGCCGCCTCGGCGAGGAACTGGCGATAGACTTCGCCGCGCGAAGCTCCCAGCGCACGTCGCACACCGATCTCCGGTGCACGGCGCATGAACTTGGCCAGCAGCAGACCGATGGTGTTGACCAGGCACACCACCAGGAATCCCAGTGCGACGAACAGAGACACCTGCGATTCCTGCGGCACCACATGCTGGTCCGCAAGCCACTCCGTCACGTTGTGCAGGCGCACGTTAGGCGGCCAGTCGAACCGACCGGCCTGCTGCTGCTGTGCGGCATAGGCGTGCAGGTAATTCTTGTAGCGCGCTGCAGCGGCGGCATCGGGGAGTTCGACCCAGTACGACAGCCACACGCACTCCGAGTACAGCCAGCCCTTCCAGCCCGGTGACACATTGACGTTGCAGTTGTTGTTGCCCCACGTCGGAATCTGCAGATCCACTGCGCGCGTGAAGGGAATCCATATCTCGGGCGGATCGGGTGCGAATCCGCCTGTGTTGTTCACGTCGAAGAAACGCGGCTGGGGGTTCCACGTCCGCGTGACGCCGGCGATCCGATAGCGATGACCCTCGATGTCGATGCTGCGGCCGACGCTGTTGGCGCCGCCGAACAGCCGCTGATTGACCTTCTCGCTGATCACCGCGACGGGTGCGTGCTGCGCGTCGTCGGATGCCGGCCAGGCGCCACCGAACTCGAACGGCACTTCGAACATCGGGAAGAAATCGGCGTAGGTCGCATAGCCGGTCACGTCGAACGGCTTGGCCTTTGGATCAGCGGGAATCACGGATAGACCGACCGGGTACGACACGGTCTGCATCGAGGCCTTGCTCGTCTTCATCAGCGCCATGGCGTCGGTGTAGTCCATGGCATTAGGAGGATCATCGCTAGTCCGCCCGTTCGCATGCCCCCAGTTGTCGATCTGCGGCTTGAACAGTTTCGCAGACTTGTCGGGAATCGGATTTCCCGACACCGCGCGGAACACCGCATAAGTGGTCATCGACGCCGCAACGCCGAAACCGACCGCCAACACCATCAGCAGGGTCAGCATCGGGTTGCGGCGCAGACTGCGCACTCCGAGTCTCAGGTAGTAGGCAAGCATCGAAGAGCTCCGGCAAAGATGAAGATCGACAACAAGGGACGGGTGATCAGCCGTGCGAGGAAGCGGCCTGTTCTGCCTGGAACCGCGGCTCTTCTGCGATATCCACTTCCTGGCCGTCGATGATGTGCACGTTGCGCTGGGCGCGTGCCGCCAGTTCCGGATCATGGGTCACCATGACGATGGTCGCGCCCTCGCGATGGATATCCTCGAGCAGTTCCATGACGCCGCGCGCCATCTGCGTGTCGAGGTTGCCGGTCGGTTCATCGGCCAGCAGCAAGCGCGGGCTGCCTGCCAGGGCACGGGCGATGGCGACACGCTGCTGCTGACCGCCGGACAGTTCGGCCGGATAGTGCTTCAGGCGCGAGGCCAGACCCACGCGTTCCAGCGCATCCATGATGCGCTGCTTGCGCTCGGCCGCCTTCATGCCGCGATAGCGCAGCGGCACTTCCACGTTGTCGAACACGTTGAGATCGGGAATCAGGTTGAACGCCTGGAAGATGAAGCCGATCTTCTCGTTGCGGATCTTCGAGCGCGCATTGTCATTGAGGCCGCTGACATCGACGCCGTCGAGCATGTACTCACCGCCGGTGAACGTCTCCAGCAGACCGGCGATGGTCAGGAAGGTGGTCTTGCCGGAACCGGACGGGCCGGTGACGGCGACGAACTCGCCTTCCTTCACGTCGATGTTGAAATCGCGAAGCGCGTAGGTCTCCACGACTTCGGTGCGATAGACCTTGGACAGGTGGGTCATCTTCAGCATGGTGGACTTCCTTGGTTGGAATGAATGAATCGTTTTCGTGCGTGGAAAAGAACGCCGCCCGTTCAGGTGGCACGGATGACTCAGAGGTATTCCGTCACGATGTTGCGCAGAACGGGTGGATACAGGTACATGTTCCTTAAAAACTCTTCGCCGAATCCGGAACGGAGCGCATGACGATCAATCGCTGATCGCCACGCGCGCGGCGCCGTTGAAGTTGTCGGTGCCCGAGATCACCACCTTGTCGCCGACCTTCAGGCCCTGCAGGATCTCGACTTTGTCGATGGAGCTGGCGCCGACGCGGATCGGCGTCTTCACCGCGATGCCGTCGTGCACCACATAGGCGTAGCGACCGCCGGATTCGTCAACGAAGGAACCGCGCGCTACCGTCAGCACGTTGTCGCGCTTGTCCAGCACGATGCGCACCGACAGACGCTGGTTCTGGCGCAGGTGCTCGGGCTTGGCGCCCTCGAAACGTACCCGCGCAGCCACCTCGCCATTGACGACCTCCGGTGAGATGGCGCTCACCTGACCGTTCCAGGCGTTTCCGTTGCCGCTGATGCGCGCCGGCATGCCGACACCGAGATCCCGAGCGAAGCTCTCTGGCACCTTCACCTCGACCTCGAGTGCCGACAGATCGATCACGCTGAGCAATTTGGCATCCTTGGCCACAGTGGCGCGCGGTGCCACGAACAGCTGGCCGATCTGACCGTTCACCGGCGAACGCACATTGAGTTCTCCGACCCGACGTTCGAGATCCTGGACCAGCAATGCCTGTCGGTCGTGCGCGAGTTTCTTGGCCTTGACGTCGAAACCAAGACTGTCGCGATTGAGGCTGAGATCGCTCTGCGCATGCTTGAGCTTGATCTGCGCCTTCTCTAACGAATCCTTGGCATGATCAACGTCCGAGCGCGTGAACGCTCCGTTCTTGAACGCCTCTTGATAACGCTTGAAATCGCGATCAGCGCTCTGCACATCGATCCGCGCCGTCTCCACATTCTGCTCGAGCTGGCCACGCTGCTTGCGCGCATCGATCTTGGCGCGCTCGTAATCGACTTCCATGGCATCCAGATTCGATTTCTCCTGTGCCAGCTTGTTCTTCAGCTCGGGGCTGTCGATCGTCGCCAGCACCTGACCGCGCTTGACCGTGTCACCGGCGTGCACCTTCAACGCAACCATGCCCGGTGAGTTGGCGTACAGCGTCGGGCGGACAGCAGCGACCACGCGACCGTCGGCGGCAATGTCGTTGACGAACGCACCCCGCTGCACGGTGGCAAACGACAGCCGTGACGCGCTGACCGAGCTCGAGGCCGAAAGCATGTGCTTCAGGCTCGGCACCAGCAGTCCGATCACCACGATCACTGCGACCCCGATTCCGATCAGAACCAGGCGACGACGTTTGGGATGGACCTCGATCAATTGGTCCTGCGCGGATGTATCTCGAATCATGTAGCAATCCCCTGCGCATGAAAGGCGCGTTCAGGTGAATTGTCTGCAAGCCCCGTGCCAACCCCGGCCAGACCAGCTAACCACATGTTTTCCATGAGAATGGAAGAAGCCAGCGCCCCTACCGAAAAGTGTCCGCGGACACTGACCGGACACTATCGGCGAGCATTCGCGGCGTACGCCGGAGACGGGTGCGACCCTTTCTGTTCCTGGCGCATCATGTAAGACGTGAACCC
Source organism: Oleiagrimonas sp. MCCC 1A03011 (assembly GCF_003267965.1). Taxonomy (NCBI): domain Bacteria; kingdom Pseudomonadati; phylum Pseudomonadota; class Gammaproteobacteria; order Lysobacterales; family Rhodanobacteraceae; genus Oleiagrimonas; species Oleiagrimonas sp. MCCC 1A03011. The sequence goes on along the minus strand of NZ_MSPY01000002.1, from coordinate 556,119 downwards.
GAACTCGACATTCCGGCAGGACCTGCCCGACACCCTCATCGACCGCTTCCGCGCGGGAGACCTGGATGCGTTCGAGCAGATCTATCGCCGATTCGAACGCCCTGCGTTCACCCTCGCGTTACGCCTGACCGGGCAACGCGAGAGTGCACAGGAAGTACTGCAGGACGCCATGCTCAAGGCCTTCGAGCGAGTCGGACAGTTCCGCGGCGATGCGCCTTTCTGGGGCTGGTTGCGGCGGCTGGTCATCAACGAAGCACTGATGGTGCTGCGCAAACGCGGCCGTTTCGCGGACGCCCCCTTCGAAGAAGACGCCTTCGTCGACCATGCGCCCGCTCCCTGGATACACGCCGACGCGCCGACGCTCGAACGCGCCCTGGCCGAACTGCCGGACACCGCGCGCGCCGTGCTGTGGCTCTACCACGTCGAGGGTTACACCCATGTCGAGATCGCCGAACAATTCGGCCGTACGGTGAGCTTTTCCAAGTCGCAGGTGGCGCGCGGCACGCAACGCCTGCGTGAACTTCTGCAACCCGAACCGGGCTATTCGCCCTGCCTGATCAACGCCGCGGGCAACGCATCATGAACATGTTCCCTCCCCACAACCAGCACGACGCCGGGCCGGACCGCCTCCGCGAAGCGCTGTCGCAATTGCCCGAGCATGCCCCCGACAGCGAGACCTGGTCGCGCATCCATGCACGCGCCGTCTCGCGCCGACGCAGTCGCCGGCGGTTGCGCCGCATTCTTCCGCTGGCTGCAGCCGCCAGCCTGCTGCTCGCACTGGGCATGCCCGTTCTGCACGACGCGACATCGCCTGACCGCGCCCCCCTGCAAACGCAGACACACGTATCCACACCGATGCAAAACCCGGCAACGGCGCACACCGCCATGCCGACCGTAGCCACCCTGCAGCATCGCTCCATGCGCATGGAGCAATGGCTGAGCGAACTGCGCACCCACGGCGCACCGCTGCAAGGAATCGCTCTGGCACGTGCAGTGGATCTGCAGGACCGCATCGGTCTGGTCGATCTGCAACTTTCCGCACCCGGCGACACGCCCGCACGCAAGGCGCTGTGGCAGCAGCGCGTGAACCTGCTCCAGGACCTGGCGATGCTGCGCGTCAGCCAGTCGCCGGTCTCCGATCAACGCGCCATGGCCGAAAGCCGCAGCGCAGCCATTCAACTGTGACCCCGAGGAGACACCTCATGTACCGACGCATTCTCTGTATTACTGCGTTGCTGCTGGCCGCTTTCGCGGTCCAGGCCGCACCGCCGCCCTCGACACCCAGTCCCGCCGAACAGGCCAAGCTGCAGAAGGAATTCCAGCATCTGCAGAAGCGCATGGAAGAACTGGGTGAGCGCATGGGCAAGCTCGCCGTGCGCATGCACGCCGACGACCCCAAGGTCTACGCCTATCGCTTCATGGCCGATCCGGACCGCGGCATGCTCGGCCTGGTCATGATGCCGACCGACAAGGGCCTGAAGGTCGCCGCGATCACGCCCGGCTCGTCCGCCGAGAAAGCCGGCATCAAGGCCGGCGACATGATCGTCGCCGTCGATGGCAAATCCGCTGTGGCAAACAACGGCTCCGGCTCCCACGCCTCCCGTCTCGAACTGCTGCAGAACCTCAAGGTCGGGCAGAAAGTGAAGCTGAAGCTCGATCGCGACGGCAATCTGCGCACTGTTCACGTCACTGCGCAGCGCCATGACAGCCCGGACTGGCAGCGCGCGCTGGCGATGCACGACATCCACTGGCACGACAAGGGGCCGGGCGATGTCGACGTCGAACGCATCGTCATCCGCGCCCACGACAAACTTGGCAAGCTGCGCAGCAAGAAGATGCTGTTCTTCGGCACCCCCTTCTGGGGCCTCAATCTGACCTCGCTGAACAAGGATCTCGGTCGCTACTTCGGCACCGAGAAAGGCGCACTGGTGCTGTCCACCGATGCCGAGCGCTATCCGGGCCTGAAAGCCGGTGACGTCATCACGCGTGTCGACGGCAGCGCGATCGACGATCCCGAGGACGTGACCCGCGCCGTGCATGAACACAAGGGCGAAGGTCCGCTCAAGCTGGCACTGCGTCGGCATGGGCGCACACTCAACATTACGATGAAAGCGCCTTCGATCGACGCCATCCTGCCGCCGTTGCCGCCACCTCCGCCTGTTCCGCCACCGGCGCCGCCCGTTCCGCCGCCCCCGCCGCCGGCTTCGGTGCCTCCCGCTCCGCCTGCGCCGCCGGCGCCGCCCACACCGCCGTCGAGCTGACCTACAGCAACATATGCGAATCACCGAACGAGGCCGCCTGCGCGGCCTCGTTCGCTTTCATGGCGCGACGCGACACGATCCGGGCTCGCCCAGGTGCCACTGCCGCGCCCGCTGTTCGGCGCACACCCGCCCCAGCCTCGACACGGGCGCGTCGATCATGCTCAACCACGATTGGCCAGCCCAGATATGTAGCCGGAAGCGCACCACCGCGACGCGCCCGTGCCCACCACCTCGCAGTCCCCGCATCCATGCCGCGCGTGTCGCGCACATCGTCGTCGCGACGGACGACTCGTTCGATCGTGCACTCCCGTGCAGCAAGGCGTCCCAGGCGCAGTAGTCACTGTCCGGAAGCAGCACGATGCGCATCCAGCTCCGCCCGGATGCCTGTCGACATTCGAGCCACTCACATGGGCCGTTCTGATCCACGTGCGCATACCCGTCAACCGCAACCGTCGACGACATCGCGGCCAACCAGGGATGCGCAGCCCAGAGCCGTCGTGACGCACACGCGGCCCCCGGCGGCACAGCATCGACGACATGACACAGCACCGCGCCCAGCGACGGCAAGGCTGACAGCGCACCCGCGCACGCATCTGCAGATGCATACTGTGTGCGGACCGCGGCCGGCTCGACCGACACGGCCGAACGCCATGTGTCCGCCAGCATGCAGCGTCCGACATCCGCTGCGGAAAAGTCTTCGTCAAAAACAGGCATGCTCCCTCCGGCGCAGCATGTGCATCGCTGGCTGGCGCGGCATGGGGAGCGTGCCTGGCTGGCGCGGAAACGCGCACACGCCGGACTGGCCGGCGTGTGCATTCGGACTACTTCGTCAGGATCAGCTTGTCATTGCGCGTCACGCGCAAGTGATATTCGCTGCCTTGATGCTCGATGACCAACTCGCGCGCGCCGTCGAGCAGGCGGCGGCTGGCCACGCGCTGCACGACCGGCGACGAGGCGAGTCGTGTCGCACGCGGCGAAACGGATGTGTTGGAAGGCTTGTGCAGCGACACCGAAATTCTCCGTTGGGCATTCGCTACAAATAGTAATGATTCTCATTTGATAGTCAAGCCATCCGCCCTCGACTCAGCCCAGGATGTCGTCCACGCGCTGCATGACCGAGGCATCGATCCGCTCGACCTGCGCCAGCGCCTTGAGATTCTCCTCCAGCTGGGCGGGCTTGCTGGCGCCCAGCATCACCGTCGACACATGCGGATTCTTCAGGCACCAGGCCAGCGCGAACTGCGCCGGAGCGATGCCCAGCTCCTCGGCGAGATCGGCCACGGCGTTGGCCTTGCGCAGACGATCCGGATCCTCCATCACGGCCTCGCGCAGCCACTCGTAGCCGGGAAGATTCAGGCGCGAATCGTCGGGCACGCCGTCGCGGTACTTGCCGGTCAGCAGGCCCGAAGCCAGCGGCGACCAGATCGTGGTGCCCATGCCGAAGTCGTCGTACAGCGGCGCGTATTCCTTCTCCACGCGTTCGCGATGCAGGAGGTTGTACTGCGGCTGCTCCATGCTCGGCCCATGCAGATGATGCGTCCGGGCGATCTCGTGCGCTTCGCGGATACGCTCGGCCGGCCACTCGGACGTACCCCAGTACAGCACCTTGCCCTGGCGGATCAGCGTGTCCATGGCGAACACGGTCTCCTCGACCGGCGTGTCTTCATCCGGGCGATGGCAGAAATACAGGTCCAGGTAATCGACCTTGAGCCGCTTCAGGGCCTGATCGCAGGCTTCGCGCACATGCTTGCGCGACAGGCCGCGCTGCGTCGGTGCCGGGTCCTCGACCGCGCCGAAATAGACCTTGCTCGACACGCAGTAACTGTCACGCGGCCAGTCCAGGTCCTTCAGCGCCTTGCCCATGACGCGCTCGGCATCGCCGGCGGCATAGGTTTCGGCGTTGTCGAAGAAGTTGACGCCGTAGTCGCGAGCCATCGCCAGCAGCTCGACGGCCTGCTTGCGCCCCACCTGGCGGCCGAAGGTGACCCAGGCGCCGTAGGAAAGCGCGGAGAGTTTCAGACCGGTGCGGCCAAGACGACGATATTCCATAGTGATGTCTCCCGATGCGGAACCGCCGGCCAGTATGCATGCGCCGCACGGAACCTGCGGTGAAGCACGCGCTTGCGCACAGCCACGCGCCTGCCGTACCCTTGCGCCCGCTCCATCGGGGAGTAGCCGACCGGCGACGAAATGCGCCGGAGCACGCGTCAACACACTTGATCGACCGATCATGGCGCGCGCGACGCGGACCACGTCCGCCTCCGGCAAGACCGCTGGTTCTCACGCAACGACCCGACCGGGGCGCAGCGTGCGAATCATCGCGTCCACATCGTCCCCGGTCCCAAGGAGTCTCCGTGCAAACCTTCCTGATCGCCGCCGCCACCGTCGCATTGGCCGAAGTCGGCGACAAGACGCAGCTGCTGTCGTTGATCCTCGCCGCGCGTTACCGCAAGCCGTGGCCGATCTGCATCGGCATTCTGCTCGCCACCCTCGTCAATCACGCCCTCGCCGGATTCGTCGGCGAACTGCTCGCACGCTGGCTGACCCCGCAGGTGCTGCACTGGGTCGTGGTCGTCTCGCTGCTGGCCATGGCCGTGTGGATCCTGATCCCGGACCGCATGGAAGAGGAAGACGCGCAGGACAAGCCGCGCCATGGCGTCATGGTGGCCACCGTCATCGCCTTCTTTCTCGCCGAGATGGGCGACAAGACGCAGATCGCCACCGTGGTGCTGGCCGCGCAGTACCACCCGCTGTGGCAGGTCGTGGCCGGCACCACCGTCGGCATGCTGCTGGCCAATGTGCCGGTGGTGTGGCTGGGATCGCGCTTTGCCCATCGTCTTCCGCTGCGCGCCACGCGACTGGCCTCGGCCGTGCTGTTCGCGGCGCTGGCCGTCTGGACCCTGCTCAGCGGTCCGAGGATGTAAGCGCCGGGAACAACCGGTTCAGGCAAGGAAATGCAGCGCGACGGCGAGGATCACGGCCGCGAACACGCCGGCCACCACGTCGTCCAGCATCACGCCGATGCCGCCCTTCACGCGCGCGTCGAGCCAGCGGATCGGCCACGGTTTGAGCACGTCGAAGAAGCGGAACAGCGCGAAGCCGGCCACGATCGCCCACCACGGCGCGGCCAGCGCCGGCAGCAGCGCGATCCACTGGCCGATCACTTCGTCCCACACCAGGGCGCGGTGATCGGACACGCCGATGCGCCGCCCGCTCTCGCCGCATGCCCAGAGGCCAATGGCGAAGCCGACGATCAGCACCAGGCCCCAGGCCGGCACGGCGAGGTCGCGCATGAACCACCACGGCAGGATCGCCAGCGCCGAACCGACCGTGCCCTGCGCCACCGGCGCCAGGCCGGCACCGAAGAACAGGGCCAGCCAGCCAGCCGGATGCGTGAGCAGCGCCGTGCGCTGCGTCGGGGTCAGGGAAGTGCGTGCGTTCATGAGCGGAAATGATCCCATCCGGACGCGGAGACAGCCACCGACCGACCGGCTGCGTCACGCACGGCGAGGCCGTCCTCGGCAACGATGCGTCCGATGCGGGCCACGCCGCAACCCTGGCGCGAGAGATCGGCGATCAGATCAGCGGCGCGCTCCGACGGCACGGTGAAGCACAATTCATAGTCGTCGCCGCCGCGCAATGCGAAATCGCGCGCATCGTCGGCGAACAAGGTCAGCAAGGCCGAAGACAGCGGCAAGGCATCGGCGTCCAGCACCGCGCCGACGCCGCTGGCCCGGCACACGTGACCGAGATCGGCCAGCAACCCATCGGACACGTCGATGCAAGCACTCGCGACACCGCGCAGCAACTGCCCGGCCGCCACCCGAGGCGTCGGCCGGTTGAGACGCCCGATCAACGCCTTGCGACTGTCGACCGAGGCAGTCAGCAGGCGATCTGCATCCGCGCGCTCACGGTCCAGGCACGCCAGACCCGCCGCCGCATCGCCGAGCGTGCCGGTGACGAAGATTGCATCACCTGCCTTGGCGCCATCGCGACGCAAGGCCTGCGCCTCGGGCACGAAACCGTGCACAGTGACGCTGACCGCCAGCGGGCCGCGCGTCGTGTCGCCACCGACCAGCGCCAGCCGATGCGGTTCGGCCAGGGCCGTGAACCCGTCGAGAAAGCCCTCGACGAAACGCCGGTCCGCCCCAGGAAGGGTCAGCGAAAGCAGCGCCCAGGCCGGTGTCGCGCCCATCGCCGCCAAGTCGGAAAGATTGACCGCCAGCGCCTTCCAGCCGATGTCCGCCGGCGCCGTGCCGACCGGAAAATGCACGCCCTCGAGCAGCGTGTCGACGGCGACGGCCAACGCGTGGCCGGCCGGGGGACGCAGCAAGGCAGCATCGTCGCCGATGCCCAGCAAGACGTCCTCGCGCCGCACCGCAGCGCGCGCACGGATCAGCTCGATCAGGTCGAATTCCATGACGCCCGCGCGGGACGCGCCTCAGGCGCCGCCCTGCTTCTCCAGCTGGCGCCATTCCTTCGCCAGCTTGTCGAGCACGCCATTGACGTAGGTGTGCCCATGGTCGGCGCCGAAGCGCTTGGTCACTTCGACCGCTTCGTTGATGACCACGCGGTACGGCACATCGGGGCGGAACTTGAACTCGTAGGCCGCCAGTCGCAGCGCGGCGCGCTCGATCGGGTCGACCTGGTCCACCGGGCGGTCCAGATGCGGCGTGATGCCGGCGTCGAGTTCGTCCAGATGCGAGACCACGCCCTTTAGCAGATCCTCGAAATACTCCAGATCCGCCACTTCCATGTCCTGCTCGTGGCGGAACTGGGCGATCACCTTGTCGATGCCCGCATCATCATTCATCTGCCAGGCGTAGAGCGCCTGCAGCGCGCGACGGCGGGAACGGGAACGGGCGGCCGGGTCGATTCCATCGGGACGCATGGCAGTCACAGCTTCGCGTACAAGTTGACCATCTCCAGCGCCGCCAGCGCGGCGTCGGCACCCTTGTTTCCGGCCTTGGTGCCGGAGCGCTCGATGGCCTGCTCGATGGTGTCGGTGGTCAGCACGCCGAAGGCGACCGGCACGCCGCTGTCGCGCGACGCCGCAGCCAGGCCCTTCGCAGCTTCGCCAGCCACGTAGTCGAAATGCGGCGTCGAACCACGGATCACCGCGCCCAGCGCGATCACCGCAGCGTAGTCACCGGACGCGGCCAGTCGCTGCGCGACCAGCGGAATTTCCCACGCGCCGGGCACGCGCACCAGGTCGATGGCGTCCTCGGACACACCGTGACGTACCAGCGCGTCGCGCGCGCCGCTGACCAGGGCTTCGACGACGAAACCGTTGAAGCGACCGGCGACCAGGACAAAACGGCCTTTCGGCGTGGCGAAATCGCCTTCGATGATCTTCATGTGTCTCTCAAGCTCCAGAACGTGGGACTAGCCCGCGTGGGGCCGCCCATTGTACGGATTCAGGACGCCGACTGCGCGACAGGCTCGGCGGCGGCCACATAGGGGTAGCCGGAGAACGCCAGTTCGGCCCGACCGCCCTCGCGGATGCGAAGACGCGAACGGCTGCCGACCGGCAGCGTCAGCTTGTCGCGGCGATGTCCGAACGGCAGCCCGCTGATGACCGGCACATGGGTGATGCTGCGCAGATGGTTGACCACCGCGCGCAGATCGTAGGCCGGATCGTATTCGTCGCCGCGATAGCCGGAAAATTCGCCCAGCACGACGGCGCGCTGACTGTCGAGCACGCCACTCAGCTTCAGCTGATAGAGCAGTCGCTCGATGCGGTAGACCGGCTCGAACACGTCCTCGATGAACAGGATGCCGTTGTCGACCTCGGGCATGTAGGGCGTACCCAGCAGACTGCACACCACCGCCAGGTTGCCGCCCCACAGCATGCCGTGCACATCGATGCCCGCGTCGGCGTGGGTGTCCCAGTGCACTTTCCGCGACGGCGCGCGCACCGTGTTCCAGAAGTGCTCCAGCGTGAAACCGCTCGTCGACTGGCCGCCGAAGTCGTAGGCCAGCATCGGGCCGGCGAAACTGACCACGTCCGAACGCGCATTCAGCGCCAGGCTGATCGCCGTGAAATCGCTGTGCCCGACCAGCGCGCAGAGACTGCCGGCCAGACGCGCGCGCAGCGCGTCGTAGTCCAGGTGCGGCAGGATGCGATGCGCGCCGTAACCGCCGCGCACGGCCATGACGATGTCCGGCAGCGGCACGCCCGGATCGCCCAGACGATTGATCTCCTCCGCGCGCACGCTGTCGGTACCGGCGAAGCGCAGATAGCGGCGCAACCCGGACTCCGCGCCCAGTACGCGATGGCCGGCGCGCTGCAGGCGCTCGACGCCGCGCTGCACGGCCTGGGGGTCGGCAAACCCGGAGGGGGCAACCAGCTGGATGGTCAGGGACGAAGTCATCTTGCGTTCGAGGTGGGAGCGGGAAGCGCTGGCGCAAAGGCTAGCAGCTTGCGGCGCGCCGCGCGCTTTTCCACGCGCGCGGCGCTACCGCGTTCACACATGCTCGACCACTTCCAGCCCGAAGCCGCCCAGTCCCACCAGCTTGCGCGGTGTGCCCAGCACGCGCAGGCGATGCACGCCCAGGTCCGCAAGGATCTGCGCCCCCAGGCCCAGCTGACGCCATTCCTGCTGCTGCGCGTCGTCATCGTCCTCGCGCGGCGGCGTGCGGCCTTCCAGGCGCGCCATCAGCGCATCGGCGGTATCCGCCCCGGACAGCACCAGCAGCACGCCGCGGTCTTCCTCGGCGATGCGACGCAGCGCCGCCGTCACCGTCAGTCCCAGATCGTCGCGCTTCAGATGCAGCACATCGGACAGCGTGTTGCGCATGTGCACACGGGTCAGCACCGGCGCGTCGTCGTCGACCGTTCCGCGCAGCAGGGCGAAATGCAGACGGTGATCGAGCAGATCGCGATAGGCCACCAGGCGGAACGTCCCGGCCTCGGTCTCCACCTCGGACTCGTGCACACGCTCGACCGTCTTCTCGGTCTCCATGCGGTAGCTGATGAGGTCGGCGATGGTGCCGATCTTCAACCCGTGCTTTTTCGCGAAGGCTTCCAGTTCGGGCCGGCGCGCCATGGAGCCGTCTTCGTGCAGCACCTCGACCAGCACGCCGGCCGGCTCCAGCCCGGCCAGACCGGCCAGATCGGCCGCCGCCTCGGTGTGCCCGGCGCGGCGCAGGACGCCGCCCGGCTGCGCGGTCAGCGGGAAGATGTGCCCCGGCTGGGTCAGATCCTCCGGATGCGCGTCGGCCTTCACCGCCGCCTGCACCGTGCGCGCGCGGTCGTAGGCGGAGATACCCGTGGTCACGCCCTCGGCTGCCTCGATGGAGACGGTGAAGTTGGTGTGGTACGGCGAGGTGTTGTCGCTGACCATGGGCTTCAGGCCCAACTGGCGGCAACGCTGCTCGGTCAACGCCAGACAGACCAGTCCGCGCGCCTCGCGCACCATGAAGTTGATGTCCTCGGGCCGGACCATGGACGCGGCCATGATGAGGTCGCCTTCGTTCTCGCGATCCTCGTCATCGAGAATCACGACCATGCGGCCGGCGCGGATGTCTTCGAGCAGTTCGGGGATGGTGTTGAATGCCATGTTGTTCGTTCCACCTTGAGAGGAACCGGCCGAAAGCAGCGGCCGGAATCCCATGTTGAGTCGCGACGGAAAAGACGCCGGTTCGACAGCTCTGGCCGCCCGCGCCCTGCCCGTCTCGGTGCAGTTCAGTCGGCGTCAGGCGAAGCCGTGCCGGCGCAGGAATTCGGCGTCGATGCCGCCGCCCTCGCCCGTGCCGAGCAGACGCTCGACATAACGCGCGACCACATCCACCTCCAGGTTCACGGCATCGCCGCTGCGGCGATGTGCGAAGGTGGTGTGCTCGACCGTGTGCGGAATCAGGTTCACGCCGAAACGCGTGCCCTCGACTTCGTTCACGGTCAGGCTGGTGCCATCGATGGTGATCGAGCCCTTGTGCGCGATATAGCGCGCGAGGTCGGCCGGCACCTCGAAGGTCCAGCGTTGCGAGCGTGCGTCGCGGGTCACCGAAACGACACGGCCGACACCGTCGACATGGCCGGACACCAGGTGCCCGCCCAGCCGGTCTGCCAGGCGCAGGGCTTTTTCCAGATTGACCGCATCGCCGTCCTTGAGTCCGCCGAGCGTAGTCAGCGACAACGACTCGTTGGACACATCGGCCGCGAATCCGCCGTCGTCCAGCGCCACCGCCGTCAGGCAACAGCCGGCCACGGCAATCGAATCGCCGAGCTGCACGTCGGAAAGATCGAGATCGCCCGTGGCGATGGACAGGCGCACGTCGCCGCCGCGCCGTTCGATGCCGCGAACGCGGCCCACGGACTGGATGATGCCAGTGAACATGTCAGCGCCCTCCCTTGCGGAAGGCACGCATGGAACTTGCGTGATGGAATTTCATGAAACGTTTCCCGTCGGTATGGATGGACGAAAAACGCCTCAAGGCACGAGGCTGCGCGCCCCATGAAGGGACACGTGGCCGTCTTCTTTCATCCGGACTGTAACCGTCGGCTCCGGACTTGGACCGGATCTGCTGACCTCACGAAACCTCGTGAGCGCTCGCGGGCTCGTGCCTGGGCACCTACCGCCGGTGGGGACTTCCACCCCGCCCTGAAGACGTTGTTGATGTTGCTTGGCTGGCTCGCACCAGCGGGCGAATGATAGCACCGGCCGGCGTGCGTTGGCCCGCACGCACTGTTCGCAAGCGCGAACCGACCCGCCTGCTGCGGAAATCAGGCTTCGCTTTTCAGATAGGCGACATAGGTGCGCGTCAGTTCCTCGGCCAGCGCCTCGTTCGCCTCCGGCAGCACGGTGCGCCAGAGGTTGCGCGGCTTGAACGCGATAGTGTTGATGGTGGTGGCCGCGGTCAGCGTGGCGATGCGCACGGCACGTTCCGGATCGGGATGGGCGATGGCGGCGCGATGCGCGAGCATCGCCTGCACGATCTGCTCCAGATTGTCGCGCTCAATCGCCTGCGCAGCCTCGACGAACGCCGGATCGTCATCGGTTTCCATGAAACGATCCAGCGCCCGCAGCAAATGATAGTGCTGACGGAACTGCGCAAAGAAGTGGTCGATCAGCGTCCGCGCCGCCCGTTCCAGTGATCCGCCGAGCTTCTCGCCCGCACGCTCGCGATTGGCCTGGTTGCTGCGCTTGAGCATGTGCAGGAACGCCGCCCGCAACAGCGCCTGCTTGCTCTCGAACCGCCGGTAGATGGTCGCCGGCGACACCTCGGCCTTGCGCGCAATGCGAGGAATGGTGGCGTTTTCCAGCCCCAGCTCGTCCAGTGTCCAGATGGTCGCCGCCAGCAGCCGCGCGAGCGTGCGGCGGCTGCGTTCCTGTTGCGGCGGTCGGTCGGCGGGCATGGACGGCATGGGGCCAAGCATAGACATGTTCGCCCGATTATGTAAATGTGAATTCCTATTCACATCATGGAAAAGGCCAGTGCCCAGGGACCGAGACAACCAGCGCATCACCCTGCGCGATGGCCGTCGGCTGGGATTTGCCGAGTACGGTCCGTCCGACGGCCTCCCGCTGATGCTGTTCCACGGCACGCCCGGCTCGCGCCTGCTCAGCTTCCTGGAACGTGCCGAATGGGTCGAACGGCTGGGTTTTCGCGTGCTGACGCCGGAGCGCCCCGGCTACGGCCTGTCCGACCCCGCGCCCAGGCGCAGCATCGGCGACTGGGCCGAAGACATCACGCAACTGGCCGATCAGCTCGGCCTGGATCGCTTCCATGTAGCCGGCGGCTCCGGCGGCGGCGCCTTCGCGCTGGCCTGCGCCATCAAGCTGCCCGAACGCGTGCGTTCGGCCACCCTGATCTGCAGCGGCTCCCCGCCTCAATTTCTGCGAATCACGAAGGACATGCAGACAGGCAACCGCGTGGCGTTCTTCCTGGCCCGATACGCACCGCCACTGCTGCGCATTCTCAACATCCTGATGGCACGCGGCGCGAGTAAACCGCGCAAACCATCGAGCGAAGCTGCCAAACAACGCATGCTCGCCGGATTCTGCGAATGGGACCGACGCATCCTGATGGCCCGCAAGGACGACACAGGCACCATGCGTCAGATCCAGCAAGCCTTCCGCCAAGGCTCCGCCGGCGCATACCGCGACATGATGCTGGTCAGCCACGGCTGGGGACTCGACCTGTCCGCCAATACCGTGCCCGTCTTCCTCTGGCACGGCACCGCCGACACCCTGGTTCCAATCGCCAGCGCCCGCGCCTTCGCCGCAAACATCCCCCACTGCGAAGCGCACTTCATCGAAGACGCCGGCCACATGCTGCTGGGCAGCGAGGAAGCGAGTGCGCAGATGATGGAAAGAATCGCCTCGCTTGCCGACTAGCTCGCAAGCAATGGGGCATAGCCGTTAGGGCGCCGAGCATCCCATGCAGCGATGGCTGGCTAGTCGCTAGCGACGCGTTACTACTTTGCGGATGTTCGAGGTGCATACTGGTCTGGTCTTTCGGCAGATACCGACCCAAAGCTGATGGTCGAGAGGAACTTAATTCCCTCCGTCCCCTTATTGCCTACTTTCTGCCCGACATGGGACATATGCTTCTCGCCAACGAGAACGTAGCGGCGCAGATGATGGAGCGGATGTTATCGGTCGATGCCTTGCAACCCGAGGAATCCACGCAACAGAGCTCTCCCGAAGCCGCGGCCGCCGTGCCTGTTGCTGAAACAGAGACGCCACGGGTATAACTCGACGCATGATTCCCCGGCATGATTCCAGCGCCGACGAAACGACTTCTGCAGTCGACCATCCGGGCATGGGCACCCCGATCTCAGACGCCAGGAACGAGGTTCCGCCGGCTGGCTGGGCGGTCGGCAGCCGCCGATTCAACGTCATCGCGATCACGATCGTGTTCGTCGCGTACAGCGTCACGCTTTACGTTGCGCGCGCCTCGGGGGTCGGCGAAGCCCTGCTCGGCGGACTGGCCAATGCGGTCCCGGTTGCACTCTTCGGGAGCCTTGCCCGTCGAGTGATTCTTCGCCGACTGATGCACGGAAGCGGACTGCGTCAGACGCTGGGACACATCGGGCTGTGCGTGGCGTTCTCGGTGCTCGCGCTGTGGATGCTCACCATTCTGCTCGGCATGATGAACGACCTGTCGATGGTGAGTTTCAGGGTGACGCCCTTCCCCACGCGGGCGAGCGCATGGCAACTGCTGGAGAACGCGACGATCTACGGCCTGATCGCCATGCTTGCCTATCTGCAGGCATGGCGCCCGGTCGCAGCACCGTCTTCCGCCAACCCGGCATCCGGAGCAGAGAAACCGACGTCACCGCCCGAAGAAACGACGCGACACTTCATCCGGCTCGGCGAGGACATCCTTCCGATCGATCTGGACCGGATCGTCTGCATCACCGGGGCAGATGACTATGCCGAGGTGACCACACCAGACCAGACTCATCTGGTGAAGATGACGCTGGCCGAATTCTCCCGCACGCTGGATCCGGGCAAGTTCCTGCGCGTGCACCGGTCCGCCATCGTGAATCTGCACCGGGTCGCACGCGCCGAATCGGCCGGCGGCGGACGCATGCTGGTGCACATGACCACAGGCCAGACCATCAAGGCCAGCCGCGCGGGTTCGAAGCTGCTGCGCACCCGCATTCTCTGATCCGATATCTGTGACGGTTCGCCTGCCGAGCGTGTCCGTTGGCCGATCTTTCTCCGGCGCGCGCCCCGGCATCGCTACCGTGCGGTCTCCACACGGAGATTCCGCATGCCCGCGAAATTCGCGATCCGCATCCTGGCACTGACCGCCATCCTGGGCGCAGGCTCACCGCCGGCGTCCGCTCTTCCGAGCCGAGCCGTTTCGCCGATACCCTCAACGTCGACGCTCCGACTGCCTTCCGACGTGACCGTGCAGACGGCGGCGCCGGTCATGAGAACACTGGCCCGGGCGCTGCTGCAGAAAACCGATCCCGAAAAAGATCCACGGATCCGTCTCGACAACCGGTTCCGGCTACTCTCCGTGGCAGGCAAGCCGAAACAGGCTCGGGCGACGCTGGCGACCCTGCGGCAACTTCGACTGCGCCGCCACGCCATGCAGGCAGGCGCGCGTGACCTGCAGTTCGTCATCCTCGCCCTGGCCCGCGCGCACGGGCCACTGTCTACGTCACGCTTCGCCGACGCTTTTCACCGGGTGATGACGCCTCTGGACAATCGCACGGCCAGCCTGGTCGTACGCGCCATTGACCTCAATCCCGTCTACTACCCCTTCGCCGAACGTTTCAGGCACGCTCTGAACGCCACCAAGAAACAGCCCCAGCTGTCCTTCACCGACGCCATCGCGCTGGTGCGTGCCTATCAGCTGTACGACGCCTACCTCGCCTTCCAGCGATATGCGAGACCCCTGATCGATGCCGAGGATGCCCGCCGTTACCGAATCCGCCACGTGCAGGTGAAGACCCAGGACGGCGCCAGCATTTCTGTGCTGGTAGTTCGCCCCCGTAACACGCATGACAGGCTACCGGCTCTGCTCAACTTCACGATCTACGCCGATCCCCGCTCCAGCCTGAACGAAGCGCGCCGCAGTGCGGCGAACGGCTATGTCGGTGTGGAAGGCTACACGCGCGGCAAGGCGAGCAGCCCGGACACACCGGTAGCCTACGAGCACGATGGCCGGGATGCCGACGCGGTCATCAACTGGATCGCACGCCAGCCCTGGAGCGATGGCCGCGTGGGCATGTACGGCGGCAGCTACGAGGGCTTCACTCAGTGGGCCGCGGCCAAGCATCTGCCGCGGGCACTGAAGGCACTGATGCCCTCGGTCGCCGCGGCACCGGGCATCGACGTCCCGATGGAAGGCAACGTGTTCCAGACCTTCGCCTATTACTGGCCGCTGTATACGTTGACCAACAAGACGGTGAACAACCGCATACTGACCGATCAGGCACGCTGGCGACGGATGCAATGGCGCTGGTATGCCGAGGGCAAGCCTTACCGCGACCTGCCGAGGATCGACGGCACGCCCAACCCGACCTTCGAGCGCTGGCTCGAACACCCGTCCTACGATGTCTACTGGCAGTCGATGATCCCGTACCGCAGGGATTTCGCGAAGATCGACATCCCCGTCCTCACCACGACTGGCTATTACGACGGCGGCCAGATCAGCGCCCTCTACTACTACCGTCAGCAACGCAGGTACGCACCGAAGGCCGAGAGCTACCTCCTGATCGGCCCCTACGATCATGTCGCCGGACAGCGTGGCACCCTTGACCAGTTGGGCGCACCACGGGACGTGATTGATGGCTACCACATCGACCCGGTCGCACACATCGATCTGGGCACCCTCCGCTACGCTTGGTTCGACTATGTGTTCAAGCACGGCCCCAAACCCGCGTTGCTGAAGAACCGGGTCAACTTCGAGGTCATGGGTGCCGACACGTGGCGGCACACCGACTCCATCGCGGCCATGCACGATGAACAGCGACGCTTTTTCCTGCGTCCGGCGCGACAGCCGGGGAGCCGCAATCGTCTTGCCGCGACGCCGCGACGCGATGCGGTCACGCCGCTGACAGTCGATCTGGCCGAACGCGACAAACAGGACCCCTTCACCGAGTTCGGCCGCATCGTCACCCGCAGGATCGACCACTGGAACGGCTTGGTCTTCGAAAGCGCACGGTTCGAACACGCCGTGCAGCTCAACGGCCTGTTCCATGGACATTTCGATGTCACCGCGAACAAACGCGATTTCGACTTCGAGGTGGATCTCTACGAACAGCGCCCGGACGGCCGCTATGTCCGACTCTCGTACTACATGGCGCGGGCCAGCTACGTGAAGGACCGCACGACGCGCCACCTGCTCACACCCGGCGCCCGCACTCGGCTCGACTTCACGTCGGGTCGCCTGATCAGCCGGCAGCTGCGCAAAGGAAGCCGCCTGATCGTGGTGCTCAGCGTGATCAAGAACCCTTTCGCGCAGATCAACTACGGAACGGGCAAGGATGTCAGCGACGAAGACATCGCCGACGCTGGCACACCGTTGAAGTTGCAGTGGCACGGCGACAGCCAACTCGACGCCCCTCTCTGGCGCGGTGACCCAGTCATCCGGAAGCCGAATCGCGCGGAAGCACACGGCCCAAAAAGAGAAAATCGACCGCCGTCGAGCTAGGAGCGCGGTCGCAACCGCAATCGCAGGTCCTCGCCCAGCGTCCGCCGACCCGCCACAGCCAGTTGCCACCGCCGCGCCATGTCGTCGAGCGGTGGTAACGCCATCAGCGGTCGCGCCCGGTCGCCCAGCAGCACCGGCGCGACGTAGAGCAGCAACTCGTCTACCAGGCCCGCAGCGAACAGTGCGCCGCATAACGTCGGACCCGCCTCGACATGCAGTTCATTGACGCCGCGGCCGGCGAGCATGCCGAGTACGGCACCCAGATCGAGACCCGTGTCGGTCTCCGGCACTTCGGCACACTCGACGGCGGCGAAGCGCACACCCGGCTTCGCCGAGGAGCCGTGCAACATCAATGTCGGCGCGCTGCCATCCAGCAGATGCGCGCCCTCGGCCAGACGCAAATAGCGGTCGAGGACCACGCGCAGCGGCGGCACGTGCGGCACGTCGCCCAGACGCATCGTCAGGCGCGGATCGTCGGCCAGCGCGGTGCCGCTGCCGGTGAGGATCGCGGAACTGCGCGCGCGCCAGCGCTGCACATCGTTGCGGGCCGCTTCACCGGTGATCCACTTGGACGTGCCATCGGCCAGCGCGGTGCGGCCGTCCAGACTCATCGCCAGCTTCACGCGCACGAACGGTCGGCCGCGCTCGATGCGGCTGAAGAAGCCGATGTTCAGTTCGCGCGCGGCATCGCGCATCAGGCCCGATGCGATCCCGATGCCGGCGTCGCGCAGTCGCTGCAGGCCCGCACCAACCGCCTGCGAGGTGTCTTCCGAGGCCATCACCACGCGCACCACGCCGGCCTCGATCAGCGCGTCGGCGCACGGTGGCGTGCGTCCGTGCAGGCCGCAGGGTTCGAGCGTGACGTAGGCCGTCGCGCCGCGAGCGCGTTCGCCCGCGGCGCGCAGGGCATGCACTTCGGCATGCGGCTCGCCCGCGCGTTCATGAAAACCTTCGCCGACAACGTCCTCGCCGTGCGCGATCACGCAGCCGACGCGCGGATTGGGTTGCGTGGTGAACAGGCCCCGCTCGGCCAGGCGCAGGGCGTGGCTCATGTGGCGATGATCGAGTGCGCTGAACATGCGCGGCTCCGTGGAAATATCCGCAAAGCCTATCGGAAGCCGTGGGTGGATGTCTTACGCGCTCGTTCGTCGATGGCGGTCGCCTTTGTCGCCCCGCCGGGATGGCGCTCCCCGCCGCACTCTCCACGGATCGTCCTTCCTGCGAAAGCAGGAACCCAGTGTCTTTGTTCCGTATCGCTGCGGCAGGCGCTGGGTCCCGCCTTGCGCCGGGATGACGGCATGTGGGGATGATGGCCTGTGAGGGATGACGGCCTGCGAGATCGGCCGGCCATGCCGGAAGCTGCGGACGCGCAGGCGGCGCGTGGGTTCGGGACGGGGCGCGCAACGCGTTGCCCCGGGTCACGAGCGCTTCGACAACTGGCGCAGTTATTCCTTGTCCTTGTCCTTGTCCTTGCCCTTGTTCTTGCGCTTGCCCTCGCCCAGCAACGGCAGTTGCAGGCCCTGCAATTCGGGCAGGTCGCGCTCGAGCCTCTCGATCTCTTCGCGGAAGGCGTGCACGTCCTCGAAGCGGCGATACACCGAGGCGAAGCGCACGTAGCCGACCTGATCGAGCTTCTTCAGCTCGCGCATGACCAGCTCGCCGACCTGACGCGAAGCCACTTCGCGCTCACCGCTGCGCCGCAGGTCGTTGATGATGGTGCGCACGGCCGTGTCGACATCGTCGCTGGCGACCGGACGCTTCTGCAGGGCGCGCTGGAAGCTGACGCGCAGCTTGCGCTCGTCGAAGGTCTCGCGGCGGTCGTCGCTCTTGACGATGGCCGGCAGCTTCAACTCGGCGGTCTCGAACGTATTGAAGCGCTCGCCGCAGGACGGGCACTCGCGACGGCGGCGCACGGTGGCGCCGTCGTCGGTCAGGCGCGAATCGATCACGCGCGTGTCTTCGTGCTGGCAGAACGGGCAATGCATGGTGATTTCGGCAGACGACGGGGATCAGCGGCCCAACCGCTTCTTCGACCGCATGCGCATCGTCGAGTGCCGTCTCCTCCCTCGCCTCAGCCGTACACCGGATATTTCTTGCACTGCGCCGTGACCTTCTCGCGCACGGCGTCGATGACGGACTCGTCCTGATGCGCGTCGAGCACATCGCACATCCAGCCGGCCAGTTCCACGCAGTCGGCCTCGGTGTAGCCGCGCGTGGTCACCGCCGGGGTGCCGATGCGCAGGCCCGAGGTCACGAACGGCGACTGCGGATCGTTGGGCACGGTGTTCTTGTTGACCGTGATGTGGGCGCGGCCCAGCGCGGCTTCCGCGTCCTTGCCGGTGAGGTCGCGGCCGATCAGGTCGATCAGCACCAGGTGGTTCTCGGTGCCGCCGGAGACGACCTTGTAGCCGCGATCCATCAGCGTCTTCGCCATCGCCTTGGCGTTAATCACGACCTGCTTCTGGTAGACCTTGAAGTCCGGTTCCAGCGCTTCCTTGAAGGCCACGGCCTTGGCCGCGATGACGTGCATCAGCGGGCCGCCCTGGATGCCGGGGAAGACGATGGACTGCAGCTTCTTGACCAGCTCCTCGCTCGGGTCCTTGGCCACGATCAGCCCGCCGCGCGGGCCGCGCAGGGTCTTGTGCGTGGTCGAGGTGACGACGTGTGCGTGCGGCAGCGGACTCGGGTACACGCCCGCGGCGACCAGACCGGCGATGTGCGCCATGTCCACGAACAGATACGCACCGACCTTGTCGGCGATGGCGCGGAAGCGCGCCCAGTCCAGCACCTGCGAATAGGCGCTGAAGCCGGCCACGATCATCTTCGGCTTGTGCTCGACGGCCAGGCGCTCGACTTCGTCGTAGTCGACCTTGCCTTCGTCGTTCACGCCGTACTGCACGGCGTTGAGGATTTTGCCGGACAGGTTCGGCTTGGCGCCGTGGGTCAGATGGCCGCCGTGCGCCAGGCTCATGCCGAGGATGGTGTCACCCGGCTGCAGCAGCGCGAAGTACACCGCCTGGTTGGCCTGCGAGCCCGAATGCGGCTGCACGTTGGCGTAGTCGCAGTCGTACAGCGCCTTCAGGCGGTCGATGGCCAGCGCCTCGGCCACGTCGACGTATTCGCAACCGCCGTAGTAGCGCTTGGACGGATAGCCCTCGGCGTACTTGTTGGTCAGTACGGAACCCTGGGCTTCCATGACGCGCGGGCTGGCATAGTTCTCCGAAGCGATCAGCTCGACGTGGTCTTCCTGGCGCTGCGCCTCGTCGGCGATGGCCTTGGCGAGCGCGTCGTCGAAACCGGCGATGGTCATGGATTTGGCGAACATACTGGGGTTCCGTGGTGTGCAAAGCACCAAGTATAGCGGTCCTGTGGAGGTGAAACAGGCCCCGCGCGACCTGTCGGCAGACGCCGGCAACGGACTTCGGCCCTGCCCAGGCCCCATGCAGGTCGCGCGCCTCGTTCGCATCCTCGCGTGGTCGACGCACCGCCGCCCGCAGCAGGATGCTTGCAGAGCGCGCATAGGCGCGACACGGTCGCCCTAGTCGCCCCGAAGCGACTATAATGAGGGGTTGATTCGTCCGCAGTCCGCGCACCCGATACCCGGAGCTTCCATGCAGTACATCTACACCATGAACGGGGTCAGCAAGATCGTTCCCCCGCAGCGTCAGATCATCAAGGACATCTCGCTCAGCTTCTTCCCCGGCGCCAAGATCGGCCTGCTGGGCCTGAACGGTGCGGGCAAGTCGACGGTGCTGCGGATCATGGCCGGCGTCGACACCGATTTCCAGGGCGAGGCCCGCGCCGCGCCGGACATCAAGGTCGGCTATCTCGCGCAGGAGCCGGAGCTGGACCCGAACAAGACCGTGCGCGAAGCCGTCGAGGAAGGCGTCGGTGAAGTCCTGCAGGCGCAGGCGCGTCTGGAAGAGATCTATGCCGCCTATGCCGAGGAAGGCGCCGATTTCGACAAGCTGGCCGAAGAGCAGCAGAAACTGGAAAACCTGCTGGCCGCCAACGACGCGCACGCACTGGAACGCCAGCTGGAAGTGGCCGCCGACGCCCTGCGCATTCCGCCCTGGGACGCCAAAATCGGCCCGCTGTCGGGCGGCGAGAAGCGCCGTGTGGCGCTGTGCCGACTGCTGCTGTCCAAGCCGGACATGCTGCTGCTCGACGAGCCCACCAACCACCTGGATGCCGAGTCGGTCGACTGGCTGGAAAACTTCCTTCGCGACTTCCCCGGCACCGTCGTGGCGGTCACCCATGACCGCTACTTCCTCGATAACGCCGCCGAGTGGATTCTCGAACTCGACCGTGGCCGTGGCATTCCGTGGAAGGGCAACTACACGTCCTGGCTGGAACAGAAGGACGAGCGCCTGGCACAGGAAGCCGCGCAGGAGAAGGCCCGCCAGAAGGCCATCAAACGCGAACTGGAATGGGTGCGTTCCGCCAAGAAGGGTCGCCAGTCCAAGGGCAAGGCACGCCTGCAGCGCTTCGAGGAACTGAATTCGGTCGACTACCAGAAGCGCAACGAAACCAACGAAATCTTCATTCCGCCGGGCGAACGCCTGGGCAACGAAGTCATCGAGTTCAAGGGCGTCAGCAAATCCTTCGGCGATCGCGTGCTGATCGACGACCTGTCGTTCAAGATTCCGCCGGGCGCCATCGTCGGCGTGATCGGCCCCAACGGCGCCGGCAAGTCGACGCTGTTCAAGATGATTACCGGCACGGAAACGCCCGATACCGGCGAGGTCAAGCTGGGCCACACCGTGAAGCTGGCCTACGTCGACCAGTCGCGCGACGCACTGGAAGGCGACAACAACGTCTGGCAGGAAGTCTCCGGCGGGTCGGACATCATCACCATCGGCAACTTCGAGATCCAGTCGCGCGCCTACATCGGTCGCTTCAACTTCAAGGGCACCGACCAGCAGAAGCGCGTCGGTAACCTGTCCGGCGGCGAGCGCGGCCGTCTGCACATGGCCAAGACCCTGCTGCAGGGCGGAAACGTGCTGCTGCTCGACGAACCGTCCAACGACCTGGACGTGGAAACCTTGCGCGCGCTGGAGGACGGCATCCTCGAATTCCCGGGCTGCGCCATGGTCATCAGCCATGACCGCTGGTTCCTGGACCGTATCGCCACGCACATCATCGCCTTCGAGGGCGACTCGCACGTCGAGTTCTTCCCCGGCAACTACGGCGAGTACGAGGCCGACAAGAAGCGCCGCCTGGGCGAGGAAGCCGCGCGCCCGCACCGCATGCGCTACAAGAAGCTGGTCTGAAGCCGGCGGCGAACGCGCAGGTCGGGACAAGGCCCGGCTTGCGCGGCGCACCATCCATTCTTGCGAGGGCGCATCCTTGAACGAGCATCCCGTGACGATCGATCCCGAGGAGCTTCCGGCCCGCACCGGCTCCGGCTATCCGCAACCGTTCGCCGCGCGCATGGGCGACCGCGCCCGCCGTGCTCTGGGCAATGCCTTCGGCCTGAGCCAGTTCGGCGTCAACCTGACCCGACTGGGGCCCGGCGCGCACTCAGCGTTGCGCCATGCCCACGCACTGGAAGACGAGTTCGTCTACATCCTCGAAGGCACCCCGACGCTGATCACCGACGCCGGCGAGACCGTGCTGCGCCCGGGCATGTGCGCCGGCTTTCGTGCCGGAACCGGCGACGCGCACGCGCTGGTCAATCGCAGCGATGCCGACGTGGTGTACCTGGAAGTCGGCAGTCGCAAGGACAACGAGTCCGTGGACTACCCCGACGACGGCATGCTGGGCCGCACCATCGATGGACGTTGGACCTATCTCCACGAGGACGACACACCGTTCGAGTGAACGTCGCCAGAGGCGGAAATCCGCATCAGGCTCACTCACGCATCAACGACTGGAATGCCCGCGCGGCACCGAACGCACACAACACGAGGAGCGATCATGAATTTCATGCAGGCCTTGCGCACGCGCTGGAGCGAGGCGGACACGATGGTCTGCGTGGGTCTCGATCCTGACCCATCGCGATTCCCCGCAGTCGTTCGCGACGATCCGGACTCCGTATTCGCCTTCTGCCGCGCCATCGTCGACGCCACCGCCGATCTGGCCTGCGCGTTCAAGCCGCAGATCGCGCACTTCGCCGCGCTGTGCGCCGAAGACGCGCTGGAACGCCTGATCGCGCACATCCACGATGCCCACCCCGACGTGCCGGTAATCCTCGACGCCAAGCGCGGCGACATCGGCTCTACAGCCCAGCGCTACGTCATCGAAGCCTTCGACCGCTACGACGCCGACGCGGTGACGCTGAACCCGTACCTGGGCCGCGATTCGATCCAGCCGTTTCTGGACCGCGCCGACAAGGGCGTGATCCTGCTGTGTCGCACCTCCAATCCGGGCGGCGCGGATTTCCAGAATCTCGACTGCGGCGGTCGGCCGCTGTATCAACGCGTAGCCGAAACCATTGCCCGCGATTGGAATGAACACGGCAACTGCGCCCTGGTCACCGGCGCGACCTTCCCCGAAGAACTGGGGCAGGTACGCCGCATCGTCGGCGACATGCCGCTGCTGGTTCCGGGCATCGGCGCACAGGGCGGCGACGTCGAGGCCGTGCTGCGCGAGGGCGCGGACGCGAGCGGCGCCGGGCTGATGATCAGCTCCTCGCGCGCCATCCTCTACGCGGGCTCGGACGACGACTACGCTCAGGCCGCGCGTGCCGCGGCGAACCAGCTACGCGATCAGATCAACACGTACCGCTCCAAGGCCTGAATCGCCGAACGCTCGTCCGCGAAAGCCCTCCGTCCATCCAGATCGCAACGAAGTAGGAGAGGAGCGCCGAAGCGCCCGAACGATCATTTTCCGCATCGCTCGCCGCATTCCCATCGAACACTCGACGGGACAACCCATGGCCTCTCCACGGTGGATGTCAGGATGGCTTTCACGCCGCATCACCTCCTTTTCGCGCACCATGGATGGTGGGCCCACGCAGCATAGCGCACAGTTCCACAACGTCCTGAAAGACTTTCGGTCAGCGTGCGCCGAGGCGCAGACCGCCTGCGCCCTGTGGTCCAGTCGCATCCTTGCCGCGCACCGGCCCGCCACGGGACGCCCCACGGGCATCCGACGATGCCTGACCGGCCTCGCCATACCGCCAGTGCAACACGCGGTACGGTGCGCCGCCGGAGGGCGCCCCACCGAAGCGCACGACCGCGTCCACCGCGGCGCGCACGCCGTTGGGCAGCGTCGCTACGGCGTGGATGTCCTGCGTATTGCCGTTGCCGCCTCCCATCGCGGTCATGCCGCCGATGATGCCGGTCGGCGCAGGCTGCGCCGAGCTGTTGCGCTGCTGGCGCAGCTGGATGTACTGACTCGCCTTCTCCGCGTCCATGCCGGGAAGCGCCTGTAGCACCAGCGCCGGAGCGCTACCGACATTCGGCGAGTTGCGTCCCGACCAAACCGTGATCGCTGGTGCAATCCGGGTATACAGCGCCGCGTTCATGCCCAGCACCATCTGCAGTTCCTCTATGGTGACGAAGGGACCGTTGCGCGGCCCGTAGTCGCGACCGGCTTCGCGATACTGTGCGCGCTCGGCACCGTTCGGGCGCGTGGCGTCGTCGGCATCGCGCCAGTCCTGCACCGCCTCGCTCAATGCCTCGGCCTTGTCGTGATCCAGGCCCGCCGCATGAAACAGCCCTGTCAGCAACTGCGGCGTCGCGGCGTTGAGATCGATCTTGCCGCTTTCGTCGTGGAGCGTCACCTTGATCTTGGCGTTGTCGAATTGGAACGTGTACGGCCGCCCATCGGCAATCCAGCGGCGCTTCGGGTCGGATTCCCGCAACCCGTACACGGCGCGCGCGATGCCCGCCTCGGCAGCGTAGCGCGCGCGCGTCTGGTCGAACTGGTAGCGTGCCTGCAGGCCCTCGGTGCGCGTGGTCACTGCATAGGCGGCGAGCATGATGGTCAGCAGCGCCGTGGCCCACAGCACCACCAGCAGCGCGACCCCGCGTTGTGCGTGCCGGCGCCTCATCGCTGCCCCGCCTGCGGACGCAGAATCCGCCGCAGCAGACCGCCGGTGCCGGCGACCGCGCTGGCGTCGACGCGGATCGGCGCCACCAGTTCCGGCCAGCTGCCCTTGTCCAGTTTCAGATCCAGCCGCACCAGCGCCGGCGTGCGATCAGTATCCTCCCAGCGCGACATCCAATTCGTTGGCTTGCGCAACCGGTCGTAGCCGCGGAAATCGAACCGTCCGTCGCGGATGCCAGTCAGCAGCACCTGCGGCTTGCCCAGTTTCTTCGGCTTGGAACCGTCCGGCGGCAGCAGGGAGAACGACACCTGGAGCCGATAGCCGTGCCCACCCTTCTCCGGCACCAGTTCGACGGTCTGCAACTGCGGACCCAGCTTGCCCAGATAGCCGGGCAGCGGCGCGACATACTGCAGCTTGTCCGGTCCACCGGTGAACACGATGGCCTTGCCATCGTCGTTGGCCGCCCAAGGCTGACGCACAGCCTGTGCCAGTTCGCGGCGCAGGAAATCCTGCGTCGAGCGCACCGCATCCGTGCGTTCGACGAAACGCTGTCCGGAACGCACGCTCATCGTCGCGGAGTGGATGCCCGACCACACCGCCAGCAGCAGCAGCGAGAGCAGCACCATCGCTGCCAGCACTTCCAGCAGCGTAAATCCTTCTATGCGCGAACGACGACGCATGCTCATCATGGCGTCCCCGACTGAACGAACCGGCCCTGGTCCTGCGCGCGTAGCGTGCTGAACTGCGCCCGACGGACATGCCCGCCCTGCTTCCAGGACACGGTCAGGTCGAGGCGGAACATGTCCAGCTGTACCGGCGTTCTACCGGGATTCCGGGGCTGCCAGCGACGCACCTGAAGCTGCCAGTGGAACAGCTTGTCGCAACGCCCCTGGGTCACGCCTGCGCGAATCGGCTCCAGCACGAACGCGCTGTCCATCGCCGACTGCGCGCACAGCGCGGCACGCGTGTGCGCATCGGCGTTGACGGCCAGACGGGTGGCATTGCCCATCGTCGTCAGCAGCGCGGCGAACGCCAGCGACAGCAACAGAATGGCCGCAATGACCTCGATCAGCGTGAAACCTCGCTGGCGTGCCCGACGCATGTCAGCCTCCGGCCCGCGTCTCGACCACGGCCACGCTGCCGGTCAGCCAGGCCACGTTGACGTGCCATTCGCGCTGCCCGTGACTGAGCGTGATGCGCCCACCGGTGGAACTGCCGTCGGGGAAGAAGCGGATACGCCCGCGATGCTGATCGATGCGGTCCTCGACGGCGCTGGTCAGGGCCAGCGCCATACCTTTCGGCAGCTCGACCTTGGGCCGCCCCGGCGCCTGGTAGATGTGCTGCGCGACATCGACGGTGAGGGTCTCCTGTTTGCCGTGAACGATGGCCTGCGCCCGCGTGTAGCGCAGCGCCGCAGCCAGATCGGCGCTGGCGCTGCGGATGCGCGCGGAGGTCAGCCCACGGGTGACGGAGATCGCCACCACCGTCGCGGCGATGCTGATCAGGATGATGACGACCAGCATTTCCAGCAGCGTGAAGCCGGAAGCATCCGGCCTTATCGAACGGCGGTTCCGGGCGCGCAACGGCCGGACCCCTACGGATCCGGCGGCCGGTCCACGGAACCGCGCGTGGATCATTCCCAGTTACCCACGTCCTTGTTCATGCCGGAACCGCCCGGACGTCCGTCATGGCCGTAGAAAATCACGTCGTAGTCGCCGTGGTCGCCCGGCACCTTGTAGCCGAAGGCATGTCCCCAGGGGTCCTTCAGCTGCTTGGCCTTCAGATACGGACCCAGCCAGTCCGACGCGCCCGACGGCTTGGTCACCAGCGCGTCCAGGTTCGGCGGTGCGGAACCGTTGTCCATCGCGTAGCGCTGGATGGCGGTGTCGATCGCGGTCAGCTGCGCCTTGCCGGCGCCGTACTTGCCCTTGTCCAGGCTCTTGCCGACCTGGGTGTAGACGATGGTGCCGATGATGCCGATCAGCACGATCACGGCCAGCATTTCCAGCAGGGTGAAACCACCACTGCGGATGGCTCGTGGATGGCGCATCCGTTGCATCGCTTGCTTGCTCATCTGAACTCCTCGTTCTGCAAATGAATGTCTCAACCGATGTTGCTGGTCAGGCTCAACAGCGGCATCAGGATCGCCGCCATGATGAAGGCCACCATGACGGTCATCACCACCGTCAGCGTCGGCACCAGGGCCGCCAGCAAACGATCGATGGAACGCTTCGATTCGACGTCGAAGGTGTCCGCCACCTTCAACAGCATGTCGTCGATGGCGCCGGCCTCCTCGCCGACCTGCACCATCTGCAGCGCCAGGCGCGGAAACTGCTTGGATTCGGCCAGGGCCACGCCCAGTCCGGCACCGCCCTTGACCGCCTCCGCCGCTTTCACCAGCGCCGCTTCCAAAGCGGTGTTGCGGGTCACCTGGCGGGTGATGTTGAGGGCCGTCATCATCGGCACGCCGTTCTTCAGCAGCGTGCCCAGCGTCCGCGCGATGCGCGCGGTCTCGACCTTCAGCAGCACCGGCCCGAGCACCCGCATGCGCAGGCGCCAGCCATCGAAGGTGCGGCGCGCTTCAACATCGCGCAGACGCATGCGCAGGAAGAAGATGCCGCCGACCAGCAGCAGAAGCATCAGCCACCAGCCGCTCTGCATCACGTTGCCGATGCCGAGGACGATCTTGGTCATCAGCGGAATCGGCACATTCATGTCCGCGAAGATCGGCACGAACTGCGGCACCACGTAGGTCAGCAGCAGCAGCAACGAACCGACCACGCCGACCATCAGGAAAGCGGGATAGATCAGCGCGTTGACCACGCTGGAACGAAGCGCCTGTGCGCGCTCCAGATAATCGGCCAGACGACGCAGCGTGACGTCCAGCGAACCGCCGGCCTCGCCCGCGCGCACCAGACTCACGTACAGGCGCGGGAACGCGCCGTGCTCCTCGTCCAGCGCCTGCGACAGCGTGCCGCCGCCGCGCACCCGCTCGCGAATGCGTTCGACCAGCTTCTTCGCCCGTTCGCCCTCGGGCAGATCGAGCAGAATGCCCAGCGCACGGTCCAGCGGCTGTCCCGCTCCCAGCAGCGTCGCCAGCTGATGCGTGAACTGCGCCAGTTGATCGCCCGTGAACGGGCCACGCTGCAGTAGCGACGCGAACATCGGCGCGCCGCCGTTAGCATCGGCCGGTTTGGCTTCCAGCGGCGTGTGCCCCTGGTCCTGCAGGCGCACCACCACGTCCTCGACGCTGGCCGCCTCCATCTGCCCCTGCAGCACCTCGCCGGAAGCGCTGATCGCGCGATAGCGGAACTGCGCCATCTCAGCCTTCCTGCGTCACGCGCAGGACCTCCTCGATGGTGGTCGCGCCGGTCACGGCCTTGGCCAGACCGTCCTCGTACATGGTGCGCATGCCTTCCTCGCGCGCGGCGCGCTCGATGTCGGCGTCGGAGGCGTGCTGCATGACCAGACGGCGCAGCGGATCGCTCATGGTCAGGAACTCGACGATGGCCTGACGGCCGCGATAGCCGGTCGGATTGGACTCGCTGGTACCCGGCTTCCACAGGCGGATCGGTCGCTCGTCGGTGAACCGCTCCAGCTCGAACTGCTTGACCACTTCCGGCAGCGCTTCGTAGGGCTCGGCCAGCTCCGTGTCCAGATGACGCACCAGACGCTGCGCCAGGATGCCGTTGATGGTCGAGGTCAGCAGGTAATCCTCCACGCCCATGTCGAGCAGGCGGGTGATGCCGCCGGCGGCCGAATTGGTGTGCAGCGTGGACAGCACCAGATGGCCGGTCAACGCGGACTGGATGGCGATGCGGCAGGTTTCCAGATCGCGCATCTCGCCAATCATGATGACGTCCGGATCCTGACGCACAATGGAGCGCAGCGCGCCGGCGAAGTCCAACCCGATCGATGGCTTCACCTGGATCTGGTTGATGCCCTCGAGCTGGTATTCGACCGGGTCCTCGACGGTGATGATTTTCACGTCCGGCGTGTTGATCTGCGACAGCGCCGTGTACAGCGTCGTGGTCTTGCCCGAACCGGTCGGGCCGGTGACCAGCAGGATGCCGTGCGGGCGCTCCAGCACGTCGGTGAAACGGCGCGTGAAATCGTCGGTGAAGCCGAGTTTGGCGAAGTCGAACACGACCGCCTCGCGGTCGAGAATACGCATCACCACCGACTCGCCGAAGCTGGTCGGCACGGTGGACACACGCAAGTCCAGTTCCTTGCCCTGCACGCGCAGCATGATGCGGCCGTCCTGCGGCAGGCGGCGCTCGGCGATGTTCAGCCGCGCCATGATCTTCACGCGGCTGATCACCGCGGCGGTGGAGCTGGCCGGCGGCGCTTCGACCTCGTGCAGCACGCCGTCGATGCGGTAGCGCACCTTCAGGCGGCTCTCGAATGGTTCGATGTGGATGTCCGACGCACGCTGCTCGACGGCGCGCTGGATAACCAGATTGACCAGACGGATGACCGGCGCTTCGGAGGCCAGGTCGCGCAAATGCTCGACATCTTCTTCGTCCGAGGCGACGCCTTCCATGTTCTCGACGATGGTGCCCATGGCCGAGCGGCCCTGGCCGTAGTAGCGCTCGATCAGGTCATCGACCTCGCTGCGCAGGCCCACGCGCAGGGCGATCTCGCGACCTGTCGCCAGCGCCACGGCCTGCGCCGGATACGGGTCGCCGGGATCGGCCACCATCAGGCCGAGGACGCCTTCGCCCTCGGCCGCGACCGGCACCACGTGATGCTGCCGCAGGAAGCGCACCGACACGTCCACGTCAGCCGGTGGCATTTCCGGCGCATCGGCGGCCGCCAGCATCGGCACGCCCAGCAGTTCGGCCCAGGCTTCGGCCAGATTGCGCTCGGACACCAGCCCGAGGCGGGCCAGCAAGGCGGTCAGCGTGCCTTCCGGCGCCTCCTCGTGCAGACGGCGCGCCCGGCCCAGATCAGCCTCCTTCAGGGAGCCGCGCTCGACCAGCAACGCGCACACGCGCGCCTGATGGGTGTTGCTGTCGGAGCGGGTTCCCGCATCCGTTGATGGCAGTGCAGCTGCCGACATTCCTACATCCTCCCCGAAGCCGCCTTCACGACGGCAAGGCATCCTGCTTGCGAAAACCGCAGCAGGCATAGGTATCACATGGCGGCGAACAGCGCGAGGCTGTCCCCCTCGCCGCCTTGCAGGCTGTGGCCGATTCCGCAGCTTTCGCGGGCTATTCAGGCTTCCAGCGCGGGATCCAGGTCCGGAAACAGCACGTCGATGAAGCCGAACTTGCTGAAATCGGTGATCCGCGAGGGATACAGCCGGCCGATCAGATGATCGCACTCATGCTGCACCACGCGCGCGTGAAAGTCCTCAGCCTCGCGCTCGATCGGCATGCCCGCCAAATCGAACCCGGTATAGGCGACGCGCTTGTAGCGATCCACCGCCCCGCGCAGTCCCGGCACCGAAAGGCAACCTTCCCAGCCTTCTTCCATTTCCTCAGACAACGGCGTGAGCACGGGGTTCAGCAGCACCGTGCGCGGCACCGCCGCCACCTCCGGATAGCGTGCACTGTGCTCGAAACCGAAGATCACCACCTGCAGGTTCACGCCGATCTGCGGCGCTGCCAGGCCCACCCCACCGGCATGCTGCATGGTGTCGAACATGTCGGCCACCAATTCGTGCAGCTCCGCCGTATCGAACACCTCGACCGGCTCGGCGATGCGCAGCAGGCGCGGATCGCCCATCTTGAGGATTTCGCGAATCACGACATCTCTCCAATCGTCAATACAGCCAGCAGGTCGCTTGTGTAGATTGCAGTACCCGTACAGCCAATATCATCTCCGCCGGATTTCGTACCCTACGCCTTCCTTTAGAACACTCTGTGATTCGGGCACACGCCCTCGGATCACCACATCCTCCAAGGATACATTCCACAGCCTGGCGTAATCGGTATGGACCGGCTCTCCGCTTGGCAGCGCCATATGCTCGATGACATCCGTCAAGCTGACATTCCGGTCTGCCTCGTGTATGCGCTCAAGAAAGAAGAGCATGGCCCGGAAAGCAACGCTTCCCTCAGTCTTGATCCTGCCGGAATTTGTCTCCGCATCCCGACTCGTGACGAAGGCTTCCCAATCCCCGGACAAGGCAGGACCCATACATTTCCCATCGTTCAAGAGCCACATACTGCCGAGCAAACCACCGACTTCTTGCCACCCCCAATCTCTGTGCAGGCTCGACAAGAATCCAAGCACGAGTTCGTACTTCGGCTTATCGCGTAGCAATTCCATATCGGACATCCTGGTCGCAGTCTTTGCTTTCCTGCTATCAGCGCCCAAACACCTTCTTGAGCAAATCGGTCGTCCGCGCCGCAGGATTGTCGCGAATGGACTTCTCCTCGCTGCCGATCGTCTTGAAAAGACCGTTGAGGGCCTCGTCGGTCACGTAACGGTCCAGATCCATGTCCTTCGATTGCCCGGACCTGCCCAGCAGGGACAGCGCCGACCCGAGCGTGCCGCCGCTCGAACCGGCCATCAGCGCCTTGTAGCGTTTGGTGACACCCACGCTGTCGGTGGCCTTGGCGACGATGGGTCGAATGCGCTCGACCAGCTTGGGGCCGGCGACGCGGCGGAAGTAGTCCGTGGCGGCATGATCGCCGCCGCCGAGAATGCCGCGGGCGTCCTTGAGGGTCATCTGGCGAATGGCGTCGCCGAACAGGTCGGCGACTTGCGGCACGGCCTTCTCCGCAGCGCGATTCATGCTCAGCTGGAAGGCGTCGACCTTGTCGCCCTGACCCAGCTGACGCGCAATCTTGGCGACCTCCTGCAACTTGCCCGGAAGAGGAATCCGCACACCGGGGTTGCCCCAGAAGCCATCCTTGCGGCCAAGCGTGTGGATCGCACGGGTGGTTCCCTTGGCCAGCGCTTCCTTGAGACCGCCGACGACTTCGCTCTGCGACAGGTCGGACGTCGAAGTCGTAGCGGCCTTGCCCTTGATCTGGTTGAGCAGGTCTTTCCAGCTTTGCGGTGCAGGTGCAGGTGCGGGCGCAGGCGAAGAAGGCGATGCAGCCACCGACACCAAGGGCCATGCACAGATCGCGAACGCGATCGACAACGAAAGAATCAATCGAGTGGAATTCATGACGGCGCCCTCCGGAAACAGAACCGAAGTGTACGCCTCTGACGCGACTCAGCCAGATGATCGGCGCGAAGCGATGAGCCTCGGCACGCCGAGCAGGAAATGCGCCCACAAGCCGCTCCACACGAACAGCGCCGTGAACGGGTTGCGCGCTGCCGGGTCAAATTTTCGGAACCAGCGCCACATCCCGGCGTGCTTGTGCCGACTGACGAATACCGGGCGGTGACGACTGGAACTTCCGCCTGCGTGCACCACCCGCACCTGGCCGGCCAGCAGGACCTCGTACCCCGCATCCCGCACTCTACGGCACAGATCCAGGTCCTCGCAGTGCAGGAAATAACCGGTATCGAAACCCTCGACACGCTCGAAAACGCGGCGTTTGAGCAGCATCAGCGCCCCTGAAACGGCTTCTTCCTCGGTGACGCCTTCCGGCATCGCACCGTACACGTAGACGCCCTCGCGTGCATGCTCGCCATCGCCGCGATCGCGGCCGCGCATGGTCGCCAGCGCCCGGTGCAGCAGCGGATCGCGGCGGCGGGAAGCCGGATCGATCTCGCCCTCTTCATCACAGATGACTGCCCCGACGAGCCCGCCCTGCAAATGCGAATCCAGCGCTTCGCGAAGACGGCTCACGGTATCGGCTTCGAGCAGACAGTCGGGATTGAGGATCAAAAGATGATCGCCCTCGGCCTGCCTAGCGCCGTGGTTCACGGCCGCACCGAAGCCGAGGTTGGCGCGGTTGTACACGACGCGCAGGCGATGGTCCTCGCTGCGCGCGCGGGCAATGGCTTCGGGTTCGCCATCGCTGGAACCGTTGTCGACCAGGATGACTTCGACGGGGACGTCGCTGTCCAGCGCCCGCGCGACACATGCCCGTGTCGTGGGGCCGCTGTCGGCGGTGACGATGATGATGCTGGTCAGTCCTTTCTGCATGGCGCTTTGCATCCTGTCCCGGCCAAGCCGCGTGTCATCAATTCATGGATTGCCTGCGGCGACATGAATGCTACCGCCTGCATGCCCGCAGAGCCAATCCGGACGCACCGCAAGCACCGCAAGCACCGCGAATCCGCCGCATTTGCCGTGCCGAATGCACGGACAGCCAGACGCAGCACCGTTCTGCAGAGACCGACATACTGGACCGGCAATAGTGACGTCAGTTCCCCGGCACTCAGTCGACCCAGACGCGAGCGTTCCGGAACATGCGCATCCACGGCGAATCCTCGCCCCATTCCGGCGGCCGCCAGGACATCTGCACGCTGCGGAACACGCGCTCAGGATGCGGCATCATGATGAGCACGCGACCGTCGGCAGCCGTGAAGCCAGTCAAGCCGCCCGGCGAACCGTTCGGATTGAGCGGATAGCGCTCTGTCGGCGCGCCGCGATCATCGACATAACGCAGACAGCCATGGCTCTTCGACGGGCTGCACGAAAGCGGGAAGTCGGCGCGCCCCTCGCCGTGCGCAACCACCACGGGAATGCGGGAGCCGGCCATGCCCTGCAGGAAAATACTGTCGGAGTTCAGCACTTCCACGGTGGCCAGACGCGCTTCGTACTGTTCGGACGTGTTGCGCAGGAACTCCGGCCAGTGCTTGGCGCCCGGAATGATGTCCTTGAGGTGCGAGAACATCTGGCAGCCATTGCATACGCCCAGGGCGAAGCGCGAACCGTCGGCGAGGAAGCGCTCGAACTGCGGTCGCAGATGGTCGTTGTACAGAATCGTCGTGGCCCAACCGCGTCCCGCGCCCAGCACGTCACCGTAGGAGAAGCCTCCGCATGCAGCCAGTCCGTTGAAGGCGTCAAGGAAACGGCGACTCGCGAGCAGATCGGACATGTGCACGTCGACGGTCTCGAAGCCGGCGCGGTCGAAGGCCGCCGCCATCTCGACCTGACCATTGACCCCCTGCTCGCGCAGGATCGCCACGCGCGGACGCTTGCCGGTGGCGATCATCGGCGCGGCCACATCCTCGGCCGGATCGAAACTCACCGACGGACGGATGCCGCGATCGCTGTCGTCGATGCGCCATTCCCGTTCGGCGTCCGCGCAATCCGGGTTGTCGCGCAGGCGCTGCATGGCGTAGCTGGTTTCGGTCCAGGCGTTGAACTGTTCCTGCCAGTTCCACTTGGCGAACACGTCGGTACCCATGAACAGCTTGATGCCGAGCTTCTGGCGTGGCTCGCCGATGCAGTGGCCGAGTTCGCTCAGGCCGTGCTTGTCCAGCAGTGCCTCGAACGCCTCGCGCTGCGCGCGCGGCACCTGCAGCACGGCGCCCAGCTCCTCGTTGAACAGGGCACGCAGCGTGGCATCGGCCCAGCCTTCCAGCTGGATTTCCAGACCGCAGTGCCCGGCGAAGGCCATTTCCAGCAGGGTGACGATCACGCCACCGTCGGAACGGTCGTGGTAGGCCAGCACCAGATCCGCGGCGTTGGCTTCCTGCACCAGGTCGAACAGCGCCTTCAGGCGCTTCGGATCGTCCAGATCGGGCGGCACGCCACCGCCGCGGTTGAACGCCTGGGTCAGCGCCGACGCGCCGAGACGGTCGCGGCCGCCGCCGAGGTCGATCAGCCACAGATCCGTGTCGCCCTGATCCATCCGCAGCTGCGGCGTCAGCGACTTGCGCACGTCCTCGACATGGGCGAAACCGGTGACCACCAGCGAAACCGGCGCCACGGTGCGCTGCTCGCCGGCCTCCGGATCGTCCCACACGGTCTGCATGGACATCGAATCCTTGCCGACGGGAATGGACAGGCCCAGCTGCGGGCACAGCTCCATGGCAACCGCTTCCACGGCGTCGAACAGCGCGGCATCCTCGCCGGCATGGTTGACCGCCGCCATCCAGTTGGCGGACAGACGGATCTTGCTCAGATCACCGATGGGCGCGGCCGCCAGATTGGTGATGGCCTCGCCGACCGCGATGCGCGCGGCGTCGGCGCTGGACAGCAGCGCCACCGGCGCGCGTTCGGCCATCGCCATCGCCTCGCCGGCATAGCCGTCGAAATCGAGCAGGGTCACGGCGCAGTCGGCCACCGGCACCTGCCACGGACCAACCATCGGATCACGTGCGCACAGGCCGCCGACGCTGCGGTCGCCGATAGTAATGAGGAACGACTTGCTGCCGACCACCGGCATGCGCAGCACGCGGCTCAGCGCCTCGCCCAGCTCGATGCCGGACAGGTCCGGCACCAGGTCCACGCGCGGCTTGCAGCGGGTGGCATCACGGTGCATGCGCGGCGGCTTGCCGAACAGCATGTCCATGGACAGATCGATCACACGGATGTCGCGCTTGCGATCATGCACGCGGAGATGTTCCTCGGCAGTGGCCTCGCCGACCACGGCCAGCGGGCAGCGCTCGCGCAGGCAGATCGCCTCCAGCATCTCCAGATCGTCCGGTCGCACCGCCAGCACATAGCGTTCCTGCGACTCGTTGCACCACACCTGCATCGGCGTCAACGACGGGTCGTCGCAGGGAATCTTCGACAGATCGATGTCGCCACCCAGGTCGGCGTCATGCAGGATCTCGGGAATGGCGTTGGACAGGCCGCCCGCACCGACATCGTGAATGCTGACAATCGGATTGTGTTCACCGCGCGCCCAGCACTGGTCGATGACTTCCTGGCAGCGGCGCTCCATTTCCGGGTTGTCGCGCTGCACCGAGGCGAAGTCGAGTTCGTCGCTGGAGCTGCCGCCGGCCATCGACGAAGCGGCGCCGCCACCCAGACCGATCAGCATCGCCGGCCCGCCCAGCACGACGACCTTGTCACCCGGTTTCACCTGGCCCTTGGCCACATGCTGGCGACGGATGTTGGCCAGACCGCCGGCGATCATGATCGGCTTGTCGTAGCCACGGCGCACGCCGGGCTTGCCGTTCTCGGTCTCGAAGGTGCGGAAGTAGCCACCCAGGCACGGACGACCGAATTCGTTGTTGTACGCGGCCGCACCCAGCGGGCCATCGCGCATGATCTCGAACGCGGTGGCGAATCGCGCCGGCAACGGCCGCTCGTTCTCCCACGGCCGCGGCAGACCGGGAATGCGCAGATGCGACACGGAGAAGCCGGTCAGGCCAGCCTTGGGCTTGCCGCCACGGCCGGTCGCGCCCTCGTCGCGGATCTCGCCACCGGCACCGGTACCCGCGCCGGGCCATGGCGCAATCGCGGTCGGGTGGTTGTGCGTCTCCACCTTGATGGCGAAGTCGATGTCCTCTTCGGTCATGCGCCAGACGCCGTCCTCGGGATCGGCGAAGAAGCGCTTGCCCACGCCGCCGCTGATGACTGCGGCATTGTCCGAATACGCGGACAGCGTGTGCGCCGGCGACTTCTCGTGCGTGTTGCGGATCATGCCGAACAGCGTGACCGTCTGCGGATCGCCGTCGACACTCCAGGTGGCGTTGAAGACCTTGTGCCGGCAGTGCTCGGAGTTGGCCTGCGCGAACATCATCAGCTCGGCGTCGCTGGGATCGCGATCCATCTCGGCGTAGCGAGCGGCCAGATAGTCGATCTCGTCGTCGGCCAGCGCCAGGCCCAACTCGCGGTTGGCGGCGATCAGCGCATCATGCGCCGCCTCGCCCAACTCGACGCGAGCCAGCGGGCCGGCTTGGCCGTGCAGGAACAGGCCTTCGGCCTCGTCCCGATCCGACAGCACCGATTGCGTCATCGGATCGTGCAGTTGCGCGAGCATCGCGCGCTCGTCGTCGCTGCCCGCCTCGGGCCGATGATCGATCAGATAAGCCACTCCGCGCTCGACGCGGACCACGTCCAGCCCGGCCTCACGCACAATGTCGGTGGCCTTGCTCGACCACGGCGAAATGGTGCCCAGGCGGGGCGTCACCCAGAGCGAGGCATCGGCCGGATCGTCCTCCTTCGCCGCCAGCACGCCGCGCAAATGCGCCAGCGCTTCTTCGTCGAGCGCCGGTCCGGTCTCGACAAAGTAGACGAACCAGGCTGATCGAACACGCAACCCGTGCTGGATGGCGCCGAGTCGGGCGTTGATCTGGTCGAGGCGAAACGGGGAAAGGGCACTGTGCCCGTCGAGAGCAATCATGTGCTTGCTGCGCAAAGGAAAACGGCCATTCTACCGGAGTCCCGTCGCGGCCAACACCACCCTGCGACAAACGGCACGATTGAATCGTGCCGCAAGCTCAGCGCTGCGCGGCGGCCTTCGGGTCCGTGCCGGCCGGCGTCTGCTGGATACGCACCATGCGCACCGCCTGCAGGAGCTGCCTCGGGTTCAGATAACCGCCGATCACCGAACCGTCCTCGGCGATGATCGTGGGCGTGCCGTCCACACCGATGCGCTGACCCAGGTGGTACTCGCGCGCCACCGGATTGGGGCACGTCGCCGACTTGATGGACTCGCCGGCCTTGGCCTCGGTGAAGGCTTTCTTGCGGTCCTTGGCGCACCAGACCGAGACGGCCTTGGCGTAGGACGGCGTATCGCGGCCACTGGGCACGGCCTTCAGGCCCGAAC
Source organism: Oleiagrimonas sp. MCCC 1A03011 (assembly GCF_003267965.1). NCBI lineage: Bacteria > Pseudomonadati > Pseudomonadota > Gammaproteobacteria > Lysobacterales > Rhodanobacteraceae > Oleiagrimonas > Oleiagrimonas sp. MCCC 1A03011. Next base: position 519,163 of record NZ_MSPY01000002.1, on the reverse strand, counting down.
GCGGCCAGAACAGATACTGCACCGCAATGCCTTCGGCGTTGTAGGCCGCCATGTGCTGGTGGAACACACGGCAGTAGCCGCAATCGAGATCGGTGAACACGGTCACCGTGTACTTCGGGTGCGGCGGCGCGTAGATCACGCGATCACTGGCCGGCACCGTCGCCAGCGCCTGCCGGCGAATCACCTTCATGTTCGCTTCAGTGAGATTGCGCGACTGGTCCGCATCGAACAGCTGACCGGCCATCACGTACTTGCCGTCGGTACTGACGTAGACGATCTTGCCGTGCACCAGGGCCTGATAGAAGCCGGGCATCGGCGCCGGCCCGACTTGGGTCGGTTTCGCATCCGGCGCCAGACGGGCCAGCGCGTGCGCCACCACCTTGGTCGCAGGACCGGATGCGGGCGCCGCGGCGATGGCAGCGAAAGACGACAGGAAAAACGCGACAACCAGAATTTTGCGGACCATGAAGCTTCTCACTCGACAAGCCGCGCGCAAACGTCGACAGGATGCATACGCGCCGGAAAGGAACTGCATTGTCGCACGCCGCTGAAGCGTTTCAACGAACCCTGCAGCACAAAGCAGAGCCACTGCCCGCCCCCTAGCACCCACCAAGCTGTTCTGGTGCCCCCCCCCCCGCCATCGTGGCGGGACCACGCGACGCGGGCCACGCCGGCCGTCACGCGGCATCACCCGCGCGGATGATGCTGGGCATGCAGCCGCTTGAGTCCCTCGCGCGCGACCAGCGTGTAGATCTGTGTGGTGCTGAGCGCGCTGTGCCCCAACAGCATCTGCAGGGCGCGCAGGTCCGCGCCGTGATTGAGCAGGTGCGTGGCGAAGGAATGCCGCAGCACGTGCGGGGAAATACGCTTGGCGGCGATGCCGACCTGCATCGCGTAGCGCTTGACCAGCGTCCAGAACATCTGCCGGCTCATCGCCGCGGCGCGGTTGGACAGGAACAGCGCCACCGGCTGTCGTCCGCGCGCCAGTTCGGGGCGCGCTTCGTTCAAGTAGTGCTCGATCCAGTCGAGCGCGGTCTCGCCGACCGGAATCAGACGCTCCTTGTCGCCCTTGCCGGTGACGCGCAGCACGCCCTGGCGCATATTGAGGCCCGCAATCGGCACGTTGACCAACTCCGACACGCGCAGACCGGAGGCGTACATCAGCTCCAGCATGGCACGGTCGCGCAAGCCCAGCGGCGTGGTCACGTCCGGCGCGGTGAGCAGCGCCTCGACCTCGCGCTCGGCCAGCGCCTTGGGCAGACTTCGCGGTAGCTTGGGGCGCTGCAGCATCAGCGTCGGGTCCTCGAAACCGGGGCGATGCCGCGCCACATGCGCGTAGTAGCGGCGAAACGTGGTCTGTCGCCGCGCCATGCTGCGTGCGGACACGCGCTGCGCGCCGAGATACCCGGAAATATCGGCACGCCCCGCTGTGTCCAGATGGGTGCCATGCCCATTCAGCCAGCGCGCCAGTCCTTCCAGATCGCGTCGATAGGCATCCAGCGTGCGCGCGGCCAGGCCGTCCTCCGACCACAGTCGTTCGATGAAAACATCGATGCTGTCGCGGTCCACATCGGCGATACTGTCGGTCTTGTCCGTCATGACCGCGATGCTGGATGCAAGCACGCACCCGGCGCAAGCCTATGAATGAAACGACCCGCTCCTCCGAGCTGCCCGCGCCGTTCTGGCGGCGCCTGCTAGCCCTGGTCTACGAACTGCTGGCGGTGCTGGCGATCCTGTTCGTGACCGACATGGTCTGCCTGCTGATCACCCGCGGCCAGCTCGATCCGCACGCCGCGTGGTACCGCGCTGCACTGCTGCTGGCGCCGGCGGCGTACTTCCTGATCTCGTGGACGCGCGGCGGACAGAGCCTGGGCATGCGCCCCTGGCGCCTCTATCTGCGTACCGACGCCGGCACGGCACCCGACCTGCGCCGCTCAATCCTGCGCTTCGCGATACTCGCCACGCCGCTGCTGCTGCTGTCCATCGCACCGTTCGCCGGTCCGGTGGCTGCAATGATCGCGCCGTTCGCCGCCTGGGCGCTGTTCCTGCTTCCGGCCCTGTTCGACCGCCGGCATCGCGCGCTGCACGACATGCTCGCCGGCACCTGGATCGTGTATCGGCCTGCCCCGAAGAACTGAACCTTTCCGCGCCGCGCGGAAACCGCGACCTTTCAGGATTCGATCGAATCGTTCCGCGTTACGGACGGGCCCCACCGTTTTCGGGGACGCTAGCCGTGCCGGCGGAAGTACAGCGTCGCCACAATCACCAGCACCATGGCCGGCAGCAAATTCGCCAGCATTGGCGACAGACCGTAGACCGTGCCGAAGTTGGTCATCGACTGCTGCAGGAAGTACCAGGCGATGGCCAGCAGCACGCCGATGAACAGGCGCTTGCCGAGACCGCCCGAGCGCAGCGCACCGAAGGCGAACGGCATCGCGCACAGCACCAGCACCAGCACGTTCAGCGGATACAGCGCGTGCGACCAGAACGACACCGCGTAGGCGCCCGGATTCTGGCCGTTGGCGCGCAGGTACTGCATGTTGGCGTAGAGATCGCGCATCGACAGATACTGCGGATGCACGATGGACTGCTCCAGCACGCGCGCGTCCAGATGCGTCTTCCACGGCACCGAGGCAACCTCGTGACTGTGCACGCCATCGGCGTCCAGCGTGCTGATGCGCAGATCCTTCAGGGTCCAGTCGCGACCGTTGTTCTCGGCGCTCTTGGCGCGGCGGAATTTCACCAGTTGGCCGCTGTCGTCGAAGCTGAACACGCGCACGTCGACCAGCTGCACGCGCTGGTGCCCGTCTACGCGCACCGCCTGCGCGCGCTTGGCGTTGACCACGTCGTCGCCGTCGCGCGCCCACAGGCCGCTGCGCGTAGTCAGGCCGATGTTGTCCGAATGCAGTGCCAGCTGGATGGCCTGCGCGCGCTGATCGCCGGCCGGAGCCAGAGTCTCGCCGATCAGCATCACCGCCACCGTCAGCACGGCGACCACCGCTGTCACCGAGACGGCGATGCGCAGCTTGGACATGCCTGCCGCGCGCAGCGCCGTCAGTTCGCCGCTGCCGGCCAAACCGCCCAGTCCGAGCAGACCGCCGATCAGCGCCGCGTTGCCAAAATGTTCGTACATGCGCCGCGGGATGGTGTCGGCGATGTAGATCGCGGCCTTGCTGAGGGTGTAGCCGTGATCGCCGACATGGCCGAGCTGCCGGAGGAACTGGCCTAGTGTGTCGAAGCCGACCAGAATGAGCCAGACGATGGCGAGCGTGCTCAGCACGCTGGTCGCGATCAGGCGGTCGACCTGCTTCACGCGCGGCATCGGCAGCCTCATGCCTCGGCTCCCTTCACGCGCCACGCGCTGAACTGACGGCGGAACATCCACAGCGCACCCAGCGTCACCAGGATGTGCAGCACCCACATCGGCGCGCTGTTGCTCACCGTGCCGCGATCAATGAGCGCGCGCCCCAGCGACAGCAGCAGGAAATAGAGGAAGTACGCCAGCACGGCCAGCAGCAGACGGCCGTAGCGCGCCTCGCGCGGCGATTGCCGCGCCAGCGGCAGGGCCAGCAGCAAGAGCACCAGCGCGGTGGCCGGCGCCGCCGTGCGCCAGGCCAGCTCGGCGCGCGCATCGACATTGTTCGAGTCGATCAGGTCCAGCGTGCTCACACTGCTCAGCGGATCGCTGTCGTCGTCACTCTGCGGCCGCACCTCGGACAGCGCCACGTCGTTGCGCCGATAACGCATGCGCTGCCAGTTCTCGCGACCGAGCGGCACCTGGAACTGCCAGCCGTCCATCAGCGCGAGGTAGCGCCCGTGGGTTTCGCTGCCCTGGTACAGCTCGCCGCGCTTGGCGGTGATCAGCTTGACCCGCGCCGGATGCGTGTCCGTCGCGGCTTCATCGCTGGCCAGGAAAACCTGATCCAGCTTGGTGCCTTTGCGGTTCATGCCGGCCACGAAGATCACGCCGCCCTTGCCCGGCAGTTCCGTGAAGCGACCGGCGTCGAGACCGGCGGCGATCACCGAACGATTGGCCTCGGCCACCAGCTGGTCGGCCGTGCGCGCCGAGAGTGGCCCCAGCCACAGCGATACCACCGCGATCAGCACCGTCGCCGGAATGCCGAGCATCAGCGCCGGCCGCATCAGGCCGCCCGGCCCCATGCCGGCGGCAGCCAACACGTGCATTTCACTGTCACGCCACATGCGCCCCAGCGCCACCAGCACGCCGAGAAACAAGGACAGCGGCAGCAGACCCGGCAGCGCGTTGACGATGCGCAGACCCAGCACTTGGAACATCACGCTGGCCGGAAAGCTGCCGTTGGCCACCTGCTGCAACACGCGCGCAAAGGTACCGCCGGTGAAGATCACCAGTAGCACGATGGTGGTGGCGAGCACGCTCAGAACGAGTTCGCGCAGGAAATAACGGTCGAGGATGCGCAGCATGCGATAATGGCGAGTGAAATGTTCGCGTCGCGACGGACGCGTGCGGTCGAAGGCGAAGTGTAGCCGGTCCGGCACATTGTCGGCAGGCCGGTCATCGATGCGGCCATGCCGCATTCAGCCGGATACCGCACCGCATCCCCGAATTGTCGCGGACCTCCGGTTCCAAATCGTACAGAAGGACATCCCATGACCCTGCAACTGAGCCTGGCCACCGGCGCTCCCGAATCCATCGACACGCCTTGCATCATCGTCGGCGTGTATACCACCGGCGTGCTGTCGGAAGCGGCCGAATCCATCGATGCCGCGTCCAAGGGTGCGATCAAGCGTCGCATCGACGGCGGTGACATCACCGGCAAGGTCGGCACCGTTCACAGCCTCTACGACCTCGACGGCGTGAAGGCCGAGCGCGTCATGGTGGTCGGCCTCGGCGTGAAGGCGGAATTCAACGCCAGCCGCTTCCAGCAGGCCTGCCTGGCGGCCGGCAAGGCCGTCTCCGGGCTCTCCGTCGATCGCGCCGCCAGCTGGCTGAGCGCGCTCGACGTGCCGGGCAAGGACGCCGCCTGGCGCGTGCGCACCGCGGCGCTGGCCTTCGATCATGCCGCCTACCGCTACACGGCCACTTTCGAGGCCGGCGCCGAATCCAAGGACACCAAGCTGAAGTCGCTGGCGCTGGCCGGCGAAGGCCAGGACGCCGCGCTGGCGCAGGCCGAGGGCATGGCCGAGGGCGTGCGCTTCGCCCGTCATCTGGGCAACATGCCACCGAACATCTGCGTGCCGGCATGGCTCGCTGAGCAGGCCACCGAGTTCGCCAACGCCCACGACGGCGTCGACGTCGAAGTGCTCGAGCGCGAGCAGATGGAAGAGCTGGGCATGCACTCGCTGCTAGCCGTGGCGCGCGGTTCGGCCAATGCGCCGCGCCTGATCGTGCTGAAGTGGAACGGCGGCAAGGACGGCGACAAGCCCTACGCTTTCGTCGGCAAGGGCGTCACCTTCGACGCCGGCGGCCTGAACATCAAGCCGACCGGCTCGATGGAAGAGATGAAGTTCGACATGTGCGGCGCTGCCGGCGTGCTCGGCGGCTTCGTCGCCGCGGTGAAGATGAAGCTGCCGGTGAACCTGGTCTGCGTGGTGCCCTCGGTCGAGAACATGACCGACGGCAACTCGTACCGCCCCAGCGACGTGCTGAACACCATGTCCGGCAAGACCGTCGAGGTGCTCAACACCGACGCCGAGGGCCGCCTGATCCTGTGCGACGCGCTGACCTATACGCAGCGTTTCGAGCCGCAGGTCATCATCGATGCCGCCACGCTGACCGGCGCCTGCGTGATCGCCCTGGGCAGCCACGCCACCGGCCTGATGAGCAAGCATGACGACCTGGCCGACGAACTGCTCGCCGCCGGCGAGAACACACTGGATCGCGCCTGGCGCCTGCCGCTGTGGGACGACTACCAGAAGATGCTGGAATCGGCCTTCGCCGACTTCGCCAACATCGGCGGCCGACCGGCCGGAGCGATCACGGCGGGCTGCTTCCTGTCGCGCTTCACGGAAGGCCAGCGCTGGGCGCATCTGGACATCGCCGGCACCGCCTGGGAATCGGGCCGCAAGGGACTGGCCAGCGGCCGCCCGGTGTCCCTGCTGGCGCAGTGGCTGATCGACCGCTGCCAGTAAGACCGAACGCAGACCGGGCGGCCATGCGCCCGGTCCGCATCACGGCGCCGCCGGTCGTGCGGCGCCGCTGTTATCCTCGACCGCTGTCCTCACCGCCACTCGCCGACCATCATGCCGCGCGCCGACTTTTACCTGATCGACAAGCCGCAATTCCGCGAGAATCCGCTGCTGCTGGTGTGCAAGCTCGCCCAGCACGCCTATTCGGCGCAGCAGCCGGCGCTGATCCTGACTCGCGACTTCCCCCAAGCCGAGGCGCTGGACGGCGCACTGTGGGAATTCGACGAGGATGCCTTCATCCCGCATCAGCTGGCCGGTGACGAGGACGATGCCAACACCGCCGTGCTGATCGTGCCGCCGGGCGAGGAGACGGCCGACCGTCCGCTGGTCATCAATCTGCGCGACACCGTGCCGCCGGGCCGCTACGAACGCGTGCTGGAAGTGGTGGCCGCCGACCCGGACGCGCGCACCGGATCACGTGAACGCTGGCGCGAATATCAGCGACTGGGCTTCGAGCTGCGCAAGCACGACATGTAGCACGGCCCGTCTGCGACTGGCACGGGCCGACGATCGGCGCCAGCCTCAGTCGAGCAAGGCCGCGAGCGCCGCCTGCAGCTGAGCGCCGCTGACCGGTTTGCGCAGGAAACCGTCCATGCCGGCAGCCCGCGCCCGCTCTTCCTCATCGCCACCCGAACGCGCCGTGATGGCGATGATCGGCAAGCGCGTGTCGGTCTCGCGATCGCGCAGCATCCGCGCCACGCCGAAACCGTCCAGCCCGGGAAGATCCAGATCCAGCAGCAGTGCGTCGAAGCGGCCGTTCTCGAGCTCGGCCAAGCCGGCCAGGCCGTCCGGCGCGCGGCGCACCCGGTGTCCGGAGGCCTCCAGCAACCCCTGGATCACGCCCGCAACGGTCGCGTCATCCTCGATCAGCAGCAGATTCCAGCTCTCCCCGGCTGTGGTCTCGTCCGCGGCCGCCACCGGCTCGGCCTCGACCACGGGCAGCGGCAGCCATACGCGGAACGTGCTGCCACGCGCGCTGGATTCCACCAGTTCGCAGCGTCCGTCCATCAGCTGCGTCAATTCCCGGCAGATCGCCAGCCCGAGCCCGCTCCCGGAACTGCGCTGCGGACTGTCGGCCTGCTCGAAACGCTGGAACAGGCGCTTGCGATCCTTGTCGGAAATGCCGGGACCTGTATCGGAAACCGTGATGGCCAGACCGTTGTCCACCCAGTCCATCGCCAGCTCGACCCCGCCACTCGCGGTGAACTTCAGGGCGTTGTTGACGAGATTCAGCAGGATCTGCTTGATGCGCAAGGCGTCGCCCCGCACCTGCACGGGCACGTTCTCGCCCATGCGCGAGGCCAGCGTCAGCCCCTTGTCGCCGGCCACCGCGCGCTCCAGCTGCAGCACATCGCCGAGCACATCGCGCGGGTCGAACGCCGCGACATCCAGCTCCAACCGCCCGGCCTCGATGCGCGCCATGTCGAGCGCCTCGTTGACCAGCCGCAACAGCAATGTGCCCGAGCGCTGGATGGCCTCGGCGTATTCGCGCTGACGCGTTTGCAGCGGGGAACGCAGTAACAACTCGGCCATGCCCAGCACACCGGTCATCGGTGTACGAATCTCGTGTCCCAGCGTGGCCAGGAAACTGGTCTTCGCGGCGCTGGCCTGCTCGGCCATGGCACGTTCGCGCTCGGCCAACTGCATGCGATGACGCTGCTCGATGCGCCGTCGCACAAGATGCAGCACGGCATAGAACAGCAGGACAACGAGCATCGCGTAGATCGTCCACGCCCACCATGTCAGCCACGGCGGACGGTCGACCTGGATCGACAAGGGCGGCAACCCCGCCCAGACATCTCCAGGGCCGGAAGCCTGGATGCGCAACGTGTAATCCCCATGCGACAGTCCGGTGAAATCGCGCTCGCCGCGATTTCCCGTATCGACCCATCCGGAATCCAGTCCCTGCAGATGGAAACGGTAATGGTTGCGCGACGGATCGAGATACGACAGCGCCTGCACCGCGACATGCAGCTCGCGGTCGTTCCAGCGCAGATGCAGGGCGTGACCGTCGACGGGCATGGCGTGCAGATGCCCGTCACGCTTGACCGTGATTCGCGTCAGCATGAGACGCGGAGCATGCGCTTTGTTGTGCATGTCCCGCGGATTCCAGCCGACCACGCCGCGGATCGTGCCCGCGAACAGACTTCCATCGGGCATATGCAGCAGACGCCGTGCAATGAATTCCGGATCCGGGAGTCCGTCCTCGACGCCATAGGAATGAAAGGTTCTTGATACCGGCGAATAACTCCACAGTCCGGTACGGCTGATCATCCATATGCGCCCGCCGGCACCGCGCGCCATGTCCACGACGCTGATCTCCGGCCAGCCCTCGGCCAGACCGATCACATCATCGCGTATCGCATCGCCATCCGACTCCAGCCGATAGTGCTCGAGCGCGTCCTGACGCACGACCCAGAGACCCTTGGCCCCGAATGCGAAGCTGAAGATGCGTCCCGGCCCCACACCCGGAACATCGACGAACTCATCGCCTCGAGCGTTCAGTCGAGCCAGTCCCCCCATGCTCGAACGCCAGACCCGGCCCGCGTGATAGGCCAGTTTGGTCACGTCACGGTCGGCCGTGGTGCCATCGCGTGTCCCGATCGCGCGGACCTTCAGCGTGGTCCGGTCCACGCGCACCACACCGCCGGATGTCATGCTCACGAACGCGTTGCCGCCGGCATCGACCACGATGCGATTGACGCCGTCGCGCATGCGGCTCGGATTCACCGCATGCATGCGCCCCCCCCGGTACAGGGACAGCCCATTGGTATGACCGACCCACAGCGCGTCATGCCCGGCATCGGCCAGTCCCGTCACGCCCTCGTGGCCCAGGTCGGTGCGGAAGTGCTTCACCTTGCCCGTGGCCAGGTCGATGCTATCCAACACCCCATCCTGGCCGCCGACGAACAGCCTGCCTTGCCAGTGCCCCAGTGAAATCACCCGGTTGGTTGCAATGCTGTCTGCGCTTCCCGGTCGATGACGGAATACGGAAAACTGTCGCCAGTTCGGCCCCAGATAGGCCACGCCATTGTCACGCGTGGCAGCCCAGAGCCCTCCCTCCTGATCCACCATGATCTTCAACACAAGCGCGCCGGGCGCCGTATCGGGCGCATCCTGATGCAAGGGAAAACGACGATGACGCCCGTTCGCGCCAACCCAGACCATGCCGTCCGACATGCCCAGCCAGAGACTGCCGTCCTCGCTGGCCGTCATGCTGAAGATCGGATGCTGTTGCGTGACGCCCACGTACGCGGGCCGTGCCTCCTCGTCCCCGCCCAGCACGAACAGCCCCTTGCTGGTGGACAGATAACACTGCTTACCGAGCCTGTCGACGCTCCACACACGCGGAGCCTGTTTCAGCCCGATGAATGAAATGTGCTCGATATGCCCGTTCGGCTGCACACGATCCAGGCCACGCAAACTACCGACCAGCACGGAGCCATCCTCGGCCACGTGAAGAGAGAGCACGATGTCCGAGGACAGACTCTGCGGATCTCCGCTCCGATGACGGAAATGTTCGATGTGCCCATCCGGGCGCAGACGATCCAGCCCCTTGGTGTAGACGCTGACCCAGATCGAACCGTCCTTGCCCTCGGCCAGGGCGCCGACATCGTCGCCAGCCAGGCTGTCCGGATCGCCGTCCTTGTGCCGCCAGGTTCGAAAGTCACCGGTCGCGGGGCGATAGAGATTCAGGCCGGTGCCCTCGCCGCCCACCCACAGTCGCTGCCGATGATCGACCAGCAACGCGGAAACATCGTTGGCTGGCAACGAATGTGCCTGGCGGGGATCGTGCCGGAAAACCCGGAAGTGAGCGCTGTCGAAACGCACCAGTCCGTTGTTCGTCCCCATCCAGATCACGCCTCGCGCGTCCTGGGCCATGGTGTAGACGAAACTGCTGGGCAGGCCATCGGCCACACCGTAGTAGCGGAACTGGGGCGTCGGAATCGGGCGTATCCGCGCGGTCTTCGCCGCGTCTGTGGACGGTGGCAGCGAGGCATGCGCGAACGGCGTCATGAGCGACGCGGACATCAGCATGGCGCAGAACAGCACGGCTCGAATCACCAAAATCCCCCTCCTTGTGAATCCCCGTGTCCCAGATGGGACCACCTCGCGATGATAACGGGTGAGACGGCATCACCGCATCGCGGCGCGCGCTCGACCATCCGCACTTGCGCCAGCGAGGGCAAACACCAACCATGTCTCCATGAACCGCCGTTTTCGCCTTCTGCTCGCGGCCTTGGCCAGTGCCACCCTGTTGTGGCTGCTGCTGGCTGCGGCCGAACGTGCGTTGCTGCTGGCACAGCGCTTCCTCGCTCTGCCTGCGTGGTTGCAATGGACACTGGGCGTGGTTCTGGCGCTGTTCGCCATCGCCGCGACGATGATCGCCTGGAATCTGCTGCGTCCCCGACGGCGGCCGCGGCGATCCCGCACCGTCGAAGCGCCGACGCGCGAACATCTCGACGCACGACTGGATCGCCTCGAAACCGATGGCGCCGGAACCGAATCCCTGCGCGCCGAACTGCGCGACCTGGATGCACGCGGCGCCAGCGGACGTTTCTACGTGGCGGTGTTCGGCGAAATCTCCACCGGAAAATCCAGCTTGATCGCTGCGCTCGCGCCGAATGCGGCGCTTGCCACCGATGTGCGTGGCGGTACCACACGCCGTGTGCATCACGTCGACGCCGTGCTCACCGATGGTTCGCGCATCACGCTGGCTGACGTGCCCGGCACCCGCGAGACCAGCGGCGAACTCCGCGAGAAGATGGCTCGCGACGAGGCGCTGCGCGCACATGTGGTGATCTACCTGACCGACGGCGACCTCAACCGGAGCCAGGGCGAGGAACTGGCCTGGCTGGCGGATTTCGGCAAACCGCTGGTGCTGGCCCTGAACAAGACCGACCGGCTCTCGCGCGAGGAGCGCGAACAGGTGCTGGACTCGCTGCGTCGACGCGCGCCACAGGCTGCCGCGGTGGTCGCCATCCGCACCGGCGGTAGCGAACGCTTCGAACGGCGACTGGTCGACGGCGGCAGTGAAATCGTCGAACGTCGCGCACCGGTCGACGTCGCCCCGCTCATACAGACCCTCGAACACCTTCTGCACCGTTCCGCGCAACAACTGGAACCGGCACGCGAGCGCGCCGTGCTGGCGCGCATGGATCGCGACGTCCACGAAGCAGAAGCCGCACTCCGTAGTAAGCAAGCCGAAGCCGCCGTGCATCGCTACGCGCGCCGCGCGGTGATCGGCGCGATGGCCGCTGTCGCGCCGGGCAGCGACCTGATCATCCAGGGCGCGCTGGCGACGGGACTGGTCCGCGAACTGTGTCGCATCCACGACGTGGCCGTCAGCGACGTGCAGATCGAGACCTTCCTCAAGCGCACGCGCATGACCGTGCGCACCAGCGCCTCACTGGTGCTGGCCATCGCCGGCAACGCGCTAAAAGCGTTCCCCGGCCTCGGCACGCTGGGCGGCGGCGTGCTGCACGCCTTCGCCTATGCATTGATTTTCGACAGCCTCGGCAAGGCGCTCTCGGCCACTCTGGCCGAACGTCACGCACTGGATGCCGAGGCCGCCGATGAACGACTCAAGCAATGGCTGGGCGAAACCGGCAACACGCGCCTGAAACGCCTGGCGAAGCTGACCGTCGACGCCGCACGCAGCGACGAGGACGCCACGGAATGAACGAACTGTTCGCGTAACGCGTACTGGAAGCCCCCGCAACGATCCGCCACACTGACCGAACCATGTCGATCCGTCTCCGCCTCGCCAGTGTGCTGCTGCTTGCGCTGATTTCCGCCGGCGCACAGGCCGCATCGCATCTGTACCGGTTCGACCCGGTGCATTCGCAGATCTTCTTCAGCGTCAGCCACAACGGCTATTCGCACGCCATCGGTCGCCTGCACATCGCCCGCGGCTGGCTGCGCTTCGATCCCGACGACTGGTCCTCGGCAAAGACCGAGCTGGACATCGACGTCGGCAGCGCCGACATGGGCGACGCCGCATGGAGCCAGACCCTGCGCGAAGCCAGCCTGCTCGACGCAAAGGCACATCCGACCGCCCACTTCGTCAGCACCTCCGTGCGCAAGACCGGTGCGGACACCGGCCTGCTCGATGGCCGACTCACCCTGCGCGGCGTGACCCGCCCCGTGCAGATCCAGTTCCGCCTCAACCGCATTGGCGCGACCATCTTCGAAATGAAGACCGTGGCGGGGTTTTCCGGCAGCGCGCAACTGGACCGCACCGATTTCGGCATCACCCGCAACCCCGGCTCGATCGGCCGCCTGGTTACTGTGCGGCTGGAGATCGAAGCGCAACGCGACACCGACGCACGCCGCCAGTACCGGCAGGAGACGTCCCATGCCACTGCGCAATGAATCCGACCGCTGGGGCGCCGTGCCTCAACTATTCCACTGGCTGATCGTGCTGCTGATCCTGGGCCAGGGCGCGCTCGGCCTGATCATGGTCGAACTGCCCAAGCGACCCAGCGTGTTCGCCGTCTACAACCTGCACAAGTCGATCGGCCTCACGATTCTGGCGCTGGCCGTGCTGCGCCTGCTGTGGCGCGTGTTCGACCGCCGCCCGAAGCCGGTGCCGATGCCGCGCTGGCAGCACCTGGGCGCGGAGATCATGCACTGGGCGCTGTACGTGCTGCTGTTCGCGGTGCCGCTGTCGGGCTGGCTGTTCGACTCGGCCACCGGCCTGCGGCCGCTGTTCTGGTGGGGCGTGCTGCGCATGCCGAGCCTGACCGGCGGCGCCGCTCCACAACTCCGCCATCTGTTCGAGGAACTGCACGAAGTGCTGTTCTGGGCGCTCATCGCGCTGGCCGCGCTGCATGCCGCCGCCGCCATCAAGCACCATCTCATCGACCGCGACGACACCCTGCGCCGTATGTTGCCCGGATTCGGTGGCAAATCCCGTCGTCGCGCATCACGGAGTTCGTCCCCATGAAACGCCTTCTCCCCCTGTTTTTGCTCGCCGCCCTGCCGCTGGCCGCGCACGCCGCCAACTGGAAGGTCGACACCGCCAAGAGCACGCTCGGATTCTCCGGCAGCTACCAGGGCGATGCCTTCCACGGCGTGTTCAAGCAGTTCGACGCCGCCATCCGCTACGACCCGCAACACCTGGACGCGGCGAAGTTCGATGTCACGGTAAAACTGGCCAGCGTCGACACGCAGAGCGCAGAGCGCGACCAGACCCTGACCGGCAGCGACTTCTTCGACACCGGCGACTACGCGACGGCGCATTTCGTCACCACGGCCTTTCACCGCGCCGCCGACGGAAACGTCACGGCCGACGGCACCCTGGACCTGCACGGCGTGAAGAGGCCGGTCACGCTGAAGGTGATCTTCAAGACCAACGGCGGTGACGCCACGCTGGACGTGGATACCACGCTGAACCGTCTCGACTTCAAGCTGGGCGCCAGCGCGGACTGGGATGCGATCAGCAAGAAGATCCCGGTGCACGCCCATCTGCTGCTGCACACCGGCTCTTGAAGCTGATCGATCGCCTCCGGAGTCTGTGGCATGGCGCGGATCGCGACGATCCGGCGCGTTCGCCCTCTTCCCCGGATGACGTGCAGGCCGATGCGCGCGTCGCCAGCAGCCTGCGAACGCTCCTCGACGATCCCGGAGTACCCGATGCCGTGCGCGCCGAACTCGCGCACGAATTCGAGCGCGTCGAGCACATGCTGGACAAGCTCGAACGCGGAGAACTGCATGTGGCCGTGTTCGGGCGCGTGTCCGCCGGCAAATCCGCACTCGGCAACGCCCTGCTCGGCCACCAGGCCTTCCGCGTCGGCGTGCTGCATGGCACCACCACCCAGGCTGCCCACGCACCGCTGGACGAGGCTTCCGCGCCGGGCCTGGTGCTGATCGACACGCCCGGCATCAACGAACTGGACGGTGAGACACGCGAGCGCCTGGCGTTCGACGTGGCCGAAGTCAGCGATCTGGTGGTCTTCGTCGCCGATGCGGATCTCACCCGGGACGAACTGGATGCACTGACGTTGCTGGCCGGCACGCAACGCCCGCTGCTGCTGGCCCTGAACAAGACCGATCGCTACGGCGACGACGAGCTTCGCGACCTGCTCGAGCACCTGCGCACGAAGACCGCCGGACTGGTGCGCGCCGAGGATGTGATTCCCGTGGCCGCGCTGCCCGCACCGCAGCGCATCGTCGAGACCGACACCGACGGACACGAACACGTCACCGAGGCATCGCGTCCACCACAGGTCGCCGCCTTGCGCGAACGTCTCGTCTCCATCGCCGAGCGCGAGGGCAAAACGCTATCGGCCATCAATGCCGGCCTGTTCGCCGGGCGCCTCAGCGATCAGCTCACCGCGCGCATCGCCGAAACCCGCCGCGCGCTGGCGGCACGCGTGATTCGCCAGTACTGCATCGCCAAGGGCGTGGCGGTGGCGCTGAACCCGATTCCGGTCGCCGATCTGCTTGCCGCCGCAGGCCTGGACGCTGCGATGGTCGTGCAGCTCTCGCGCGTCTACGGCCTGCCGCTCACGCGCCGCGAATCGGGCCGGCTGGTCGCCACCATCTGCGCGCAACTGGCGGCGCTGATGGGCGCGATCTGGGGCGTGCAGCTGGTTTCTTCGGCGCTCAAGGGCCTCAGCGCGGGACTGTCGACCGTGGTCACGGCCGCCGCCCAGGGCGCACTGGCGTGGTATGCCACCGTGCTGATCGGCCGCGCCGCCGAGCAGTATCTGGTCAACGGCAAGAACTGGGGGGAACACGGCGCCAAGCGCGCCGTCGCCGACATCGTCGGCACACTGGATCGCGACTCGATCCTGCGCGAGGCACGCGAGGAAATCCTCAAGCGACTGAAGCAACGCGGGAAAACAAGATCCTGAAGGACACCGCCCATCACGCGACACAGACAAGGAAATCATCTCCGATGACCGGCACATCGATCTCCGATCAGATCAAGAGCAAGGGCATTCGCGAACACCTCCAGCGCGGCGACCTGGATGAGAGCCTTCCACAGAAAACGGGCTGCGACATCGCCACTTGCCCGCACTATGCAGCGCTGGAGAAAGCGCAGACCTGCCCTCAGCCGAACTGCGAAAACTACAAGCGCGACAAACGGCTGTAGATGCTTCTTCCCGCCCACCGCGCCGGGCGGGCCACACGCAACGCGTCGGCCAAACGCTACGGAGTCACGCTCCGGCGACCAGCTTCTCGACGGCGGCCGCATCGAACGGCCAGTCCAGCTCCCGCCCGCTGCTGGCATGACGCAGCACCGGCACACGCGTGCCGTAGCGCGCCTCCAGCGCCGCGTCGTCGTCCACCCAAAGGCTGACGAAATCGGGCGCGCGCGCCGCCGCCATCACCTCCAGCGCCTGGTCGCAGAGGTGGCAGTCGTCGCGCTGGTAGAGAATCAGTTCGGGAGAACGGTTCATTCGAGGCCGGTAGTGCTCGTACAATCCCTATTTTAGCGAACCCGCCGGACCGCACGCATGGCTGTCAGCATTTTCGACCTGTTCAAGATCGGCATCGGGCCGTCCTCTTCGCATACCGTGGGGCCGATGCGCGCCGCCGCGCGTTTCGGCGAGCACTGGCTGCGCGATCACGGCCTGCTCGACAAGGTCGCGCGCGTGCGCTGCGAACTGCACGGCTCGCTGGCCATGACCGGCCGCGGCCACGGTACCGACAAGGCGGTGCTACTGGGCTTCGAGGGCGAGTGGCCGGACCGCGTCGACCCTGACGCCATCCCGGGCATTCTCGACCGCATCCGCGAAAGCGGCCACATCCGCCTGCTCGGCACCCACGAAATCGAGTTCAACGAAAAGCGCGACCTGGTGTTCAACAAGCGCCAGAAACTGCCGTTCCACACCAACGGCATGCGCTTCAAGGCCTTCGACGCCGACGGCAACGAGCTGGCCTGCCGCGAGTACTATTCCGTCGGCGGCGGATTCGTGGTCAACCACGACGAGGCCGCCGAAGACCGCATCGTCGCCGACACCACGCCGCAGCCGTACGAGTTCAACACCGGCGACGAGCTGCTGGCGCTGTGCGCCAAGCACGACATGTCCATCGCTGCGATCATGCTGGAGAACGAGAAGGTCTGGCGCAGCGAGGCCGAGATCCGCGAGGGTCTGCTGACCATCTGGCAGGCCATGCAGGACTGCGTCGCGCGCGGCGTGCGCTCGCCGGGCGAACTGCCTGGCGGCCTGCACGTGTCGCGCCGCGCACCGGCCATGTATGCCGAGCTGCGCGACCGCCCGGAAGCCTCGCTGAAGGACCCGCTGAGCATCCTCGACTGGGTGAATCTGTACGCGCTGGCGGTGAACGAGGAGAACGCGGCGGGTGGGCGCGTCGTCACCGCGCCGACCAACGGCGCGGCCGGCATCATCCCCGCCGTGCTGCACTACTACGACCGCTTCCAACCGCGCTCGGACGAGAACGGCGTGCTGGAATTCCTGCTCACCGCGGGCGCCATCGGCATCCTGTACAAGGAGAACGCCTCGATTTCCGGCGCCGAGGTCGGCTGCCAGGGCGAAGTCGGCGTGGCTTGCTCGATGGCTGCCGGCGGCCTCGCCGCGGCGCTGGGCGCGACGCCGAGCCAGGTCGAGAACGCCGCCGAGATCGGCATGGAGCACAATCTCGGCCTGACCTGCGACCCGATCGGCGGGCTGGTGCAGATCCCCTGTATCGAGCGCAACGCCATGGCCTCGGTGAAGGCAATCAACGCCAGCCGCATGGCGCTGCGTAGCGACGGCAAACACCGCGTGTCGCTGGACAAGGTGATCCGCACCATGCGCGACACCGGCCGCGACATGAAGGACAAGTACAAGGAAACCTCGCGCGGCGGTCTGGCCGTCAACGTCATCGAGTGTTGACGGCGAGAACGGGCACACCTCCCGTTCTCTCTTTCATGACTGATCCGCGCGATACCGCTACGACCTCACGCGTACGACCTCACGCGGCGACCGGAATCCGCCCATGCCGCCGAACGTCGTCAACGCCCTCTTGAGCTAGTCGGCACGCTCGACCCGCGCCCGGCCGGAGCGCTTGGCGCGATACAGCGCGGCGTCGGCGCGGCGCAGCAGGGTTCCGACGTCGTCGCCATGGCGCGCCCAGGCGACGCCAATGGAACAGGTCGCGCGCAGTTGCCGATCGCCATCGGTGTAGCACCCCTCCAGCAGCGTCGCGAAGCGGGGCGCCAGTTCGCCATCGCTGCTCAAACCCGGCCATACCGCCAGCAGCTCCTCGCCGCCGTAACGCCCCAATGACGCTTCGTCCGGAGCCAGTCGACGCAGTCGCTGCGCGCATTGGACCAACACCGCATCGCCGGTCAAATGTCCATACGTGTCGTTGATCTGCTTGAAGTGATCCAGATCGAACAGCACCACAGCCAATGGCCGCCCGTCTTCATGCATGCTCAGCAGCGCCTCGACCAGAATATCGACCACCGCGCCGCGGTTGAGCAGACCGGTCAGCGCATCGTGGCTGGCCTCGTGCTGCAGCGCCAGACGAGCCGCCTCCAACTCACGCTTGTCGGCTTCGAGTTCGGCGGTGCGATCGGCCACCATGCGCTCCAGTTGCCGCTGACGCCGCAACAGTTGCGCGTTGCGCAGACGCCAGGTCAGCAACAGCGTGATCAACGCCAGCAGCACGTAGCCCGCACGCGCCCATCCCGTGCGCCACCAAGGCGGCACAATGACAAAATCGAACGACCATGTCGGTGAGAGCAGGCGCAGACCTGGGTCGGCCACGCGTGCCTGGAAGCGATACCGGCCGGGCGCCAGCGCCGCGTAGCGCAATTGGCGCGAAACCGAGGTATCCCACGCGCGGGCATCGGCTTCTTCATCACCCGACAGCAGTCGGTATTCGATACGAGCCGCTCCCGCATGCACGTCGCTCGTGGTCGCCAGCGCAATGGTCAGCGCCTGGCGACTCCATGGCCACGAACCGGACTGTCCCGGCACCAGACGCTGCGACCCGTACTGCACCTGCAGTGCCGACGGTGCGCGAAGCATGACGCGATGCCTGCGCTGCGGATGCAGCAGATGCGAAACACCGCCACTGGTACCGAACCAGATCGAACCGTCGCGATCCTGGTGGAACGCATGCGCCGACATGTCGTCCCAGACCAGGCCGTCGTTGCGATCGTAGCGTCGCCAGTCACCGCCATCGTAGCGATCCAGGCCGTCCGCGCTGGACACCCACAACTGACCGGAACGATCCACCGCCAGCGAATACACCAGGCTGTGCTGCAGCAATGCATCGTTCACACTGTGCAGATGTAATGCGCCCGGCCTGTCGGGATGCGTCCAGTACAAGCCGCCCGCCACCGGCGCCAGCCACAGACGGCCATCGCCCGTCCTCGCCACATCCGCGAAGCCCCCTTCGGGCATGGGCGTCACCGTGCGCATGCGCTCGAACCGTCCCTGCCGGAAACGCAGCAGACCCCGGCTGGTGGCGAACCACAGACCACCGCCCGTGGCGCTCGCCGCACCCATGTAGCGGGTGTCCTCGGGCAGACCGGTCTCCTCGCGCCGCACCTGCGGCTGCGGTGCATCCACGTCGTCGATCCGCCACAGGCTGCCGTGCGTGCCGAACCAGAGACGTCCCTGCGCATCGAACAGGGCGAACTTCGCCCAGCCCGCATTCCGAACGACTTGCTGCGCGCGCTTCGTGTCCAGGTCGTAGCGCACCACGATGCCCCGATTGAACAGGATCCACATGCGCCGCCCCTGCGGCAGCAGCGCAATGGCGTCGACCCAGTCGCGCCGGCGCAGCGCACTGGGCCACGGCGTGAGTCGCGTGGCACCGGGCTCGAGCAAGTTCCCATGGCGTTGATTGCCCAGCCAGAGTCGCCCGTCACCATCGCGCGCGATGGCCCAGGTCGGCGCGCTGTCCAGGCCCTGCGCACCCAGCCAGTTCTGGAATCGCCCATACCCGCGCCAGCGCAGTACGCCGCGCCCACCCGTGGCCAGCCATACCGACCCGGAGGGATCGAACACCAAGTCGCGGATCTGCGCCGATTGCAGCCGACGGTCATCCGCGAATCGCGTCCAGTCACTTCCGTCCCAGCGGCTGATGTGACCGGCCGTTCCCGCCAGTACGCGGCCCTGACTGTCGTTGTCGATTACCTCGACCGGATCCTTGCTGTCGATGACCAGGAAGCGGTCGCTGCCGGCCGTCAGACGCAGTAGGTGGTGCATGCCGCCGACCCACAACGCGCCGCGATCGTCGCGATGGAAGGTGATCCACTGATCCGCCGGCACACCGTGGGCGACGCCCCAGACCGACTGGTCGCCGTCTGCGGTTCGCGTGCACAACTGCGGCCCGCAAGTCGTCCACAGACGATCATGCAGCCACAGCACCGGCCCATCGGTCAGTACGCCCGGACGCAGAGCCCTCGGCCACGCAATCGGCTCCACGCGCCCATCGGCGCCGACGTGCACCAGGCGGTGCTGATGCCGAACATAGACACCCTGCGCGCCGTCCCCCGCAATCCGGCGCAAATCGTCGACGGGCACATCGGCCACGGCTTCGACCCGACCGTCGCGCCAGACATACAGGCCTTGCGCTGCACCGATCCAGATGCGCCCGTTCCTCGCCTGATACAGGTCGTTCACGCGCAAGGGGGCGCGCTCGTCATCCTCGACCGGCACGAATTCGCGCCCATCGTAGCGATACAGTCCCTTGTCGGTGCCGACCCACAGCACGCCCCGACGATCGCGCAGCAGCACATTGGTCGCCAGACTGCGCAGCCCCTGATCCCGTGTGAAGGATTGCATGGCGACGATGCGCGTTTCGCCGCTGGTGGCGCGCGCGCCGGGCGCGGCCAGGAAGATCGCCAGCAACGCGCCGCACAGCAGACCCGAATGCCATCGGATCCACTGCCTGGACGCGCGCCCAGTACTGTTCGAGCGCACTCGGTGCCATCGCCACCGCATGTACGAAACCCTCATTCCGCCGTTGTCGTCGGCGAAGTGACGGTATCCGTTCCCGATACTGTCGCCCGGGCGCCATTGTGCCCGATGCGAACGGGCGCCGCCTATCTCGACTCGGCATCTGCCATGACCTGCGGCACGGGACAGATGACCGAGTCTCTGGAAGAATGGCTCGATTTGTGTCCCACGATCGCCCCGGCGACGGAAACCAAGGAACGCGCATGACCCAAGACTCCTCGATCCGCCGCGACGTCGGCCCCTGGGCGCTGATGTTCACCGGCCTGGGCTCCATCATCGGCTCGGGCTGGCTGTTCGGCGCCTGGAATGCCGCCAGGCTGGCCGGCCCCGGCGCCATCTGGGCCTGGCTGCTGGGCGCGGCGATCATCATGACCATCGCCCTGACCTACGCCGAACTGGGCGCGATGTTCCCGGAAACCGGCGGCATGGTGCGCTACGGCCACTACTCGCACGGCTCGCTGGTCGGCTTCATCGCCGCCTGGGCCAACTGGATCGCCATCGTCTCGGTGATTCCGGTCGAGGCCGAGGCCTCGATCCAGTACATGGCCGGCTGGGACGGCGACTGGGTCGGAAACTGGGTCCATGACCTGTACAACGCGCACACGGACACGCTCAGCCATCTGGGACTGACCTTCACGGCGATCCTGATCGTGGTGTACTTCCTGCTCAACTACTGGAGCGTGAAGCTCTTCGCGCGCTCCAACAGCGCCATCACCATCGTCAAGATGATCATCCCGGTGGTCACCGGCATCGCTCTGATCGCCAGCGGCTTCGATCACGCCAACTTCAACGTGGGCGTGCACGGCGGTGCCCACACCAACGACTTCGCCGCCATCCTGACCGCCGTCGCCACCGCCGGCATCGTGTTCAGCTTCAACGGCTTCCAGAGTCCGGTGAACCTGGCCGGCGAGGCGCGCAACCCGGGACGCAGCATCCCCTTCGCCATCGTCGGCGCGATCATCCTGGCCACGATCATCTACGTGCTGCTGCAGGTCGCCTATATCGGCGCGGTGCCGTCCGAGCTGCTGGCCAAGGCCGGCTGGCACGGTATCAACCTCAGTTCGCCGTTCGCCGATCTGGCCAAGATACTGGGTCTGCAGTGGCTGGCCACGATGCTGTTCGCCGACGCCTTCGTCAGCCCCAGCGGCACCGGCATGACCTACACCGCCTCCACCGCGCGCATGATCTACGGCATGGAGCGCAACGGCACGCTGCCGAAGATCTTCGGTCGCATCCACCCCAAGTGGGGTGTGCCGCGTCCGGCCATGTGGCTGAACCTGGTCGTGGCCTTCATTTTCCTGTTCTTCTTCCGCGGCTGGGATTCACTGGCGGCGGTGATTTCGGTGGCGACGATCATTTCCTACCTGACCGGCCCGGTCAGCGTGATGACGCTGCGCCGCACCGCGCCGGAACTGCACCGTCCGTTCCGCCTGCACGGCCTGTCTATCATCGCCGGCATCGCCTTCATCATGTCCGCCGAACTGCTGTACTGGGCCAAGTGGCCGCTGACCGGCCAGATCATCCTGCTGATCGTGGCTGCGCTGCCGCTGTATCTGTACTACCAGCACAAGCACGGCTGGCACGATTTCGGACGACAGATGAAGGGCGCCTGGTGGCTGGTCGGTTACCTGATCTCCCTGGCCGTGGTGTCCTACCTCGGCAGCACCCAGTTCGGCGGCCGGAACTACATCCCCTACGGCTGGGATCTCGCCGTGGTCGCCGTCATCGGCCTGGTGTTCTTCCTGTGGGGCGTGAAGTCCGGTTGGCGCACGCCTTCCGTGGAAGCCATCCGCATCGAGGCGCACGAGCATCCGGACGCCATCCTGGTGCCGCCGGAGGAAGACGAGGCCGAAGCCATCGTCGCGCACAAGCACTGATCGGAAGAGCGTTTCTGCAACCTGACGCGACGTCGGTCGTCGCGTCAGGTTGTCTCCGCTTGCGCGGCCCGTCCCCTTGCATTCCTCGCGGCTGTCCTCGTAGAAGACATCGGTTGGCCCTGTGCGCCGAATACGCCATCGCCCGGCATCAGCAGCGACGGCAGGTCGCATTCCGGATGCATGCGCAACAGTTGCCAGGCCAGACCGCCCTCGCCCGGCAGCAGTCCCGGTGAGAACGTATCGCGGGTCATGCCGCAGGAGACGCCGTGATCCTCGACGCTGGTGAGCAGCGCCGCATCGAGCGACGCCAGCGAGAGTCCATCCGGCCCTTCATCAGCGCGAATCGCGGCCCTGAGCAGCTCCCAGGAACCGGCATCTCCGTGGCACAGGCAATGATTCCAGCCCAGCCCCAGCCGCCACGTCGCCGCAGCCGCGCGTCGCAGGATGCTTCGCGTGCGGCCATCCTGCATCGTCGCATCCAGGTGCGCATGCGCCAGACCGATACCGACGGAGCCATGACACCAGGCCGCCGCACTGCGGAAATCCTCAATCTTGCGCAGGTCGAGCCAGTTACGCTCCTCGGAATCGTAAAGCGCATCCTCGAAGGCGAAAGCCTCCAACGCCGTATCGCGATAAACGGAGCTTCCCGTAGCGCGCGCCAGTTGCTCGAGCGCCCACGCCACGCCGGTCACCCCATGCGCGAAACCGCCGATACCGTCGGGCCACATCGGATTCTTCCAGTGCGCCCGGCCGCCCTCTCGAAGGGCCAGCGCGCAGAGCTCGTTGCCCAAATCCACGGCCTGCGCGGCATAGCATTCATGACCGGTGCACTCGGCCAGCGCCAGCAGAACAGGAATCGCGCCCGCACGTCCCGTCAGCACATCGTGCGACTCCGGCGCAGCCGCAGCGGCCTCGACCATGCCGTCGGCAAGCCGACAGGCGCGCTCCAGAGTGACTTCGCTGCCCATGCCCCAGCGCTGCAGCAAAAGACGCGCCCAGACCTGCGAAGCCAGACCGAAATAGGCACCCAAGGACGCCGGCCGCATCTTCGCTCCTTCCGCGCGAACGCGCGCATTGCGCGCCTCGCCCAGATCGAGCGTGTGGACAATCCGCGCACGCAGCGTCTCAAGTCCCTCGACGAAATCGACCCGCCCGGCACGCATCTCGCGCAGATAGCCCGCCACCAGAACCGCCACGCCGGACATGCCGCCGTACAGATCCGGCCCCAGCGGGCGTACCGACCAGCCCGTCGCCGGATCGAACGAGGGCGCGATCCAGGCCACGCTGCCGTCGTCGCTCTCGATCGCGGTGGCGCGCAGACGCTGCATGATATCGGCCAGTTGCGCGCGCCGCCGAACATCGAGATCGGCGTGGCGAATGGCCTCCCGAGACGGCCATAGCGAGACCTGCGAGGGACTCCAGCCGTCGTTGACGTAGGCGCTGACCAGCGCGGAGCGGATCACCTGACGCTCCAACGGCATGTCCATGGCACGCCAGTGCGCCAACGCCGCCTCGATACGCGGTCCGGTATCGCGCCAGCGCGTACCGCGCGGTCCAACGATGCGGCCGTCGCGCACGCAGGTCGCAAAATAGGGAATGTCGCCTTCCTCGAGATCGTCGATCTCGGCCTCGATCACATCCGCCTGCCCCGGCGCGGAGGCCACGTTGTCGGCCATGCGCTTGAGCAGATCCCGCGCGCGTTCGCGCGCCGGCGCCTCGCGATGCAGCGACACCGGATGCCACAGCATGCGCGCCAGTTGCGCATACACCTCGGTCGCGCGCGTCACGATGCGCACACGGCAGTCCAGGAACGGTTCGAGCAGGGGCCGCAGACGACCCTCGGCATCGAGTCGACGCAGCGTGGCCGTCATGCCGTCGAAGGCCTCCAGCACATGCGGCCAGTACTGAGCCAGGGCCGGTTCGGGGCTTGGATGATTCTGCGCCACGGGCGCCTCGACCCAGACTTCGCCCAGGCGCGCACGGTCGGTGCCCGCGTCGACGATGTCCGGTTGCAGCATGCGCGGCTGCTGCCCGGGCAGCGAGCCCGCCGCCGAGGTGTCCACGCCTTTCCAGCCCAGTCCTGCGCCTCGACCGGGCAGGATGCCGACCCCCATCGTCGTGCCGGCAATGCGTTCGGCCGCCCGGTCCATCGCCGCACCGAACCCCGAATCACGAGGCGGCGACGGCGGGGTAAAGAGCGTCTCGCAATCGATCACGACCGGACTCGGGCCGCACGCGATCATGTTCTCCGCATGCATGTCCGTGCCACCCAGCAGGCGCATCACCGCCAGCCAGTGGCCGAGACCGCGATAGAACGCGCGCAACTCGTCGTCGCCGGACGCATAGCGATGCTCGACGCATGCGCTCCAGCCATAGCCTTCCCCGACATGCACTTCGGGGACGCCCATGCTGCTCGATTCGTCATGCTCGACCTTCAGGTCGTCGACGAGTGCCCGTAACGCCGCATCGATGTTCAACGAACGAGGCTTGTAGATGAGGCGTCCGGCATCGCAGCGCAGCAGCACCACGCTACGACCTTGAAGATGCGTATCGCCGGCACCGAGGCCGACCTCCCGCAGACGGCCGACGGGCGCGCCACACAGCGACGCCAGTTGCTCGCGATCGTTGACCCAGCGCTGCGCCAGTTCGAGCGCGGCCTGACAGCGCCCCTCGATGACCGCATCGAGACGTCGCCGCAGCCCCGGGTAATGTGTATTCATGTCTTCCCAGAACTCGATCCGGGAAGCCTTGCGCAGAAAATCCTGCCAGCGCTGCTGCGTGTCCTCGCCCTGCAGTTGACCGTTCTCGCGCGCCGCGTTCAACTCCAGCAACAACAGTCGCCCGAGCTTGCGATGCAACGTGGCCAGCAGCGACTCGCGCGCTGCGGAAAGCAGGGCCTCCTGTTCTTCGGGATCGAATCCTGGGATTCGTGCGGCCTGGGTTGCCAGCCCCTCCAATGCAGGAAGGAGCAGACAACCCAGGGCCGCGTCGAAGTCAGGGGCGTCTTGAGATGACGCCACGACCTCTTAGCAGCAGTAACGCGTGACCGAGCCGGTACACGCCGTACCGCAACCATCCAGCGTGATGATGCTGGCCTCACCGGCGATGTCGGACTCGACAAAGCCGTCACCGGCGAACAGCGGACCGGCCGGATTGTTCGTGCCAGCCTCTTCGCGCCACTGCGCGACGTTGTCGATCTGGTTCTCGTTGCTCATGATTTAGCCTCCTGCAAAAAATGAAGTTGAGAACTTCGTGCAAGAAACCCTTTCAGGCGGAGCCAGACCCGTGAACGGATGAGTGCGCGGGACTGCCACTTCCTGTAACGCTTCCAGCACGCAATGCGGGATATCGGACCTGACACCCCATGACGAACCTAGCAAGGTTGCAGGAAGCTTGTATAGACGTATGCATCACATGTGCGCATCTTTCATGCACAAACACCTAACTCCCTACACATATTCGGAAATTATTGCCTTTCCGTCTCCGGAAAGAGACAAGATATCCCCCAGCAAGGCCTGCGCCGTGACGTCTGCGCCCGCCCCCGGCCCCTGGATCACCAGTGGCCGTGTCTGGTAGCGGGTCGTCGTCAGCGCGAACAAGTTATCGGTGCCGCGTAGACCGCTTGTCGGATGATCCTCCGACACGGCCCGGAGACCGACACGGGCCACGCCATCGCGATCCAGATGCGCCAGATAACGCAGACGCCGGCCGCGGGACGCGGCGTCCGCATGACGAGCAGCGAGAGCCGCATCCAGCTCGTGCGTGCGCGCCATGAAATCCTGCAGCGGCAACCCGCGCAACGTTTCCGGCACCAGATTTTCGACCTCGATATCGCCGGGCTCGAGCTCGAACCCGGCGCTGCGCGCGAGGATCAGCAGCTTGCGGGCCACGTCCTGCCCGGACAGATCAGCACGAGGGTCCGGTTCGCTATAACCCCGCTCACGCGCATCACGGAGCAGTTCGGAAAACGGAACGATGCCATCGTAGCGACTGAACAGCCAAGACAATGAACCGGAGAAAACGCCCTCAAGATTCAGCAGTTCGTCACCGCACGCGCGCAAACGGCGCAAGGTGGCAATCACCGGCAATCCCGCACCAACTGTGGCCGCATCGCCATATCGACGGTTGCGACATCGCGCCCCCTCCGAAAGCGCGCGCCAGACTTCCAGCGCGCCCCCTGCCGCGGCCTTGTTGGCCGTCACGACGTGATAACCCTGCGCCAGCCAGGCCGCATGTGTGGCGGCAAGTCCATCGCTCGCGGTTGCATCGAGAATGACTTTTGTCTTCGCAGCACTGGCATCCAGCGCGGCCAGCAGCGCCGCGTCGTCGCGCCGATCGCCACCGCGGTCGAGATTCTCGCGCAGGCCGCGATCCGCAAGACAGTCCGGATCGGTGGTCTGCCAGCGCGAGTTGGCGGCGCCGACCAGACGCAATCGCGCACCGGCCGGCGTGTTCAACAGACGCAACCACGCCCCGCCGACCACCCCGGTGCCAAACAGCACGACGGCCACGGTGTCCTCGCGCGCTGGCGCTTCAAAGGCCGGATTCGCCCCATGTGGAGCCAGTACCGCGTTCATGCCGACACCGCAGGTTTGCGCGCTACCGCACGCTGCGCGCGATCGAGCGCAGCCCGAAGATCGTCGACCAGATCCTCGGCGCTCTCGATGCCCACCGACACCCGCAGCAGCGAATCGGCGATACCGGCCGTGCGCCGCGCTTCCGGCGCCATCGAGGCATGCGTCATGCTGGCCGGGTGCGCGACTAGGCTCTCCACGCCGCCCAGCGACTCGGCCAGCGAGAAATACCGCAGACCGTCAAGGAAGGCGCAGATGACGTTCTCGCCGCCCTGCAGTTCGAAGCTGAGCATCGCGCCGAAGCCGCGCTGCTGACGCGCCGCGAGCGCATGCTGCGGGTGCGATGCCAAGCCCGGATAGTGAACCTTCGCCACGGCCGGATGACCGTCCAGCAAGGCAACGATGCGCTCGGCGTTCTCCTGATGCACGCGCAGACGTGCATCCAGCGTACGCAGGCCGCGCAGGGTCAGGAAGCTGTCGAACGGCGCGCCGGTCAGCCCCAGGCAGTTGGCCCACCATTTCAGCTGTTCGGCCAGCTCCGGCGTGCGTGCGACGACTGCGCCACCGACCACGTCGCTGTGCCCATTGATGTACTTGGTGGTCGAATGCAGCACCACGTCGGCACCCAGCGCCAGCGGTTGCTGCAAGACCGGCGACAGGAAGGTGTTGTCGACCAGGCACAGCGCACCCACGGCATGCGCCGCCTGCGCCACGTGGCGCACGTCAGTAATGCGCAGCAGCGGGTTCGACGGCGTCTCGACCCAGACCAGATCCGGCTTGCGCGCCAGGCCCTCGCCTAGGCTCGCCGGATCGGTGAGATCCGCGAAGATCACCTCGAAACGTCCCTTCTTCGCCCAGGCATCGAGCAGTCGCCAGGTGCCGCCGTAGCAGTCGTGCGCGGCCAGCACACGGCCACCGGCGGGCACCAACTCCAAGGCCAGCGCCACGGCCGCCATGCCACTGGCTGTGACCACCGCGCCCGCGCCCTGCTCCAATTCGGCCAGTGCCTCGGCCAGCAGATCGCGTGTCGGATTGCCGCTGCGCGAGTAGTCGTAGGCGCGCTTCTGGCCGAATCCGGCGAAGCTGTAGTTGGTGGACAGGTGCAGCGGCGGCACCACGGCGCCATGCTGCGTGTCGGATTCGATACCGGCGCGCACGGCGCGGGTCGCGGAAGGTGCGGAATGGGTCATGTCAGGCTCCACAGCAGGCGTTCAGCGTCTCGCGCAGCAACGGCGCGAGCCGGGCGGTTTCCTTGAGAAATCCGTCGTGCCCGTAGACGGTTTCGATGACTTCCAGCGTGGCCGGCGCGCCGAGGGCGCGCTGCAGCATGCAGAGGTCGGCGAGCGGCACCAGACGATCGGTAGCGAAGCCGATCAGCGTCGTCGGCACACGCACCGCGGAGGGATCGACGGCATGCAGATCGATGGACTCGGACAGCGACAGATAGCGATGCGCATCGAAACGCTCGACGAAGCGCCGGCCGTTGTGTTCGAGCCAGTCCTCGACCGGAAGACGGAAACGGCCGTCGGCGAAACGCGCCTCACCGCTGAAACGCGTGGCGAATTCCTCGCTGCCTCGATAGGTTGTCAATGCCAGCTGTCGCGCCAGCGCCAACGCGCGATCGACTTCGCCCGAGCGCAGACCGAAGCGGACGATCTCGCGCTGCACGGAGCGCTGCGCCGTGGCCAGGGGATGCGGACGATGCGCGCCGGCCAGCGCAACCAGATGCCCGACGCGATGACCGTGTCGCGCAGCGAAGGCCAACCCGACCATGGCGCCGTAGGACGCGCCGATGAAGGCCTGCGCGCGCCCGATCTGCAACGCGTCCAGCAAGGCCGCCAGCGCATCGGCCTGATCGGCCGTGGACACCGCCGAAGCGCCCAGGTCCTGAGCGTCCAACCAGTCGATCGCCAGCACGCGGCACCGTCGAAGATCGATCGCGCGATCAACGCCAACCAGTGCCTGCCACCAGCCATCGCGCGGCGCCGCTTCACTGGCGCAGACGTCGCGATCGGCCGAGATGCCGCCCTGCACGATCACCGTCGGCGCACCCGGAGCACCGATCCACAGATAGCGCACGGCCACATCGCACGCACCCTCCGCATGCCGGGGCGCGAATCGGACATGGCGTACATGCCGCTGGAATGGGAAGGCGTTCCGCTCGAGGCCGCCTGCCTCGCACAGCGAGGCAGGCGGTTCGGCGGTGGGGACGGCTTGAAGAGTCATGCGGCGCTCCGGCGTGTCGACATCGACCTGCGGAGCACCGGATGAGAATCGTCACGCCCCGGGCGCATGCACCGGAACGTTTCGACTCATCTCTCGGTGAGCGCTTCGCGCCCCCGCAGGAGTTGGCACCGTGCGGAACCTTGCGGTGTCCGCGGGTTGCCCCGGCTTCGTCGGGCCTGTCCCTCAGCCGGTCTCGATGAGTGTTGCGAAGAACTCTATCGAGGCGAATGATGCATGTCAATAGACGTCTATACGTCCATATTCGAAAACATCACTCCCCTCGACCACACTCAATCCGACACATGCACGGAAGCCCATGAACTGCCGAAAAAGCCCACACCGACCGCCCGAACATCCGCTTGACGCCGGACGGAGTACCATGAGACATCCCAAACAGACGATGTCCCCATGTCCCGCAACGCTGCATCGCGCCACGGCCCGGCGACCGCCCCCTCGCCCACAGGCCGACAGGCGGGACCGCTCCGCTTCAACGGCGACAACGCCTTTCATCACGAACTCAAGCGTCGCGTCCTGGCGGACTTGCGAGAACGCGGCTGCGATCCCCGCGACAATGCGCGCATGTATGCCAAGACCGCGATCATCCTGGCGGCCTTCGCACTGACCTACGTCGCCCTGGTGTTCCTGGCGCAGACCTGGTGGCAAGCGCTGCCGCTGGCGGTCGCGCTGGGCGCGGCGACTGCCGGCATCGGCTTCAACATCATGCACGACGGCGGGCACCTGGCGTATTCGAAACGGCACTGGGTCAACCGGCTGATGGCCATGACCCTAGACCTGGTCGGCGGTAGCTCCTACATCTGGCAATGGAAACATGGTCGCTTTCATCACACCTGGGTGAATGTGGACGGCTACGACAGCGACATCGACCTGGGCGTGCTGGCGCGTCTTTCGCCCAGCCAGCAGCGACGCCCCTGGCACCGCTGGCAGCATCTGTACCTGTGGCCGCTGTATGCCGTGACCGTGCTGCGCTGGCACCTGTACGGCGACTTCCGCGACCTGCTCACCGGCACCATCGGCAGCCGGCCCTTCGCGCGTCCACGCGGCGCGGACCTGGCCGTGTTCGTGCTCGGCAAACTGGCGTTCTTCATGCTCGCCTTCGGCGTGCCGCTGGCGTTCCATCCGTGGACCGTGGTCGTGGCCGGCTATGCGGCGGTGGCCGCCGTCTCCGGCCTGCTGCTGGCCCTGGTCTTCCAGATGGCGCACGTCGTGGAGGCCGCATCGTTTCCGGAACCGACCCGCGAAACGCCGCATCTGGACACGTCATGGGCCGTCCATCAGCTGCACACCACCGTCAATTTCGCGCCGCACAACCGGGCGTTGTCCTGGCTGATCGGCGGACTCAATTTCCAGGTGGAGCACCACCTGTTCCCCCGCATCGCCCACGTGCACTATCCGGCGGTGGCGCGCGTGGTCGAACGGACCTGTCGCGAATTCGGGCTGCCCTACCATGTCAGCCCTTCGTTCGCCGCGAGCATCGCCTCGCACTACCGATGGCTGCGCAGGATGAGCCTGCAACCCGCCTGACAAGCCCGATGCTCGACCGCTCCGACAGGACCGCCCCATGAACACACCCTGCGCGCAGATGCGCGGCAGGTCGGCAGCGCGCTATCATGAGTGGTTTAACGCTGCGGCCCACGCCCATGTCCAGCCACCGCACCGAAACCGCGCGTCGGCGCACCTTCGCCATCGTCAGCCATCCTGACGCGGGCAAGACCACGCTGACCGAAAAACTGCTGCTGTTCGGCGGCGCCATCCAGATGGCCGGCTCGGTGAAGAGCCGCAAGGCCGCGCGCCACGCCACGTCCGACTGGATGGCGCTGGAGAAGGAACGCGGCATCTCCGTGACCTCCTCCGTCATGCAGTTCCCGTACGGCGGCAGGATCGTCAATCTGCTCGACACTCCGGGCCATGCCGACTTCTCCGAGGACACCTACCGCGTGCTGACCGCGGTCGACTCGGCGCTGATGGTGATCGACTGCGCCAAGGGCGTGGAGGCGCGCACCATCAAGCTGATGGAGGTCTGCCGTCTGCGCACCACGCCGATCATGACCTTCATCAACAAGCTCGACCGCGAGGGCCGCTCGCCGCTGGAGCTGTTCGACGAGGTCGAATCGGTGCTGGGCATCCAGTGCGCGCCGATCACCTGGCCCATCGGCATGGGCAAGCGCCTGAAGGGCGTCTACCACCTGGTCCGCGACGAGGTGCATCTGTACGAGGCCGGCAAGAACTACGAGCGCCAGGAAGCGAAGGTGCTCAAGGGCCTGGACCATCCGGAACTGGCGGCCGCCCTCGGCGCCGAGGCGCTGGCCGAACTGCGTGACGAGCTGGAGCTGGTCACCGGCGCGGTCGAACCGTTCGACCCGGCGCAGTACCTGGCCGGCAAGCAGACGCCGGTGTTCTTCGGCTCGGCGGTGAACAACTTCGGCGTGCAGCTGCTGCTGGACTTCTTCGTCGAACACGCGCCCGGTCCGCAGCCGCGCGCCACCACCACGCGCGAAGTCGAGGCCGACGAGGAGAAGCTCAGCGGCTTCGTGTTCAAGATCCAGGCCAACATGGATCCGGCGCACCGTGACCGCGTGGCCTTCATGCGCGTGTGCTCAGGTACCTACTCGGCCGGCATGAAGATGCTGCAGACGCGCACCGGCAAGGATGTGCGCATCGCCAACGCGCTGACCTTCATGGCCTCGGACCGCGACATCGTCGACAAGGCCTACCCGGGCGACGTGATCGGCCTGCACAACCACGGCACCATTTCCATCGGCGACACCTTCACCGAAGGCGAGGCGCTGAACTTCACCGGCATTCCCAACTTCGCGCCGGAACTGTTCCGCCGTGCGCGGCTGCGCGATCCGCTGAAGATGAAGGCGCTGCAGAAAGGACTGGCGCAGCTGTCCGAGGAAGGCGCGACGCAGTTCTTCCGTCCTCTGATGTCCAACGATCTAGTCCTCGGCGCCGTCGGCGTGCTGCAGTTCGACGTGGTCGCCTACCGACTGAAGGACGAATACGGCGTGGAGGCGGTGTTCGACAACGTCACCGTGGCCACCGCGCGCTGGATCTACTGCGACGACGAGAAGATGCTGGAACAGTTCCGCGAGAAGAACGCGCAGCACCTGGCCGTGGACGCCTCCGGCGCGCTGGTCTATCTGGCGCCGACCCGCGTGAACCTGCAGCTGACGCAGGAGCGCTGGCCGGACGTGACCTTCGCCGCGACGCGCGAACACGCCAGCTCGGTCGAAGTCGGCTAGCGAGCCACGCTCCGCCTACCTGATGTCGAGTGCGGCTGCTAATCTGGCCACTCGACCATCAGGGGGACGGACATGTACAAGAACCTCGCCTTTCAGACGCCCGCCAACGCGAGCGGCTGGAAACGCTGGCTGATCTACTCCGCGCTGGCGCGACTGATCCTCTTCGCGCTGCTGTTCGTGGCCGCCGCGTTCCTCACCGGCATGGCCCTGCACCTGCTCGGATGGAGTCCATCCTCGGGCAATCCGAACATCAAGGGCTGGGCGCAGCTCATCATTCGCGCGCTGCCGGCCGTGATCGCCTACCTGATCCTGACGCGCGTCATCGAACGCCGATGGCCCGCCGAGCTGGCCTGGCGCAAGCTCCCCGCGCACTTTATCGGCGGCGTCCTGCTCGGCATGGCCCTGCTCAGCGTGGTCATCGGCATCCTGTGGCTGGCCGGCAGCTACCGCGTGCTGGGAACGAACGCCCAGGTGCCGTGGCTGGAGTCGATCCTGATGTTCGGCCTGGGCGCTGGTATCAGTGAGGAGATCATGTTCCGCGGCGCGCTGTTTCGCATCGTCGAGGAAAGCCTGGGCACATGGCTGGCGGTGCTGATCTCTGCGCTGGCCTTCGGCGCGATCCACCTGGGCAATCCCAACGCCACACTATGGAGCGGTCTGGCCATCGCCATCGAGGCCGGCGTGCTGTTCGGACTGGTCTATCACGTGACCCGCTCGCTGTGGCTGTGCATGGGGCTTCACGCTGCCTGGAACGTGATGGAGGGTCCGGTCTTCGGCACGCCGGTTTCCGGTCTTCCGCCGCACGGTTGGCTGCAGGCCGAACTGACCGGACCGAACTGGCTCAGTGGCGGCACCTTCGGTCCGGAAGCCTCGTTGATCACGCCGCTGTGCTGCCTCGCACTGGCCGGCGTGTTCCTGTTCATCGCGCTGCGCCGGAACAGCATCGTGCCGCCATTCTGGAAACGCCGCCCGGGCTGATCCAGGCGCCAGATACGACGATGCGCCTCCCGTTGCCGGAAGGCGCATCGTGCCCCTCTCTCCCCGCTTTCCCTCAAGCGGCCTGCTTGCTGCCCTTGCCGCTTTCCTTGCCGGACTTGCCGTCACGGACCTTGGCCGCGACCAGCTCCGACGGATCGAAGTCATCCACGTTGATGAACTCGAGCGTGGCGTCATGCACGCGCTGCAGCAGTTCGCGCTCGGCTTCGCTGATGGCCCCCTGCTGTTCAGCCTGCGCCAGCTTCTCGGTGTATTCGTGCGCGGTGATCTTGCCGCTCTTGAGCGCCTTCAGGAACTTGCGCTCGATCGGCTCGGCAGCGATCACGTCCGGCAGCAGGGCGTTCATGCGGCCGATCGCATTGTTCGCCGTCGGCGTCATGAACGACCACTCCAGCAGTCGCGTGCGCGCCTCGCTGGGACACATCAGCAGCGCCGCGACACGATGGCCGAGACGGTCGGACGGCGGCACTTCGCGCCGGCCGAACGGAAACACCAGCGCACGCAGCAGCCACGCCACCGGACGCACCGGGAAATTGCGGATCACGCCGTCCAGCGCCATCTGCATGCGCCACACGCAGGCATGGAACGCCCACGCCAGCAGCGGACGGTCGGCCTCGGGACGGCCGCTGTCCTCGTAGCGCTTCAGCATCGCGCTGGCGATGTAGAGGTAGCTGAGCACGTCGCCCAGACGCGCCGACAGTTTCTCCTTGAACTTCAGGCGCCCGCCCAGCACGCCCATCGACACATCGGCGCACAGCGCCAACGCGGCCGAATAGCGGTTGAGCTTGCGGTAGTAGCGGCGAGTGTAGGCATCGCCCGGTGCCTTGCCGATCTTGGCGTGGGTCAGACCCAGGGTGAACGCGCGCACGGCGTTGGAGAAACCGAAGCCGATGTGGCCGAATAGCGCGCGGTCGAAGGTCTTCAGGCGCTCCTTCTTGTCCTCGATGGACAACGCCTGCATCTCCTTCAGCACGTACGGATGACAGCGGATCGCGCCCTGACCGAAGATCATCAGGCTGCGCGTCATGATGTTGGCGCCTTCCACCGTGATGGCGATGGGCACGCCCTGCCACGCACGGCCGAGGTAGTTCGATGGACCAAGCTGGACGCCCTTGCCGCCATGCACATCCATCGCGTCGCGCGAGACCTCGCGGCCCCACTCGGTGGCGTGGTACTTGGCGATGGCCGACGGCACCGCCGGCTTTTCGCCGCGATCGACGGCGGCGGCCGTGGCGCGCGACAGCGCGGCCGTGGCGTAGGTGTAGCCGCCAATGCGCGCCAGCGCTTCCTCGACACCCTCGAACCGGCCGATGGCCAGGCCGAACTGCTTGCGGATGCGCGCGTACGCGCCCGTCGCCGCACTGGCCGCACGCACGCCGCCAGTGGCGTTGGACGGCAGCGAGATGGCGCGACCGACCGACAGGCACTCGACCAGCATGCGCCAGCCATGACCGGCCATGTCCGGACCGCCTATCAGCGTCGACAGCGGCACGAACACGTCCTTGCCGCGCACCGGGCCGTTCTGGAACGGCACGTTCAGCGGCAAGTGGCGGCGACCGACTTCCAGACCCTCGGTCTCGCGCGGAATCAGCGCCAGGGTGATGCCCAGATCCTCGGTCTCGCCGAGCAGGTGCTCGGGGTCGTACATGCGGAACGCCAGGCCGACGATGGTCGCGACCGGTGCCAGCGTAATGTAGCGCTTGTCGAAGGTCAGGCGGATGCCGAGCACTTCCTCACCCTCGTGCATCTGCTTGCAGACGATGCCGAAATCGGGAATCGAGGTGGCGTCGGAACCGGCGGTCGGGCCGGTCAGCGCGAAGCAGGGAATCTCGCGACCATCCGCCAGGCGCGGCAGGAAGTGATCTTTCTGCTCCTCGCTACCGTAATGCAGCAACAGTTCGGCCGGCCCCAGCGAATTCGGCACGGCGATGGTCGAGGCCGCCGTCGAGGAGATGCTGGCAACCTTCTGCAGCACCGCCGAATGCGCCAGCGCGGAAAATTCCAGGCCACCGTAGCGCTTCGGGATGATCATGCCGAAGAACTTGTTCTGCTTGATGAAATCCCAGACTTCCGGCGGCAGGTCGGCCAGCTCATGGGTAACCTGCCAGTCATCGAGCATGCCGCACAGCTCTTCCACCGGCCCGTCGAGGAAGGCTTGTTCCTCGGCAGACAGCTCGGGCTTGGGCTGCTTCAGCAATTCGGACCAATTCGGCTTGCCGGAGAACAACTCTCCTTCGAACCCGACCGTGCCGGCTTCCAGTGCCGTCTGCTCGGTGTCGGACAGCTTTGGCGTGACCTTGGCGAACATCTTCAGCAACGGCGCACTGATCCGAGTACGACGGAAGCTGTCGAGGTTCAGCGGCACCGCGATCAGGCCGAACAAGATCAGCGTGACGACGGTGGCGACCGGCGCGTAGGCGATCAGACCGAACACCACAATGGCGACTGCGGTCACTGCGGTCCAGGTACGCAACCCGGCGCGCTGATAGGCGCATACGCCGGAGGCGATCAGGGCGGCCAGAAGAGGAATGAAGGCGGACATGTCTATCACCTGTGCTTCTTCGTTGCCGGCTCCGGAGAGCCGTACGTTCATCGTGCCATGGCGGAATGTTCCGCCGCAGCGGTTTCAGGCCGCCCCGGAGGGCTGGCCCATCATGGAGTGCTCCCGCTCCGCACCGACGCCGATGAAATCGACGATGGCGCGGGTGAAGGCATCGTTGGCGTCGCCGGCGACCATGTGCGTGGCGCGCGGCAACTCGATGTGCCGCGCATGCGGCACCAATTCGAGAAATTCGTCGATGGTCCGTTGCGAAACCACATCGCTGCGGGCACCAGACAGCAGCAGCACCGGCAATTTCACGCGGCGCGTGGCCTCGATCAGGCGCGGCTGATGGCGTTCGCCTTCCTCGGCAATCGGCTGCAGCATGCGCGGATCCCAGTGCCAGCGCAGACGACCGTCCTCACCGCGCCGCAGCAACGGCTGCAGCTGTTCGGCACTCTTGCGCCCGCGTCGGTGCGGCAGATAGGCGGCAATGGCCTGCGCGGCCTCGTCGTAGTCGCCGAAGCCATCCGGCCAGGCGCGCATGAAATCGAGGATGCGCGCCACGCCCGAGGTCTCCCAACGCGGCGTGATGTCGACCAGGACCAGCGCCGAGAACGGCGGCACATCGGATTCGCCCGTAACCGCAAGCCCCAGCAGGCCGCCCATTGAGGCGCCGACCAGAATCGGCTTATGCGGTTGCGCCTCGGCCACCGCGCGCAGGTCGTCGAAGAACTGCTGCATGTGGTATCCGTCATCCGGCCGTCCGCTGCCGCCATGCCCACGCGCGTCGAAGCTGACGCAGCGACATCCCGTCACGGCCATGGCGTCGGCCGTGGCCGACCAGGCGTGCCGCGTCTGTCCGAAGCCATGTGCGAACAGCACGCACGGAGCCCCCTCCGGATTGCGCACTTCAGCAGCCAAACGAATTCCACCCGCACCTTCGATGTGCGTTTTCCGGACGTGTTCGCGCTGGTCGCCTAGTTCCACCATACGCATGAGTATGTAAGCCCCGGGGCAGCACTGTCAATGCGCATGCGTATGGTTCCGCTCCCGACGCACCGTGCGCCGACGCACGTAGTGATTGCATCCCGCCCCGGAGCGGCTAGCATGAACGCATGAATGCCCGACAGAAGACCGAACGCACGCGCCTTTCCGCCGAAGACTGGGAACTTGGCGCCCTGGAGCTGATCGCCGAAAGCGGCGTGAACGCACTGGCCGTGGAAGCCCTGGCGCGACGCCTGGGCGTTACCAAGGGCAGCTTCTACTGGCATTTCCGCAATCGCGAGGCCCTGCTGCTGGCGGCGCTGGAACGCTGGGAACAGCACGACGAGGCCGACGTGCTGGCGCAGATCGAACCCATCGACGACCCGCGCGAACGCCTGCGCGAGATCTTCCATCGCGTCGCCCGTGAAGTGCCGTCGCATCGCATCTACGCCGCCCTGCTCAAGGCACTGGACCATCCTGTAGTGCTGCCACTGATGACGCGCGTGTCGCAGCGACGCATCCAGTTTCTCACCGAGGCCTACCTGCAGGCTTCCATGCCGCCGGAAGAAGCCGCCCACCGCGCGCGCCTGGCCTATGCCGCCTTCGTCGGTTTCCTGCAGCTGAACCTCGCGTTGGGCATGCCGCGCCTCAGTCACGAGGAATTCGACGCCTACGTCGAGCACGTGGCCGAAACCCTGATTCCCCACTAGGCGCGCCCGAACAACGCTGCGTGTCCGAACGCTTTCCCCGGTTTCCAGTGAGCGCCACTCAGCCCGCCCCGAACCGGCATGTCCGGGCCAGCCCCCGTCCCTTCGCGCAACGGCGTGGCCACAAAGCCCCCCGATCCGGCTCGTGCGCACGGAATCGACGAAAATCGCACAAATGGCTTCCCGTCACGATTGCAAACGTTTCCATGCAAATCATGCGGCGGCGCGTCGTGCACGCACTTGTTGCAATAGCATGACCGGGCGACTACCGTTCCGCCTTTCTCGCGCCTATGCGCCCCGGTTATGTCTACGCGGACGGGATCGTCATGACGAGCAAGCTGGCATCACTGAATCAGTGGGTGGACGAAGTCGCCGCACTGACCACCCCTGAAAAGATCCACTGGTGCGACGGCTCCGAAGCCGAAAACCAGGCCCTGGTCGAGCTCATGCTCGAACGCGGCGATCTGATCGAACTGAATCAGGACACCCACCCTGGCTGCTACCTGCACCGTTCCGACCCCAAGGACGTGGCGCGCGTGGAGAAGCTGACCCTGGTCTGCCACCCGAACCGCGAAGACGCCGGCCCCAACAACCAGTGGATGGCGCCGGACGAGGCCAACGCCAAGATCGACGCGCTGTTCGAAGGCTGCATGAAGGGTCGCACGATGTATGTGGTGCCCTACTGCATGGGTCCGATCGGTTCGCCGATCGCGCGCTGCGGCGTGGAGATCACCGACAGCCCGTACGTGGTCGCCAACATGCGCATCATGACGCGCATGGGCAAGGCCGCGCAGGAGCGCATCGAGCGCGAAGGTTCGTTCGTGAAGGGGCTTCATTCGACCGGCGAGCTCGATCCCGAGCGCCGCTGGATCATGCACTTCCCGGAAGAGCTGAGCATCAAGTCCTACGGCTCCGGCTACGGCGGCAACGCGCTACTGGGCAAGAAATGCCACGCACTGCGCATCGCCAGCCATCAGGCCCGCACCGAAGGCTGGCTGGCCGAGCACATGCTGATCGTCGGCATCGAGAACCCGCAGGGCCAGATCCACTACGTCGCCGCGGCGTTCCCGTCGGCCTGCGGCAAGACCAATCTGGCGATGCTGATTCCGCCCGAGGGCTACCGCAACAACGGCTGGAAGATCTGGACCGTCGGCGACGACATCTGCTGGATGACGCCGGGCGAGGACGGTCGCCTGTGGGCGATCAACCCGGAAGCCGGCTACTTCGGCGTGGCGCCGGGCACCAGCGCCAAGACCAACCCGAATGCGCTGGCGATGCTCGACCGCAACGCCATCTTCACCAACGTGGCGGTCACGGCGGACATGCAGCCGTGGTGGGAAGGCCTGCCCGACGGCAAGCCCGTCAAGGACTGGCAAGGTCGCGACGTCGATCCGGCCAACGGCCCGGCCGCGCACCCCAATTCCCGCTTCACCGTCTCTGCGAGCCAGTGCCCGAGCTGGTCACCGGAAGCCGAGTCCTCGCAGGGCGTGCCGATCTCGGCCATCGTCTTCGGCGGACGCCGGCAGTCGTTGGTGCCGCTGGTGTTCGAGGCCCGCGACTGGACGCACGGCGTGCTGGTCGGCGCCTCGATGGCCTCGGAAACCACCGCCGCAGCCACCGGCCAGGTCGGCGTAGTGCGTCGCGACCCGATGGCGATGAAACCGTTCTGCGGCTACAACTTCGCCGACTACTTCGCGCACTGGCTATCGTTCGACACGCCGGATGCGAAGCTGCCGAAGATTTTCCACGTCAACTGGTTCCGCAAGAACGCCGACGGCAAGTTCCTGTGGCCCGGCTTCGGCGAGAACATGCGCGTGCTGGAGTGGATGCTCAAGCGCGTGACCGGCCAGGCCGAGGGCGTGGCATCGCCGATCGGCACCCTGCCCGCCGACGGTGAGCTGAACCTGGACGGCCTGGGCCTGGACGACGACGCCGTGGCCGAGCTGTTCGCCGTCGATCGTGACGGCTGGCGCGACGAAATGGTCGCCATCGGTGAATATCTGGACAGCTACGGCGACCGCATGCCGGCGGCGCTGAAGGCCGAGCGCCAGCGTGTCGCCGATGCGCTGGACGCCGCCGAAGCCGCCCCCGCGCAGAAGAAGGTCGCCTCCTAGGACCTGCTCGATCGCCGCCTCGCAACGAGGCGGCGATGCAAACCCATTTGCCGCGGGGCGCATCAAAGCTGGCACGATGAACGCCAGTTGCCTACTCCAACCCGCGAGCATGCCCGCAGACGCCACCACCGAGACGTCCGACAGCGACCTGGTGCACGCCGCCGTGCGCGGTGACGCCAGCGCCTTCGAGTCGCTGTATCGGCGTCATGTGCCGCGCATCTACGGCACGGTCCTGCGCCTGTCCGGCTATGACCACGGCCGCGCCGAGGAACTGGTGCAGGAATCCTTCGTCACAGCCTGGCGCAAGCTCGAAGGTTTCCGTCACCAGAGTACCTTCGGCACCTGGATGTATCGCCTGGCCGTGAACACGGCACTGATGGCGCTGCGCTCGCGGGCCGCCAACCCGGTCACCGATCTCGACAGCGACCAACTGCCGGAAACCTGCGAGGAACCCTTCTGCCCCGCCGAACGCGAGGAACTGGAGCGCGCCATCGCGAACCTTCCACCGCGCGCCCGCGCCGTGCTGGTGCTGCACGACGTCGAAGGCTGGCGACACGGCGACATCGCCGAAGAACTCGGCATCGCCAGCGGCACCTCCAAGGCCCAATTGCATCGAGCGCGCGCGCTGCTGCGCGACGCGCTGGGAGATCGACCATGAACGAATTCGAATGGCTGCGCCAGACCCGCGACCTGAACCAACCGCATGCCCCGCAGCGCGACCTGTGGGCCGGCATTGCCGCACAACTCGAACCGCGCGCACCCGCGACGCGCGCACCTCGCGCATGGCTGCCGATGACCGCCGCGGCCGCGATGATCCTGATCGGCCTTTTCCTGGG
This sequence comes from Oleiagrimonas sp. MCCC 1A03011, assembly GCF_003267965.1. Taxonomy (NCBI): domain Bacteria; kingdom Pseudomonadati; phylum Pseudomonadota; class Gammaproteobacteria; order Lysobacterales; family Rhodanobacteraceae; genus Oleiagrimonas; species Oleiagrimonas sp. MCCC 1A03011. Next base: position 478,945 of record NZ_MSPY01000002.1, on the reverse strand, counting down.
CACGGCACTGCTGCGCGCGCCGACTTCGCTGTACGACGGCACACACCTGGCCAGCGATCACGGCCAGCGCTGGAAACCGCGTGATCCGCGCCTGGCCGGCGCCGCCATTGAGTTCCAGGCCGCCGACAGTGAAATCCGCCTGGCCCTGCAGCAGGCACCGGATGCCGCCTTCCTGCGCCGCATCCAGCAACGCACCCATGTCCAGCAATGGCGCCTGCAACGCTATACGCAGCGCGCGCCCTGACCGCCATTCCGAAACACACGCTCCCCGAGGAGGAATCCACCATGAAACGACTGCTCGTACTTCCACTCCTGCTGTTCAGCGCCATCGCGCTGGCCGGCCAGCCCATCGATCAGACCCGCGACCTCGCCGCCGACGGTCACGTCAAGATCGTCAACGTGAAAGGCTCAATCCAGGTCACCACGTGGGACCGCAACCAGGTGCACGTCGGCGGCACCCTCGGCAAGGGATCACCGGGACTTCAGGTCGAGAAGGACGGCGACACGCTACTGATCAAGGTGAAGACACCCGAAAAATCAGGACTGTTCCACTGGGGCGGCGATGACAACATGGAACCGAGCACGCTCGACGTACAGGTGCCGCGCGGCGCCTCCGTGGCGGTCGATGCCGTCAGCGCGACCACCGACATCCGCGGACTCTCTGGCGGCACGGTCGACGTGAACAGCGTCAGCGGCGATGTGCGCATCGACGCCGACAGCCCGAAGGTCAGCGTGGACGCCGTGAGCGCGCGCGTGGAGCTCTCCGGCGCCATGCAGCAGGCCGACATCCAGACGGTCAGCGGCGACATCATCGCGCCCAAGGTCGCGCAGCGCGGCGACCTTGAGACCGTGTCCGGCGAAATCCGGCTTCACGGTGGCCCGTTCGCGAAGATCTCCATGAACACCGTGTCCGGAGACGTCGAAGTCGACGGTGGTCTGCAGAAGGACGGACACATCGAGGTCGACTCGGTCAGCGGCGACGTCAAGCTGCGCCTTCCGGCCACCCTCTCCGCGCAGATGCGCGTATCGACCTTCAGCGGCGACATCCGCTCGGCCTTCGGTCAGGTGATCGAGAAGGCACACGGTCCCGGCTCCTCGCTCAACAGCCGCATTGGCCAGGGCGACGGCAACATCGATGTGCAGACCTTCAGCGGCGACGTGAAGATCGAGAAGAACGACTGATGGGAACCCGCCCGGAGCGGACGGTGGCGATTACAGATCCTGGTGGTACTGCACGTACGGGATCCGCGACTGATCCGGCTCCGGGCCTTCGACCGGCTTGGGCGCCTGTCCCGAAGACCAGAGATTCTGTGCGCCGAAGCGCAGCTCGCCCTGCCAGGGCAGTCGCCAAGTAACACCCAGATCGATGGTGGCCCAATGGCGCTCGGGACCCATCGACAACGACGCGGCATCGCCGGAGCCCGGCACGGGCTGCAGCATGCGCCCGGTGATGCGACCACTGAGCGGCCCGCTGTCCACCCCCAGACTGAGCGAACGCTGTCCCAGGGTGTTCACACCGAGCAGATTGCCCGGAAGCAGACGGATCCGACCGACGCTCGCGCCCAGGTCGATACCGGTCTGACTGCCCAATGCGACGCGACCACGCGCGGCGACATTGGTGCTGCGATCGAGCGACCACAACGGCAGCACGTCCGTCGGCGACTGCGGCAGCACGCGCGGCAGCAACGGCGAGGTGGCAACGCTCGGACGAGTGCTGTTGAACAGCACATCGAAGCGGTAACCACTGCCGCTGTAGCTGGCGCCAATCTCGCCGCTGAGCAAACGCGCCGCGTTCAGGGTGTTGGCATCCGGGCAGCCGATGCCCTCGGCCGGCGTGCAGGTACGCACCGGCTTCGGCGTCAACCAGCTGTGCTGCGCAAGCTGAGCGTAGGCCGCCACGTGCGGACCGATGTCATAACGCAGTCCGGAGCTGTACCCCTGACTGACGTCGACGACCCGGAAATCCAGTGCGCCGGGCACGCCTGCTTGCGGTGCATCCGAAGACCCCACCAGCGCCAGCATGCGCCCATCGGCGTCACGCCAGAGCGGCAGCAGCATGTTGCCCTGACTGTCGACACGCTGAAGGCTGCGGTAGGCCGCCACATGCTCGGCCGCGGCCTTGGTCGGGGAAACGCCGTCCAGCGTCTGCCCTGCCGCAACCAACGGCACAAGCATCATCAAGCTGGAAAGCATTCTGCGCATCAGCGCCCCCGGATCGTGTCGATTCTTCTGACCACGCGTGAACACGGACGTTCCTCGCGCAGCATCCCTCGCTTTCGATTATACGCATCTTTACCTTTTACTAACAGATGATGAAGATCTCAGTTCATTGGCCTCGAACAGGTGTATCAGGCAATGTGAGACATTGCGCACAATCCCGCCGTATCGCGACATCCGCGTAGATGCCGGTATACACTGCCGAGGCCGATACCTGTCACCCTGTGCTATGACCTCAGCCGCCCAAACCCGCGCTGCCACGCCGGTTCTGTCCGAGGCGAAAGCGCTCCACTTCATGATCGAACGCCTGTTCGACTCTGAAGACGCGCAGGCTGTGGCCGATATCGTCGCGGAGGTCCTGGCGCCAATCGACGGTCTGCATGTCTATTGGCTCGAAGAACCGCTCGAAGCGCTCGAAAAGGCGCCCGAGGACCGCACCCTGCGTTTGGGCCATGACCCGCGGGGACAACGCACCCTGATGGCACGTCTGCCGACGACGCTCGACAGCGACGATCATGCCCAGTTGGCCTGGCTGGCCAAACTGGTCGACGTGCGCCTGCATCAGCAGGCCGAGCTGAGTCACCTGTACGACGCCGTCTCCCGCCTGGCCCAGGCCGAGCGCCTGCAACGCGCGCTGTTCGCCATCGCCAACCAGGCCAGCGCCGTGCACGACATGGACGAGACCATGCACGCCCTGCATGGCATCGTCGGCTCACTGATGTATGCGGAGAATTTCTACATCGCGCTGTACGACAGCCAGCGCGATGCCCTGCGTTTCGCCTACTACGCCGACACCACCGATACCGACCCGCCGCCGCCGGATACCTACCTGTCGATGGACAGCATCCGGGAGAGCGTGACCTGGTATCTGATTCGCGAAGGCCATGCGCTGTACGGCAACCTCGAACAGATCCGTGCGCAGGTCCAGGGCGACCTGCACCCGAGCGGGCCGCCGCCGGTCGACTGGCTGGGCGTACCGCTGCTGCGCGGCAGCGAAGTGGTCGGCGGCCTGGTGGTGCAGAGCTACCACGAACACGCACGCTACACCGAGCAGGACCGCGAACTGCTGGCCTACGTGGCCCAGCACGTACAGACCGCACTCGAACGTCGCGAAGCACACGCGGATCTGGAGCGGCGCGTTGCCGAACGCACCGAAGCCCTGCGCAACGCCAATCGCGTGCTGCAGCAGCAGGTCATCGAACGCCAGCGCGGCGAGCGCCTGCAGACCGCGCTGTTCCGCATCGCCGAGCTGGCCAACACCACCGACAGTCTCGACGACTTCTACGCCGCCGTGCACCGCGTCGTGGGCGGCCTGCTCTATTCGCGCAACTTCTACATCGCCCTGCTCAGCGACGACGGTCGCAAGCTCGACTTCCCCTATTCGGTGGACGAAATCGACGCCGACCGTCGGCAGCGCTCGCTGGGGCGCGGCCTGACCGAGTACGTGCTGCGCCACGGCGAGGCGCTTCTGGCCGACCGCGCGCGCATGCAGGAGATGACGCAACAACGCGAACTGATTCCCAGCGGCAGCAATGCCTTCTGCTGGCTCGGTGTGCCGCTGATCTGCGAAGAGAAGACTGTCGGCGTGCTGGCCGTGCAGAGCTACACGCCCGAGTACGTCTACAAGAAACCTGACCAGGAACTGCTGACCTTCGTCGGCTACCACATCGCCAACGCCCTGCAGCGCAAGCGCAGCGCGGAATCGCTGAAGAAGGCCTATTCCAGCCTGGAACGCCGCGTCACCGAGCGCACCCGCGCGCTGGCCCTGGCCAACCGCGATCTGCGCGAACAGATTTCCGAACGCGAACGCATCGAACGGCGGCTGAAATACGAAACCCTGCATGACGCGCTGACCGGCCTGCCCAATCGCGCCCTGTTGCTGCAACGCCTGGAACAGGCGCTGCGCCGCTACCACGAGGACGAGAGCAGGCGCTTTGCCGTACTGTTCATCGATCTGGACCGTTTCAAGGTCATCAATGACTCCGTCGGCCATCTGATCGGCGACGACCTGCTGTTCCAGGTCGGCGGCCGCATCCGCACCTGCGTGAAGAGCGACGATATCGTCGCGCGCCTGGGTGGCGACGAGTTCGCCGTACTGCTGGAAAGCGTGGGCGACGAACCCTCTGTGTTCCGCGTCGCCGAACGCATCATCTCCGAACTGAACAACCCGATCCGCGTCGGCGGCAAGGAAATGTTCACCTCCGCATCCATCGGCATCACGCTCAGCGCACCGCATTACCGCCGCGCCGAGGAACTGCTGCGCGACGCCGACTCGGCCATGTACAGCGCCAAGGCTTCCGGCCGCCACCGCGCCGCGTGGTTCGACGACCGCCTGCGCCGCAATGCGCTGTCGGTCCTGGAAATCGAGGGCGACCTGCGCCGCGCGATGACGCGCAACGAATTCGAACCGTTCTTCCAGCCCATCGTGCATCTGGATGACGGCCGCATCCTCGGCTACGAGGCATTGATGCGATGGCGCCACCCCGAACGCGGTCTGCTGCTGCCCGGCGCCTTCCTCACCGTGGCCGAGGACAGCGGATGCATCGAGGCCATCGACTGGCAGATCTTCGAGCAGGTCTTTGCACACGCTCCAACGCTGACCCGCGACGGCGCCTTCGTCAGCATCAATGTCTCCGGCCGCCACCTTCGCATGAAGGACATCGACCACCGGCTGCTGTCGCTGCTCGACGAACACGGGGTCGCACCGAAGAACCTGCGCATCGAGGTCACCGAACGCACGCTGCTGGAGAACCCCGAGCAGATCAAACTGACCCTGGACCGCCTGCGCGACCATGGGATCGCCATCGCACTGGACGACTTCGGAACCGGCTACTCGTCGCTGAGCTATCTGCACCAGTATCCGATCGGCGTGCTGAAGATCGACCGCTCCTTCACGGCGCGCATCGACACCAGCGATGACGCCGACAAGCAGGGCGCGGCGATCTTCCGCGCCATCCAGGCGCTGGCCGACTCGATGCAGATGCAGGTGATCGTCGAGGGCGTGGAGAACGGCGCCCAGCGCGACCTGCTGCTGGAACTCGGTTGCCGCTACGGCCAGGGCTTCCTGTACTCGGGCGCCGAACCGGCCGAGCACTGGCTGTCGCGCGGCGCGACCGGTCTGTCGTGACGCGCTGCCTCAGTGGCTGCGCGTCGACGCCGGCGCGTCCGGCATCTCGCTGAAGACGCGCTCGATGTCCACGCGGTCGTAGCGATACTGCGCCGCGCAGAACTCGCAGGTCACCTCGACCTCGCCATCATTGGCCTGCAGCGCGGCCTCGGCTTCCTCCGTGCCCAGCGCGCGCAGCATCGCCTCCACGCGCTGCGCGGAACAGCTGCAGCCGAACGCCAGCGGGCGCGGCTCGAACACACGCACGTTCTCCTCGTGGTACAGCCGGTACAGCAGCGTCTGCGCTGGCAGTTCCAGCAATTCCTTCTCGCTCAGCGTCGCCGTCAGATGCTGCACGCGATCCCAGCCGTCGGCGTCGCCCTGCACGCCCGTGCCGCCCTCGGCGGGCATGCGCTGCAACAGCAGGCCTGCCGCGCCGTGCTCGCCGACCGCCAGCACCAGATGCGCCGGAAGCTGTTCGGAGCGCATGAAATAATCTTCCAGCGCCGCCCCCAGCCCCGCACTCTCCAGCGGTACCAGCCCCTGATAGCGGTGGCCGGTCTCGACGTTGCCGATGGTGATCGCCAACGTGGCGCCGGGCAGCGCCGACAAGTCGATGGCCTCATGATCGGCCGCCGCTTCGTCGTGCCGCGCCAGGCCGCGCAGACGGCCGGCATCCGTGCACTCGGCGAACAGCAGGCGCAGATCGCCGCGGCTCTTCAATTCCAGCGAAAGCGCGCCGTCGAACTTGATCTGACCGGTGAGCAGCGCACTGGCGGTCAGACTCTCGCCCAGCAGACGGCGCACGGCCTGCGGGTAGTCGGCGCGACCGGCCACCTCGCTCCAGCTTTCGTTCAGACGCACCAGCACGCCGCGCACACCGGCGCGCTCGAGCAGGAAACGGTGCAGTACATCGCGTTCTTCGGTCACGGCAATTCTCCCAAAGCGCGCATACGTGGGGGCATCTGCGCGGGTTCGCAAGATCGGTATGCCAAGGATAACGGCTCGGCCGGCATTCACATGCGTCCTTTACACTTGGAGCGATGAAATCCGGCAAACGGCCTCTGTGGAAACGACTGCTCCGCGGCGCCCTCTGGGCGTTGCTGATCTGGTTCGTGGTGACCGAGTCGATGGTGCTCGTCCTGCGCTTCGTCCCGCCGTGGACGAGCGCCTTCATGGTCGAGCGCCAGCTCAGCGCCTGGCGTCACGGCGAGAAGGATTTCCACCTGCGTTATCACTGGGTGCCGTGGTCCAAGATCAGCAAGCAGGTGCCGCTGGCGATGGTCGCCTCCGAGGACCAGAAATTTCCCTTCCACCACGGCTTCGACGTGGCCTCGATCCAGAAGGCCATCGACACGGCCGAGGACGGCGGTCGCCTGCGCGGCGCCAGCACCATCAGCCAGCAGACCGCCAAGAACCTGTTCCTGTGGGGCGGACGCAGCTTCTTCCGCAAGGGCCTGGAAGCCTATTTCACCGTCCTGCTCGAAACGACCTGGCCGAAGCGGCGCATCCTCGAGGTGTACGTCAACATCGCCGAACTCGGCAACGGCATCTACGGCGTGGACGCCGCCAGTCACGCCTACTGGCATACCGATCCGTCGCAGCTGAACAGCTACCAGGGCGCATTGCTGGCCGCCGTCCTGCCCAATCCGCGGCGCATGCACGCCGACCGCCCGTCCGCTTACGTGCAGCGGCGCGTGGCCTGGATCCAGCAGCAGATGACGCAACTGGGCGGCACCGCCTACGTGACCGAAAAGCATCCCCCGCACCCACGCGCGCAGCCATAGCCCCGTTCGCATGGCAGAATCGACGCCATGACCGAAACCACTCCTCAGTCCACGCTGACCGTCGTGGTGCCTGCCTACAACGAAGGCGACGGACTGCTCGCCTTCCACCAGCGCGTGCGCCCGGTACTCGACTCGCTCGATCTGGATAGCCGCGTGCTGTACGTGGACGACGGAAGCCGCGATGACACCTGGGACACGATTTGCGGCATCGCCGCGGAAGATGCGCGAACCGGCGGCATGCGCCTGTCGCGCAATTTCGGCAAAGAAGCCGCACTGAGCGCAGGACTGGATCACGCCGACGCCGACGCCGTGGTGGTGATCGACGCCGACCTGCAGGACCCGCCGGAACTCATTCCCCAACTGGTCGAGCAATGGCGTGCCGGCTTCGACGTGGTCTACGCCACGCGCAGCGCACGCGAGGGCGAGAGCCGATTCAAACGCTTCACGGCGGCCGCCTTCTATCGCGTCATGGAGCGGCTTTCCGACACCCCGCTGCCGCGCGACACCGGCGATTTTCGACTGCTTTCGCGACAGGCCGTGCTGGCGCTGCGCGAGCTGCCCGAACGCCAGCGCTTCATGAAAGGGCTGTTCGCCTGGATCGGTTACCGACAGACCGGCGTCACCTATCGTCGCCATCCGCGCCACGAAGGCCAGAGCAAATGGAACTACTGGCGCCTGCTCAACCTGGCCGTGGAAGGCATCACTTCGTTTTCCGTGGCACCCCTGCGCCTGGCGACCTGGATCGGTTTCGGCTCGGCGACGATGGCCTTCGTCTACGGCATCTGGGTGCTGCTGAAGGCCCTGATATGGGGCGATCCAGTGCGCGGCTACCCGACACTGATCCTGGTGATCCTGTTCCTCGGCGGCGTGCAGCTGCTGGCCCTCGGCGTGATCGGCGAATACCTCGGACGCATGTATGCCGAAAGCAAGCAACGCCCGCTGTATTTCGTGCAGGAACAGCTTCCGACCACAACCGAAACACCGCCCCGCAGCGACTCGTGACCCGGACGCCGGGATCGCGCTAGACTCGCAGTCGACCGCCACCGGCCGCCACGGGAGCAGCGCATGCAGCACGTCAGGCATCTGTTGGAATCGAAGGGCAACCAGGTCTACAGCGTGCAACCGGACACGCCCGTGCTCGACGCCATCAAGCAGATGGCCGAACGCGGCATCGGCGCGCTGCTGGTGCTACGCGGCGATGCCCTGGCCGGCATCGTTTCCGAACGCGACTACGCACGCAAGGTCATCCTTCGCGGCCGCGCCTCGTCCAGTACGTCGGTCAGCGAGATCATGAGCGCCAACGTCCTCACCATTGGCCCCGATGCCAGCGTCGAGGAATGCATGCGCCTGTGCACCGACAGCCGAGTGCGCCACCTGCCGGTGATCGAGAATGGCCGCATCATCGGCGTGGTATCGATCGGCGATCTGGTGAAAGCGGTGATCGACGATCAGGCGCAGGAAATCGAGCACCTGCAGCGCTACATCGTCAGCTGATCCAGCGCCGCAGGGAACAGGAACGGCGCATCAGGCGATGCGGTCGCGATGCGCGGCCTCGTCGGGTTCATCGCCGGCCGTACGCCCCGCGAGGAAACCGACCCAGACCGCAATGGCCGAGACGCCCGCGCTGATGGCGGCCAGTCCGCCCAAGGCCACGGCAGCGTCGCGCAGCAGATTGATGCCGCTGGTCACCACCAGATCGCCGAACCGCCACACGGCGGTCTCGACGAAGTTCTTGCCCTTGTAGCGGGTTTCCCGGGCGCTGCGCGTGTACAGCGCGTCGCTGGCCGGCTTGAGCATCCCGTACTGCGTGCCGCGCACGACCACCTGCAGCACCAGCACCAGCGAAATACCGGCACCCCAGAGCTCGATCCTCGAACCGAGGATCGCAACGAGCACCAGCAAGGAAAAATTGACCACGGCGGGAATCACGATGCCCCATGTCATGCCGAGGCGCTGCAGAACCCAGCGCGTCACGCTCACCTGCATCAGCACGCCAAGCGAATTGATCGCGAAATCCAGGTGCGCGTACATCTCTGTGCGCGCCGCATCGCTGACATAGTGCGCCTTGGCGTAATCGGCGACGAGCGCGTACGCGACCGTGCCGATGCCGTCGTTAAGCAACATCAGCAGCGCCATGTAGCGCAGGAACGGCTGCGTGAACACGTATTTGACGCCCGCCAGCAGCGAGCCGCCGATCGCGGCCGCCGACGTCGGCGCGGCCTGCTCCGCCTCGGCCGACACCACCAGCAGCAACAGCATCGACAGACCGAGAAGCAGGGCCGAAATCAGCAGCAACGGCGCCACGCCGACCAGGTTCACCATCAGCGACGTGATCAATGGGCCGGCGATCGCTCCCGCCATGCCGCCCAGTGCAATCAGCGAAAACAGCCGTCGCGCCTGCTGGCTGGACCAGATGTCCGCCATCAGACTCCAGAACAGCGACACCACGAACAGATTGAACACGCTGCCCCAGACGAAGAACACCGTGCCCAGCAGCCGCGCTCCAATTTGATCCTGGAACATGAAGGCCGGCACGAAGGCCAGTTGGCAGACGATGAAGAAGCTGAAGCTCCACAACATCAGCTGCCTCCGCGGGAAGCGCACGACCAGCCAGCCGATCAGCGGCGTCAGCAGCAGCGTGGCGACGAAGGTGGCGCCGTAAAACAGCGGCAACGAGATCGAACCCACCGCACCGCTGAGCTGGTCGCGCACCGGACGGATGATGTAGTAGGCGGTGAGAATCAGGAAGAAGCATGTCGCGGAAAGCAGCAGCGGCCGCACTTCACTGGCATCTCGAATATCGGGGCGTTCCATGGTCACGGCCCGCGCATCACGTGGTGTGCGCGTCCTCGTCCTCGTCGGAGAAAGTAGTCAGGTGTTGCAGAAGCGGCGGCAGCGGGCAATGCAGCGCGGCGCAGATCACGCGCAGCAACTCGGCCTCGGCCACGTTGACGTGGTCGTCCTCGGCCACGGCCAGAGTCAGACCACGCACCACCAGTTGCTTGTCCAGCGGACGGATGCGGTCCAGGCGTTCCAACGCACGATCCATCGCCGCCTGCCAGTTGCCCGGCACCGCGAAGTCCGCACGCGCATTGGGCAGCGCCTCGTGCATGGCGCGCGCCCAGGCACGCCGGGCCGCGTCGCCGTCATCATGTCCATGATGCGCCACGACGGCGCACAGGACAGCGTAATCAGCCTCGACCTGGCGCAGCCGCCGCGCGCCGGGCACGAAGCCACGGGACGGATCCAGCGCGTCGGTCAGCATCAACCGCAGCAACTTGACCAGGCAATACTCGTGCAGGCTGATGCGCTGATCGGCATGAATGATGATGTCCAGCGTGTGCAGCAGCTGCGTCAGACGCGGACGCGGCTGCCGCTTGAGCTGCGGAAACGCCAGTGCCACCAGCGGCAAATGCAGCATCGGATGCAGAATCGAAAGGGCTGGCAACAGGGCTTCCACGCCCTCTGCAGCATCGCTGCCAAAACCGCTATCGACCTGCAGCAGTTGCGCGTCACGCACGCGCGGGTCGTCGGATACGGCCAGCGCCAACACCAGATCCAGCGCACCGGAGGCGTCGTGCGCCGCACGCGCCAGCGTATCCGGCAGCTGCCGCTGCAGGTGTCCGGCAGCATGCACATCCTGCATCCCCGGCCGGCCGACACGCGCGCTGACCGCTTCCGCCTGCACCGGCATCGGGCGATCGGTACGCGGCATGGCTGTTTCCGCTACCGCCGCCGCGCCCCCTGTCGAGAACGTCGGCATAAAGCCGGAGATGGATGCCGAGGCATCTTCGCCGTGACGCGCACGCTGCGGCTGCAGCCAGGCCCGCGCCAGCTGTTCGATTTCCTTCTCGTCGTAGGGTACGCCGAGCGCACGAATGCGTTCGGGCAAAGGCGGATGGGTCGCGAACAGGCTGGAAAAGCGCCCCGGCTCGCCGAACAGCATGTGTGCGACTTCCTGGCTGTTCGCCGCCTGCAACTGCGAGCCTTCGGCCATCGCCGCGATCTTCTTCAGGGCGCCGGCGATACCTCGCGTCTGGCGCGTGAATTGCACCGCCGAGGCATCGGCCAGCGATTCGCGCGAGCGCGCCACCGCAGCCTGGATCAAGCGGCCGAAGAAGAACCCGATATACCCCACCAGCAGCAACGCCAGACCGATCAGGGCGACATAAGCGGTATTGCCTTTGCGCGTGCGCACGCGTCCGCCGGAGTACATCAGGATGCGACCGACGATGCCGATCACCAGGATGCCGAACAGCAGGCCCATCAGCCGAATGTTCAGACGCATGTCGCCGTTCAACACATGGCTGAATTCATGTGCGATCACGCCCTGCAACTCGTCGCGGGTCAGCCGATCCAGGCATCCCTGCGTCACACATACGGCCGCATCCGACGGCGTGTACCCGGCCGCGAAGGCATTGATTCCCGGTTCGGATTCGAGCACGAAGATATCCGGCACCGGCACCGACGAAGCGATGGCGATCTCCTCGATGACATTGCGCAACTTGCGCCAGGCCGGATTGGTCGTGTCCGGCGAAACCGCCGTGGCACCCATGCTTCGCGCCACGGCTGCACCGCCACCGCGCAGACTGAGCGTGCGCGCCAGCGAAGCCATGCCGATCAACGCCAGCACACCGAAACTGATCAGCGCCATCGATCCCAGGTCCACGCCCAGACCGTTCTCGGTCGCACGACCGTAACCGACCACCACCAGAACGACCACGTCCACCGCCGCGACCACGGCTAGCACCGCCAGCACGAACAGTACGACCAGCCAACGGCTGCTGCGACGCACCCGTGCCTGTTGCGCGAAGAAATCCACGGAGGCTAGTTCTGCGCGAAGGTCGGCGGAAAACGCGCCGCACGCATCAGGCGAACGACACCTGCGGCGCCTGCTTGGCGGCGGGATCCTCGAGCTTCAGGGGCTCGGCCGGCTTGAAGCCGAAATTGCCGGCGATCAGGGTGTTCGGGAATACTTCGCGGCGGTTGTTGTAGGTCATCACCGCGTCGTTGTAGGCCTGACGCGCGAACGCGATGCGGTTCTCGGTCGAGGTCAGCTCCTCGGACAGCTGCATCATGTTCTGGTTGGCCTTCAGATCCGGATAGGCTTCGGACAGGGCGAACAGGCGACCGAGTGTCTGGGTCAGCATGTTCTCGGCGCCGGAAAGCTTTTTCATCGCCTCCGGGTCGCCGGGGTTGGCCTTGGCGCCGGCCAGACCGGACATCGCGCCATTGCGGGCCTGGATGACCGCCTCCAGCGTCTCACGCTCGTGCTTGAGATAGCCCTTCGCGGTCTCGACCAGATTCGGAATCAGGTCGTGACGGCGGGTGAGCTGCACGTCGATCTGCGCAAAGGCGTTCTTGTAGCCGTTGCGGGCGCGCACTAGGCCGTTGTAGATGCCGACCAGGTACACCACAATCAGCACCGCGATGATCAAGAGAATGATGCCAGTCATCGGTCCTTTCCCACCCTGCGCAATGCAGTGAGCAACACGAAGCAGCATAGCATGACCGCCCGCTCGATCCTTCACTTTCTGGCGCCCTGCGCAGCCCTGCTCGCAGCACTGGCATGCCCGCCCGCCAACGCCCGCGCAACCGTGCGCGACCCGGTTCACAACCAACGCGTGACGCCCGCGCAATTGCGACATGCACTGAAAGCCTACGACCGCTGGCTGATCCAGCTGGAAGAACATCGAGACACCGCCGGCATGGCGACGGCCGTCATCGCCGACGGTCATGTTGCCTATGAACGTACCCTTGGCTACGCCGATGCGCGTGCGGGCATCCGGGTCACGCCGAACACCGTCTTTCGTATCGCTTCGCTTTCCAAGGCATTCGCGTCCGCGTTGACCGGCCTGCTGGTGGACAACGGCAGCCTTCGCTGGGATACACGCCTGACGGACGTGCTGCCGTTTTTCGACCTCAACAACGATGATGCGACCCAGCAGGCGACCGTTGGCGACATCCTCGGCCAGCGTCTGGGCCTGCCACGCAACACCTACGACCTGCTGCTGGAAGCGAACGAGCCGTACCCGAAACTTGCGCGCGAACTGGATCAGGTTCACCTGCGCTGCCAGGTCGGCACCTGCTACAGCTATCAGAACGTCGCCTTCAGCCTGATCGGAGACGTGATCCACGCCCGCACCGGCGACTTCTATGGTCACGAAGTCGAGCGGCGACTGTTTCTTCCTCTGGGCATGACCACCGCGACCTACGGACTGCAAGGATTGGAGAACAGCGCCAGTTGGGCGCGACCGCATCGCCGCACACGCGCTGGGTGGCGGCCCTTCACGCCGAGGGAAGCCTATTACCGCGTCGCGCCGGCCGCCGGCGTCAACGCGAGCTTGCGCGACATGGAACAGTGGCTGATCGCGCAGATGGGCGGTCGCCCGGACGTGCTGCCCGCCGCCCTGCTGCGCACCCTGCACACGCCGGGCATCGCGACGCCCAGTGAATTGCATGCCACACCATGGCGACGCGCTCGACTTGACGACGCACACTACGCGCTCGGCTGGCGTATCTACGATTACGCCGGGCAGCGGCTGATCTTCCATGCCGGCGCCGTCAATGGCTATCGCGCCATGATCGGATTCCTGCCCGCGCAGAAGGTCGGCATCGTGATGCTGTGGAATGCCGGCACTTCGCGTCCCGCGGGACTGTTCCCCATGTTCTTGGATCAACTGCTGGGCCTGCAGCCACGCGACTGGGCCAACCTCGAGCGACGCCGGCATACTCGCCGCTGAGCCCATGAACGAAGGGCGATGCATATGCATCGCCCTTCGTCGCTTGCAGATAATCGCGGAACGCGCTTCTTACTGGTTGCCCAACGAGAAGTTGATGCGTCGCCGCATCGTCACCGGGAATGGGCGACCGTTGTTCAGCGCCGGACGGTACTTCCAGCGCTCCACTGCGGAAATCGCCGCACGATCGAAAACATGTCTGGGCTTGGCGTCAAGCACGGTGGCGTTCTTCACATTACCGGAGGCGTCGACCGTGAACTGCACATCCACCCAGCCTTCCTGACGACGGCGGAACGCCACGCTGGGATAACGCGGATTGACGCTGCTCACGAGCACCGCGTTCTGGATACGAACCGGCGCTGGCGCCTGCTTCTTCGGCTGCGCCGGAGCCTGGGCGGTCTGCTGCTCCTGCGGTTGCGTCGTGGCCGGCTTGGACGTGGCATCCGCAGCCTGCGCCTCGGCTGCCTGACGCTTCTTCTCCGCCTCGGCGGCAGCCCGCTGTTTCTGCGCGGCTTGCTGCTTGGCCAGAAGGTCCGCCTGCGCCTGCTGCTGTTCCTTGGTCGCCGTCTTGCGCTGCGCATCGAGCTTGGAGCGCAGGATCGTCAACGTGTAGTTGTCCGGGTCAGCCTTGGCCAGAAGGTCGATCTCGCGCTGTGCTTCATTGAAGTTGCGGCTGTTGATGTCCTGCTCGGCTTCGTTGGCGCCGAACGGGAAAGTTTCGCGGAGCGCTTCTTTCGCCACCTGATTGTTGGGCTGACGCTCCAGAACCTTCAGATAAAACTCGAAAGCGTTGTTGCCCGCCGGTGAAAGCAGACGCTCTTCACGCACGGCCTTGCCGGCCTCGTTGAGCAACTGATCGGTGGACATCGCCGCGACGTTGGCCGGAGGCGGCGTCGACTTGGACACGACTTTCTTCTTGGTCGCGGCCTGCGTCGGACTTTCGCCCTTGGTCGCATCAAGATGCGGCTTGACTACCAGGAACCAGCCTGCCGCAGCGATCACAAGCACGATCAGGCCGGAAAAAATGAAGGTGGACGAGGCCGCGCCTCGCGCGCGACGACGATTTGAAATAGACATTCGGGTATCCATGGTCACTCGCTACGTTGCTACCAGATACCCGCGCCCCCTGTAGTTCCCCTGAAGAAGAACCCAGACCCTGCGGTCTGTTGCAGCGCGGATTCCGGAACAAGGTACCCCCATCACGCGCCACTGCCAATAGCTAAGCCATTCTTTTGACAAGGCGGATACGCACCGGCGCCGCTCCCTGAAACGAAATGCCCCGGAAATCCGGGGCAAATGCAGAGTCTCTGCAAGCTTCCTGCGCTGGGCAGCCACAGGAAGCTTCGTGGCGAACCACGCGTGGAGTCGATCTTATTTGCGCTTGCTGCGACGCGACACGCGCGCAGCCGCAGTGGTCTTCTTGGCCGGCGCCTTGCGAGCCGTCTTCTTGGCCGCCTTCTTCGCTGCCGGCTTCTTGGCGACCTTCTTCACCGCCTTCTTTGCGGTCTTCTTGGTCGCCTTCTTTGCCGTGGCTTTCTTGGCTGCAGTTTTCTTGGCGGCTTTCTTCACCGCTTTCTTGGCGGTTTTCTTGGTCGCCTTCTTGGCCGCGGTCTTCTTGGCGGCCTTCTTGGTCGCCTTCTTCGCCACCGTCTTCTTGACCGCCTTCTTCACAGTCTTCTTCGCTGCGGCCTTCTTGGCCGGCGCGCGCTTGGCAGTGGACTTGCGAGCAGCAGCCGCCTTCTTCACGGTCTTCTTCGCGGTCTTGCGTGCGGTCTTCTTCACGGCCGCCTTCTTGGCGGCGGCCTTCTTGACCGTGGCCTTCTTGGCGGCCGTCTTCTTCACGACTTTCTTGGTGGCTTTCTTCGCGGTGGGTTTTTTGGCTGCCTTTTTCGCAGCCGGTTTCTTCGCAGCTTTCTTCGTCGTAGCCATGGTTCGTCTCAGCTCCTCATCAGTTGGCAGTGGTTGCCCAGTAAAGGCATGCAGAAAAGCCTCAACCAGCAGGTCGCTGTTGGTCGCGTGCCTGAGGTTGCTTACCTGGCGTCGTGTCCGTTCGTCGGAAAGCAGACGCAGCACATGTAGAGGAATGGACACGGTCACCTTGCGCACCGCCCCCGCCTTCTTGCCGTGATCGACATACGGCTTGATGTACTTTGTTCCCGCCATCTTCAAAACCACTCCACCATTGGCCGCAAAAACTAGACCCGTAGAAACGTGGTGTCAATAAAATTCACGTACCGAATGATCCCGCGAGAACCGCTTCATTCAGCGCACGAAGCGCATCTTGATGCGAACTTCGCGGATATCCAATCACCGAATACACGTGAATTATATAGACATCTAAACGTTTATACGCGGATACGAAAATAAACAACAGAGAGGAAGTCACGCTCGCTACGACACCCGAACTGCACGAATGCGCCGCGCCAGCAACCTTCCCCGACATGCGAAAACGCCGTCAGACCAAGGCTGACGGCGTTTTCGAAGACATCGGAGGATGCGTCATCAAACGCTCCACACAGACTGGATCGGGAACTCAGTGATCCTCGTCCTCGATCAACTGCGCATAGGCTTCTGGATCAAGCAACTCGTCCAGCTCGGCCTTGTCATCGGGGCGGACCACGAAAATCCATCCTTCACCGAACGCGTCCTCGTTGATCGATTCGGGGCTGTCGTCGAGCGCGTCATTGACGGCCACCACTTCGCCGTTGACCGGCGAATACACGTCAGATGCCGCCTTGACCGACTCGACCACGGCGCAGCCGTTGTCCGGTCCGACACGCGAACCGATATCGGGCAGCTCGACGTAAACCAGATCGCCGAGCTGGTTCTGCGCATGGTCGGAGATGCCCACACGCACCAGGCCGTCGTCCTCGAGACGCGCCCACTCGTGGGACTTCATGAATTTCAGGTCGCCGGGAATCTCGCTCATGGATCGGTCCTGTCAGGTCGGATGAATGGAAACAATTCTAGTGCCTCACGCATGGCGCAGGCGAGTTCAGTTCAGATGCCTTCGCGCGGCTTGCCGTCGCGCACGAACGGGTACTTGACCACGCGCACGGGCAACTCACGATTACGGATGGCGACGCGCACATCGCCCAGCTCGCCGCTCGGCACGCGCGCAAAGGCGATGGCCTTGCCGAGGGTCGGCGAGAAGCTGCCGGAGAGGATCTCGCCTTCGCCGGCATCGGTCAGAACGGTCTGGCCGTGCCGCAACACGCCTTTCTCGTCGAGAACCAGTCCGATCATGCGGCGCTTCACGCCCTGCTCTTTCTGCGCTTCGAGTGCGCCGCGACCGATGAAGTCGCGCCCTTCGTCCATGGCGACGGTCCAGCCGAGACTGGCTTCCCACGGCGAGACGTCCTCATCCATGTCCTGGCCGTACAGGTTCATGCCGGCCTCCAGTCGCAGCGTGTCGCGCGCACCCAGTCCAGCCGGCCGCACACCGGCATCGAGCAGCGCCTGCCATAGTTCGACGGCATGCTCTTCGGGCACCATCACTTCGAAGCCGTCTTCGCCGGTGTAACCGGTACGTGCGACGAACAGCGGCACGCCGTGCAGCGCCTGCGCGGCGGCGGCGTGGAATTTGCCCATCGCCTCGATGCGCTCACGGTCGACCTCGGCCAGCAGACCGATCATCTTTTCGCGCGCGTTGGGACCCTGCACCGCGATCATGGCGAAATCGTCGCGCACGCGGACTTCGACCTCGAAGGCCTGCGCCTGACGCTCGATCCACGCAAGATCCTTCTCGCGCGTG
This sequence comes from Oleiagrimonas sp. MCCC 1A03011, assembly GCF_003267965.1. Lineage (NCBI taxonomy): Bacteria > Pseudomonadati > Pseudomonadota > Gammaproteobacteria > Lysobacterales > Rhodanobacteraceae > Oleiagrimonas > Oleiagrimonas sp. MCCC 1A03011. The sequence continues at coordinate 461,341 of NZ_MSPY01000002.1, read as the reverse complement.
GCCGCATTGACCACGATGCGGAAGAAATGCTCGCCCAGGTAATAGACGATCAGGTCGTCGATGACGCCGCCACGCTCGTTGAGCATGCAGGTGTACAGCGCCTTGCCGTGCTCGGTCAGCTTGTCGACGCTGTTGGCCAGCAGGCGGCGCAGGAAATCGCGCACGCGCTCGCCGTGCAGATCGACCACGGTCATGTGCGAGACATCGAACATGCCGGCATCCTGGCGTACGGCATGGTGTTCCTCGATCTGCGACCCGTAGTTGATCGGCATATCCCAGCCGCCGAAGTCGACCATGCGCGCGCCCTGCGCGCGATGCGCCTCGTTGAGAACGGTCTTTGCGGTCATGCCTTGCTCGTCAATCGTGGAACGGGCGGGCATTATCGCCGCCCCGTCACGGCAATTCCAAGGGCCGGCGTCAGCCGATGTGCCGAAAGGTAAGGTTGAGGCGGGTTCCAGCCACGCGTTTGCTGCGTGGCAGAGCGTGCCGGTAGTTCCGCTGTGTCGCACCCGCCATGCGCAGCAGACTGCCATGCGCAAGCTCCAGATCCAGACTGCGCCGGGAATCGTCGCGGGCGCGCAGGCGGAAGCGACGCATCACGCCGAGGCTGACGCTGGCGATCACCGGCTCGGGGCCGAGTTCGGGTTCGTCGTCGCTGTGCCAGCCCATGGCGTCGTCGCCGTCACGGTACAAATTCGCCAGCACGCTGTTGAACGACGCACCGCAGGTTGCCTGCACGCGCTCGCGCAGCTCCCGCAGCGCGGGCGTCCACGCATGCGGCGCAAATCGCACGCCGGAATACTGATAGTCCGTCCCGGGGTCACCGACCCAGCAACTCAGTCTCGGTGCGGACACCTCGCGCCCGAACAGCCGCAGCCGATGTTGCGTGAAGGGAATTTCACCTTGCAGGCCATGCAGCCATCGGTCGGCATCGTCGATGGCGAGCCATTGCGGCCACAGCGTCAGCTCCGCCCCCGGCAGATCGGGGTGCAGACACACTTCATGTTCAGCCAGAAGCGAGTCTTGCATGATGCATCATCCTGCCTCAGGCGCCTTGCACCGGCTCGATGGGATAGGTCGGCTCCGCATCGAGGCTGGCCGCGCACACCTGCGCCAGCTCGAGCAGACGAAGGTCCGAACCGCGCGGTCCCACGAACTGCAGACCGGCCGGCATCCCCGACGCGGTCATGCCCATCGGGATGCTGACCGAAGGGCAGCCCGCGAGACTGGCGAAACTGGTCAGGTCGGCCTGATTCGCCGGCACCGGCGCATCCAGCGCGAACGCCGTCTGCGGCGTGGTCGGCAGCACCAGCACATCCACCTGCGCGAACAGACGGCGCATCTTCAGCACGGCGGCGTCGAGCACGCGATCCGCGGCGGCGTAGTCGGCCGCCGAACATCCCTGGGCGTACGCGATCATCGAACGGAAATTCTCCGAGACCGGATGCGCCGCGTCGGCCAGGTCGCCAGCAAAGGTGCCCAGCATCTCCGCCTCCATCAGCAGCAGACCGGCACGCCGCGTGCGGGCGAAGTCCCAGTCGGAGAAATCGACAGTGCGGCGCTCGCCGAGTTCGAACGGAAGCCGACCCACGGCGGCATCGAACAAGTCGGCCACCTCGCCGTCCACGCCGATGGCGCGAAGGTCCGGCAACAGACCGCTTCGCAGCCGCCCTGGCTCCCAGTCCGGCGGCGAAAACGCCACGCGGCGATGGCGCGAGCGCGGATCGTCGGCGTCGTATCCGGCCAAGACCTGCAGCAGCACGGTCAGATCGTCGACGCTGCGCGCCAGCAACCCGACCGCGTCCAGCCGGCGCGCAGCCGGCACCACGCCGCGCGCGGAAATCTCGCCGTGCGTGGGTTTGAGTGCATAAATTCCGCAGTAGCTGGCCGGAATGCGCACCGAACCCAGACTGTCGGTGCCGATGGCGACCGTAGCCATGCCGGATGCGACCGCCGCGGCCGAGCCGCCGGACGAACCGCCTGCGGTATAGCCCGCACGGTGCGGATTCTGCGTGGCACCGTAATGCGCGTTGTGAGTGACCGCGCCCAGCGCGCCTTCATCCATGTTGGTCTTGCCCAGCATCACCGCGCCGGCGGCGCGCAGGCGCGAGACCACATGCGCATCCTGCGCGGCGTCCTGTTCGCCACGACCGGGCATGCCGGCTCGTGTCGGCCAGCCGGCGATGTCGATGTTGTCTTTGATCGCCACGGGAATGCCGTCCAACCGTCCGATCACACTCTGCTTGCGGCGCTTTTCGGCACCGACGACCTGGTCCTGCACCAGCGCGGAACGCATGTCGACGAATGCATTCATGTGCGGATCGAAGCGCTCGACGGCCTCCATGCAGGCGTCGGCCAGAAGCTGTGGACGCGTGCGGCCGATGGCCAGCCAGTGCAGCAACTGGCACATGCTGGCGCGACGCAGATCGCTGGCGGTCAAGGACGAAGAGGTATTCATGGGACTCCCGTGGTGCAGACCGCCCGTGCGGCCCATTTCCATGAACGCGCAAATCGCCGCGCAACGCAAGCATTTGCCGGTCGGGCCGTGAACACGGACAATTGTCGTCTGCCCGCGCTGTCGCGCGATCCGCACGGCGTCTCCCGCGCCGCGCGCCATCCACGTCCACACGGAGCCTGACATGAGCGAACGCGAAACGATGGAATACGACGTCATCACCGTGGGCGCAGGCCCGGCGGGCCTGGCGTTCGCGATCCGGCTCAAGCAGCTCAAGCCCGAGCTCAACGTGTGCGTGATCGAGAAAGCGTCCACCGTCGGCGCGCAGATTCTGTCCGGCGCGGTGATCGAGCCCGAGCCGCTCAACGCCCTGCTGCCCGAATGGGGCAAGAACCCGCCGCCGATCTGCGTGCCGGTCGCCGAGGACGAACTCTGGATGCTGCGCGACCACGAGAACGCCAGCAAGCTGCCGACGCCGCCGCAGATGCACAACCACGGCAATTACATCGTCAGTCTCGGCGCGTTGTGCGCGTGGCTGGCGCCGCAGGCCGAAGCGTTGGGCGTGGACATTTTCCCCGGCTTCGCCGCGGCCGAACCGGTGTTCGACGACCACGGCGCCGTGGCCGGCGTGCGCATCGGCGACATGGGCGTGGCCCGCGATGGCTCCGAGAAGCCGGGCTACACCCAGGGCATCGACATCAAGGCCAAGGTCACCGTGCTGGCCGAAGGCTGCCGCGGACACTTGTCCAAGCAGCTGATCAAGAAGTTCGCGCTGGACCGGGACAGCGACCCGCAGACCTACGGTATCGGCATGAAGGAACTGTGGCAGGTGCCCGAGGGCCGCGTCACGCCGGGCAAGGTCGTGCACACGCTGGGCTGGCCGCTGGATCCGAAGACCTACGGCGGCAGCTTCATCTACCACCTGGACGACAACCGCGTCGCCATCGGCTTCGTCGCCGGCCTCGACTACGAGGACCCGAACTTCTCGCCGTTCGAGGCGTTCCAGCAGCTCAAGCATCATCCGAAAGTGAAGGCATTGCTCGAAGGCGGCCAGATCCTTTCCGGCGGCGCACGCGCGCTGGTCGAGGGCGGCTACCAGTCGCTGCCGAAGACCGAGATGCCCGGCGCGATGCTGATCGGCGATGCCGCCGGCCTGCTCAACGTGCCCAAGATCAAGGGCACGCACCAGGCCATCCGCTCCGGCATGCTCGCCGCCGAGCACGTGGCCGAGCACGGCAGCAGCGAAGGTTTCGACCGCGCGTTGCGCGAGTCGGCCGCCGTCGCCGAGCTGAAGAAGGTGCGTAACATCCGCCCGGGCTTCCACAAGGGTCTGTGGTTTGGCCTGTTCAACGCCGCCTGGGAAACCGTCACCGGCGGCCTGTCGCCGTGGACGCTGAAGAACCGCGCCGACTGGTCCTCGCTGCACCGGCTGGGACAGTACGAGAGTCCGAAACGCGACTATGTCGACCGCGACCTGCCGCCTCGCGACCGTCTCGCCAGCGTCTACTTTGCCGCCACCGAGCACGACGAAGACCAGCCGGTGCACCTGAAGGTATCCGACACCAACGTGTGCATCACTCAGTGCGCCGAGGAATACGGCAATCCGTGCACGCGATTCTGTCCGGCCAATGTCTACGAGATCGTCGAGGACGAAGCTGGCAAGCGCCTGCAGATCAACGCGGCCAATTGCGTGCACTGCAAGACCTGCGACATCAAGGATCCCTATCAGATCATCGACTGGGTGACGCCGGAGGGCGGCTCGGGGCCGAGCTACCAGAACCTGTGACCGTTCCGCACCGCGACGAACGCCCCGCACTTCACCCGCGCGCATGACTCGCTCCCGCGCCACGCCGCTGCCTCGCAATGTGCGCCTGCTGATGGGCATGCGCACGGCGCGCAGCCTCGGCCAGGGCGCGATGGTGGCAGCCTTCGCGCTCTACCTGCACGCGATGGGCTGGACCGGCACCGCCATCGGCGCGGTGCTCATGGGCGGTCTGCTGGTCGGAAGCGTGCTGACCATGGCGGTCGGCCCGCTCAGCGATCGCGGACGGCGCCGCGCATTCCTGATCGGCTACGACCTGCTGCAGATCGTCGCAGCCCTGGTGGCGATGTTCACCGTCACGCCGTGGTTGCTGGTAGCCGCGGCCATATTCGGCGGTTTCGGCCGCGGCGCGAATGGCGCAGCCGGTCCGTTTTCACCGGTCGAACAGGCGTGGATGTCGATCGAGCTTCCCGCCGAGCGCCGCAGCAGCGTGTTCAGCCGCAACATGGCGCTCGGCTTCTGTGGCATGGCCGCCGGCGCCCTACTCGCCGCCCTGCCGGCCTGGATCATGGGCCACGCGCTGAACGTCCAGGGCTATCGACTGCTGTTCATCCTGCCGCTGCTGAGCTCGCTGGTCAGCCTGATCCTGTTGCTCGCGGCGCGCGAACCGCGTATGCCGCCCCCGGTCAAGCAGACCGCGGCCCAGGCCGGCGACCGGCGCCGCGAAGAAAATCGCCTGATCGGTCGCCTGGCACTGGTCAACGTCCTCAATGGATTGGCCATCGGATTGACCGGGCCTCTGATCGCCTATTGGTTCGCGGTGAAATTCCATCGCGACCTCAATGTCATCGGTCCAGGACTCGCGCTCGGCTTCGTGCTCGGCGCATTCGGCGCCATGCTGGCCAGCCGTCTGGCGCGCCGGCGCGGTATCGTGCGCACTGTGGTCACGCTGCGCGGCACCGGACTATTGCTGCTCGTGGCGATGCCCCTGGTGCCCTGGTTCTGGGTCGCCATGGCGCTGTACGTCCTGCGCGGCGCCTGCAATCGCGGCACCATCGGCGTGCGTCAGGCACTGACCGTCGGACTGACCGGCGTCGAACGCCGCGGCCTGGTCAGCAGCGTGCAGAACATCTCCCTGCAGATTCCCCGCGCCATCGGCCCCGTACTCGGCGGCGCACTCTTCCATGCCGGCTATCTGACCATTCCTTTCCTCATCGGCGCCGTGCTGCAGGGGCTGTACCTGCTGCTCTACGTGCGCTTCTTTGGCCGACTCCCGGCAGCACGGGCAAGCGTGTCATGAACGGTACAATTACGCGATGAAGAGTTCTTTCCTCCGCGACGCCCTGTTCCACACGCTGCGCTTCGGCTTTCGCCTGCTTCCGCTTCGTGAAGCCACGCGCGACCGATGGAGGCAACGCTTTCTCGACCGTCATGCGCAACTCGTACCGGACGGCCCGCGCGGACATTGGACGATCCACGAGTCTCCGTCGCGGGGCATTCCACGCCATCGCGCCGGTGAGCCGGCGATCGGCAGCACTCCTCATCGCAAAGGTGCATTGCCGACCCCCTTGCCCGCGACCTTGGTGGCTTTCTATCTGCCTCAATTCCATCCGATTCCGGAAAACGATGCCTGGTGGGGCGAGGGTTTCACCGAATGGCGCAACGTGACCCGCGCCATGCCGCAGTTCGAAGGTCATGCGCAACCACGACTGCCGAGCGCGCTGGGCTTTTACGATCTGCGCATCAAGGACGTGATGCGCAAGCAGATGCAACTGGCCCGTGAATACGGCATCGGCGCATTCTGCTTCTATCACTACTGGTTTGCGGGCAAGCAACTGCTGCAGGCGCCCGCCGAACAATGGCTTTCGGACCCATCGCTGGACCTGCCCATCTGCCTTTGCTGGGCCAACGAAAACTGGTCGCGCCGCTGGGATGGCCGCGCCGACGACATTCTGATCGCCCAGGATCACAGCCCTGAAGACGATCTCGCTTTCATCGCACACGTCGCCCCCTATCTACGCGACCCACGTTACCTGCGCGTTGATGGCAAACCGCTACTTCTGGTCTACCGCGCCGGTCTGCTCCCCGATGCCGCCACCACTGCGAAGCGCTGGCGCGAGTGGTGCCACACACATGACATCGGTGACATCACGCTGGCCTGCGTGCAAGGGTTCGAGCGCCTCGATCCGCGCAGTATCGGATTCGATGCCGCCGTCGAATTTCCACCCAACATGGCCACGCCGACCAACATCACCGCGCAACAGCGCCTGATCAATCCCGATTACCACGGCCAGGTCTTGGACTGGCGCGAACTGGCCCGTGAAGTCAGCACGCGCCCGATGCCGGACTACACGCTGTTCCCTGGCGTCAATCCCGCCTGGGACAACGAGCCGCGACGCAGTGGCCGCGGGCGCGTTTACGCGCACGCTTCACCGCGCGGCTATCGCGACTGGCTCGAACAGACCATTACGCAGCGCGCATCGAAACTGCCTGCGCCGCAGCGCCTGGTCTTCATCAATGCCTGGAACGAATGGGCCGAGGGTGCGGTGCTGGAACCCGACATGCGTCTTGATCACGCCTGGCTGGATGCCACACGAGATGCCTTGCAACGCGCGTCTGGCATCACACCAGGCACCCGCGTCCGCCCCTGCGTGATCATCCACGCCTGGTACCCGGAGCTTCTCGATGAAATCGTCGCCGCGCTGCGCGCCAGCGACTTGGATTGGCGCATCATCATCACGACCGCATACGAACGCGAGGTCACCGTAAACAAACGGGTCGCAGCATTGAAGCTGGACTGCGAAGTTCACGCCTTCCCTAATCACGGCCGAGACATCCTGCCCTTCCTGCAGGTGGCCGACCGTTTGCTCAACGAAGGTGCCGACACCGTATTGAAACTGCACACCAAACGCTCGACCCACCGAAACGATGGGGATACCTGGCGCAAAGAGCTGCTCGACCGCCTGCTTGCCGCGCACCGGGCAAGGGCCATTTATGATGCATTCGCCCATGATAGCGGACTCGGACTGGTTGCCGCCGAAGGGCACGTACAACCGCTGCACTATTTCTGGGGTGCAAACCAGGACACCGTGCATTATCTGTGCACGCGCCTGGGATTGTCCATGCCGGACACCGAACGAGACCATTTCGTGGCAGGCAGCATGCTCTGGTTGCGGCTTCGCGCTATACGCCCCTTACTGGACGCTCATCTCGGCCCTTGGGAATTCGAAGCCGAAGCCGGACAGGTCGACGGCACCTTGGCTCACGCAATTGAACGAATATTCACCCTGTCATCGCGTGCTGAAGGTCTGCGCCTGGAAACCGCAGCTTCCATCTGCGGCGAACCTGACACTGCCATCCCTACTTATCCGTACGCCCGCCGAGATCATTAACCGCACGACATGAAGCCCGGTTCAGGCTTCCCCGCCACTCGGGTTAGAATAAGCGTTTGAATTCACGGTGCCCGCATACGCAGGCCCTCGAACCCGAGATATCGAAGGAATCGCTGATGAAGATCCTGGTCGGCTACAAGCGTGTTGTGGACTACAACGTACGCGTGCAGGTCAAGCCGGACGGCTCCGGCGTCGCCACCGACGGCGTCAAGCTGTCGGCCAACCCGTTCGACGACATCGCGCTGGAAGAAGCGCTGCGCCTGCGCGAGAAAGGCGTGGCGGAAGAAGTCGTGATCGTCGGCATCGGTCCAGCGGATCTCACCGCACACCTGCGCAATGGCCTCGCGATGGGTGCCAACCGCGCCATCCACGTCACCACCGACGGCGCACCGCAGCCGCTGACGGCCGCGCGCACCTTCCTCAAGCTGATTGAGAAGGAATCGCCGGACCTGGTGATCCTCGGCAAGCAGGCCATCGACGACGATGCCAACCAGACCGGCCAGATGCTGGCCGCGCTGTGGGGGCGTCCGCAGGCCACTTTCGCCAGCGAGTTGGCCATCGCCGACGGCAAGGCCACGGTGACCCGCGAGGTCGACGCCGGCCTGGAGACCATCGAGGCCGAGCTGCCCGCCGTGGTCACCACCGACCTGCGCCTCAACGAGCCGCGCTTCATCAAGCTGCCGGACATCATGAAGGCCAAGTCCAAGCCCATCGACGTGATCGAGTTCGACAGCCTCGGCGTGGACAGCGGCGACCACCTGAAGACCACGAACTATGCCCCGCCGCCGAAGCGCAGCAAGGGCGAGATGGTCGAAGACGCCGCCGGACTGGTGGCCGCCCTGAAGCAGAAAGGCCTGCTGTAACCGCACACTGATCCCGCTTCACCGCGGGCCGGCCGCGCATCGCGCCGCCTGCGGAACGAAGCCTCACGAGACACGAAGGACAATCATCATGAGCAAGATCCTGGTCATCGCCGAACATCTCGACGGCACGCTCAACGGCGCCACCGCGCGCGTGGTCAGCGCCGCGTCCGCCGTCGGCGCCGAAGCCATCGACGTGCTGGTCCTGGGCGACGCGCCCGACGCCGTGGCCGCCAAAGCCGCCAAGATCGAAGGCGTCAGTCGCGTGCTGACCGTGGCCCGCGCCGAGAACGCGCACATGCTGGCCGCCACCGCCGCACCGCAGATCGCCAAGGCTTCCGAGGGCTACAGCCACGTGTTCGGCCCGTCCACCACCACCGGCAAGGACCTGATGCCGCGCGTCGCCGCGCTGCTGGGCGTGGCCCAGGTCAGCGACGTCATGACCGTCGAGAGCAGCCACGTCTTCACGCGCCCGATCTACGCCGGCAATGCCATCGTCACCGTCGAAGCCCCGGCCGACCAGACCGTGGTCGCCACCATCCGCTCGGCCTCGTGGAAGGCCGCCGCCAGCGGCGACAGTGCTGCGCCGGTCGAAGCGCTGGAGCTGGACGCCGAGCTGCCGACGCACACCCGCTTCGTCGAACTCAAGCAGGACAAGAGCGACCGCCCCGACCTGCAGAGCGCCCCGCGCGTGATCTCCGGCGGCCGCGGCGTCGGCTCGAAGGAGAACTTCGATGTCATCTACAAGCTGGCCGACAAGATGAACGCCGCCGTCGGTGCCTCGCGCGCCGCGGTCGACGCCGGCTACGTGCCCAACGACATGCAGGTCGGCCAGACCGGCAAGATCATCGCACCGGAGCTGTACATGGCCTTCGGCATCTCCGGCGCCATCCAGCACCTGACCGGCATCAAGGACGCCGGCACCATCGTCGCCATCAACAAGGACGCCGACGCGCCGATCTTCGAGATCGCCGATATCGGCCTGGTCGGCGATCTGTTCAAGATCATTCCGGAAATCGAAGCGGCGCTGGGCTGAACGTTCAGCCCGGGCACTTGCGGGCCGCCGCGTTCTCGCGGCGGCCTTTTGTCATTCCTACTCAGGGCGTTGCGTGGATCGCGAACGCCATTGAGACTTTCGGGTTATCGCTGCCGAAGGCCCCAACTGTTATCTTGTGCGATTGGGGCCGCACGAACGTGAACGAGGATGTCCGCTTGATGAACCTGCCTATCTGGGAACCCAGCCAGGACCGCATCGACCGCGCCAACATGAACCGCTTCGTGCGATTCGTGCGCGAACAGACCGGCAACGAGGACATCCAGCGCTATGCACCGCTGTACGACTTCTCGATTCGCTCACCGGAGAAGTTCTGGCCACTGGTCTGGGAATTCTGCGGCATCCGTGCCAGCGGACAGTTCGAGCCGGTACTGGAAAACCCGGAACAGATGCCGGGTGCAAAATTCTACCCCAATGTGAAGCTCAACTTCGCGCAGAACCTGCTGCGCTTCCGCGATGACAAGCCGGCGCTGATCTTCCGCAACGAATGGGGTCACAAGCGCGAATACACCTACGCCGAATTGCATGTCGAGGTCGCGCGCGTCGCGCAGGCCCTGAAGCAGCTCGGCGTGACCGTGGGCGACCGTGTGGCCGGTTTCCTGCCGAACATGCCGGAAACCGTGATCGCCATGCTGGCAACCGCCTCGTTGGGCGCGGCGTGGTCATCGTGCTCTCCGGACTTCGGTATCAACGGCGTCGTCGACCGCTTCGGCCAGATCGAGCCCAAAGTGCTGTTCTGCGCTGATGCCTATCCCTACGGCGGCAAGTCCTTCGGCTGCCTGGACAAGGTCCGCGGCGTGCTCGAGAAGATCACCTCGATCGAGAAGCTGGTGGTCATTCCCTACAGCGGCGAGCCGTTGCAGCTGGACGATCTTCGCGACGCCATGTCCTGGCCCGACTTCGCCGGCGACGACGAACCCACGCTGGAATTCGTGCCCACCGACTTCAACCATCCGCTGTACGTGATGTACTCGTCCGGCACCACCGGCGTGCCCAAGTGCATCGTGCACGGCGCGGGCGGCACCCTACTTCAGCACCTGAAAGAACTGGTCCTGCACACCGACCTCAAGCGCGAGGACCGCATCTTCTACTACACCACCTGCGGCTGGATGATGTGGAACTGGCTGGTCTCCAGCCTCGCCGTGGGCGCCGCCGTCGTGCTCTACGATGGTTCACCGTCTCATCCCGATGGCAACGCGCTGTGGGATCTCGCCGACGAAGTCGGCATCAGCGTATTCGGCACCAGCGCGAAATGGATCGCCGCCATCGAGAAGGCCGGCGTCAAGCCACGCGAGACGCACAAGCTGACCGCACTCAAGACAATTCTTTCCACGGGCTCGCCGCTGGCACCGGAAAGCTTCGACTACGTCTACCGCGATGTGAAGGAGCGTGTGCTGCTGGCCTCCATCTCCGGCGGCACCGACATCGTTTCCTGTTTCGCCCTGGGCAACCCGTTGCTGCCGGTCTATCGCGGCGAGCTGCAGTGCCGTGGCCTGGGCATGGCCGTGGAGGCCCTGGACGACGACGGCCATCCGGTGCGCGGCGAACCCGGCGAACTGTCGTGCCTGAAGCCCTTTCCGTCGATGCCGATCGGCTTCTGGAATGATCCGGACGGAGAAAAATACCGCAAGGCCTACTTCGACAAGTTCCCGAACGTGTGGAGCCATGGCGATTTCGTCGAAATCACCTCGCACAATGGCGTGATCATCTATGGCCGCTCCGACGCCACCCTGAATCCGGGCGGCGTGCGCATCGGCACCGCCGAGATCTACCGCCAGGTCGAACAGATCGACGAAGTGCTGGACTGCGTCGCCGTCGGCCAGAAGTGGGAGGACGACGAGCGTGTGATCCTGTTCGTGCGCCTGCGCGAAGGTCTCGCGCTTGATGACGAGCTCCGCCAGCGCATCCGCAAGCAGATCCGCGCCAACACGACGCCACGGCACGTGCCGGCGAAGATTATTCAGATCGAAGACATTCCACGCACGATCTCTGGCAAAATTAGTGAAATCGCTGTCCGTGAAACCATTCACGGACGCCCGGTGAAGAACACGGACGCACTAGCCAACCCCGAAGCCTTGGCCGCATACAAAGGCATCGATCTGTCCTGAAGTCAGCATGCTCCAACGCACAATGAAGAAACTCGCGATACTCCAATCCAACTATCTCCCATGGAAAGGCTTTTTCGATCTCATCGCCGGAGTCGACGAGGTGGTGATTTTCGACTGTGTGCAGTACACCAAGCAGGACTGGCGCAACCGGAATCAGATCAAGACCCAGAGCGGACTCACCTGGCTGACCATTCCCGTGAAATCAGGAGCTCACGACAGACCGATCGATGAGGTCGAAATCGCCGACACGAAGGCTGTCCGCAAACACTGGAATCTCATCCAGAACAGCTACGGCAAGGCGCCGTGCTTCGACAGCGTCAAGAGCATCTACCAGCCGATCCTGCAATCGGCCAAGGCGGGGCAACTACTCACGCATCTCAATGTCGAACTGCTCAAGAAAACCTGCGACTTCCTCGGCATCAACACCGCATTCAGCGACTCGCGCGATTTCGAGATTGTTGACGACAAGAACATGCGCCTGATCGAGATATGCAGACAGGCCGGGGCCAATCATTACCTGGTTGGCCCTGCAGCGAAGTCGTACATCGACGAGGAGCTGTTCGCTCGTCACGGCATTGACGTGGAATGGATGGATTACGACGGCTACCCGGAATATGAGCAGTCCCACCCGCCTTTCACTCACTATGTAAGCATAGTAGACCTGATTGCTCATACTGGAGTGCAGGCGCCGAATCATATGCTTCGCACTCGCACGGAGCTTGCGCAATGACTGGGCTTTCCATCGTTGTCCCCGTCTACAAGAGCGGGCCAGGCCTGCGCGAACTTCACACGCGCATCGTTGCCGCACTCGACTCGTTGACGGCCGACTGGGAACTCATTCTGATCGACGACGCGAGCAATGATGGCACCTTCTCGAAAATGCAGGACCTTCGCAACCTAGATCCGCGCGTCAAGACCATCCGCTTCGCCAAGAACATGGGGCAACACCACGCGACGCTGTGCGGCCTCCAGAAATCCAAGGGAAATGTCGTCGTGACCATTGACGATGATCTTCAGCATCGCCCCGAAGACATACCCAAACTCCTGCATAAGCTCGAGGAAGGTTTCGACCTTGTCATCGGCAAGATTTCGAACACCAAGAAGCACCATGGCCTGCGGAATTTCGGCAGCAGGTTGGTACAGAAAATGACTGAACGAGTGGTGGGAAAGCCTCCGCACCTAGGACTCACCAGTTTCCGCGCGATGTCCCGACGCGCAGCCGATTCCATCGCCACGTACCGCGGCACGCAAACCTATCTCCCCGCACTGATGTTCGGTTCGGTACCACCCGATCTCATCGCGAACGTGGACATCGAACACGCAGAGCGAGCTTATGGATCCAGCAACTACACGCCAGCCAAACTCATCGGGCTGGCTTCCTTCCTCCTGATAAATCATTCCTACATCCCCCTGCGTGCAGTCACCGCGTGGGGCATCATGCTGAGCATCGCTTCCTTCCTTTATGCGCTGTGGATTCTCGCCCATGCGTTGATCTTCGGCTCCAGCGCAATCGGTTGGCCGTCCCTCGCCGTGCTCGTAGCATTCCTTTCGGGCAACATTCTTCTTTGCATGGGGATACTCGGCGAGTACATCGGTCGTTTGGTCGAGGAAAGCGCTCATTCCCGCCAGTTCCCCATACTGGAGGATGAGTCTTGAAGGCGGCTGGCCAGATTTTCGTCACTGGCATGCTTCGATCCGGAACCAGCCTTCTGCAGACGGTACTCACCAATCACCCCGAAGTTTTTGTGGTCTACCAGCCGTTCCATCAGCTTTATGTGGACGTCAAAGCGTACTTCCTGCAAACAAAGGGCATCGAACGTCCACTACCGCTTGGTGACGGCACCGATGGGGCGGTGAACGAAGACAAACAGTTCTTCGACTGGTTGCGAGAAACCAGATTCGATCGTGGACAGGCGGAACGCCTGATCCGACGAAGCGTGATCGGTAAAGGAGGAAGTTGCCGCACGCTATCCGAAGAGCTTCCCGTCATCAGCGGCACCTTCCACGAGTTGCTCGAATGCCTGTATGGCGCGCTTGCCAGGCACTTCGGCAGGTCCTCGGCGCACTGGCTAGGCAGCAAAGAGGTTCTGTGCGAAGAGTACATCCCGTACCTGATCCGACGTCAGACGCGATGCCTGCTCATCGTGCGCGACCCGAGGGCTGTCATCGCATCTGCGAACAGCGGCCGTTATCGTGACATCGTTGGCGATTGCTACCCGACCCTGATGCTCGCACGTATCTGGCGCAAGAGCGTGGCGTATGCTCTTTCCTTGGGCGCATCGCCGCATGTCCAAGTCGTGAGATACGAAGACTTAACGCAATCGACCGCGCAGACGCTGGACACGATCTCGCGATTCCTGGATGTGACGCCTTTCGCCACCGATGCACTGAAGGGGCCGCTGCTCGACCATGCCGGCGCGCCCTGGCTCGGCAATTCCTCATTCGGGGACAAGAAGGCCATCGATGCGCAATCGACTTCCGCATGGTCCGCCCACCTTCCCGACTCGATGATCGATTTGATCGAGGCGCTCTGCTACCCGGAAATGCTGGCCCTGGGCTACGAGCCGCAACTCGCGCCTGGCGCTTGTGCTCACGTGATCGAGACCGCGCAAGAAGATACGCAAAGCATGCGCGCCAGCTACCTGAACGACTATTCGCTCAACGACATCGAACGTGGTCGTGAACTTGCCCGGTGGGGCGCGATTTTGGCGGCCAAGACATCTGACTGCTCTCACGGCTTGAATGTGCTTGATGGCGTTCAGAGCAAACTGATCGCCGCCATGCACGCCTGACCGCAGCCATGTCCGAACGACCAAACTCCATTTCCCACTTGCTCACCCTCACGATGCTCAATGTGGCACTGCAGGTCACCAGTGCGATCCTCGTGAAGACAGCCACGTTGCCCGCACGAATCGGGCTGCTGAGCCTGCTCATCGTCGGAGTCGTCCTGATACTGAACTTCGGGAGATTCATCCTGTGGCAAGCCATTCACAAGCGATACGACCTCAGCGTGGCGTATCCTGCTTCAGCGCTTTTTTTTCCATGTGTAGTAATCGCTTCGTACTTTTTCGGTGAACAAATCGATGCGATGAAAGTATGCGGCGCAGCACTGGTCACGGTCGGCGTGGCTCTTCTTATGCTACAAGCCCGGAATCGACTACATGAAGCCGAAAAACTGGCATAGAAAGCTGCTTCTTAATCACACGTACCTCTACGCCCTGAATGCATTTCACTGGATTGCGGGACTGATGCCTGAGCCCATGCGCGGATGGTTGTTCCGCCTTGTCCTGAAGCGCATGGGAAAGGGCGTTTATCTTGACGCCCGCGTGTACTTCAAATTCCCCCGCCGCATCGAGATCGGGAATTTCGTCAGTATCAATCGTGGTTGCGAATTTTACCCAAGCCATTTCGGTAAGAGCGTCATCCGTATCGGATCCAACGTCCGCATCGGCCCAGGCGTTCGTTTCTTTGGGGCTGGCCACGACATTGACTCCGCGACATTCGACGATCTTGGTGGAGACATCCGCGTAGGCGACAACTGTTGGATAGGGGGAAATGCCACGCTACTTGCAGGCGTCGAAGTCGGCGAAGGCGCGGTAATTGCGGCAGGCTCGGTAGTGACATGCGATGTTCCGCCGCACGTAGTTGTCGGTGGCGTGCCCGCCAAAGTATTGCGCTCCAGGCAGCCGACGCCATGAACGCCGTGCTTTCCCTGGCGATAGCCATCTGCGCGACTACGCTCGGCCAGATCTGCTTCAAGTACTACGCTCTTTACAGGCGGAGGATCATGCTGCTCTCGGCCATTGCGCTGTTCGGCGCCATTCCGCTGTTCACGTTTTTTGCAGTCCGGGGACTCGGACTCGGTACGGTATACATCAGCACAGGATTATCTTATGTGCTGGTCGCTTTGTTCGGAAAAATCCTGCTGAAGGAAAAAGTGAGCGCAGGTCATGCCCTGGCGCTTGCGCTCATAGTAACCGGCTGCATACTTTATGGAATCTGATAGGTCACTTCGATGAAGATCCCTTTTAACAAGCCCTACATGACCGGCAAGGAAGTCGAGCTGATCAAGCAGGCTCATCTCAACGCACACCTCGCAGGCGATGGCGCCTTCACGAAGCAATGCAATCAGTGGCTTGAGCACATCACCGGTTGCGGAAAATCACTCTTGACGCATTCCTGCACGGCCGCCCTGGAAATGTCAGCGCTCTTGCTGGATCTGAAACCGGGCGACGAAGTCATCATGCCTTCGTTCACCTTCGTTTCCACCGCCAACGCATTTGTTCTGCGCGGCGCAATTCCGGTATTCGTGGACATCCGACCCGATACCCTGAATATCGACGAAAACCTGATCGAAGCCGCCATCACACCGCGCACACGAGCCATCTGCGTCGTGCATTACGCCGGCGTGGGCTGTGAAATGGACGCGATCATGAGGATCGCCGAACAGCATGGTCTGATGGTTGTCGAAGATGCCGCACAAGGCATCTTCTCGAGCTACAAGGGCCGTCCACTGGGAAGTATCGGCCAGTTGGGCGCGCTGAGCTTCCACGAGACCAAGAACATCATTTCCGGCGAGGGCGGTGCGCTGCTGATCAACGACATGCAATACGCCGAGCGTGCCGAGATCATCCGCGAGAAGGGCACAAATCGAAGCAAGTTTTTCCGCGGGCAGGTCGACAAGTACACGTGGGTGGATGTCGGATCTTCCTACCTGCCCGGAGAGATCATTGCAGCCTTTCTTGCCGCGCAACTCGAGGAGGGCGAATCCATCAATCAACGACGACTGTCACTCTGGAATCGCTATCACGACTGGGCCAAACCGCTGGAATTAAGCGAACTCCTTCGACGCCCCGTCATTCCGGAAGAATGCACCCACAACGCACACATGTATTACATGCTTCTGCCCGATGCGGATCGCAGAAACCGTTTCATCGAAGGCCTCAGGACGCATGAGATAGGTTCGGTATTCCACTACATACCTCTGCATTCTTCACCTGCTGGCGTGCGTCATTGCCGCACAGCCGGTTCCATGCGCGTGACAAACGACGTCAGCGAACGTTTGGTTCGCATGCCCATGTGGATCGGGCTGGACGAACACTTGCCCTACATTTTCGAGATTGCCGAGCCGCTCCTTCGGAACGCTTGAACGATGCCGTGACGTGCCCCGCACAGGAACTTCGATGCCCCATCTCCTCAACCGCGAATTCATGATCGAACGGCCATACCGCAGCATGCGCCGTTGCTATACAGCCATCCTTGAGGCTCCGGACTCGCTTGCCTGGCTCATCTTCGCGGCTGTCGCGGCGAATACGCTCGCCTATATCGTGATGTTCAGCAACCCCGTCATTCGCTCCGACGCGTGGTACTTCCTTGACGTCTTCGTCCGCAAAGCCCTGGACGGAACGCTTCGCCTAGGCGACTTTTTCGTGCAACGCGGCGGGATGGATCATGCACAGCCTTTACGCAAACTCATCCTCCTGATCGACCTGCGTTACTTCAATCTCGACTTCCGTTACGAGGCGCTGGCGGGCTGGTCGGCCGCCCTCGTATCGTTGCTGATTCTTCGCAGACTGATTTTTTGGCACGATGATCCGGATAAGCCCTTCCGTGGCATGCGCGTCTGGCTCTGGGCAGGTCTCTGTGTCTCGTTTGTATCGCTGAACAGTACGGACATCTGGGGATGGCCGCTTGTCACTGGAAGCTACACATCATACGCCCTGCTTTTCGCAACGCTTCTTGGCCTGTGGCGATGGTTGGCCTTGGGACGAGCGAACGTACTCATCCTCTCCGCACTGGCATTCGATCTGGCAGCAGATGATACGGCCATGTTGGTAAATATCGCCTGCCTGCTGGCACTGGGCATCACCGCTTGGCAAAACCCATCGATGCGCATGCGCGTACTCAAGGGCGCTGCCATGCTGGCCGGCTGCTTCATCGTTGTCCGCATCGGATATGCGCTGGTATTCACGCCCCCCCAAGGATTCCACATGGCCTTTGGCAAGCGCTTGGGGAACCTCTGGACGTACTTCCTGGATGGCGGCTGGTGGCAATGGGTGATCATCCCGCTGGCCTCCTCAGTGGGATATGTTCTCCCACTCAAGTACTTCGTCGGCGAGCACGCACGCGCGCTGCAGATCGTGGTCGGCTTCGGCCTGCTTCTGGCGCACGGCTGGTTCTGGTGGCGCGTACTGTGGAAGCGCCCCCCCATGTCCGCTCCAGCCTTTGCGGCCATCGTGCTGATGCTGGTTTTCTACGCACTCATCGCCGGCATCGTCTACGGACGGGTATCGATCTTCGGCAATGCCTATCTGAATCAACCCAGATACGTGCTTGCGTACAGCTTCAACACGGTGGCGCTGCTGCTCATGTGTGCATCGTGCGACTGGAGCCGTGCTTCGATCGTGGGAACCCTACACAGATCCGCTGCAGTCGCACTGATGGTTCTGTTCATCGCCTGGCAGGTCCCGTTGTCTCGTCTTGCATGGCAGGCCGGTCCGTACGTCAAAGCCTATCAGCAAAAGATGGCGAGCCAGCTTGGAGAGATGGCTCGCCATCCAGGAGAAAAACCGCAGCACTGTGCGCCAGAGCTCGTGGTGTGTGGTTATTCCAAGGCCAAACGAGCGGAGCTGGTGCTCCTGCTGAAGACCCATCAGCTCAATGTTTTTTCACCCCGAGTGCAGAGAGCGACACGACTCGACCCCGACGCCCCGAGATGACAAGCACTTCTTCCAGCGTTATTGCACGGACTTGGAGCAATCGCCCTGTTCCGCATTGATGCGGTGCTTGCAGCTGACCTCCATGCGCGCGGCATTGAAGGCTACCTTGTCGAGATGCGAGCCCTTCTTCACATACTGACCGCCCGAAGCCTCGCGCACGGCTCCATCGATCGCGAGATAGCCATCTTCTGGAAGGCCGATGGTATCGAATAGCAGCGAAGGCACCTCGAAGGCGTGCAAATCCAATTTCCGGGATGGCATGGGCCGATTGGAAACAATCATGTAACGCGTGTGCTGGAAACCGTGCGTCTTGCCATTATCGAATCCCAGTTGCCTGAACGCATGCGACAGCGCGGGCAGGTGATCCCCGTAGAAGAGCAATACCGTCCACCGCTTGCGCTGCATCAGCTTGGCTGCAAAATCGCCAAGCGCCTGATCGCCGTTTTCCAGATGACTGATGTAGTAACGCATCTCCATCAGCCCTTTCCCTGAAAGACCCGCTGGCAGGTCCGCCTTCGTCACCGGGTGGTCCAGGCCGCTCACCTCGTTGGCCCAGGGCCCATGATTCTCCATGGTGATGGCCATCACCAACTGTGGTGAAGAACCCGCATGCTGCAGGTAGTTCAACACCCGACCGAACAGCGCGCGATCAGATACGTGCGCCCCGGCACGCGGCGCATGTTTGAAATCCGGAAGAAAATGGGTCGCCTCGAAACCAATCGACGGCATCACGGTGTTTCGATTCCAGAAGCTTCCCTTGAACGGGTGGTATAGCGTTGTCTGATATCCGAACTTCCGCAGGCGTTGCGGTACCGTCGGCATCCAGTGCTGGGCCAGCCCGTAATACGGGTAGGACACCGATGGAAACGCCATCATCGGATAGCCGCTCAGTACTTCGAACTCCGTGCGGATCGTGCCTCCACCGTAGGCCGGGGTACCCAACTCTCCCGTGATACCGGTGGCCGCCAGGCGCTCGAAGTTCGGATCATACTGGCCATCCTGCACCTTGTTCATGATTCCCGGCTCGAAGAATGCCTCGCTCTGCACGATCACGATGTCGGGCAACTCCGTGGGAAGCGTGCGATTCATGCGTGTCTTGATGAGACCCTCATGTTGCTGCACGAATGCGTCGACTAGCCCCTTGTCGGACTTCGGTACTTCGACCTTCTTTTCCTGCGTCAGCCGCACCATGCCCAGCATGAGTCCGTTACGCTGCACGCTGGTCGCCGGATCCCACAGCGCGAACTTAACCACACGATTATTGCCGTATGCTGCTGCCCAGGGCTCCACCCCCTGATAGACGCAATAGTTCAGCGCAAGCGCCACCACCAGCACAGGCACACGCACGCGCCATCCTCGAGCCCCCTGACGCTCCATGCGCCAGAGAAGCCAGCAGATCGCGATGAATGCCAGCAAGCCGATTACCAGCAAGGCGATCGAACCCGCGTACTGCGAGAACAAGTCCAGGTTTCGGAACAATTGACCAATCAGCACGGCATCGCCCGGCATCAACGGCGCATTCATGTTCTGCAGTTTGATGGCACTCACGATGTACAGAACCAGCGCGATGGTGCCACCGACCCATAAAGAGAACAGCGCTCGCCCACTGAGTGCATAGATCACGAACAAGCCCAGCATGACGGGCAGCGCATTGAGCAGCAACAGCCCAATACTGAAATGCACACGTAGAGCCGGTTCCATCACAGCAACCAGTGCAATGGAAAAAAACGGAATGAGAAGAAACCAGAGCGCTTCTGAAGCGCGGATTATTTTGCGCACGACGGCAGATTCCGAGGTCGATGAATAACGCCGGACAAGACTGCCTCGGCCCCCACACAAATCCCCTGGCTGAGGTTTATGCTGTTATGGCCGAGATACTAATGTTTCAATAATGTGACAGCAAGTTGACCGTCGCGGGCGATGGCCGAAAGGCTATGGGCGAGCGCTCGGAAAAATACGACCAAGGGCATGCCGGGCGCGCTCGTGGGAAAAATGGCGGCGCACATTGTCGAGTCCAGCATCAGAGAGCTTTTGCCACAACTCACCATCCCGGTACAAACGCGTCACGGCATCGGAAAACGCCTCGGGGGCGTCGGCGACAAGAACGTCCCGCCCATCCGCAAGCGCCATACCTTCAACCGCTATCGACGAGGCAACGACGGGAAGGCCGAAGCTCATGGCCATGTTGACCTTGCCTTTCACACCCGCGCCATAACGCAAGGGTGCCAGGGCGACCCGACACTGATCCATGAACCAGGAAAGATCCTCCACGAAACCATGCACGACGACGTCTTCGCCGCTGAACTCGCCAACATGCTCCTTCCCCGCATGCCCGATCACATGAAGCGTGACACCATCCAGCCGCGTACGCAGGAACGGCATGATTCGTTCGGCCAGGAACTGCACGGCATCCACATTCGGCTCGTGCTCGAAGTTACCGAGGAAGACCAGGTCGCGACGGTCAGCGAAGGACACTCGCCGACCGTGGATGTCATGGACATTGGCCAGTATCTGCACATCCGCACTGGGAATCATCTCGCTCAATACATCGAGTTCGTGCTTGCTGACAACCAATGTGACGTCCGCCTTCCGGACACAGGCGAGCTCCCGCCGCTTCAATGCCTCCGCCTCACGGCGCGCTCCGGCATGGTCACGCAATGCCGCACCGCGTTCCAGACGCAGGAAGTGCAAATCGACGGTATCGAAGACGATCCTCGCAGTGGGCGCGTATCGCTTTGCCATGCGCATGAAACGATCCGCCACGCCGAGCCGCGATAGGATGACTGAATCCAGAGTCCGACCGTGCGCGAAGAACCAACGCAGGGCCGCACGCTCGGAGGCGGCACGAACCAGTTCGATCCCCGCATGCTCCAGAGCATGTGCAGCGGCTCCATGCGTATCACCATCTGTCGGCCAGAACATGACGTGATGATGAGCTTCCTTAAGCAAGGCAAGCATGTTGAACATCCGCATCGATCCGGAATCACGTTCCGGCCGGGGACAGCTAGCATCCATGACCAGCACACGTGAGCATGCGCGATGGTCGGCGCACCGCACTGCGTTGATGGCGCAGTTTTCGGCAGACGGATGATCCTGCAGCGCTTTGCTCCACTTTTCGAGGAACAGGCGTCGATTGCGCTGCTGAAAGCGCTTGACGCCGTGATCTGGATCCGTACCCGCTGTTCGACCTTCGTAATGCGTGACGCGAGATCGAGGCTGATAGATCACCTTCAGGCCGCGTGCACGGACTGAAAAGGCCAGATCGGTGTCCTCGTAGTACGCGGGCGCATAGCGCGTGTCGAATCCTCCAATCACACGGAACAGATCTCGCTCAATGGCGATCGCTGCACCCGAGCAGTAATCCACTTCGCGCTTGTAGTTGAACCGCGGATCCTCGGGATGCTCCCCGCGCCCGTAGTTAGACGCCCGAGCATCGGAAAACACGATGCCACCGGCTTCTTGCAGCACACCATCGGGATAGATCAGTTTGCTGCCTGCCAGACCGCAACTCCGGTCTTCAAGCAGAGCAAGTAGAAGCGTATCGAGCCAGTCGTCAGCAACTTCGGTATCGTTGTTGAGAAAGACCAGAAAACGCCCATGCGCGGCTTCAGCCCCTGCATTGCAGGCCGCCACGAATCCGGCATTGCGCTCCCGCCGCAACAACCGTACTTCCGGCATGGCCTGCAGAGCTTCCGCGGTGCCATCGGACGAACCGTCATCCACGACGATGATCTCGAATGATGCTCGCGTTCGGGCACGGGACAACGCGCGCAAGCAACGCAGCGTATCGTCGCAATGGTTGTAAACGGGAATGATCACCGACGCCAGGGGAATGCCGACCGATTGTTCATGGTCGGCATTCCGAAGCATGCGCTCTTCGGACACGGAGAGCGACTCACCTTCGTCGGCATCGGCCGGCTGCGGCGATACAGCCATCCTCGATGCGCTTAGCACACCTAGGATGCGCATGCGCAGCGCGCGAACGGAGAGCATGCCATTGTCCCACACCAGACGAGCTCGCCGCCGGATTCGCTGCGACAAGGATGTCGAGGACATTTTCATGAGGATGCTCGGCCGCGACGTCTAGGCGCCGCTGACCGCAACCTCGTCCGCAATGCCCAGATCACGCTTGAGAATGCCGACGATGCGCTCGGCTGCATGCCCGTCACCATATGGGGAGACTCCCCGCGCCATTGCAGCATGTGCCTGCGCATCGCTCAGAAGGCAACTCGCCTGCGTGAAGATCTCATCCGCGTCGGTACCGACCAGACGCACCACACCCTCGTCCACCGCCTCGGGACGCTCGGTCTCGATGCGCATGACCAGAACCGGCTTGCCGAGCGCCGGCGCTTCTTCCTGCACCCCACCGGAGTCCGTGAGGATTAGATGCGCGCGCTTCTGCGCTTCCACGAACGGCGCATAGTCCAGAGGATCGACCAGATGGATACGTGGATGCCTGGAGAGCAGTTCAGCGACCACCGAACGGACATTGGGATTGGGGTGCACCGGGTAGAGCACCTCAATGTCATCGTGGTGTTCGACCAGACGGATGATGGCCGTGCATATTTGCCGCAGCGGCGGACCGAAATTCTCCCGTCGGTGCGCCGTCACCAGCACCAATCTGCGCGAAGGATCCAGCGGTGCATTGAGTGTCCACTCCTTGGCGGCCACCTCCAGCAGGGCATCAATGACCGTGTTACCGGTGACATGAATGGCGCTCTCGTCGATACCTTCGCGCAACAAATTCGAACGCGAGCGCTGAGTCGGCACGAAATGCCAACGCGCTAGATGTCCGGCTACCAACCGGTTCATTTCCTCGGGAAATGGATTGGCCATATCGTGCGTACGCAGACCGGCCTCGACATGACCGAACGGGATGCGACGATAGAAAGCCGCCAGGGCTGCAGTCATTACCGTGGTCGTATCGCCTTGCGCCAGCACGACATCAGGCTGCAGTTCGGCGAAGGCTCCATCCAAACGCGTCAATAGACGCGAAGTCAGCTCGGAAAGGGACTGATTGTCCTTCATGATGTCCAGATCCATATCTGGACGTATGCCGAACAGCGACATCACCTGATCGAGCAAATCCCGATGCTGCGCCGTCGCCAGCACGGTGACTCGAGTCCAGGAAGCCTGCTTCAGCGCCTTGATCACGGGTGCCATCTTGATGCCCTCCGGGCGCGTGCCGACGATGCACAGCAGATGCTTCTTTTCGTTCATGCCACCATTCACGGGAACAACTTCTCCTTGGTTTCAATGTCGGGTCGGCTTACGGTAAGAATGAGCGACCCAGGTCCCCCACTTCTTCTCGTACAGCGCCTTGTTCGTCTCGAACAGGGCCTTGCGCTTTTCCTGCTTCATCTTGTCGAACGAGGCAGACAGATGATGGTGGATGAAAACATCTTCCGCGCAAGCGATGCTCCAGCCTTCTTGCTCAATGCGCCTGCAATAGTCGTCGTCCTCGAAGAACCCCACCCCGAATGCTTCGTCCAGCGGACCGACCTTCTCGTAAACGCTGCGAGGCATCATGACGCAGAAAAATGCAGCCGTGCGCAGCGGTGTAAGCATGCCCGCATGCCTGCGGGTGTAACGCTCGGCCGCAACCAGCATCTGGTCCATGTCGTTGTAGTCGATGTCGATACGAGCCTCGTTGCCGATGTTATTGGTCACCGGACCAACCATGCCCAGCAATGGCTCACGCATCAGGTGCGCCTTGAGCGTGGCGATCCAGCCAGGCGTCACATGTGTATCGTTGTTCAACATGACGAGATACTCACCGGTCGCCATATCCAGTCCCTGGTTGTTGGCGGCCGCGAATCCTCGATTATCCTCATTCAGCACGACACGCCGCTGCGGGCCGCCGCGCTCCCACTCACGCAGAAAATCCGGTGAACCATCCGCGGAAGCATTGTCGACGACGATCACCTCCATGTTCGGATAATTGGAATATGCCTCCAAGCTACGAAGACAGACCTTGGTCAGATCCAGATTGTTGTACGTGACCACAACAACACTGACTTGCGGCACGCACAAGGCGTCCATCCCTGCCAGCAGATCCGTCGCACGGTGAGCCCATGTCTGGCGGGATGCAAAGTCCTGACGCTGCTTGATGCATTCGTCCCCGGCAGGTGCCTGGAGAGCTTCGCCGACAGCATCGAGGAATGCCTCGTGCGTCGAGGCGCACCGCACCAGGCCGCCGAACTGGGCAATTTCCGGAAGGTCAACGGAAACGACCTCCTTGCCGGCCGAGAGATACTCGTACACCTTCACCGGATTGGTCGCCAGGGTCAGCGGAATCACCTGGAAGGGAAGCATGCAGACATCGAACGCCGCCAGATAGCGCGGCAAGGTCCCGTACGGCACCTCCCCGGTGAATTCGACGTTATCCAGGTCGCCGAGGCTGTCCGCGGCGCCCGTCGTATCGGCGCCAACGAGCAGCACAAGACAATCCGGAAAACGCTGTGCGACCTTCTCGACCAGGTCGAGGTCGAACCACTCCGCAATAGCGCCGTAGTATCCGATAATTCTGCGTCCGTCTGGATCGCGATAGACTTCCTCGGGTTCCCCGCAGAAATGCTCGTACTCGCAGGCATTTCGGATCAACGCCACGTTGGGGTTGTATTCGCCCACTTCCCGCTGCAACCAATCCGAAGTCACCACGAGAAGGTCGGATTGCTGCATCAATTCACGCTCGCGGGCGAGCACTTCAGGGGTGTTGTCCGCGAAGCCACCGTGATGATCCATGCAATCGTAGACCATGCGACTGTCAGGCAACGTGCGCGCGGTCTGCAGCCAATATGGGTGTTGCACCAGAGAGGCGCACCCGCGGGTGCGCGTCCATTCCAGCAAGGCCGCCATGCTGGCACGCAGACTGTCCTGCTCGTCGCGTGTGGGCAAGGCGTGATAAATGGCGGGTGCCCCCTGCAGATTCAAATGAACCTGAAACAGACGCCCGTCATCGTCCAGCTGCTCGACTTCGAATCCGGGGACGGCGCTGTCGATGAAATTATTGGAGATGTAGAACACGCGGTGGCCGGTCCTCGCCAACTCACGCGCAAGATGCTGTGGCCGCTGCGTTCGAAAATGCCAGTCGATCACGGAAAAGACGAAATAATCCCTGTAATCACGGCATTGCTCGGTCAGTTCCCCAGAGACGGAAATTGCGGTTGCGGCGGCCCGTTCGGAAACGCCCCCCTCGTTTCTCACGGGAGTGTCGGAGCCACGGGAATGAGCCGACGGAGCCGACTGAGGCGCGCGATGCCCGAACATGCGCTGCAGTCCGGCGCGATCCTCGGCCGTCAACCCACGATTGCGCAGTGTTCGCATGATCACTCGGAACGGACGCATCCAGCGCCACGAGCGGCTCTGCAAGACCATGCCGAGCTCGCGTTCGGCGTGCTTCAGCATGCGTATGCGGGCACGCGCTTTGGCGACCTCACCGCGTGCTTGCACTAATGCGTCCTTGGTGTGAAGGAGTTCCTCTACGCGCAGGGAGCTTGCCCTGAGTTGTGCCTGCAACTCGCCAATTTGCTCGACGCGTTTTTCGATCTCTGTATAAAGCCTGCGGGCCTCCGCCTTGTATGCACCCCGATCTTTCCCGAGTTGATCGAGATCATTCCTCAACGCATCCCGGATCGACTTCGGCTGCAAGTCGTCGATCAACGGGGTGCAGAAGTCCAACCGGCCGGAGAAGCCGGTAACCCGCTGCTGCAGCACATCCCAGCCTTCCCCTACACGCTCAAGGACGCGGCAAGCCTCATGGATGTCGCGGACATAATCGCCCCAGGCGACAGGAAAGATCTCACGTTCGGGCGAAGATACTTCGTGCCGCAGCCCAGCATCCAGGTAATGGGCAATCTGGCCGGCACACGTATCGCTGGCGACCGGCCAGCGTAACTCGAGGCGATCGGCGATCAGGCGCATGCACGTCCGCCAATCCGCCAGCAGTGACTGGTAGTCGACCGCGCAACGCACGACCGTCTTCGACGCTTCCAGGGGTTCGGCCAAATGCCGCAGCCACAACACCGTGCCGGCCGCAGTGCTCAGGCGATTACGCCGGGTCAGCGAATCCGCCACTTCCGCCGGATTGCGAAAAGCCAGAATCATGGACGCTTCGATTTCACAGCGTTCCAATGCTCTTAGCCACAGCGGAAGAAACCGGCAAATACGCGGATCTTTGACCGCCCACAATGGCGTCTCACCGAATTCGTCCGAGATCAGGCTGCACAATTCGTCCTCGAAACCAGCGTCCACGACGCGCTGTAGCCAATCCCCTGGGAAAAGCCTGGGGTCGTCCCAGGACGATCCCAGCGAAGCTAACAAGCGCTCATGGAAATCGACGAACCGCTGATTCTCCCAGAACCCTCGTTCGTTGTCGTACGCCCCCTGAGGCAGGTGCGATCCCAACGCCGCGCCATGCAAATTGATGACACGGGTCAACGCCGATGTTCCGCTGCGATGCATGCCGACGATCAAGAGCGCTCGCCGTTGGACCTTTCCCGTATTCATGCACCGACTTCCTTCGAATCCACTATATGTACCTGCGATCTAACGCTGAAATCCACGATGCCCGTGCCTAACCGCTCCGGCTGCGGCATGACCCGGAACATCGCTGCGTCGATCAATCGATCGACATAAGTCTCTCCCTCACCGAGGCGCGCCAGAACACCCGCATTAAGGAAGTAAACCCCTGTATCCAACATGCAACGGAACTGGAAACGCACATCGACTTCCTGACCGGCCTGGACATGCGACAGAGAGTGGGCGGGAAGACTGCTTGCGCCGCCCCCCAGATCGAGTCCGGTAATGGTCTTGATCAGCATGCCGAAACGGACTCTTTCCATGGATTCGGTGAACTTGACCCGATACACATAGACATAGTCGTCTCCGGCGCGCAGCACGTTGACCCTGCGCCCCCCCGGCGTCTCAAGATGCGGGACGCCAATCAGGGCGCCTCGGGTGTCGTAGCGAACCGTACTCTTGGGCTCGAGCCCCTCGTCCAGCCACCCGTGCGAATCTTCATCACCGGCATCGGATGTCGGCCGGCGCGATGCCTGCACGAGTTGTTCGTCATCACGATCGCTCGGCAGAAGATTCGGATCGTCGCCCACCAAAACATTTTCATGAGTCTCTTCGCTCCGCTCTCCCTCTTGGGCAATGGTCTTGCGCAACGACTCAACACGCTCGGGCGGGGCATAAAGCAATTTGTGATAGCGCGAAACGACAAACTTAGGCGTACCAGTTACCAGCAGTTCGCCATGATCGAGCAGAACAGCACGGTCACACAACTGCGTGACAATGCCAGCCGAATGCGAAACGAAAAGTACCGTGGCTCCTTCATCGCGGATGCGATCAATGCGTGCGAAGCATTTCCGCTGAAAGGCTTCGTCCCCTACCGAAAGCGCCTCATCGACCACCAAAATATCCGGAGTGACATTGACGGCTACGGCGAAAGCCAGGCGTACATACATGCCGCTTGAATAGTTCTTGACCGGCTGATCCATAAAATCGCCGATGTCCGCAAACGCCGCAATTTCCTCGAAACGCTGTTCGACTTCGTTACGTGTCAGGCCCAGTACGGTTCCATACAAATAGACATTTTCGCGGCCAGTGAACTCTGGATTGAAGCCAGCGCCAAGTTCCAGCAACGCAGCCACGCGGCCCTGCACGCGCACGGATCCGAAAGAGGGTTGAAGCGTCCCGCAAATAATCTGCAACAAGGTCGACTTGCCGGAGCCATTGCGGCCGACAATGCCGAGCGTTTCGCCCCGACAGATATCCAGACTCACATCATGAAGCGCGCGAAACTCACGAAACCAGCGATGCTTCGCTCTAGCCGGGGACAACATCTGCAGTAAGCGGTGTGAAGGCTTGTCGTAAACCGGAAAGAGCTTGCTGACGCCTTCCACCTGAATCACGGGCTCAGATGACATCCGCGAAGCCTCTACGCGTGAGACTGAAAGCGGCAAACCCCGCGAGGAATATACCGACGCTGCACGCGGTGTACACGCATAGCCCGAACCAGTTCGGCGTATGTCCCCACAATGCCACTGCACGTGCCTGATCAATGATGAAGGTCAAGGGATTCAGTCGAAGCAGCCACTGATATCGATGCGGCAGCGCGTCGATCGGAAACATGGCTGTGGACAGAAACAGCATGGCCGTAGCCAGAACGCCCGTGATCTGGCCAATATCGCGCATGTAGACCCCGAGAGCAGCCAACAACCACGAGACACCCATGGCCAGAATCACCAGGGGAAGCATCACCACGGGGAGCAGGATCGTCGTCCACGCCAAAGTGTGATCAAGTGCGAGATGCAGTGCCAGGAACACGAGGAAATTCATCATCGTGTGAAACAACGCAGAGAGCACCATAGACCACGGAAGAATTTCCAGCGGGAAAATCACCCGCTTGACGAAATTCGCGTTGCCGGTAATCAGATGTGGAGAACGGTTCAGACACTCGGCGAAGAAACCATGCACGATCAAGCCCACAAAGAGAATGATCGAATAATGGGTGTCATGCTGCTGCGTCTGCGGCCATCGTGCACGCATGACGAAACCGAAGGCGAATGAATACACCATCAACATCAGGAAAGGGCTGATCAGGGACCACAGCAGGCCGAAGCTGGCTCCACGGTATCGACCAAGCACATCGCGCTTGGCGAACTCCATGGTGAGCGAGCGATGTCTACCAAAAACACTGAGCGCATCACGCCAATGCCAGTGCCGCATGGATCCCGCCGCCGTATTCAATGTCGTACTCCACACGAG
Organism: Oleiagrimonas sp. MCCC 1A03011; assembly: GCF_003267965.1. NCBI lineage: Bacteria > Pseudomonadati > Pseudomonadota > Gammaproteobacteria > Lysobacterales > Rhodanobacteraceae > Oleiagrimonas > Oleiagrimonas sp. MCCC 1A03011. The sequence goes on along the minus strand of NZ_MSPY01000002.1, from coordinate 432,218 downwards.
TGCATGCCGTAACCAGACCAACGAACAATGGGAGCTTCAGCTCAAAGCTGAATCCAGTTCGGCCCGCAGGTCCTCGATATCCTCCACACCCACCGACAACCGGATCAGCGTGTCGCTGATGCCCAGGCGCTTGCGATTGGCCGGCGGCACCGAGGCGTGGGTCATGATGGCCGGATGCTCGATCAGGCTCTCCACGCCGCCCAGCGATTCGGCCAGAGCGAACAGGTGACAGCGTTCCAGCACGCGCTTGGCCTTGCGCAGGCCGCCCTTGACCTCGATGCTGACAATGCCGCCGAACCCCTGCATCTGGCGTTTTGCCAGCGCATGTTGCGGATGGCTCTTCAAGCCGGGATAGATCACGCGCTCGATCTGCGGATGCTTCTCCAGCCACCTGGCCAGTTCCAGCGTGCTGGCGCAGTGCTGGCGCATGCGCAGGTGCAGGGTCTTGAGGCCGCGCATGGCGAGGAAGGCGTCGAACGGGCCGGCAATCGCGCCAACCGAGTTCTGCAGGAAACCCATCTGCTCGGCCAGTTCGTCGTTGCCGGCGACCACGATGCCGCCGACCATGTCCGAATGGCCGTTCAGGTACTTGGTCGCCGAATGCAGCACCAGGTCCGCACCGTATTCGAGCGGACGCTGCACCATCGGCGAGCAGAAGGTGTTGTCGACCACCAGGATCAGGCCGTGCTTCTGCGCGAACGCGGCCACCTTCTTCAGGTCGACCAGCTTGAGCATGGGATTGGTCGGCGTTTCCGCCCAGATCATCCGCGTCTCAGGCTTGAGCGCCGCCTTCAGCGCCTTGGTGTCGTTGAGATCGACGAAACTGAAATCAAGGCCCGCCGAACGTCGACGCACCCGCTCGAACAACCGATAGGTGCCGCCGTACAGGTCATCCATCGCGATCACATGGCTGCCCGAATCGAGCAGGTCCAGCACGGTGGACGCCGCCGCCAGCCCCGAACCGAAGGCGAAACCGGCAACGCCGCCTTCCAGATCAGCCACACAGCGCTCGTAGGCCATGCGTGTGGGGTTCTGCGAGCGCGAATATTCGAAACCCTTGTGCTTGCCCGGACTTTCCTGGACATAGGTCGAGGTCGCATAGATCGGCGTCATGATCGCCCCCGTGGCCGGATCAGGCACCTGGCCAGCGTGGATGGCACGGGTCCCAAGACCCTGTTTCAACGACATTTTCTTGCGATTCATGCGTACATCCTGTGCATTCGACTGCGAACGGCAATTGCGCATTATGGCATGCGTCCGACGCACCCCGAAGCGCGCTGTCCGCAGCCGCGGACAGCGCGCGGCACGCATGCCCCGCATCGCGCAGGACACCGGCGGCCACACTCGGGATTCCACGGCGAAAAGCCCCTCATGGCCGACGCTACCTTGACCGTTTTCCGGCATCTTCGCGAAGGCTTTGCGGACTGCCCTGGGGCGATTTTCCCTGAAAAAGCTAGTCGGAGATCTCGCCGCACCGCACCTTTCGCTCACGCCGAATCGCCAGCCCCACGCCCAGCGCCGTGCCGAGCGCCAGCAGATACCAGGTGATGGCGTAGTTCAGGTGATGGTTGGGGAAATGGATCACCGTGAGACCGGCCACGGGCCACGGCCCCGCTCCCTCCCGGGCGGCGGCATCGATGAAGTACGGCGCAACCTGCGATTCGCTCAGCCCGCGCTTTGCGGTGATGGCGGCGACATCGCGCGAGTACCACTGGTCTTTTGTCGGCTGGTTCGGCCGCAGGAATCCGCCGCCCGGCTCGCTGAAACGCAGCAACCCGGTCAGCGCAACCTCGCCTTGCGGCGGCGCGGCCTGTCGGTACGCCGGCGTACCCGGCATGTCGGCGGGAATATAGCCGCGGTTGACCCACACCACAAAGCCGCGATCCGTGCGCAGCGGCGCCATCACCCAGAACCCGTATCCCTTCTTGCTGGTGCCGTGCACCAGCGTCTGCGCGCCGGGAAGGTAATGGCCGTGCAGGCGGACGTGCAGATATTGCAGATGACCGGCGGCGATCCGGGGCCACTGCCCCGGACCGGGCGCGCTCACCGGCGGCGCATCCACGCGCGTGTTCACGTCGTGGATGAGGCCGAGTTTCCAGTGCAGACGCCGCACCTGCCAGTTGCCCAGCAGAATGAAGCCGATGAACGCGGCCAGCGCCAGCGTCGCCAGGGAAACGCGTTTGATGACGCCGCGCCGCGTCCGCCGCGGGAGCGATGCGGGGGGCGGCGTCGGGGTCACGATCCTTGCTTGTGGTGCATGTACTGCGGCGACATCGGCATCATGTTCGCATTCTCGTTGTACATGACCCAGATCGACGCGCCGAGCACGATCGCCACCAGCACACCGGTGAAGATCAGTGCCAGCATGTTCCAGCCACTCTCTGAGCGCGTGTCCAGATGCAGGAAGAAGATCATGTGCACCAGGATCTGCACCGCAGCGAGCCCCAGCACGATCAGGATCGTCGCCTGACGGCTCTCGATCACGTGCCCCATCACCAGCCAGAACGGGATGATGGTCAGGATGGCCGCCAGCACGAAGCCGGTCAGGTAACCGCGCAGGCTGCCATGGTGCGCGTGCATGGCATCGTCATGCGCGTGTTCGGTATGGGACGAAGAATTCATCGCAACACTCCCACCAGGTAGACGTAGCTGAAGACGCCGACCCAGATCAGATCGAGGAAATGCCAGAACATGCTCAGGCACTGCAGACGGCGGATGTTGGCCTCGTGCAGGCCGTGCTTGCCGAGCTGCACCATGAGCACGATCAACCACAGGATACCGACGGTCACGTGCAGACCGTGTGTGCCCACCAGGATGAAGAACGAGGACAGAAACGCGCTGCGATCCGGCCCCGCGCCCTCGGCGATCATGGTCACGAACTCGTGGATCTCCAGCCCCACGAACGCGGCCGCCAGCAGGCCGGACACGGCCAGCCAGCCGAGCATCGCACGCTTGCGCTTGCGGGCCATCTCCAGCATCGCGAAGCCGAAGGTGACCGAAGAGATCAGCAGCAGCGCCGTGTTCACGGCCAAGCCGGTCAGATCGAACACGTCCGCCCCGGTCGGACCGGCGGCATAGCTGGTGCCGAGCACCGCGTTGCATGCGAAGAGCGCCGCGAAGATGAAGCAGTCGCTCATCAGGTAGATCCAGAACCCGAGCAGGGTTCCGTTGTGCCCGTGCGGCTCTTCGCGGCAGTAGAAATCCTGCGCGCTGGATTCAGTCGCGATGGTGTTCATGCGCGGGCCTCCTGCGGATCCGACGCCCAGTTGCCGCTGTGCTCGAAGCGATTCACTTCATCGGCGGACACGTGGTAGTCACGGTTGTAATTAAACGTGTGGAAGATGGCGTAGGCAATCAGCGCCACGAAGGACACCGCAGCCAGCCACCAGATGTACCAGACCATGGCGAAGCCGAACACGAAGCCTAGCGCCGACAGGACTACGCCAGTCGCCGTGCTCTTCGGCATGTGGATGTCGTTGAAGCCCTGCAGCGGACGCTGGTAGCCCGACTCCTTCATGTTCGTCCACGCGTCGCGCTCGTGCACCTTCGGCACAAAGGCAAAGTTGTACGGCGGCGGCGGCGACGAAGTCTGCCACTCGAGCGTGCGACCACCCCACGGATCGTGGCCCACCGCGTATTTCTCGCGGTTGCGGATGCTGACGTAGATCTGCATCACGAAGGACAGGATGCCGAGCAGGATCAGGAAGGCACCGAACGCGGCGATGATGAACCACTTCTGCAGGCTCGGATCGGTGAAGTGGCTGAGGCGGCGCGTCACGCCCATCAGACCCAGGATGTACAGCGGGCCGAAGGCAAACCAGAAGCCGATCTGCCAGAACCAGAAGCTGCACTTGCCCCAGAACGGATCGAGGCGGAAACCGAACGCCTTCGGGAACCAGTAGTTGATGCCGGCGAAGATGCCGAACACCACACCGCCGATGATCACGTTGTGGAAGTGCGCGATCAGGAACAGGCTGTTGTGCAGCAGGAAGTCGGCCGGAGCCACCGACAGCATCACGCCGGTCATGCCGCCAATGGTGAAGGTGAACAGGAAGCCCATCGTCCACAGCATCGGCACGTCGAAGCGCACGCGTCCGCGGTACATGGTGAACAGCCAGTTGAAGATCTTCGCGCCTGTTGGAATCGAGATCATCATCGTCGTCAACGAGAAGAACGAGTTGACGTCCGCACCCGAACCCATGGTGAAGAAGTGATGCAGCCACACCAGGTAGGACAGGATCATGATCGACACGGTCGCGTAGACCATCGACGAGTAGCCGAACAGGCGCTTGCCGGAGAACGTCGAGACGATTTCGGAGAACACGCCGAACAGCGGCAGGATCAGGATGTACACCTCCGGGTGGCCCCAGATCCAGATCAGATTGATGTACATCATCACGTTGCCGCCCATACCGGCCGTGAAGAAATGCGTGCCGATGTAGCGGTCCAGGGACAGCAGCAGCAGCGTGGCGGTCAGGATCGGGAACGTCACCACGATCAGGCCGCTGGTGCACAGCGTGGTCCAGGTGAACATCGGCATCTTCATCAGCGTCATGCCCGGCGCGCGCATCTTCAGGATGGTCACGACGAAGTTGATGCCGGTGAGCAGCGTGCCGAGGCCCGATAGCTGCAGACCCCAGATGTAGTAGTCCACACCGGGCCCGGGACTCTGATGAAGCTCGGAGACCGGCGGATAGCCCAGCCAGCCCGCATGCGAGAAATCACCGATGAACAGCGAGACCATGAACAGCAGCACGCCGGACACGGTCAGCCAGAAACTGAAATTGTTCAGGAACGGGAACGCCACGTCACGGGCGCCGATCTGCATCGGCATGACGTAGTTCATCAGGCCGACGATGTACGCCATCGCCACGAAGAAGATCATGATCGCGCCGTGCGCGGTGAAGATCTGGTCGTAGTGGTGCGGCGGCAGATAGCCCATGTTGTCGCCGAAGGCGATGGCCTGCTGCGCGCGCATCATGATGGCGTCAGCGAAACCGCGGAACAGCATCACCGTGGCCAGGATCATGTACATGATGCCGAGCTTCTTGTGGTCGACGCTGGTGAACCACTCGGTCCACAGGTAGCCCCACTGGCGCTTCCAGGTGATGAAGCCCAGCAACGCTGCACCGCCGGTCGCCACCACGATGAACGTGACGACGACGATCATGTTGTGCAGCGGCAACGAGTCGAGCGACAGGCGGCCGAGCAGGAAATTCCAGAATTCGGAACGATTAGGCATGACTTGTATCTCGGAAATTCGGTTCAGTGCGCCGCTGCGTCATGCGCGGGCGCCTGCGACGAAGGTTCGGCGGTCATGGCGTCCACGCCATGCCGAGCCCGCGGGGCATGCGCTTCCCCGGCGTCGATCGCCATCATCTGGCTCATGCACATCTGACCGGGTTCGACGCAACGATTGAGAATGCGGTCGTACAGGCCCGAGGCATACTGGGCATAGTAGTGCGCAGGCTCGTCGCGACTGGGCTTGTGCAGCTTCTCGTAGGCCGCGTGATCGAGGTCATGGCCACTGGCGCGCACCTTGGCCACCCACTGGTCGAAACCCTTGGCGCTGAGGCCATGGAAACGGAATCGCATGTCCGTGAAGCCGTGGCCGCTGTAGTTCGCGGAGAAGCCGTCGTAGTCACCCGGTTTGTTGATGACCGCGTTCAACACGGTCTGCATGCCCGGCATGGTGTAGATCTGCCCCGCCAGCGACGGCACGAAGAACGAGTCCATCATGTCGCTGGAGGTGAGCTTGAAGTGGATCGGGCGATCCACCGGCGCGGCCAGCTCGTTGACGGTGGCAATGCCGTACTGGGGGTAGATGAACAGCCACTTCCACTTCAGCGAGACCACCTCGACCTCGAGCGGCTTGGCTTTCACATGGGCCGAGCGGCCTTCCGCGATGCGCGTCAGCGGACGATACGGGTCGAGCTGGTGGGTGCCGATCCAGGTCATCGCGCCCAACGCCATGATGATGAGCAGCGGCGCCGCCCACACGATCAGCTCCAGATACGTGGAGTGATCCCACTCGGCGTCGTAGACGGCCTTCTTGTTGGACGCCCGATAACGCCAGGCGATCACGCCGACGGCGATGAGCACCGGCACGATGATGAGGGACATCAGGACCGCCGAGGCGATCATCAGGTCACTTTGCTGGCGCGCGACGTCGCCGGAGGGATCGAGCAGCACGAGATGGCAGCCTCCCAGCGCGAGCGCCGGGAACAGCCAAAACATGCCGCGGAGTCTTTTCACGGACATGGGACAAGTATGGGGGAGGGGACGACTTCCCAATGATAAGCCGTTTTGGCTTTTTTTCCGATTGGACAATTTGTCTCATGTTCGATCCGCGCCTGTGGGTGCATACTTATAGAGCGCGCGTGTCGAGACTTCCCCCTTGTCGTCTCCATCGCGCACCGTCATGCATCCCACGCCGGCCGCCGGGCCGGCAACGACTCCACGGAAACACCATGTCGACCCCTCACGCCACGTCCGCCGGTCAACCGCCTGCGCATTCTCACGAGCACCATTCCTCGCATGTCACGCCCGGAGAAATCTCCATCGGCGTGGTCATCGGGCGCATTTCCGAATTCTTCGACTTCTTCGTATTCGGACTGGCCTGCGTGCTGGTCTTCCCGAAGGTGATCTTCCCGTTCGCCAGCGAACTGGACGGGATCTTCTACTCGTTCATGATCTTCGCGCTCGCGTTCATCGCGCGGCCGCTGGGCTCGCTGTTCTTCCTGATGCTGCAGCGCGAGTTCAGCCGCGGCACCAAGCTGACCGTCGCCCTGTTCCTGCTCGGCACGACCACGGCCGGCATCGCCTTCCTGCCCGGCTATGATTCGCTCGGCACCGGAGCCATCGTGGCTCTGGCCGTGCTGCGCTTCGGCCAGGGCTTCGCCATCGGCGGCAGCTGGGACGGCCTGGCCTCCCTGCTGGCGCTGAACGCACCGAACTCGCGCCGTGGCTGGTATGCGTCGATTCCGCAGTTGGGCGCACCGATCGGCTTCATCCTGGTCGCCGCCCTGTTCGCCTACCTGTTGATGAACCTCACGCAGCAGGAATTCTTCGACTGGGGCTGGCGCTATCCGTTCTTCGTCGCTTTCGCCATCAACGTGGTCGCCCTGTTCGCCCGTCTGCGCCTGGTGGTCACGCCCGAATACGCCACGCTGCTGAAGCTGCGCGACCTGGAGCCTTCGCCGGTGGGCGAGCTGGTGCGCTCGCAGGGTCGCGCCATCGCGCTGGGCGCCTTCGCGCCGCTGGCCAGCTACGCGCTGTTCCACCTGGTGACCATCTTCGCGCTGTCCTGGGCGCTGCTGTTCACCAAGCAGTCGGTGGCCACCTTCCTGCTGGTGCAGTTGGTCGGCGCCGCCGTGGCGATCCCCTGCATGTTCATCTCCGGCCGCATCGCCGACCGCTTCGGCCGCCGCATGACGCTGGCCGTGTTCGGCGTGCTGATCGCGATCTACAGCGGCTGGACGCCGGTGATGCTCAACGGCGGCACCACCGAAGGCTACCTGTTCATCATCCTCGGCTTCGGTCTGCTGGGTTTCTCCCATGCACAGGCGGCGGGCGCGGTGAATTCGAGCTTCCGCACCTACTTCCGCTACACCGGTGCGCTGATCACCTCCGACCTGGGCTGGCTGATCGGTGCCGGTTTCGCACCGCTGGTGGCGCTGGCGCTTTCGGTCTACCTCGGCGTGGGCTACGTCGGCCTGTACCTGCTCTCGGGCGCGGTCGGCACCCTCGGCGCACTGTGGATCAGCCGTGCGGGCGGCCTGCCCAACGAATGGCCGCAGGAAGAAGAGGCGCGGGCCAAGTAACGAAAAACGGCCGGGGCATCGCCCCGGCCGCAAGCAAGCACCTTTGAGCCGTCGCCCTTCCGGGCGGCGGCTTTTTCATTCCACCGTGACGGACTTGGCCAAGTTGCGCGGCTGATCCACGTCGGTGCCGCGCAGCACCGCGACGTGATAGGCCAGCAGCTGAAGCGGCACAGTGAATACCACCGGAGCGACGAAATGGCCGCCCAGCGGCACTTCGATCACTTCGCCGCGGCTGGGATCGACCTCCATGCCGGTGTCTCGGCCCGCAAGCACGTACAGTTCTCCACCGCGCGCGCGCACTTCCTGCAGGTTCGACTTCAGCTTGTCGAGCATGGCGTTGTTCGGCGCCACGGCAATAACCGGCATTTCCTCGTCGACGAGGGCCAGCGGGCCGTGCTTCAACTCGCCAGCCGGGTAGGCCTCGGCGTGGATGTAGGAAATCTCCTTGAGCTTCAGCGCACCTTCCAGCGCTACCGGGTACTGCGCGCCGCGCCCCAGGAACAGCGCATGCTGACGGTGCACGAAATGCTCGGCGAGTGCGGCGATGGCCGGCTCGCACTTCAGTGCGTCCTCGATCGCCATCGGCAGATGCGCAAGTTCGGCCACCAGACTGCGCTGTCTCGCGGCATCCAGACCGTGCATACGACCCAGTTCGAGCGCCAGCAGCGCCAACGCGGTGAGCTGGGTGGTGAACGCCTTGGTCGACGCCACGCCGATTTCGGGACCGGCGCGCGTCATCAGCTTGAGATCGGCCTCTCGCACCAGCGAGGACTCGGGCACATTGCAGATGCCCAGCGTGCCGAGGTAGCCACGACGCGTGGTCTCGCGCAGCGCCGACAACGTGTCCGCGGTCTCACCCGACTGTGAAATGGCGACGAACAGCGTGTCATCGGGCACCACCACGTCGCGGTAGCGGTATTCGCTGGCCACCTCGACCGACACCGGCAGGTGCGCCAGCGACTCGATCCAGTACTTCGCCACCATGCCGGCGTGATAGCTGGTGCCACAGGCGACGATGTGCAGACCCTGCACCCGCGTCAGCAGGTCCTCGCCCTCCACGCCGAAGATGTTCGGCAGCACGCCATCCTCGCCCAACCGGCCGTCCAGCGTGTCGGCCACGGCGCGCGGTTGCTCGAAGATTTCCTTCTGCATGTAGTGGCGGTATTCGCCACGCTCGACGGCGTCGGAGGACAGCTCACTCTCCTGCTCCGCGCGCTCCACGCGCGCGCCGTCCAGGCCGAAGATCTCGACCGATTCGCGCCGAATCTCGACCAGGTCGTTCTCTTCCAGATAGATCACGCGACGCGTGACCTGGATCAGCGCCTGCACGTCGGAGGCGAGAAAATGCTCGCCGATGCCAACACCGACCACTAGCGGGCTGCCGCGTCGCGCACCGACCACGACACCGGGTTCGGCGGCGTCCAGTACGGCGATCGCATAGGCGCCATGCAGCTGACCCACGGCGTGTCGCACCGCTTCGCGCAGCGACTTGCCCTGGTTCAACGCTTCGTCGACCAGGTGCGCGATGACCTCGGTGTCGGTATCGGATTCGAACGTCCGGCCATTCTTGCGCAGCATCTCGCGCAGCTCGGCGTGATTCTCGATGATGCCGTTGTGCACCACCACGGCGCGACCGGAAGCATGCGGATGCGCGTTGCGCTCGTTGGGCACGCCGTGCGTGGCCCAGCGGGTATGCGCGATGCCGGTGCCCCCCGCGAACGGCGACGCCTCGTAGAGCGCCTCGACCTCGCGCACCTTGCCCTTGGCGCGCAGGCGGTGCAGATCCGTGCCATCGAGCACGGCGATGCCGGCCGAGTCGTAGCCGCGATATTCGAGCGCCTTGAGGCCGGCGATGAGAATGGGAGCGACATCGCGTTGCGCGACGGCGGCGACGATTCCGCACATGGTCTATCCGTCCGTTGTCCGGGGAGCCGCGCCCGTGCCGATGCGGCGGACTCCGTGTTGCAGTGTTCCGCACGCCGATCATGTTACCGATCGGCAGGGGACGTTCAATTCACCTTTCGACGCAGATAGTTCAGCAGATCGATGCGCGTGATTAGACCGATGAAGGCGTCGCCGTCCATGACGATGGCGACGTGACCGCGGTCGAACACCGGCATCAGGTCCTCGATCGAAGACTTCACGTCCAGCTTCTCCAGTTCGGTGACCATCGCCGCCGACACCGGATCGTTGAAACGCGCCTCGTCGGCATGCACATGCAGCAGCAGATCCGATTCGTCGAGGATGCCGACGATCTGGTCGCCGTCCATCACCGGCAGCTGCGAGACGTCGTACAGCTTCATGCGCGTGTAGGCCGTCATCAGCTGCTCCTTCGGTCCTACCACGACGGTGTCGCGCAGCGCATAGGGCCGCAGGATCAGGTCGCGCAGATCGCCGTACTGCTCGCGCTCCAGGAAGCCGTTGTCGAGCATCCAGTAGTCGTTGTAGAGCTTCGAAAGGTATTTGTTGCCAGTGTCGCAGACCAGACTGACCACACGCTTAGGCTCGGTCTGCTCGCGGCAGTAACGCAGCGCCGCGGCCAGCAGCGTGCCGGTGGACGAGCCGCCGAACACGCCCTCCTTCGCCAACAGCTCACGCGCGGCCAGGAAGCTTTCCTTGTCGGGAATCGCGTAAGCCTTCTTCACCCGCGAGAAATCGCTGATGCCGGGCAGGAAATCCTCACCGATGCCCTCGACCAGCCAGCTGCCGGACTTCTCCGACAACGTGCCGTCATTGATGTACTCGGCCAGGATCGACCCGACCGGATCGGCCAGCACCAGCGCGGTATCCGGCGAGGCCTTGGCGAAGAAGCGCGACAGTCCGGTCATGGTACCCGAGGAGCCGCAGCCGAACACCACGGCGTCGACGCGACCGTCCATCTGCTCAAGGATCTCCGGTCCGGTCGTGGCCTCGTGAGCGGCCGGATTGTCCGGATTGCCGAACTGATTGATGAAATACGCACCCGGCGTCTCCTCGGCAATCCGCGCAGCCATGTCCTGGTAGTACTCGGGATGCCCCTTGGCCACGTCCGAGCGCGTCAGCACGACCTCGGCGCCCATCGCCTTGAGATTGAAGATCTTTTCCCGGCTCATCTTGTCCGGAACCACCAGAATCAGCTTGTAGCCCTTCTGCTGCGCCACCAGGGCCAGGCCGATGCCGGTATTGCCGGCCGTGCCCTCGACCAACGTGTCGCCCGGCTTGATCTTGCCGGCGCGCTCGGCGCCTTCGATCATGGACAGACCGATGCGATCCTTGACCGAGCCGCCCGGATTCATGCTCTCCAGTTTCAGGAACAGTTCGCACGGCCCGGTATCCAGGTGCTGCACGCGCACCATGGGCGTGTTGCCGATCAGTTCGAGAACGCTGGATTGAACACTCATACGGGCTCCTTTGAAGACATGAATCGCGGTCGAGTCGGTCCGTGACGCGCCGGAGGCGTCGCAACGAACGCGATGAAAGCGGGCACGGCATCATAACCGACCGCCGCGCGCACTTGCTGACCATTCGATGGCAAAACAAAGGCCGAAAGCACAAGCGCCGGACGCAATCGGCGCCCGGCGCTACGTGAATCCGAGTCGGCAACGGGAACGCTGCTGAGATCCAGAAATGCTCGAATCAGTGTACGGAGGCGTATCGTTCGCCCCACATTCGCAGTAGTCGATCCTTGGCCTGCAGTTTTTCCTTCTTCATGCAGGCTAGCGTGACGTCATCCATGGGTAGCACGCCGAGTTCCGCGTCCTGGACCTTGCTGTCCAGTTCCTGGTGATGCCGATACAGACGGCGGAATTCCGTATCGGCCTTCATCAAGGCTTCCAGATCCTCGTGAGACTGGTTTTCGAACATGGATCGTTCTCCTGTCGTGCAAGTGCGCCCGCAGTCCGGGAGCCGGCCGCGTCGACGCATGGGGAGAAAGGCATGCACGCAGCCGCGTCTCGCACCCGGACCGGGTCGAGAACGCAATGCTGGACGGGTACATGCATGATGGGTGTCGCCTCAAAACCCGCGGACGCAGAAATGGCCCGCGGCAGTTCGACCCTACTCCGCTCGACGACGACGCGCAAGCCTGCCGTGCAGCATCACGAACCGTGTGAATAACGCGTTAAATCATGCACTTGCAATGCCGCCGCGACCATAGGCCGCAGCGGCCGAAACCGCCTACTGATCGCGCAGAATGACCACGACTCGACGGTTCATGGCACGACCGGACGCCGTGGCGTTGGAGGCGACGGGATCGGCTTCGCCCATGCCCACCGTACTCATGCGTGACGCCCGAACACCGGCTGCGATCAGGGCATTGCGCACAGCCTGCGCGCGCTGCAGCGACAGCGCCTTGTTGGCCGAGGCCGAACCCGTGGCATCGGTGTAGCCCTCGATGCGGATCGGCTTGGACGGCTGGCTCTTCACGAACTGGATCAGCTTGCCCAGATGCTGGCGCGCCTCCGGACGCAGTGTAGATTGGCCGGGCGCGAAGGCATCGCCGGTCACGGTCATCTGCTTGCCTTTGCTGCCCTGGTGGGCGGTCATGCCCTCCATGCGCGCACGCAGGGCGCGCGCGGCGGCCACGGCGAGACTGGCCTGCTTGCGCGCCAGCGCCGCGGAGCGCGACTGCGCCGCCGCCAGCTTCTTGGCCTGCTCGGCTTCCGCACGCGCCTGCTCGGCCGCCTCGGAATACGCCTGCCCCTCGGCCTGCAAACGTTGCGTCTCTTCGGCCGCGAGCTGGTTCTCCAGACGCTGACGCTCGAGCTCGCGACGCGTGGCCTCGGCATCCTGTCGGCTGGCCTGAAGCAGGATCTTGTCGTGCTCGCGATCGAGCTGGTTGAGCTGGTGCTGGGCGTCCTCGAGCTGCGCCGAGGCCTTGGCCTGATCGACGCTGCGCTCGGCCAGATACAGGGCATGCGGACGCTCGCGCGAACTGGCATCTGCCAGACGCTGCACGGCCACGCGGGCCAGCGAGCGCTCGGCCTGCGCGTAGTGCCCCAGGCTCGGATCGTTGTCGAGCTGATTGAGGCTGGTGGTCAGACGCTGAACATCGAGATCGTCCTTGTGTGCAGCCAGTGCATTGGCACACAGCAGAACCAGGCTGGCGGCGGCCAGCAAACGGATCATGCGCAGATTCATTTACTGTCCCTCTTGCACGGCATCGGACGAACTGGCGGGCGCGGGGCTGGCCGGCGCAGGCAGCACGGTCTGCGGCAGCTCCTGCACATCCGAGGAGGATGGCGCTTGCGGCACGGCCGCCGGTCGCGCCTTGGCGGCACGCTCCAGCAGCTGCTTGCGCAGCCGGGCGTTTTCCTTGGTCTGTGCGCTGATCTGCCCACGCAAGGTGGCCAGACGAGCCTTGGTCAGCGCCAGTTGGCTATCGGCGATGGACTCGTTCGCCAGATCGGCCGCCAGCGCATTCTTGCCGTTGCCGAGCGCCGTCTGCGCCTGCTGATACTTGCCGCGAGCGAATTCCAGATCGACCGGGTCGGCGTCACCGGCTCCCGCCTTTTGCGCAGCCTGCAAGCTGGACTGCGCGCGACTCATGGTCGAAGTCGGCGGCGGTATACTGGCGCAAGAGGCCAATAGCGTTACGATGGCCGTCGCGGTCGCCCAGGACAGGGCGCGGAACGGGATGGAAGCGTTGGCGTGCTTTCGGAGCATGAAAACGTGACCTTTGCGACGTTTTGCGCGTAGGGTGAACCCGCACAATCTATCATCATCAATCAGGTAATCCACACGGTCGCCAATGGACATCGGTTACTTTCTCAAGCTGATGGTCGACAAGGGGGCGTCGGACATGTTTCTGACGACAGGCGCTCCAGTCAACATCAAAGTCGAGGGCAAGCTGTACCCCCTCGGCAACACCGGCCTGCCCAACGGCATGGTCAAGAAGATCGCCTACTCGTTGATGGACGAGGGTCAAGTTCCGCAGTTCGAGCGTGACCTGGAGCTGAACATGGCGCTGGCGGTGAAGGACGCAGGCCGCTTTCGCATCAACGTGTTCAAGCAGCGCGGCGAAGTCGGCATGGTGATCCGCGCGATCAAGAGCGACATCCCGGACATCGAGCAACTGCAGCTGCCCGCGCTGTTCAAGGACATCATCATGGAGCCGCGCGGCCTGATCCTGGTGGTCGGTGCAACCGGCTCGGGCAAGTCGACCACGCTGGCGGCGATGATCGATCATCGCAACACCAACAAGCCCGGCCACATCCTCACCATCGAGGATCCGATCGAATACCTGCACCGGCACAAGAAGTCGATCGTGAACCAGCGCGAGGTCGGCCTGGACACGCACAGCTATCACGAGGCCCTGCGCAACGCGATGCGTGAGGCGCCGGACGTGATCATGATCGGCGAGATCCGCGACACCGAGACCATGGAGGCGGCGATCTCGTTCTCCGAGACCGGTCACCTGTGTCTGGCGACGCTGCATTCCAACAACGCCGACCAGACCCTGGAGCGCATTCTCAACTTCTTCCCCGAATCGGCGCACAAGAACATCCTGATGAACCTGGCCCTGAACCTGAAGGCCGTCATCAGTCAGCGTCTGGTGGTGGGCAAGGACGGGCGCCGCATTCCGGCGGTCGAAGTGCTGCTGAACACGCCGCTGATCCGCGACATGATCCGCCGTGGCCAGGTGCACGACATCAAGGAAGCCATGGACCGCAGCCTGCAGGACGGCATGCAGACCTTCGACCAGTCCCTGTACACGCTGTACAAGGAAGGCCGCATCGAACTGGAAGAAGCGTTGTCCAAGGCCGATTCCCGTGACGGCCTGGCGCTGAAGGTGCGTCTGGCCGAGGGCGGCGGCAACGACAGCGCCGAACTGAGCGAATCCGACCCCTACGGAGCGTTCTGAGGAACGCTCGGATCCGTCATGCCCCGCGGCGAGTAGCGCACGGGGCACGACGGGCTATCGCGCCGCGTCCGGCTGCGCCTCGGGAGCCGCGGCGCGGAACGCCGGCAGCGCCTGGCAGGCTTCGTGGATACGGCGGATAGTCGGATACGGATCCATCGACGCACGCCACCGGTGCGCGTTGTAGACCTGCGGCACCAGGCAGATATCGACCAGTCCGGGGCTGTCGCCCATGCAGTAGGTTCCGGTGTTCGGACTCTGCGTCAGCATGGCCTCGAGCGCGTGGAAACCGACCTCGATCCAGTGCCGGACCCAGTTCTCGCGCTCGACCTGCGGCATTGCGTATTCGCTTTCCAGATACTGCAGCACCCGCAGGTTGCCCAGCGGATGCACGTCACAGGCCAGCTGCAGCGACATGGCCCGCGCATGTGCGCGATCGCGCGGCACCGCCGGCAGCAGCGGCGGGCCGTCCGGCCAGATCTCGTCCAGATATTCGATGATGGCCAGCGACTGCGTGATGACACGCTGACCGTGCTTCAGCGTCGGGACCAGTTCCTGCGGATTCATCCGCCGATAGTCCTCGCTGTGCTGCTGGCCGCCGTCGCGCACCAGGTGCACCGGTCGATTCTCGTACGTCAGTCCCTTCAGCTCCAGCGCGATACGCACGCGATAAGCGGCGCTGGAACGCCAGTATCCGTACAGCGTCAGATCGTTGTTCATGGGTCGCTCCCGATCCCTGCCATGCGGTGAAAGTGCAGATCGCGGCATTCTACGCATGTCCCCGCGGCGCTGTCGCCCTCGCGACCGCCGGCATCCATTTGCATCCACGCACCGAGGCCGCCGACAATAGTCCGCTTCGACGGCCTCCGGCCTTGTTTTGCGAGGGAAATTTCCGTGTCCATCATCCGCATGAGCGACCTCGATCTGCGCGGCAAGCGCGTGCTGATCCGCGAAGACCTGAACGTACCGCTGCAGGACGGCCGGATCACCTCCACCCAGCGCCTGCAGGCCGCGCTGCCCACGCTGCGCACCGCGCGCGACGCCGGCGCGAAGGTCATGGTGCTCTCGCATCTGGGCCGTCCGAAGGAAGGCACGTTCGACGAGGCGGCCTCGCTGGCTCCCGTCGCCGAATGGCTGGGCGAGGCGCTGGGCGCACCCGTTCGCCTGGAACGCGACTACCTCGACGGCGTGGACGTGGCCGAGGGCGAGGTCGTGCTACTGGAGAACTGCCGAATGAACGTCGGCGAGAAGGCCGACGACGAGACGCTCTCGAAGAAATACGCCGCACTGTGCGACGTGTTCGTCATGGACGCCTTCGGCACTGCGCATCGCGCCCAGGCCTCCACGCACGGCGTGATCCGCTTTGCGCCGGTGGCCGCCGCCGGCCCGCTGCTGTCGGCCGAACTGGATGCGCTGGGCAAGGCGCTGGACGATCCGCGTCGCCCGTTGCTGGCGATCGTCGCCGGCTCCAAGGTCTCGACCAAGCTGACGCTGCTGGAGAATCTGGTCGGCCGCGTCGATCAGCTGATCGTCGGCGGCGGCATCGCCAACACCTTCATAGCCGCGGCCGGACACGCCGTCGGCACATCGCTGATGGAAAAGGACCTGATCGACGCCGCGCGCAAGGTCATCGAACAAGCCCGCGAACGCGGCGCGGAAGTGCCGATTCCGGTCGACGTGGTCGTCGCGGACACCTTCTCGGCCACGGCCAAGGCGACCGTGAAGCCCGTCGACAAGGTCGGCGACAACGAAATGATCCTGGATATCGGCCCGGACACCGCGCGCCAGTATGCCGAGCGCATCGCGGCCGCCGGCACGGTGGTCTGGAACGGCCCCGTCGGCGTGTTCGAGTTCGACGCCTTCGGCAAGGGCACGGAAACCCTGGCGCGCGCCATCGCCGCCTCGGACGCGTTCTCCATCGCCGGCGGCGGCGACACGCTGGCGGCTGTCGACAAGTACGACATCGCCGACGGCGTGTCCTATATCTCCACCGGCGGCGGCGCCTTCCTGGAATTCCTCGAAGGCAAGGAACTGCCGGCCGTGGCCGCGTTACGCGTCCGCGGCACCGGCGCGCGCTGAGCCGTCCGAAGCGGGACGTGCGATACGCCCGCTTCAGCGAAAGTGTGTTTCACTGAACGGATAACACGACGCGGATCATGCCATCCGCGCATGACAAGGCTTGAGGACCGAGCTTGATGAAAACTCTTCTGGTAACGGGCGGCGCCGGCTTCATCGGCGGGAATTTCGTACTGCAGGCGGTGGCGGACGGCCTGCGCGTGGTGAATCTGGACAAGCTCACTTACGCCGGCAACCCGGAAACCCTGGCGTCGCTGCAAGGCAACGACGCGCACGTTTTCGTGCAGGGCGACATCGGCGACCGCGAGCTGCTGCCACGCCTGCTGCGCGAGCATCGTCCCGACGCCATCGTCAATTTCGCCGCCGAATCGCACGTGGACCGCTCCATCGACGGACCGGCCGAGTTCGTGCAGACCAACGTCGTCGGCACTCTGGCGCTGCTGGAAGCCGCGCGCGATTACTGGCGCGAACTGGAAGGCGACGCCCGCAATGCCTTCCGCTTCCTGCACGTGTCCACCGACGAGGTCTACGGCTCGCTGGGCGATACCGGCAAGTTCACCGAGACCACGCCGTACGCGCCCAATTCGCCCTACTCGGCCTCGAAAGCCTCCTCGGATCATCTGGTGCGCGCGTTCCACCACACCTACGGGTTGCCGGTGCTGACCACCAACTGCTCCAACAACTACGGCCCGTACCAGTTCCCCGAAAAGCTCATTCCGCTGATCCTGCACAAGGCGCTGGCGGGCGAATCGCTGCCGGTCTACGGCGACGGCCGCAACGTGCGCGACTGGCTCTACGTCGGCGACCATTGCGCTGCGATCCGCCGCGTGCTCGACGCCGGTCGGGTCGGCGAAACCTACAACGTCGGCGGCAATGCCGAGCGCGAGAACATCGTCGTCGTGAAGACGCTCTGCGCGCTGCTCGACGAGCATCAGCCGCTCGCCGACGGACGCAAGCGCGAAGAGCTGATCACCTTCGTCACCGACCGACCTGGTCATGATCGGCGCTACGCCATCGACGCATCGAAGCTGGAAAATGAACTCGGCTGGACCCCCAGCGAAAGCTTCGACTCCGGTATGCGTCGCACCGTTGACTGGTATCTGGAGCACCAGGACTGGGTCCGGCACGTGCTCGACGGCAGCTACCGCATGCAGCGCCTGGGCGAAGGAGAGACGGCATGAAGCACACGCGCGGCATCATTCTCGCCGGCGGTTCCGGCACGCGGCTGTATCCGATCACGCAGGCCGTCAGCAAGCAGCTGATGCCGGTATACGACAAACCGATGATCTACTACCCGCTGGCCACGCTGATGCTGGCCGGCATCCGCGAAGTGCTGATGATCAACACTCCGCACGAACAGGCCCTGTTCCAACGTCTGCTTGGCAACGGCTCGCAGTGGGGACTCGACATCCAGTACGCCGTGCAGCCTTCCCCGGACGGCCTGGCACAGGCCTTCCACATCGGCCGCGATTTCCTCGACGGCCACCCGAGCTGCCTGATCCTCGGCGACAACCTGTTCTACGGCCACGGTCTGACCGACCTGCTCCGTCGCGCCACCCAGCGCAAGCATGGCGCCACTGTGTTCGGCTACTACGTGACCGACCCGGAACGCTACGGTGTAGCCGAGTTCGATGCCGACGGGCGCGTCATCGGCCTGGAGGAGAAGCCGGACAAGCCGCGTTCCAACTACGCCGTGACCGGCCTGTACTTCTACGACGAACGCGTCAGCGACTTCGCCGCCGACCTGAAGCCCTCCGCGCGCGGCGAACTGGAGATCACCGATCTCAACCGCTGCTACCTCGAAGACGGTTCGCTGATGCTCGAACAGCTCGGCCGCGGGTACGCCTGGCTCGACACCGGGACTCACGACTCGCTGGTCGAAGCGTCCAACTACATTGCCACCATCGAGAAGCGTCAGGGCCTGAAGGTCTGCTGCCCTGAGGAAATCGCCTACCTCAACGGTTGGATCGACGCCGAGCAGGTACTGCAACTCGCCAAGCCGCTGAGCAAGACCGGGTACGGTCGTTACTTGAAGCATCTGGTCGAACAGGGCGCTGTACGATGAAGCGCATCGACACAGACCTCCCCGGCGTCTGCGTGCTGGAGCCGAAAGTGTTCGGCGACGCCAGAGGCTTCTTCTACGAAAGCTACAATCAGGCCACCTTTGCCGAACTCGGACTGAAACCGTCGTTTGCGCAGTCCAATGTCTCCCGCTCGGCACGCGGCGTGCTACGCGGTCTGCATCACCAGTGGCCGAATCCACAGGGCAAGCTGGTCAGCGTACTGGAAGGTGAGGTCTACGACGTGGCCGTCGACATCCGCCGCGGCTCGCCCACCTATGGCCGTTGGGCCGCCGCCATGCTCAGCGCCGAGAACCACCGCCACTTCTGGATCCCTGAAGGCTTCGCGCACGGTTTCTGCGTGCTGTCCGAACACGCCACCTTCACCTACCAGTGCACGGCGCTCTACGACGCCAAGGCCGATGCCGGCATCCGCTGGAACGACGCCGCGCTGGGCATCGACTGGCCGCTCAGCGACCCGCTGCTCTCGGACAAGGACGCGCGCGCGCCGCTGCTGGCCGACGTGCCGGCGGATCGACTCCCGGAATATGCTGCATGAACATTCTGGTGACCGGCGCGCGTGGCCAGGTCGGCTCGGCCCTGCTGACCCGACTGGCTCCGCTCGGCGAACTCGTCGCGGCCACCCGTGACGGGACGCTCGACCGCCCGACTCCCGCAATCGCGCTCGACCTCAGCGAACCTTCATCCTTGTCGACGGTTCTCGACGCCGCGCAACCGGACGTGATCGTCAATGCGGCCGCCTACACGGCTGTCGACAAAGCGGAGAGCGAGGAAGCGCTGGCGCAGCGCGTGAACGCCGATGCCGTCGCTGCGCTCGGCCGCTGGGCCGCACAGGCCGGCGTCCCGGTCGTGCACTATTCCACCGATTACGTGTTCCCCGGCGTCGGCGATCGCCCCCTGCGCGAGAATGACCCCACGGGACCGGCCGGCGCCTACGGCCGTAGCAAACTGGCCGGCGAACAGGCGCTTGCCACCAGCGGCGCGGATCACCTTATCCTCCGCACAGCCTGGGTCTACGACGCACACGGCCGCAATTTTCTTCGCACCATGCTGCGCCTGGGCGCCGAGCGCGATCGCCTGACCGTGGTCGACGACCAGCACGGCACCCCGACCTCGGCCGACCTGATCGCGGCCACCACGGCACACGTGCTGCGACGCTGGCTGAACGCTGACACGATGACCCGACGCGCGCAGTCCGGCGTCTACCATCTGGTCGCCGATGGCCAGACCACCTGGTGCGGTTTCGCCCGCGCCATCATGGAGCGGGCCGCGAAAGCCGGTCTACTGGATCGCACACCGCAGATCGAGCCCATCACCACCGCGGAGTTTCCGACTCCGGCGAAGCGTCCGGCCTGGTCGGTGCTCGACACCGCACGCATCCGCGAGACATTCGATGTCGAACTTCCTGCATGGGAAACTGGGCTCGACGCGGTCATCGCGGAGCTGGCCGCTCATCGCTGACCGGATGACGGCTCGCTATCGGTCCAAACTCGACCGGGCCTGACCATGAACTTCACAAATGTGGTTTCGACCGGGTGAAGCCGGCCGAGGCACTTCTTCTTTGCTTGAAACCACATCCCGCATCCGCGCACTCCGGCCATGCTGCTGCCTAGACAAGCAAAGCGCATCCGGGTGCATCCGGGTGGGCTGCGTCATCGATATGCGCAGGGCCATGCCTTCCGGTAACGACGGAGAGTGGAAGATAAGGCCGTAGGCTGGCACACGGGAATGTGTGCCGGTTCGTCGCCAGAGCAGGAGGTTCTGGCGACGAACCTCCGAAATCCGGAGCGGACCTAGCTTACAGGTTCACCACCAGATCGTGTCAGCCGATCACGCCGCACGACAATCGTCGTGTCTAGATCGCATCATGGACATGAATCAAAGCGCGATATTCAGGATCTCGACAAGCCCGACTTCGATCGTCACCCCTTCGACTTGCACATGATTCACCCAAGACCCCAGACAAAAGCTTTCTTGATCAGTGAGACCCAAGGCATCACGCCGAACAACAGGCTGCAAATGGCATAGAAAGGCAGGGCCGTCCAAAAAATAACGGGGCTCTCCCGGCGTTTAATAAAACTGCCCGACGGGCCTTGAAAGACATGAAACCGGAACGCGGAATACACTTGGACCATCATGAAGGTCCCCATCAATGTCATGCCAGCCATAAACAGTGCCTGACGCACCGGACCGGGTGAGAAGACCATGCCGAGCCCGAGCGCGAGCATCGCGAAGACGACAAGCACTCCCGAAGCAACACGAATGAAACGTGGAGGTTGGGCTAGATCCGTCATACCAGAGTCACGAATTTAGATGTTCATATCCGGACTCCGTCCACGATACTCGCGCAACTGACGACTCAGCCCGACAAGCGAACGCCATTCGGGCACGTTTGCATCCGTTGCTGAATTGCGCTGAGTGGCTCAACCGATCACGCGCCGCACGGCATCGGCCACGTTCGCAACCGTGAAGCCGAACTTCTCGAACAGCACGCCGGCCGGTGCCGAGGCACCGAAGGTGGTCATACCGATGACTTCGCCGTCCAGGCCCACATACTTGCGCCAGTAGTCGGCGGTCCCGGCCTCCACCGCGACGCGCGCGCGGCAGTGGCCCGGCAGCACGCCTTCGCGGTACTCCAGCGGCTGCGCATCGAAGACCTCGGCGCACGGCATCGAGACCACGCGCACCGGAACGCCCTGATCGGCCATATGACGCATCGCCTCCATGGCTAGGCCGACCTCGGAACCCGTGGCGATCAGGATCGCCTGGAACTGCGTGTCGGCGGGGTCATGCAGCACGTATGCACCGCGCTCGATCTGCGCCACTTGCTCGCCCGAACGCTGCTCGTGCTTGAGCGTCTGGCGCGAGAAGACCAGGCACGACGGCGCGTTGCCGCGCTCGATCGCCGCCTTCCACGCCACCGCCGACTCCACTGCGTCGCACGGACGCCAGACATGGTTGTTGGGGATGTAGCGCAGGCTGGCAACATGCTCGATCGGCTGATGCGTCGGCCCGTCCTCGCCCAGACCGATGGAATCATGGGTATAGACGTGGATCGAATGCGCCGGAATCAGCGCGCTCATGCGCACGGCGTTGCGCGCGTAGTCGGAGAACACCAGGAAGGTGGCGTCATACGGAATGAAGCCGCCATGCAGCGCCAGGCCGTTGCCGATCGCGGTCATCGCGAATTCGCGCACGCCGTAGTGAATGTAGTTCACGTCCGGACCGGCTTCGGTGACGCTGCGCGAACCCTTCCAGATCGTCAGGTTGGAACCGGCCAGGTCGGCCGAGCCGCCGATCAACTCGGGGAGCAGCGGACCGAATGCATTGAGCGCCATCTGCGACGCCTTGCGCGAGGCGACCTCGGGACCCTCGGCCTGCGTCCTGGCGATGTAGTCCTGGGCCTTCGCCGCCCAATCGGACGGCAACTCGCCATTCATGCGGCGCGTGAACTCCGCCGCGAGTTCGGGATGGGCCTCGGCGTACTTGGCCAGCAGATCGCCCCACACGCTCTCGCGTTGCTTGCCCGCCTCGCGCGCATCGAAGCCGTCGTAGATGTCCTGCGGAATCTCGAACGGCTCATGACGCCAGTCCAGCATGTCGCGCGTCGCTTTGATCTCGTCCGCGCCCAGCGCGGCGCCGTGGCTGCTTTCCTTGCCTTCCTTGTTCGGCGAACCGAAACCGATCAGGGTCTTGCACATGACCAGACTCGGCTTGCCGGTCTCGTCCTTTGCCGCCTGCAGTGCGGTCTTGATCTGCGCGGCGTCATGGCCATCGACATCGCGGATCACGTGCCAGCCGCAGGCCTCGAAACGCGCGGCGGTGTCGTCGGTGAACCAGCCCGGCACCTCGCCGTCGATGGAAATGTTGTTGTCGTCATAGACCATCACCAGCTTGCCCAGCTTCCACGTGCCGGCCAGGGAAATGGCCTCCTGCGAGATGCCCTCCATCAGGCAGCCGTCGCCCGCGAACACCCAGGTGTGGTGGTCGACCAGATCGAAACCGGGACGATTGAAGCGTTCGGCAAGCACTTTCTCCGCCAGCGCGAAACCGACCGCGTTGGCCACGCCCTGACCCAGCGGGCCGGTCGTGGTCTCGACGCCCGGCGTGTCCGCCGCCTCGGGGTGTCCCGGTGTCTTCGAATGCCACTGGCGGAAGTTCTCCAGTTCGCGCATCGACAGGTCATAGCCGGCCAGATGCAGCAGCGCGTACTGCAGCATCGAACCGTGACCGTTGGAGAGCAGGAAGCGGTCCCGATTGAACCAGGCCGGGTTTCCCGGGTTGTGCCGGTAGAAGTCGTTCCACAGCACCTCGGCGATATCGGCCATGCCCATGGGCATGCCGGGGTGGCCGGATTTGGCCTTCTCCACGGCGTCCATGGCAAGAGCGCGGATGGCGTTGGCGAGTTCGCGGCGGTTCGGCATCGTCAATCTCCAGAATGCGAGGGGCGTGGCAACGAAAGCGCCCATTGTCGCCGATATGACCGTCGCTGTCGCCGTGTGGGCGCCCTGTTCAGGCTGATTAACGCTCACTTAATTCTAAACCGATCGGTATTGGAACCATTCATGCGGGCCCCTATCTAATCCATCCGAAGCCGTCGTCGTGGGCCGACGGTCGAAGTTCATCCGCCCACCGGCTACCCCGAGCCGACACAAAAAAGATCGAAGGAGACATCCCCCATGAAAAAGACGCTGATTGCTCTCGCACTCGTCACCGCCGGCATGGCCACCGTGCCCGCCTTCGCGCAGAACGCCCCCACCGACAACGGCGGCTGGTTCCTCGGCGCCAAGGTCGGCCAGGCCAAGCTGAACAAGGGTCCGTATGACGGCAACGACACCGGCTACGCCATCAACGGCGGCTACCGCTGGGCCGTCGCCCCGAATACGGCGCTGGGCGTGGAGGCCGGCTACAACGACCTCGGCAACATCAAGCTGAAGAACGCCTTCAACAGCAACCCGGTGGTCGCCAATCCGAAGTCGAAGCTGCACGGCTGGACCTTCGGCGTGAACGGCAAGTACAACTTCACCCCGAACTGGTACGCCAGCGCTCGCGCCGGCATCTACCAGTGGAAGGGCCACGGCTTGAGCAACGATCAGAACCCGCTGTATCGCAGCCTGGACAAAACCGACTGGTACAGCGGCGTCGGCTTCGGCTATGACTTCACCAACAACTTCAGCCTGGGCCTGAACTACGACTACTACCAGGCCAAGAAGGACCACGTGAACCTGAGCACCAATCTGGTGTCGGTCAGCGCCGAATACCGGTTCTGATCCAGTCCACGCCGTCACCAACCGCCCCGCGCCCCTGCGGCCGGAGCGGTCGGCTTGACGCACATGACGGGCGAGCGCCGTGCATCACGGCGTTCGCCCGCTTGTGTGAACGCGTTCTGCAAAAAAGACGATCCGGTCTGGCTATACTCCGCGCCCCGAAACGGGCTCGGTTCTCCGACTCGGTCCCGCATGGCGCACGGCCATCGCACGCTCCGCCATGATTCGAAAAACCACCGCAGACAACTCGAACGCATCGCGTCCAACGACCAGCGCCATGGCCCATCACTAACAACCACAGAAGGAACTCCACGATGAACAAGAACATGCTCGCTCTCGCCCTGATCGCCGCCGGCGCCGCAGCCCCGGCCCTCAGCATGGCTGCACAGCCCGGCGACGGCGCCTTCGTCAGCGTCCAGGCCGGCCAGTCCCGCCTGCAGGGCATGAGCGCCTCCAACGACACCGATACCGGTTATGGCATGGACGTCGGCTATCGCTGGGCCGTGTCGCCGATGGCACAGGTCGGTTTCGAGGTCGGCTACCTCAACCAGGGCACCTTCGCCGATAACTACCTCGGCAGCCGTGTGACGGCCAAGGTGTCCGGCGCCAAGGCCGGCGTGAACGCCAAGTTCAACTTCACCCCGAACTGGTTCCTGATGGTCCAGGGCGGCTACTTCAACGCCCACAACAAGGTTGGCGTCCAGAGTGGCGGTCTGAGCTACAGCGACAGCAAGACCAAGGGCACGTGGTATTCCGGCGTCGGCTTCGGCTACGACTTCACCAACAACACCAGCCTGAGCCTCAACTACAACTACATGGACGACAAGTACAACGACCAGGGAACGCATCTGGACCTGAGCAGCAACCAGGTCGCCGTGCGCTTCGAAGCGCGGTTCTAAGATCGTTTCGCACATACCTCAAGAAAACGGGCGCCGCACATGGCGCCCGTTTTCTTGTGTGCGGCACCACCCTCCCCTAAAATCCACCTACCGTCACGGAAAGGACGGAACCCGGCGCAAGGTCGGGATGTTTACGGAACTTACTACATAAGGGGAATTCATCTTGAACAAGAAAATGACGGCGCTCGCGCTGCTGTGCGCGGGTGCGTGCGTGACGGCTTCTGCCCAGGCCAAGGATCTCACCGGCTGGTTCGTGAATGGTGGCGCGGGAAGCGCTCACTACCATGCAACCGTCAACGGCTCCGATGCCGGCAGCGCATCCCATGCCAGCTACCAGCTCAACGCAGGCTGGCGTTCGCAATTCATCGGAGTGGAAGCTGGCTACGTCGACCTGGGCAGCGTGTCCGGGCATGCCAGCTACTACTACGACCCGAATCAGTCGCTGGCCTACAGCTCCATTCGGAACAAGCTCTCCGGCGACGGCTGGACGCTGGGTCTGAACGGCCATTTCAATCCGACCAAGATGTGGTACATCTCGGCGCGCGGCGGTCTGTTCATGTGGAAGCTGCGCTACAAGGAAACCGACACGGCGATCAACCGCGCGGACCAGCACTACGGCTACAACACCCACTCCACCGACTGGTACGCCGGCGTGGGCACGGGCGTGGATTTCAGCCGGCACACCAGCCTTGGCGTGAACTTCGACTACTACAAGATCAAGAAGGACGGCGTCGACATCGGCAACCGTGTCTATACCGTCAACTTCGAGTATCGCTTCTGATCGACCTTCGTCGAAGGAAAACAAAAAGGGCGGCCTGCGGGCCGCCCTTTTTGTTATGTGAAAACCGGATCGAATCGAACGCGATCAGCCTTCCCACTGACCCAGTGCGGCCAGACCGTTCTCGCGGGCGCGCTGCGCCACGGTCTTCTGCGCCGCGGCATAGTTGCCGCGCATGTCTTCGCCCCACAGCTTCAACGCCGCCTGCTGCATGGCGCGGCCGTAGGAGAACGACAGCGGCCACGGGTGCGGACCGATCTGATTCATGGCATTCAGATGCGCCGTGGCGTCCTCGTCGGACTGACCGCCGGACAGGAACACGATGCCCGGCAACGTAGCCGGCACAGTAGACTTCAGGCAGCGCACGGTGGCCTCGGCCACTTCCTCGCGACTGGCCTGCTGCTCGCAGTTCTTGCCAGAGATCACCATGCTGGCCTTGAGGATCGTGCCCTCCAGCATGACGTTGTGCTCGTACAGCGCACCGAACAGGCTGCGCAATGTGGCCTCGGTGACTTCGTAGCACAGGTCGATGTCGTGGTTGCCGTCCATCAGTACTTCCGGCTCGACCATCGGCACGATGCCGGCTTCCTGGCACAGCGCGGCATAGCGCGCCAGAGCGTGGCAGTTGGCTTCGATGCAGGTCGAGCTGGGGCTGTCCTCGTCGATGCCGATCACAGCGCGCCACTTGGCGAACTGCGCACCCAACTTGGCGTACTCGGCCAGGCGATCGCGCAGGCCGTCCAGACCTTCGGTCACCAGCTCGCCTGGGAACCCGGCCAGCGGCTTGGCGCCCATGTCGACCTTGATGCCCGGGATGATGCCGGCTTCGCGCATAACCCGCGTGAACGGCACGCCGTCCTTGGTGGACTGGCGCAAGGTTTCGTCATACAGAATCGCGCCGGAGATGTGATCGCCCAGATCCGGCGTGGTCAGCAGCATCTCGCGGTAGGCGCGGCGATGCTCCTCGGTGTTCTCCACGTTCACCGACTCCAGGCGCTTGCGGATGGTGTTGGTGGATTCGTCGATGGCGATGATGCCCTTGCCGGGCGCGACCATCGCCTGCGCGATGCTTTCCAGATCTTCGATGCTCATGACGACTCCGTCGGTGTGACTGCGGTCAGACCGCTTGGCAACGTGGACACCACCCCTGGGATGGGGTGGGAAAGGCGCGGATTATAGGCCAGAACGGCGCCATTCTCGACCTTCCTGACGACCGACTTCACCGCCGCCGCCGACCCACTCAGCCGTTGTCGTAACCGGGCAGCTTGCACCGCGCGAGCAGGGCCTCGCGCGCAGCGGCGTCGCGCGGCATGTTGAAACGTACGATGTAATAGGTCGACACCGGCACATCGGCGGTGTTGTCGCTGCTGGCGGCGTAGCGGAAATTGCGCACCAGGCTGACGGCGATGGCGCCGAAGTCGCTGTCGGCGGGCACGACCTTGCGCGCTTTCACGTCCCGAGGTACACCGTCGCTGCCGATCAGGTAGCTGACCGACGCACAGCCCGGCTGGTCGAGCTTTCGTCCGACATTGGGTATCTGGCCGTCGACCTGACTCTTGGTCATGTTCCAGTAGCCGGGCAGCCGGTCCGGCGCGACCGTGCGCGTCTGGGCAAAGGCGGGCGCGGCGACCAGGACGGCGCCGATCAGCGAGAGCAGAACAGAAGATGTGCGATGCATGGCATGCCTCCGGCAGATGGATCTCCGGCTTCAGTCTAGCGCGCGCGGAGCGCGGCGACGGCAGCCGGGATATGGGTCTTCACAGGTCCTTCAGACTCTCGGCGATGCCCTGGGCCCCGACGTGAAGCAGTTTCAGCGTATTGGTGCCGCCGCCGTGACCGGTGTGATCGCCGTGCGTGAGGATGACGCGATCCCCCTGCTGCAGCTTGCCGAGTTCGAACAGGCTCTGCACCGCGGCGCGCGCCGAGTGCGCGGGGTCCATGCGGCCATGGTCGAACGCGATCGGCTTGACGTCGCGCAGCACCAGCATGCGGCGACGCGCCTCGGCACTGGGCGACAGCGCGTAGATCGGCACCGCGAAACGGTAGCGGGACAGCCACTGCGCGGTGGCGCCGGATTCGGTCAGCGCGACGATCGCGCGCACCCCCAGCCGCGCGGCCAGGAACACCGCAGCCAGGGCGATCGCCTGATCGCTGCGATCCAGGTTGTGGGATTCCGCACGCAGATCGTCCTGCGGCTCGAACTGACGCTCGGCGCCCAGGCAGATCCGGCGCATGGCCTGCACGGCCAGATCCGGATGCGCGCCGGCCGCGGTCTCCTGCGACAGCATCACCGCATCCGTGCCGTCGATGACGGCGTTGGCCACGTCGAGCACTTCGGCGCGGGTCGGAATCGGCGCCTCGACCATCGACTGCAGCATCTGCGTCGCGGTAATGACCGCGCGGTTCAGACGCAGTGCCTCGCGGATGATCTTCTTCTGCAGACCGGGCAGTTCGGCATCGCCGATCTCCACGCCCAGGTCGCCGCGCGCCACCATCACCACGTCCGAGGCCTCGATGATCTCGCCCAGCACCGGAATCGCGTCGGCGCGTTCGATCTTGGACACCAGCGAGGCTTCGCCGCCGGCTTCACGCAGCAGGCGACGCGCCTCGTGCATGTCCTGCGCGGTGCGCACGAAGGACACGGCAAGGAAGTCGGCGCCGATCTCGGCGGCGAGCTTGATGTCGGCCCGGTCCTTGTCCGACAACGCGTCGACGCTGAGACCGCCGCCCTGGCGGTTCAGCCCCTTGCGATCGGACAACTTGCCCGGCACAGAGACCTCGGTGTGGATCTCGGTGCCCTCGACATGCTTCACCTCGAGTGCGACCAAGCCGTCGTCGAGCAACAGCATGTCGCCCTCGGACACGTCGTTGGGCAGACCGAGGTAGCTGCAGCCCACACGCGTGGCATCGCCCGGCGGCGCATCGTCGCGACAATCGAGCACGAAGGCCGCGCCCTGCTCGAGCTGCACCGGACCATCGGCGAATCGCTCGATGCGGATTTTCGGTCCCTGCAGGTCGGCCAGCACGCCGACTTCGCGACCCACGGCAGCGGAGACGCTACGCACCGCGGCGGCGCGCTTGCGATGATCGTCGTGCGTGCCGTGCGAGAGGTTCAAGCGAACGACGTCCACACCGACCTCGAGAATGGCCTCGAGCATGCCGGGCGCGTCCGTGGCGGGACCGAGGGTAGCGACGATCTTGGTGCGGCGAATCTGTTGGGTCATGAAACTGTCCTGCGGAACGGCCGATCGGGTGTCGGCCTTGCTACGTCGAAATTCGGAAAATGCGCTCAGCGCAGCGCGGCATTGAGCACGGCGCCCAGACGCACACCGGCGGCCTCCAGCTGCGTACGCACCACCGGCCAGGCCTTGGCCTGGTAGCCCTTCGCCCAGTCGCCGACGCGACGCGCGGGCAGGTCGGCGTAGGCGACATCGCGTGCCAGCGTATGCGCATGGTCGGACCAGCGCACGGCTTCCGCATCGATATTCTTGCAGGCATGCGCCGGCGTCCAGCGCGCGCGCTGCGCGGCGCCGATGTCGTGATCCATGCCCAGGGCGAGCTTGCGCGTGGCGGCGTGATCGAAGCTGTAGTCCGGCTTCATGCGCAGCCCCGTGGCCTGCTCCAGGATGCCCGTGTCCCAGATCCGGTGCAGGTTGGTCTGTTCACCGAAGTAGATCAGCTTGACGGTGTTGCCGCCCTTGTCGTCGTGATCGTTGTTGTGCAGCGGCTGGTGAATATCGCCGACCAGATGCACGACCCACTTCAGCGCCTCCAGGCGCACCTTCGGCGAAGCCTTGCGGTCGGCCAGCACACGCACGAAGTGCGGCAGCTTGGCGACGACACAGTTGCCATGCGGGCAGTCGCGACGGCGGCTGTAGTCCGGCGCGCGCAACGGAATGTCGACGTAATGCCACGGTCCGGTCTCGGGATGATCGCGGCGGATCTCGTCGGGCCAGGAAGAAACCTGGTCGAGGCGCGTCTTGCCTTCCAGCGCCAGCAATTGGTGGACCTCGGCGGCAGCCGCGGGCGTCAGGTGACGCTGCGCGATGTCGGCGACGATGGCATGCCCCTCGGGGCCCCAGCCAAAGGCGGCCGGAGCGGCCAGCAGCAGGCCCGCGACCACGGCGAGCGAACGAAGACGTCTGAACATGATGGACGGGATCGGGTGGGAGACAAGTGGCCGATTATTGCACAGCCCCGTGACGCCGCCGTGATGCGCGTTCAGTGCACCACGGCGCCCTGCGCGTCCGTGACGCGCACGTCCACCTCGACCCCTTCGCGCACGCTCTGGGTGACGATGCAGAAGTCCTCGAACTGCTCGAGGATGCGCGGCAGATGCTCGAGCGATTCGGCCGCGTCGGACAGCTGCAGGTCCACCGCCACGCGTGCCACCCGCCAGCGCCCCTTGTCGTTGCGGTCCATGGTCGCCTTCGCCTCGGCACGCAGCGGACCCGGATCGTTCTTGAACTTGCGCAGGGCGAACAGCAGGCTCGCGGCCAGACAGTTCGCCACCGCCGTAACCAGCAGGCGCGACGGATTCGGCCCGGCGTCGCCGCCCAACGGCGCGGACTCGTCAGTGAGGAGATCGGGCACCGACGTGTCGTCGAAAC
Organism: Oleiagrimonas sp. MCCC 1A03011; assembly: GCF_003267965.1. Taxonomy (NCBI): domain Bacteria; kingdom Pseudomonadati; phylum Pseudomonadota; class Gammaproteobacteria; order Lysobacterales; family Rhodanobacteraceae; genus Oleiagrimonas; species Oleiagrimonas sp. MCCC 1A03011. The sequence continues at coordinate 401,846 of NZ_MSPY01000002.1, read as the reverse complement.
GCACGCGGAACTCGTAGTTGTCGACCTGCTCCAGCGACAGGGCGAACGTCTGTGTCTCGCTCATGTTAGTCCTCCTCGACCACAGTGCCCGGCAAGCGCGGATGCTCACCCTGGCGATGCAGCCAAGCGTAGTACAACAGCGGAATGACCAGCAGGGTCAGCACCGTCGACACCAGGATGCCGAAGATCAGCGAGACCGCGAGGCCCTGGAAGATCGGATCGTCCAGGATGAAGAACCCGCCCAGCATCGCCGCCACGCCGGTCAGCACGATCGGCTTGGCGCGCACCGCAGCGGCGTCGATCACCGCCTCGCTGAGCGGCCGTCCTGCACTGACCGCGTGGTTGATGAAGTCGATCAGCAGGATCGAGTTGCGCACAATGATGCCGGCCAGCGCGATCATGCCGATCATCGAAGTGGCGGTGAACTGCGCACCCAGCAGCGCATGGCCAGGCATCACGCCGATCACCGTCAGCGGAATCGGCGCCATGATGATGAGCGGCACCACGTAGCTGCGGAACTGACCGACCACCAGCAGGTAAATCAGGATCAGACCCACCGAATAGGCGATACCCATGTCGCGGAAGGTCTCGTAGGTGATCTGCCACTCGCCGTCCCACTTCACCGCGTAGTGCGTGGTGCTGGGCGGCTGGTCGATGAAGTACTGCGACAGTTTGTGGCCATCGATCTTGCTGTCGTCGAGCTTGCCGACCAGCGAGAACATGCCGTACAGCGGACTGTCGGTGGCACCGGCGTCGTCGCCGGTGACATAGGCGTAGGGCAGCAGATCCTTGTGGTAGATCGCCTTCTCCCAGTTCGCCTTGCGCACCGAAACCACTTCCGACAGCGGCACCAGCTTGCCGCTGCGCGCACGCACGCGTAACGCCAGCAGATGGCTGAGCGACGCCTGATCCGCGGCGGACAGGCGCAAGCGCACCGGCACGGCGTAGCGGGCGTGCCCATCCATCACATACGTGGCGTCCTCGCCGGACAATGCCGTGCGCAGGGTCTGCGCAATGGCGGCCTGACTCAGACCCAGTCGCGCGGCGCGGGCGCGGTCGACCACCACGACCTCGCGCGGCGAATCGGCCTCGACGCTGGTGTCGACGTCGACGATGTCCGGGTTGGCCTTGAAGTCCTTCTCCAGCCCCCGCGCCACCTTGCGCACGGACGTGTAGTCGGGGCCGTAGACCTCGGCCACGATGGGCGCCACCACCGGCGGTCCCGGCGGCACCTCCACCACCTTCAGCGAAGCGCCGAACCGCTTGGCGATCTTCTGCAGCGCGGGACGCACGGCCAGCGCGATCTCGTGACTCTGGCGCTCGCGCTTGTGCTTGTCGACCAACTCGACCTGCAGATCACCCACGATCGGTCCGCGACGCAGGTAGTACTGCCGCACCAGCCCGTTGAAGGTGATCGGCGACGCCGTGCCTGCATAGCCTTGGTAGGCCTTCACCTCCGGCACCTTGGCGATGACCCGCGACAGATCGCCGAGCAGCGCGTTGGTGGTCTCCAGCGTGGTGCCCTCCGGCATGTCGACCACGATCTGGAATTCGGACTTGTTGTCGAACGGCAGCATCTTCAGGATCACCGCCTTGACCACGACCAGTCCGGCCGCACCGAGCACCAGCGCCCCCATGACCGCGAACAGGACCCGGCGGCGGCGTGCGGCGCGCTCGCCGGAGACGAACGGGTGCATCAGGCGATGGAACAGCCGGTGCAGACGACTGCCCTTGGGCGCAGCGACATGGTGATCGCCGTCACTGCCGCCTTCGGACGATTCGTGCTTGTGATGGCGCAGTAGCTTCAGCGCCAGCCACGGCGTGACGATCAGCGCCACCGCCAGCGACAGCAGCATGCCGGCCGAGGCGTTGATCGGGATCGGCCGCATGTACGGCCCCATCAGGCCGGACACGAAGGCCATCGGCAACAGCGCCGCGATCACCGTGAAGGTGGCCAGAATGGTCGGCCCGCCGACCTCGGACACCGCCTCCGGAATCGCCTGACGCAGACTTCGTCCGCCCAGCGCCATGTGCCGATGGATGTTCTCCACCACGACGATGGCGTCGTCGACCAGGATGCCAATGGAGAAGATCAGCGCGAACAGCGACACGCGGTTGATGGTGAAGCCCATCCCCCATGACGCGAACAGGGTCAACATCAGCGTGATGATGACGGCGCTGCCGACCACGATGGCCTCGCGCCAGCCGAGCGTCATCAGCACCAGCAGCACCACCGAAAGCGTGGCGAAGATCAGCTTGTGGATGAGCTTGTCGGCCTTGTCCGTGGCAGTGCGGCCATAGTCACGTGTGACCGTGACGTGCATGTTGTCGGGAATCACCACCCCGCGCAGTGCCTTCAGTCGCGCGCGAATGGCTGTGGTGATGTCGGCCGCATTGGTACCGGCTTTCTTGGCCACGGCGATGGTAACCGCCGGGGCGCTGCCGGTGGCCGGCCCGGCCCGCCCCTTCGGCGCGCCGTACCAGACATAGCTGGAAGGCAGGTCCGCGCCACGATGGATGTTGGCGACATCGGACAGGAACACCGGCTGCCCGTGATGCAGGCCGATGACCAGATGGCGAATCTGATGGGCATCAGCCAGGAAAGTGCCGGCGGTGACCGGAATGTCGCGATCGTGGCTGACCCGGTCGCCGGCCTGGGTGACCAGATTGGCCGCCTTCAGCGCCGAGGACAGATCGTTGACCGACAAGCCGTACGAAGCCAATCGTGCGGGATCGAGCTGCACCACCACCGCACGGTCAGGCGCGCCGATGGTGTAAACGTCGCGCGTGCCCTTGATGCGCTTGAGCACGGTCTCCAGCGAATGCGCGACCTCGGCCAGCTGGGTCGGACTCTGGTGCGGATCGTCGCTCCACAGCGTCAGCCCCATCACCGGCACGTCGTCGATGCCCATGGGCCGGATCAGCGGCTGCCCGACGCCCAGCCCTTTCGGCACGAAATCACGGTTCTGGAAGACCTGGTTGTACAGCCGAACGATGGCGGTCTGGCGCGGCACGCCGACCTTGAACTCGACCGTGATCATGGCCATGCCGGGACGGCTGACCGAATACACGTGCTTGATGCCCTGCAGTTCGGAGAGCTTCTTCTCCAGCGGGTAGGTCACCAGATTCTCGACGTCATGCACGTCGGCGCCGGGAAACGGCACCATCACGTTGGCCATGGTGACGTCGATCTGCGGCTCTTCCTCGCGCGGCGTGATGATCGCCGCAGTCAGGCCCAGCAACAGCGCCGCCAGCGCCAGGATCGGCGTCAACGGCGAGTTCTGGAAGGCGCGCGCGATGCGTCCGGAGAAACCCAGCCCGCCCTTCATGCCTTCGGCTCCGCGCGCTCGCTGGACAGGTACCGCGCCGCCGCCGCCGGATCGGTGGCGACATGCTGGTTCGGCGCCAGGCCGGACACGACCTCCACGCGCGAGCCGAAGCGCTCGCCGACGCGCACCTGCATCAGGCGCACGCTATCGCCCTGCACCACATACACCCCGGTCATCTCGCCCTGATGCCAGAGCGCTGCGACCGGTACCAGCAGACGCTGCGCGGCGCCCACCGCGAAGGCCACCTTCACGGTCATGCCCGGATACAGCGATGCATGCGAGCCGTCCAGCAGCAGACGCACGTTGAAGGTGTGCGTCTTCGGGTCGGCGTACGGAAACACGATGACCTTGCTCGCCGCCAGGCGCTTGCCGTCGCCCAGCATGATCTCGGCATGATGATGGTTGCGGATCGCGTCGACGGCGCTCTGCGGCACCTGCACCGTCACCCGCAGATCCTTCAGCGACTCCAGTCCGATCAGCGGCTGCGGCGAAGGAGGCCCCGCCTGCACGGCCTCGCCCACATGCACGTAGCGATGCGTGATGATGCCCGCGTACGGTGCGCGGATGACGGTGTAGTCGACCTGCTGACCCGCCTCGCTGTACTGCGCGCGGGCGGCGTGCAGCGCCGCCTGCGCGGCGTCGCGCTGCATCCGTGCCTGATCCAGATCCGAACGCGCGACCAGGCCCTTCGAAAAGACCTCGGCGATGCGCTTGTACTGCGCCTCGGCATTGCGGAAGTTCGCCTGCGCGGAGGCGATCTGCGCCTGCGCGGCGCGGCGCACCGACTTCTGCTCGATGTCGGTGAAGCGCACCAGCACGTCGCCCTTGGCCACGGTGTCGCCCACGTCGTGAGGCAATTCCAGCACGCGCGCGTTGGTCTGCGCCGTCAGCGTGACCTCGTTGACGGCCTCGACCACGCCGTCCCAGACCTGTTCGCGATGCGCGGTCTCCGGCTTGACCACCACGGTGGACAGCGAAGGCGCGCGCGACGAGGCCGTCTGCGGCGACGTCTTGTCGCCACAGCCGGCCAACGCGGTCAGCAACAGCGCGGCGAGCGCCAGTCGTGTGCTGCGGATCATCGGATTCATCCTTTCAATCATGTACGCGGACCGACAGCGGCCGCCAATAACAACTCAACGCGGAAACGCGCACCCGGCCCTTACGCCCAGCTTGCGCAGAATCATCGCCAGCGGGCAGAAGCCCGTGAACGACGACTGCAACAGATTGGCGCCGACGAACAGCGTCAGCAGCAACCACCAGGGCGACACGAAGTGCGCCAGCGCCACGCTCACCAGCACCACCGTGCCGGCGAACCCCAGAACCACGCGATCGATGTTCATCAGTGTTCTCCTCGCAGGAATCGTCAGCTGGGCGTCTTCAGACGCAGAATGCCCAGCGCTTTCAGCACGTATTTCTCGTACACCGGCTCGGTGTTGCCGTTGCGCACCTTGCGCAGGTAGTACTTCTCGAACGCCACCTTGGCCAGATGCACCCACTTGCCGACCTTGGCCCACGTCACGTTACGCGGCGGGATCTGCGGCAGTGCCACGAAGGCCACGCCGGTGTCGCCCATGTCGGCCAGGCAGATCGCATTCCAGGTCGCGCGCGTGTCGGCCGGCCCGCCGTTGATGTCGTCACGGATGTTGTGCGCAATCGCCGTCACCATCGACTCGATCATGAAGCCGGTCTTCGGCGCGCCGGTCGGCACCGGCGTGGCCTCGACCGGCGGAATCGCCACGCAGACGCCTGCCGAGAAGATGTTCTTGAAGCTCGGATTGCGCTGATGCGGGTCGATCAGCACGAAACCGCGCGGATTGACCAGTCCCTCGATGCCGCGCACGGCATCCACGCCAAGAAAGGCCGGCAACATCATCGAGTACGCGAACGGCAGCTCGTGCTGCTTCACCACCTCGCCCTCGGCGTCGACCTGATCGACCTTCATCTTGTCTTCGGCGATGTCGGTCACGCGCGCGTTGGTGATCCAGTTGATGTGGCGCTGACGCATCTCCGCCTCCATCAATCCCTTGGAATCGCCCACACCGCCCAGACCCATATGGCCGATGTACGGCTCGGAGGTGACGAAGGTCATCGGCACGCGATCGCGCAACTTGCGCTTGCGCAGGTCGGCATCGATGATCATCGCGAACTCGTAGGCCGGACCGAAGCAGCTCGCGCCCTGCACGGCGCCGATCACGATCGGGCCGGGATTCTCCAGGAACTTCTGGTAGTTCGCCCAGGCTTCCTCGGCGTGCGGCGTGGTGCAGATGGACTCGGTGAAACCGCCCTCCGGCCCCAGCCCCGGCACTTCCTCGAAGGCCAGCTTCGGGCCGGTAGCGATGACCAGATAGTCGTAGTCCACGCGACGCCCGTCGGTCAGCAGCAGGTGGTTCTCCTGCGGATGCACCGAAGCGGCCGGCACGTCGATGAAGCCGATGTCGCGACGCTCCAGCGGATCGGTCATATCGATCTGGATGTCTTTCGGCTGGCGCCAGCCCACCGCGACCCACGGGTTGGACGGCGTGAAACTGAATCGCGGACCATCGCCGATCACCGTGATCTCATGCGATTTGCCCAGCTCGGCGCGCAGCTCGTACGCAGCGGCCGTGCCGCCGATACCTGCCCCCAACACCACGATCTTGGACATGTCTTTTCTCCTCCGCGTCCACTCGAATGAATGGACTTCAGGTTGCGCGGAGGGCGCGTTCGACATCCCCCGCGTTTTGTGAGATCAATTCTAAATTAGCTTTTACTTATTTAGCAAGCGTGATAAATTCCCCTCTCGCCGGCACAGCCGGATGTCACACTGATGCGAGGAACGCCCCCGATGGGCCTGCCTGACGATTTTGACCCGACCCATATGCAGGAACGCGCCAATGAGGCGGCGCGGCTACTGAAAACGCTGGGCAATCCGCAACGACTGCGCTTGCTCTGCCTGCTGGTCAACGGCGAGATGTCGGTCGGTCAACTCAACGAGCAGCTGCCGGAATTGAGCCAGTCGGCCCTGTCTCAACATCTGGCGCGTCTGCGCGAAGACCATCTGGTGCGCACCCGGCGCGAATCGCAGTCGATCTGGTACGCCCTGGAAACCGGACCGGCACAGCAGATCATCGCCACCCTGTACGGCATCTACTGCGCGCCGGACGCAGAGGCCGGCCTCTGCGCACCGGTGCACAACTGATTCACACCCAGCTCGCGGAGAACGCATGAACAACGAATTTCACTTTGCTCCGAACCAGTGCCGCCCCGGCGCTGGCGCCTACTGCGGCGGCCAGCCCACCGATGAGCAGATCGCCGCCTTCGCCCGCGAGGGAGGTGAATGCGTGATCAACCTACGCCCGCTTGCCGAACAGGCCGGCTGGGACGAAGCCGCCGCCGTGAAGGCGCACGGCATGACCTATGTGCACATTCCCGTCGCCAACCCCGACGACCTGACGCGCGATGCCGCCGCGAAGCTGGCGCAGGCCACGCAGCAGCACGACGTCAGCCGCATGCTGATCCACTGCGCCAGCGGCCAGCGCGTCGGCGCACTGGTGGCGTTGAAGGCCGGATGGATCGACGGCCAGTCCGTCGACGAGGCGATCGCCACCGGTCGTGAAGCCGGACTCGACCGACTGGAGCCGGTGGTGCGCGCGAAACTACAGGCTGGCTGAACCGTCCGGAGACGATAGGACCGCGTGGGGTGAGTGCGCGGTCCGTTCCGGCTAAAATGGCCATCTGCGCGGTCCGTTCCGGGGCCGTATTCGCCTTCACCGCATCAGAGGAAGCTGCTCCATGGCCATCAAGGTTGCCATCAACGGCTACGGCCGCATCGGTCGCAATGTGCTCCGCGCGCTCTACGAGAGCGGACGCACGAACGAGATCCAGATCGTCGCCGTCAACGACCTCGGCGATGCCGAGACCAACGCACACCTGACGCAGTACGACACCGCGCACGGCAAGTTCCCGGGCGAGGTGAGCGTCGAGGGCGGCGACATCGTCGTCAACGGCGACCGCATCAAGGTCTGCGCCGAACGCGATCCGTCCAAGCTTCCGTGGGGCGAGATGGGTGTGGACGTGGTGCTGGAATGCACCGGTCTGTTCACCACCAAGGAAAAGGCCGGCGCGCACATCGCCGCGGGCGCCAAGAAGGTCATCATCTCCGCGCCGGGCGGCAAGGACATCGACGGCACCTTCGTCTACGGCGTCAACCACGACCAGCTGACCGCCGACCATCAGGTCATCTCCAACGCCAGCTGCACCACCAACTGCCTGGCGCCGCTGGCGAAGACGCTGCACGACGGCATCGGCATCGTGCACGGCCTGATGACCACCATCCACGCCTACACCAATGATCAGGTGCTGACCGACGTCTTCCACAAAGACCTGCGCCGCGCCCGCTCGGCCACCATGAGCCAGATTCCGGCCAAGACCGGCGCCGCCGCCGCGGTCGGCCTGGTGCTGCCGGAACTGAACGGCAAGCTGGACGGCTTCGCCATGCGCGTGCCGACCATCAACGTGTCGGTCGTCGACCTGTCCTTCGTCGCCGCGCGCGAAACCACCAAGGAAGAGATCGACAGCGTGATCCAGGCGGCCGCGGACGGTCCGCTGAAGGGCATCCTCGGCGTCAACACCAAGCCGCTGGTGTCGGTCGACTTCAACCACAACCCGGCTTCGTCCACCTACGACGCCACGCAGACCCGCGTCATGGACGGCACCCTGGTCAAGGTCCTGTCGTGGTACGACAACGAGTGGGGCTTCTCCAACCGCATGCTCGACATGACGGTGGCGCTGGTCAACGCCGGCTGAGGCACCCCGCCGACCGCCGTTTTTCTCGACGCCGGAAAGCGATAAAGTGAACCCGCATGCCGTTCGGCATGCGGGTTTTTTTATCGACATCAACAAAAGGAAGGATTCGCCGTGCGCGTGAAGACCCGCTTGCTCGCCTCTCTCGCCCTGATCCTGCTGGCCGCGACCGGCCCACTCATGGCACAACCCGCTCCGTCCTACACGGAAAACGGATTCAACCCGCGCATGTTGGATGCTTCCGCTCCCCGCGCCGCGCGCCTGAAGCTGTTCGCGCAGATGATTGCGCTGGCCAACAGCGGCCAGGTCCGCGCCCAGGATCTGGCGGGGACGTTCTACTGGCAGGGAGCCGGGATCAAGGGTTCTCCGGTCAAGCGCGATCTGAGCCAGGCGCGCATCCTCCTGAGCAACGCGGCCGTGCACGGCGACGTCATGGCCATGGCCAAGCTCGGCGAGCTGGAACTGCAGGCCGGTCGCCTGGCGCAGGCCATGGTCTGGGCGCAGATGTACGCCCGGTATCACGACCCCCTGGCACTGCAGCGCGATCAGCGCGGCCAGGACTCGGCCTATGCGTCGAACCTGATCAAGCGCATCACCGATGCCGGCGGCAAGATCGACAAGGCCGCTTCGAAGCACGTCGGCGCCATGGTCGCGCGCTTCGACACCTCGATACGACGCGGCATCGACGCCTACAACAAGGATCGCCGCACCGGCCGCACTCGACTCGTGCAGGATCCTGCCGGCGTCGACGCATCGGAAAACGTCAACGTCAACGGCATGGCCGAGTACATGGTTGCCTTCCAGCCCGACGGGAAGCCCGGAAAGATTTGGCTGCTCGACGCCGTGCCCAAGGCATCGATGGACGACATGCTTCGACACTATCTCGATCATGCCCTGGCCAATTCGGTCGCGGAAAGCGAGGGCACGCGCTACCTGCGCGTTTCGATCGTCCACAACGCCCAGAAATTCCGCGTGCTGCGCCCTGTCCACTGAGCACCCACTCCAGGATTCCACACCGTGGCCATCGTCTTTCTTCCGGGCATCAAGGGTTCCGAACTCGTCGATACCTATCCGATGGACTGGCCGCACCGCTGGTCACTGGAAGACATGGCCATCGGCGACGTGCTGGAAGACCCGCTGGATTTCAGCCTGGCCGAGGGTCGCTACGACGCCCAGGACGGTCACTGGATGCGTCCTTCGCGGCTGCTCCATTACGCCTACGGAGCGATCGTCAGCAAGCTGCGCGCGTGGAAGCAGCCCGAGCCGGTCTACACGTTCAGTTATGACTGGCGCAAACCGCTGGAGATGTCCGCTGCCGCACTGGTACGCGCAATGGACGAACTGACCGGCCGCGAACGGGCCGCGGGACGCTCCGGCGAACTGCAATTCGTGACCCACAGTCTGGGCGGCCTGCTGCTGCGCTCGGCGCTGGCGCTGCGCAACACACGCGATCCATTCGCCGGCGTCGGCCGCATCGTGTTCATCGCCCCACCGTTCCGCGGCGCGATCGGTGCGCCCTACGCCCTGGTGGTCGGCGAGAAGGACGGTTGGTTCGGCACCGACGAGGATTACCGGCGCATCGCCCGCACCTTCCCGTCCGTGTACCAGATGACGCCCTCCTGGACGCATGCCGCGGTGGACGAGGACGGCCGCGACGTCGATCTGTTCGACCCCGGGCGCTGGCAGGCCAGTGTCCGCGACAAAAGCGAATTCCAATCGCGCTTTCTCCGCGACGCGGAAGCCTTCATTCGCGGCCGGCGTGCTCGTCAGAAGGGTCACAGCAACGCGCCGATGCTGAGCGATGCGGCGCTGGCACGCGCCGCTGACAAGGTGCTGGTGCTGTGCGGCGCAGGGCAGCCGACCCATCACACGCTGCCGGTGCAGACGAACAACCCGCGCAACCCGAACTGGTTCGACTTCGCTCACGCCGCCGCCGACATGCACGGCGACGGCCGCGTGCACCTGCTCAGCGCCGCGCTCAAGGGCGTGACCCTGGCCGCATTCGACGATGCCGGGGAGCACGCGTTACTGTGCCGCGACGAACGCGTGACCAACCTGACTTCGCTGTGGCTCGAAGGCCGCAAGGCGCTGAAGATGACCCGGCGTGGCCCCCAGCACTCGGTGGACCGCCCGGGCCGCAGCCATTTCGAACCCTGGGACGGCAAGCCGTCCAGCTTCGCCGCGCACATCGTCTGACGCAGATCATGGCGTGTGCGATCGACGTACGCGAACGTGTCGACACGCTCCCTACCCTATCGCCATGAACGACATTCCCGGCCTCGACAGACCCGCCCTGACCATCCTCGTCGACCGCTTCTACGACCGCGTACGCGAAGACGCCGAACTCGGTCCTGTGTTCGAGTCACGCGTACGCGACTGGTCGGAGCACAAGCGCAGGCTCGTCGATTTCTGGTGCAGCACAGCGCTGCGCGCCGGCGACTACCGCGGCAACCCGATGGCGCTGCATCGCGACTTGCCAGCAACCTCGTCGCACTTCACGCGCTGGTTGACGTTGTGGCGCGACACCGTCGAATCACTACTCCCGGCCTCCGCCGCCGCACACATGATCGAATTGGCCGAGCGCATCGGCCATGGCCTGATGCTGGGCATGGGCCTGCGACCGCGCGGGCGCGACCTGGGCGTGCCGCTGGCCGGGTGCTGGGAACGCGGCCGGCCGCATTGATACGGCCGGCCGGAAGACATCAGGACAGCGCGGCGAGCGCGGCGTCGTAATCGGGTTCCTGGGCGATCTCCGGCACCATCTGCGCATGCAGCACGCGATTGTCGCCGTCCAGCACCACCACCGCACGCGCGGCCAGGCCCGCTAGCGGACCGTCGGCAAGGGCCACGCCGTAGTCGGTCAGGAATGCATCGCCGCGCAGCGTCGACAGTGTCTGCACCTGATCCAGCCCTTCGGCGCCGCAGAAGCGCGCCTGTGCAAACGGAAGATCGGCGGAGATGCAGAGCACCACTGTGTTATCGAGGCTCGCGGCCAACTCATTGAAACGCCGCACCGAAGCCGCACACACGCCGGTGTCGACGCTGGGGAAGATGTTCAATACCTTGCGCCGGCTGCCGAAACTGGCCAACGCGATGTCGTTCAGTTCCTTGTCGACCAATGTGAAATCCGGCGCCACGGCCCCGACGGACGGAAAATCGCCATCGACGCGAACCGGATTGCCTTGCAATGTGACCTGGGACATCGTGTACCTCTTGGGGTGGGTTGGATGGGTGCACTATCCCGGAGAATCGGGACAGCGATCATCCCTCAGCATATGGGGACCAACCGGTCCGATGTAAACCGTGTGCGCGTCGGACGCGTCATTGGATCAGCAAACGGAAGATACCCAGCGGCGCATGCGCGCGCGCCGCACTGACCATGAACAGGAAGACCGCAATCGCGGCGACGAAGCACAGCGCGCGCTGACGACGGGCACGTCCCCGGCGCAATGCATACGTGCCGGCCAGGAACGGGCCGACATGTTCAACCAGGCCATGCAGATCGGCCCGTTTCAGCTTGGTGTAGTCCACCGGAACGCATGCGCCCGAGACGGCGTCGGTACGGCAAAAGCACACACAGACAGACCGGAACTCATCGCGCGCCGTGTCGAATCCGCAACATCAGACATGGCAGCATCAACCAAGCGCCCGGGGGCAGCCAGGCCCCAGCGGCCTCGCTCAGATGGCACGCGAATACTTGGTCGACGTCGTATTGCTGCGCAGATAGGCATCGAAGCACATCGCCACGTGACGGATCAGCAACCGTCCGCGCGCGGTGACACGCACGGCATCGGTACCGTCGCAGACCAGACCGTCCGCAACCAGCGGCGCAAGACGCTTGAGATCCTCGGCGAAATAATCGTCGAAACGGAGTCCGTGCGCATCGCCGAAGGCGACCTTGTCGACCTCGCCGTGACACATCAGCTCGCCGATGAGTTCACGCCGCACCAGATCGTCCGTATTCAATTGCAGCCCGCGCACGACGGGCAGATGCCCCGCATCGAGCGCCGCGTAATAGGTCGGCAGATCGCGCGCGTTCTGACTATAGGTCGAGCCGACGCGACCAATGGCGCTGACACCCAGACCCGCAATATCGCAATCGCCGTGCGTCGAATACCCCTGGAAATTCCGCTGCAGCGTGCCCGCGCGCTGCGCCCGGGCCAGGTCGTCGTTGGCGCGAGCGAAGTGATCCATGCCGATATAGACGTAGCCGGCCGCGGTCAGCCGTTCCAGCGTGCGACCGAACAGCGCCAGCTTGGTCTGTGCGTCCGGCAGCGCCTCGCGCTCCAGCCGGCGCTGCGCCTTGAACAGTTCCGGCAGATGCGCATAGCTGTAGGTCGCGATGCGATCCGGCCCCAGCGCGATGACCTGGTCCAGCGTGCGCGTGAAGCGTTCCACGGTCTGATGCGGCAGACCGTAGATCAGATCCACGCTGATCGAACCGAAGCCGCATTCACGCCCCGCACGCATGATGGCAGCGACCTGCTCCACGCTCTGCACGCGGTTCACGGCGCGCTGCACCTCGGGGTCGAAATCCTGGATGCCGATCGACATGCGGTTCATGCCCGCTTCGCCGAGACCACGGATGTAGTCCGTGTCCACGTAGCGCGGATCGATCTCGATGCCGAACTCGCGATGCGCATCGCCGCTGAGATGAAAGTGGCTGCCCAGTACGTGCAGCACTTCGCGCATACGCGGCAGATCGAGAAAGTTCGGCGTACCGCCGCCGAAATGCAGCTGACGCACGACGCGGTCGCGGTCGAACAACTCGCCGGTCAATTCGATCTCGCGGTACAGCCGCTCCAGATAGGCGTCGGCACGTCCGATATCACGCGTGATGATGCGGTTGCAGCCGCAGTAGAAACACGGGCTGAAGCAGAACGGCACGTGCACATACAGCGACAGCGAACTGGGAATCGGCTCCTCATTGGAGATGCGGATCGCCGTGCGCAGGGCCGTTTCGTCGAAACTGTCGACGAAATGCGGCGCCGTCGGATAGCTGGTGTAACGCGGACCGCTGCTGTCGTAGCGTGCGATCAGTTCGGAATCGAAAACGGGGGCGTCGGTGGCGTTCATCATGGAGCGCAGTCTGCGCTCGACGCTCCTCGGCGACCTTGACTCTGGTCAAGTCGAGGCGCAAAGACCGCCCGCACTATGGTTCGGTGCGGGCGGCGTGATGCATTCAGCGCATCGGTGCGACGGTCTGCTCGATGGCGCCGAAGATGCTCTTGCCTTCCTTGTCGGTGATCTCGATACGCACGCGATCGCCGTACTTCAGGAACGGGGTCTTCGGTTCGCCGTCGCGCAGCTTTTCCACCGTGCGCTGTTCGGCCAGGCAGGAAGCACCCTTGGAGGTGTCCTCGTTGGCGATGGTCCCGGAGCCGACAATGGCGCCCGCCGACAGCGGACGCGTCTTGGCCGCATGCGCGACCAGCTGACCGAAGTCGAACTGCATGTCGACGCCGCACTCGGCCTCGCCGAACCACTCGCCATTGATCCAGGTGCGCATCGGCAGATGCAGCTTGTTGCCCTGCCAGGCGTCGCCCAACTCGTCCGGGGTGACGAACACCGGCGACAGCGCCGAACGCGGCTTGGACTGCAGGAAACCGAAGCCCTTGGCCAGTTCGGCCGGGATCAGGCCGCGCAGCGACACGTCGTTGACCAGGCCGATCAGCTGGATATGCTCGGCTGCCTCGGCTGGCGTGGATGCCATCGGCACGTCGTCGACCACCACCACGACCTCGGCTTCCAGATCGATGCCGTAGTCCTCGCTGGGCACGACCACGTCGTCGCGCGGCCCCAGGAAACCGGCACTGGTGGCCTGGTACATCAGCGGGTCGGTGTAGAAGGTCTCCGGCACCTCGGCGCCGCGCGCCTTGCGCACGCGCGCCACGTGCGGCAAGTAGGCGCTGCCGTCGAGGAATTCGTAGGCACGCGGCAACGGCGAGGCCAGCGCGGTCTCGTCGAGATCGAACGCACCGTCCGCCTTGCCTTCGTTCAGCGCGTCGTACAGCGCATTCAGGCGCGGTGCGGCGTTGGACCAGTCCTCCAGCGCGGCCTGCAGCGTCGCGGCGATGCCGTCCGCCTTCACGGCGCGGGTGAGGTCGCGGCTGACGACGATCAGGGTGCCGTCGCGGCCGCCGGCTTTCAGGGAACCGAGTTTCATCGCGAATCCTTTTTCTGGGTGTGGCTTGCGGCGCTCAGGGCGCCTTGAAATGCTTCTTGAGATCCTGCCAGCAGCGGTAGTAATTCGACTGCAGCCGTGGCGATTCCATGGCCTGACGCGTCGGATGGATCACCGCGCAGGTCTCGAACATGAAGGCCATGGTATCGGTGATGTGCTGCGGCGTGGAGGTGTCGATGGCCGACGCCTTCTCGAAACTGGCCGCGTCCGGACCGTGCCCGCTCATGCAATTGTGCAGCGACGAACCGCCCGGCACGAAACCGTCCTCGTCGTCGCCGGCTTCCTTGGCGTCGTACTCGCCGTGCACCAGCCCCATGTATTCGCTGGCGATGTTGCGGTGATACCACGGCGGACGGAAGGTGTCCTCGGCAACCAGCCAGCGCGGCGGGAAGATGGCGAAGTCCATGTTGGCCGTGCCCGGCACGGCGCTGGGCGAGGTCAGCACGGTGAAGATGGACGGGTCGGGATGGTCGTAGCTGATCGAGCCGATGGTGTTGAAGCGGCGCAGATCGTAGCGGTACGGCGCGAAGTTGCCGTGCCAGGCGACCACGTCCAGCGGATGGTGGCCGAGCGTCGTGCGCCACAGCTGGCCCTGGAACTTGGCGACCAGCTCGAACTCGCCTTCCTCGTCCACGTAGGCCGCGACTGGTGTCTGGAAATCACGCGCATTGGCCAGGCCGTTGGAACCGATCGGCCCCAGCTCGGGCAGCCGCAACATCGCGCCGAAGTTCTCGCAGACGTAGCCGCGCGCGCTGCCGTCAGGCAGCGTCACCGTGAAGCGCACGCCGCGCGGGATCACCGCGATCTCCTGCGGTTCGACCTCCAGCACGCCCATCTCGGTGGCAATGCGCAGACGACCGGCCTGCGGCACGATCATCAGCTCGCCGTCGGCGTTGTAGAAGAAGCGATCCTGCATGTCGCGGTTGGCGGCATACAGATGGATGCCGATGCCCGTCTGCGCCGCCGGGCCGCCGTTGCCGGCCATGGTGAACAGGCCGTCGACGAAATCCGCGTCGCCCTCCGGCATCGGATGTGGCCCCCAGCGAAGCTGGTTGGGCGTGGCCGGCGCCTCGTCGAAGCGGTTGTGCAGCGTGGCGTGCGCCAGCGGCTCGAACGGCGGATGCATCACCGCGGGACGGATGCGGTACAGCCAGCTGCGGCGATTGGTGTGCCGCGGCGCGGTGAACGCGGTGCCGGAAATCTGCTCGGCGTACAGGCCATGCGCCACGCGCTGTGGCGAGTTGCGCCCTTCCGGCAATGCGCCCGGCACCGCCTCGGTGGCGAACTCGTTGCCGAAACCGGTCTGGTACTGCAGGGATGTGCTGTTCATGCTGGGAGATTCCTTCCGCGCCCGAAGGCGTACTGGATTGAAGGGTGAATCACGAACCTGCGTTGCGACCCCATGCCCGCCCGCTTACTCTTGAGGACAGCTGACGGCCGGGGGGCCGCGCCACTTCGAACCGAGGGGAGAGCTCGATCCATGAACGACGACCGCAGCGCCATCGTGCGCGACCTCAGCACGCCGCTGGCCGGCGCCAAGGGCTGGATGAAGTTTCTGGGCATCATGTTCATCATCCAGGGTGTCTTCACCGCCTTGTCCATTGTCGGCATCCTGATCGCCTGGCTGCCGATCTGGATCGGCGTACTGCTGAATCAGTCCGCCGGTGCACTGGAGCAAGCCCATGCGTCCGGCGATGAAGCTGCCTTCCGCCTGTCGCTGGACAAACTGCGCAGCTACTTCGTGATCCAGGGAGTACTGATGCTGATCGGCATCATTCTCGGCGTCCTGATGATCCTGCTGTATGGGGCGATCTTCGCGGCCATGCTCAGCAGCGGCAAGTTCCACTGAGTCCGCTCGCGCTGCGCAGGCGCGAAAGCCTGCGCAGCGCACGCAGATCGCTCAGAGCACGCCGCGCTTCATCTGGTCGCGCTCGATGGACTCGAACAGGGCCTGGAAGTTGCCCTCACCGAAGCCCTCGTTGCCCTTGCGCTGAATGATCTCGAAGAAGATCGGACCGATGCAGTTCTGCGTGAAGATCTGCAGCAGCAGGCGCTTCTTGGTCTCCGGGTCGGCATCGATCAGGATCTTGTTCTTCGCCAGGCGCGGCACATCCTCGCCGTGGCCCGGGATGCGCTCGTCGATGACTTCGAAGTAGGTGTCCGGGGTATCCAGGAATTCCATCCCGGCCGCACGCATCTTCTCCACCGTCTCGTAGATGTCGTCGGTGAAGCAGGCGATGTGCTGGATGCCTTCGCCGTGATAGGCGTCCAGGTACTCGTTGATCTGCGACTTCGGGTTGTCCGACTCGTTCAGCGGGATGCGCACGATGCCGTCCGGCGCAGTCATGGCCTTGGACACCAGGCCGGTCTTCGCGCCCTTGATGTCGAAGTAGCGGATCTCACGGAAGTTGAACAGCTTCTCGTAGTAGTCCGACCACTTCGCCATGTTGCCGAAGTACAGGTTGTGCGTGAGATGGTCGATGAAGGTCAGCCCGAAGCCCTTCGGGTTCTGATCGGCGCCCTCGATCGGCGAGAAGTCGCCGTCGTAGATGCTGCCCTTGTCGCCGTAGCGATCGACCAGGTACAGCATGCAGTCGCCAATGCCCTTGACCACCGGCGCGCTCACCGCCTTGCTGGCTTCCTTGTGCTCGACGGCTTCGCCGCCATTGCCGAGCACCGTGTCGTAGACCTCGCCGGCCGGCTTCTGGAAGCGGATCGCGAAACCGCAGGCGCACGGGCCGTGCTGGGCCGCGAAATCGGCGGCGAAGGAATCCGGGTCCTCGTTCACCAGCAGGTTCACGCCGCCCTGGCGATACACCGTGATCGGACGGCTGTTGTGACGCAGCACGGCGGTGAAGCCCATGCGCTCGAACAGCGTGTGCAGCTCGGCCGCCTGCTCGCCCGGCGCGGCAAACTCGACGAATTCGAAACCGTCGATGCCCATCGGATTCTCGAACGTGGTGACCTGCATGCCGAGATTGGGTTGTGCGCTCATGAGGCGGCTCCTGTGTCTTGAGTGGGTGATGAGCGCACACCGGCGATCGTTCGCGGGCTTGCGCATCGCAGACCGCCGTTATAGTTTCATCTGTAACCATTTGCAAGGCGCAGCGCCGCATGACCGACCACGCTCCGTTGAAACTGGAACGGTTCCTGCCCTACCGGCTGTCGATCCTGTCCAACACCGTCAGCCAGGCGATTGCCCGCGAATACCAGCAGGAATTCGGCCTGTCGATGACCGAATGGCGCGTGATGGCGGTGCTGGCGCGGTTCGAGCCGCTGTCGGCGCGCGAGGTAGCCGAACACACCGCAATGGACAAGGTCGCGGTCAGTCGCGCGCTGTCGCGACTGGTCGAGGCCGGGCGCGTGGATCGCGAACGCCACGGCAACGACCGTCGCCGCTCGGTGCTGCGCCTGAGCGAGGAAGGCTGGCGCGTGCACGACGCCGTCGCGCCGCGCGCGCGCAATCACGAACGCGAGATGCTGGCACAGTTGTCCCGCGAGGAAATCGATACCCTCGCACGCATCCTGGACAAGTTGGCGCCGGTCTGATTCCGCAGGAGGGCGATGCGCCTCAGCGCACGCCGTGCATGAGCCGCCGGATGCCCGGCGCGGCCAGCAGGAACACCACGGCCACGACCAGACCGCCCCAGAACAGGCGCGCGTAGACGTGACCGTAATCGGCGAACCCCTGCAGGGCGTTGCCGCTGGAGGCCGTCTGCGTCGCGATCCAGCCGGCCAGCTGATAGGCCAGCGCCGTGCCGAAGAACCAGCCGCCCATCGCCAGCGAGGCTTCCTCGGGCGCGGCCAGCTGCCCGACCAGGGCGTAGCCGATCGGTGACAGGGCCAGTTCGCCCAGCGTCTGCAGCAGATAGCACAGGGCCAGCGGCATCCAGCCCACGCGGTCGCCCGCCGCATGCGAAATCGCCCAGGCCAGCAAGCCGTAGCTCAACGCCACGAACAGCACGCCGATGCCGAACTTGCGCGGCGTCGACGGATCGCGTCCGCGCCGCTGCAGCCACGGCCACAGCATGGCCATGAACGGTGCGAACAGCAGGATGTACAGCGGATTGGCCGACTGGAACAGCGTGTAGTGGAACGGCGCGACAACGTGATCGCGAGCGAAGAAATTCAGCGACGTCACGCCCTGCAGGCTCAACGCCCAGAACACCACCATCGCCACGAACAGCAGCAGCAGCGCCAGATAGCGCTGGGTCTGCACGCGGTCGCCGCGCTGGATGCAGCGCACCACGAAATAGATCACCAGCAACGCCATCAGCACGTACATGGCCGTGCGCAGCACCGTCGGGTAGGCCAGCAGCAACGCGACCGGATAGGTCAGCGCCAGCGTCGCGAGCAGCACCCATACCGTCGCCATGCGGCCATGCAGATGCGAACCGTCGGGCAGGATCGGGGCGAGCTTGTGTTTGCGCCACTGGAACACCGCGGCGGCCAACAGCATGCCCGCCGCCGCGGCCACGAACCCCCAGCGGAAGCCGTAGCGCTGGCCGATCAGGTCCGCGCAGATGAACGGGGTGACGAACGAGCCCAGATTGATCGCCAGGTAATACAGCGTATAACCGCCCTCGCGACGTGAATCGTCCTTGGCGTAGTTGCGCCCGATCAGCACCGTCAGCGGAATCCCGAGTCCCGCGGCCAGTGCGAACAGCGACAACCCGATCTCGAAACCGAACAGGCTCGGCGAGGCCATCAGCAACAGACTGATCGTGCCCAGCCATAGGGACATCGCCAGCGCGCGTGTCTCACCGAGAACCTTGTCCGCCACGTATCCGCCGATGATGGGCGTGGCATACATCAACGCGAGAAAGCCGCTGGCCAGCAAGTCGGCCTGCTTCTGCGCCGCCGACGCGCCAAGATGCGCGAAGAACGTATCGGCGATGTACGGCGTCAGGAACGCGCGAAACCCGTAGAAAGCGAAATTCAGCCCGACCGTGACCCCGAGCAGCATCCACAACTGACGTGGGTGGCCCCAGAAACGTTCCTGGGGAAGGCGTTCCGGAACACCGGCGTCATCGGTGGCATGCATGCATAGGTCCTGTCGTGGTGAGAGTGCGGCCCACGATCAGACTGCACACGTTGGCACAAAGTTCGCTTAGCCCAGCTGCGCGCGCACATCCAGCAGTTCGGGGAAGAACGTCAGGTCCAGTGCCTTCTTCAGGAAGCCGACGCCGGACGAACCGCCAGTGCCGCGTCGGTGGCCGATGATGCGCTCGACCGTCTTCATGTGGCGGAAACGCCACAGCTGGAAGTTCTCCTCCATGTCCACCAGCGTTTCGCACAGGTGGTATTCCGGCCAGTGCTGTTCAGGATCGCGGTAGATGCGCTCGAACACCGGCAGCAAGGCCTCATCGCGCTCGTGCGGCTGGGTCCAGTCGCGCTCCAGACTGGCCTGGGACACATCGTGGCCCTTGCGCGCCAGCCAGCGCAGCGTCTCGTCGTACAGGCTCGGCGCTTCCAGCACGGCGCGCAAACGGGCCTGGCCATCGGGATCGTGCGCGAACACGTCCAGCATGTCGGCGTGCTTGTTACCGAGCAGGAATTCCAGCAAGCGATACTGCAGCGACTGGAACCCCGAGGCGGGACCGAGCTGGTCGCGGAACTTCAGATATTCGTAGGGCGTCATCGTCTCCAGCACACCCCACTGTTCGTAGAGCTGATGCTGGATCTGTTTCACACGCGCCAGCACCTTCAGCAGCTGACCGACCTTGTCCTCGCGAAGCAGGCGCAACGCCGCCTGCAGTTCATGGATTGCCAGTTTCATCCACAGCTCGGACACCTGATGCTGGATGATGAACAGCATCTCGTCGTGATACGCCTCCTGCGAGACCGGAGCCTGCGCCGACAGCAAGGTGTCCAGTCGCAGATAGCCGGCATAGGTCAGGCGGCGCTCCAGATCACGCTCGATACCG
The DNA here is from genome assembly GCF_003267965.1 of Oleiagrimonas sp. MCCC 1A03011. Taxonomy (NCBI): domain Bacteria; kingdom Pseudomonadati; phylum Pseudomonadota; class Gammaproteobacteria; order Lysobacterales; family Rhodanobacteraceae; genus Oleiagrimonas; species Oleiagrimonas sp. MCCC 1A03011. The sequence goes on along the minus strand of NZ_MSPY01000002.1, from coordinate 381,624 downwards.
TCTTCCAGATCGCGACGATTGTGCTCGGCCATGGCGCTCGATTTCCGTACGGAAGGAAAGTCCGGAAGCGTATCAGCAAGTTTCGGCCTCCGGTACGCCGCAACCAGACCAATTTCCGAAAGCCGGCTTCAAGCTCATGTTATACAATGACTTTCCATCAGAATTCTTGCAGACCAGCGCGCGCAAATGTTGCGCCGTACCTTGCGATGCAGCATGCCGATTTGTTATCAAGGGCGGCCAACCGGGCAAGCCCCGCGCCGGCTCCGCTGGATGGGCCGCCGACTTGCCTCCCGACCTCTCGCGCCTCCGGGCGTGGGATAATCGTCTGTCTTCACAACAACCCAGCAGGCCGCGCAGCGCCGGTTTCCGCGCACTGCGTACGCGCTCGCCCGCCGTGTCGACGCAGGCCCGCTCCGTATCACCGTTCCGGGAGGATCTCGTGTCCATCGCCGCCAAATTTGAAATCGAATACCTGCAGTACCTCGATCCCGAGGGCAAGCTGGTCGTCAAGGAGAAGGACCTGCCGGCCTTCGCCAAGGACCTCGACCACATGGTCGAGCTGTACAAGCTGATGGTCTCCACACGGGTGTTCGACACCAAGTCCATCGCCCTGCAGCGCACCGGCAAGCTCGGCACCTACGCCAGCTGCCTGGGCCACGAAGCCGCGCACGTCGGCATCGGCAGCGCGATGAAGGACGAGGACGTATACGCGCCCAGCTATCGCGAATACGGCGCCCAGCTGTATCGCGGCGTGCAGCCACGCGAGGTCTACACCTACTGGGGCGGCGACGAACGCGGCAACGACTACCAGAAGGAACCGGCCCGCCACGATTTCGCCTGGTCGGTGCCCATCGCCACGCAGTGCCTGCACGCCGCTGGCAGTGCGCTGGCCTTCAAGATCCGCGACGAGAAGCGCGTGGCCGTGTGCACCGTCGGTGACGGCGGCTCGTCCAAGGCCGACTTCTACGGCGCCATCAACATCGCCGGCGCGCAGAAGCTGCCGCTGGTCGCCGTGATCGTCAACAACCAGTGGGCCATCTCCGTCCCGCGCAGCATCCAGACCGGTGCCGAAACGCTGGCGCAGAAGGCCATCGCGGCCGGCCTGCCGACCATCCAGGTCGACGGCAACGACATCATCGCCGTGCGCAAGGCGATGGAGGACGCGCTCGAGCGCGCCCGCAACGGCGAGGGTGCCAGCGTCATCGAAGCGGTCACCTACCGCCTCGGCGATCACACCACCGCCGACGATGCGCGCCGCTACCGCGAGAACGACGAAGTCGAAGAAGCGCGTGCAAAAGAACCGGTCAAGCGCCTGCGCGCCTACCTGGAGTCGAAGAAGGTCTGGGACCAGGCCAAGGAAGACGTCTGGCAGGCCGAGTGCGACGAGTGGATGGACAACGAGGTCAACGCCTACCTGGAAAACAAGGCCCAGCCGGTCACGGCGATGTTCGACTACACCTTCGCCGAATTGCCCGAAGACCTCGCGCGTCAGCGCGCCGAGGCCATCTCGCTGGAATCCAAGGAGCACTGACCGATGGCACAGATCACTCTCATCGAAGCGGTCACCCAGGCGCTGGCCTACGAAATGGCGCACGACGATTCGGTCGTCGTGCTGGGCGAGGACGTCGGCGTCAACGGCGGCGTGTTCCGCGCCACCCAGGGGCTGCAGGAAAAGTTCGGTCCGCTGCGCGTGCTCGACACGCCGCTGGACGAGACCACCATCGCCGGCACCACGGTCGGCCTGGCCGTGCAGGGCATGAAGCCGGTCGCCGAAGCGCAGTTCGAGGGCTTCATCTACCCGATGATGGAGCACATCAACTGCCACGCCGCACGCATGCGCAACCGTACCCGCGGTCGCCTGTCCGTGCCGGCCGTGTTCCGTGCCCCGTGGGGCGGCGGCATCCGTGCGCCCGAGCATCACTCGGAAGCCAACGAACACCTGTTCACCAACGTACCGGGCCTGCGCGTGGTCCTTCCGTCCTCGCCGGCGCGCGCCTACGGCCTGCTGCTGGCGGCGATCCGCGACCCCGACCCGGTCATCTTCCTCGAGCCCAAGCGCATCTACCGCCAGTACAAGGAAGAAGTACCGGACGACGGCGAGGCGCTGCCGCTGGACGTGTGCTTCGTGCTGCGCGACGGCACCGACGTGACCCTGGTGACCTGGGGCGCGCAGGTGAAGGAAACGCTGGAAGCCGCCGACGAGCTGGCCGAACAGGGCATCAGCGCCGAGGTCATCGACGTCGCCACACTGACGCCGCTGGACTTCGACACCATCGCCGAGTCGGTCAGCAAGACCGGCCGCTGCGTGATTGTGCATGAAGCCCCCAAGACCGCGGGCTTCGGCGCCGAGATCGCCGCACGCCTGGCCGAGGAGTGCCTGTACGACCTGCTCGCCCCGGTGCAGCGCGTGACCGGCTACGACACGCACATTCCGCTGTTCCGCCTGGAAATGAAGTACCTGCCCAGCGTGGAACGCATCGTCGCCGCGGCACAGAAGACGCTGGCCGTCAGCTGATCGTGACGCCCGCCGTCCACGCGGCGGCGGGCCCAATCCATTTTCATCCGGACCCAAGACCATGGCCGATATCAAGACTTTCAAACTGCCCGACCTCGGCGAAGGCCTGCCCGACGCCACCATCGTCGAATGGCACGTCAAGGAAGGCGACGACATCAAGCTCGATGCGCCGCTGGCCTCGATGGAAACCGCCAAGGCCGTCGTCGACGTGCCGTCTCCCTACACCGGCAAGGTGGTCAAGCTGTACGGCGCCGAGGGCGACGTGATCGAGACCGGCGCCGCCCTGTGCGACTTCGAACCGGACCCGAACGCCAAGCAGCGCGCCGAATCGCAGGACACCGGCCACAGCCACGGCCCGAAGAAGAAGGCCGCCGCGCCGGCACCCGAATCCGCCCCGGCTCCCGCGCCCGCCAGCAGCGATCGCGAGGATGAGGGCACCGTGGTCGGCGCCATGACCAGCGGCAACACCGTGCATGTCGAGCAGGTCAGCAGCGCCGGTGGCGTGAAGGCCGTGCCGGCCGTGCGCGCCATGGCCAAGAAGCTCAAGGTCGACCTGACCCGCGTGCGCGCCACCGGCGACGGCGGCGTCATCACGCTGAAGGACGTCAAGCAGGCCGCCGCCGACGGCAGCGCGCCGCTGGGCGCCGCCCCGGCCCGTGCCGCCGCACCGGCGCCGGCCGCGCCCGCGCCGATGGGCAACGGTCAGCGTACCGCCGTGTCGCAGTCCGGCAAGCCGATGCGCACCGCGCCGCCGACCGTGCAGGCCACCGGCCAGCCCGAGCAGCTCAAGGGCGTGCGCCGCAACATGGCCCGCGTCATGGCCGACGCGCACGCCAACGTGGTCCCGACCACGCTGGCCGACGACGCCGATCTGCACGCCTGGATCGGCAAGCAGGACATCACCGCGCGCCTGATCCGCGCCATCGTCGCCGCCTGCAAGGCGGTGCCGGCGCTGAACGCCTGGTTCGACGGTGACAACCTGACCCGCACGCTGCACCCGCACGTGGACATCGGCATTGCCGTGGACACCGACGACGGCCTGTTCGTGCCGGCGCTGCGCAATGCCGACATGCTCGACGCCAACGGCGTGCGCCAGGGCATCAACCGCCTGCGCAACCAGGTGATGGATCGTTCGATCCCGTCCTCGGAACTGTCGGGCTACACGATCAGCCTGTCCAACTTCGGCATGTTCGCCGGCCGCTACGCGACCCCGGTCGTGGTGCCGCCGTGCGTGGCCATCATCGGCGCCGGCAAGCTCAGCCACGACGTGGTGGCGGTGATGGGCGGCATCGAGGTGCATCGCCGCATGCCGATCAGCATCACCTTCGATCACCGCGCCGCCACCGGCGGCGAAGCCGCGCGCTTCCTCAAGGCGCTGCTGGACGATCTGGCGCTGCCGCAGTAACGGTCGATCGCACCACTGCACCATGCAAAGAGGGGCTTCGGCCCCTCTTTTTTTTGCTTTCGCCAACGCCCATCACGTTGCGCCACACCGCCTGCACATGACTTCCTCCACTTGAGGATATTTGCCCGCCACTCAATGCTGGAAAGGATGTGCGCCTGCGACAGGCCACGGGTCTATAGCGAGGATTGCGTGATGACGATACGGCTGAAAGGATGGATCGGGTGCCTATGCATGACGGCGGGCCTAGTATTGACGGCAAGTGCAACGGCGGCATCCCCACCGACCGCCAATGGCCCGATCAAGGCCTTGATCCGCTACCCCACGATGCACGGCAACAGCGTGGTCTTCGAAGCCGGCGGCAACCTCTGGCGCACCACGATGCAGGGCGGGACCGCCACGCAGCTCACCTCCGACAGCGGCTTCGACATGGCGCCGCACTTCTCGCCGGACGGCCAATGGGTGGCCTTCACCGGCTGGTACCAGGGCAACACCGACGTGTACGTGGTTCCGGCTGCGGGCGGCGCGGTGCGGCGGCTGACGTACCACTCGATCAACCGCAAGGTCGGCGAGGGCAAGCTCCGCACGAGCCTGGACAACATCGTGCTGGGCTGGACGCCAGACGGCAAGAACGTCGTCTTCCTGTCGCGCCGCACCAGCTTCAATCCGCAGGTGATGCACGCCTTCACCGTGCCGCTGGACGGCGGCCTGCCCAAGCAGTTGCCCCTGCCCTGGACCGGCCCGCTGTCGTTCAATGCCAGCGGCACCGAGGTGGCCTACAACAAGCTCTCCCGCGTATTCCGCCCGTTCCACCGCAAACACTATTTCGGCGGTCAGGCGCAGGACATCTGGACCTACGACTTCAAGACCGGAAAAAGCCGCCAGATCACCCACTGGAAAGGCGCCGACGTGTGGCCGATGTGGCACGGCGACACGATTTATTTCACCTCCGACCGTGGCGCCAAGGGCGTGCAGAACCTGTGGTCGTATTCGTTCAGCAAGAACCAGTTCACTCAGCTGACCCACTTCGACGCCTACGACATCGACTCGCCGACACTGGGCCACGACGGCATCGCCCTGTCCGACGGCGGTGACCTGTACGTCTATACCTTCAACGACGGCCAGCTCCACCGAATCGACGTGCGCGTGCCCATGAACGGCAAACACGCGCAACCGCACTGGGCCGATGCCAGCAAGACGCTCGCTGGCGCCACCATCGCACCCAGCGGCAAGCTCGCCGCATTCTCGGGACGCGGTGCGCTGTTCACCGTGCCGGCCAAACATGGCAGCACACAGACCCTGACCCATGACCCAGCCGCCGACGAGCGCGATCCCGCCTGGTCACCCGATGGCAAGCAGATCGCCTACATCCTGGCCAAAGGCCGCAGTGACGAAATTGCCCTGCGCAATGCCACCGGCGGTGCGCCGACCCTGCTGACGCACGACTCCAAGCTCAGCTACCAGGGACCGTTGACATGGAGTCCCGACGGCCACTGGATCACCTACATTGATGCCGACGAGCATCTGTGGCTGCAGAACGTGCAAAGCGGCAAGCGCTACAAGGTGGCCACTGACCGTAGCGGCCGCGGGGCCTTCGGCGATGTCACCTGGTCGCCCGGCAGCGACTGGATCGCCTTCTCGCGCATGCTCGCTGACCGCAAACGCGGCCTGTTCCTTTACCACGTGACCGACCACAGCCTGCACGGCATCAGCAGCGGTCAGTTCGACGACGACGCACCGGCCTTCTCGACGGACGGCAAGTACCTGTTCTTCGCCTCCGACCGCCTGGTCAATCTGGCCGGCGGCACGAGCGACTGGAGCAGCACGACCAATCTCGACAGCAGCGGCCTGTATGCCGCGACCCTGGACAAAGACACGGCTTCACCGCTGGCGCCACGTCAGCCCAAGGCCGCCGGCCAGCCCACCGACAAACCCAAGAAGAACGACAAGAAAAAGGCATCGACGCATACCGGGCCGCTGCACATCGACCTCGCAGGACTGATGTCGCGCGCCGTGCAGTTGCCGGTACCGGCAACCAATATCGACCGAGTACGTGCGGCCAAGAGCGTGGTCTATTACAGCACCCAGCCCAACTACGTCCTCGGCGGTCATCTCACTGGCGAGAAGCCGCAACTGCGCGCCTACGATCTGGACAAGCGCAAGGACCTGACCCTGGACGACGGCGGCCAGGACCTGACCCTGTCCGCGGATGACTCGACCCTGATGTACCAGTCCAAGGGACATTGGGTGCTGCGTCCCACCAGCTTCGACAAGAAAGCCAAGACGCAAAAACTGGACCTTTCGCACATGCGCCGTTGGGTCCAACCGCGAGCCGAATGGGCGACGATTTTCGGCGAATCCTGGCGCGACGTGCGCGATTATTTCCTCAATCCGCAACTGGTCAAGGCCCACTGGGACGCCATGGGACAGCGTTACGGAAAGCTGCTGCCCCGGGCCACCAGCCGCAATGACGTCAACTGGCTGATCGGCAACATGATCGCCACCTTCGGCGAGAGCCACATGTATGTCGGCGGCGGTGACCAGGGCTGGAAGAGCCCGGCCTCGGAGACCGCCGACCTGGGCGCCGATTTCGCCCTCGACACGGCCTCCGGTCGCTACAAGCTGGCGCGCATCTATCATGGCGACAACACCCTCCCCGGCTACCGGGCGCCGCTGGCGCAGCCGGGCCTGAAGGTGTCCACCGGCGACTACGTGCTGGCCATCAACGGCCAATCGCTGAAAGCGCCGATGAACCCCTACGCGCTGCTCAATGGCACGTACGGCACCACCGTCAGCTTGCGGCTGTCGCGCCACGCTTCGGGCCGTCAGGCCTGGACCATCCACGTCAAGCCGATCGCCAATGCCGAAAAACTGCACCTGTTGGCGTGGATTCGGCATAACCGCGAGATGGTCAGCAAGCTCTCCGACGGCAAGGTCGGCTATGTGTACCTGAACGACTTCGAAGCCACCGGCGCACACGAATTCATTCGCCAGTACGCCAGCCAGATGCACAAGCAGGGCATCGTCTTCGACGACCGCTGGAACCTGGGCGGCTCGGACGCGCTGGAAATGAGCGTGTTCTCGCGCATCGCGCGCAAGCTGACCAACATGTTCGCCACCCGCCTTGGCTGGACCTTCACCGGACCCACGGCGTCCTACGGCTACAAGGCGCTGATCTACAACCGCGGCTCGGCCTCAAACGGCGACATGTTCCCCTACATGTTCAAGCAGGCGCATCTGGGTCCGATCATCGGCGATCGCAGCTGGGCCGGCGTGCGCGGCTACGACGGTCCGTTCAGCCTGCTCGATGGCGGCCACTTGACGGTGTCGGACAACGCCATGTATTCGCTGCACTCCCAATGGGTGGTGGAGAACATCGGCGTGGAACCTGACGTCACCGTGCACGACAAGCCGGGCCAGCTCAACCGCGACCACGACGCCCAGTTGCAGACAGCGGTCGACATGCTGATGAAGAAGATCAAGGCCGCACCGCGCACGCTGCCGGCGCCGCCGCCGTGGACACCGGCCTTCCCGAAGCAGCCGGTCTATCCCCAGTGCACCGTCCACATGAACCACACCACCTGCGGCTGACAAGCCGCACCCGCGATGCCGGTAGCAGGAACAGGCGTCGGCATGCAGCCACGAAAAAGGGGCGCCGATGCGCCCCTTTTTTCTTGTCCGGAACGGGAATCGCCGGAGTCAAGCCGAGGGCCGTCCCCAGCGCATCCGGCGCAGCCACAGCCCGAGGAACAGCACCAGGGAGAATCCGCCGTAGGCATACAGCACCGGCGCCACCATTTGCCAGACACCGACCCGGCCGGGTCGTGCAGGATCGGCCGCCGCCATGAAACCGTAGCGAGTCAGTGCATAGGCGACCACGATAGCCGCGATCAGCACGCCGGCATCGAACAGGCGACGACCCACGGTGCGCGGCAGGGATTTCGGAAAACGCCAGTAGGCCCAGGCCAGGATGAGCAACCACGGCCCCAACAGGATCAGGCCGAGATACTCCATCAGTCCTTGCCCTCGGCCGCCAGCGCGGCCAGTTCGGCACGCAGGCGATCCATGCCGGCATCGCGCGCCGAGGCGTCGGCGAAAACCGGACTTTCGGCCACCGGCTCGCCGTTGAGCGTGACCACGAACGAGCCTTCGGCCGGCGCGATGGCGAGCTTCTCGCCCATGGCCATGATTTCCTGGATGCAGGCACCGGCGGCCTTCGGGTCGGCGAAGCCGCGCGAAAGCGCCAGCTCTTCGCCATCCGCGGCCAGGATGCGGAAACGGAAGCTGCCGTCCTTCTCGCGGAAACTGACCATGCGCAGCTGCTTGCCCTTCTTCTTGCGCTTTTCCTTCTTCGCGGGCGCCTGAACGGCACCGCGGCCGAGACCGACCGCTTCACGCAGGGTTTCCAGCAGCGGCTCGGACGTCTTACGCGCGCGCGTGGCGCCGGCCATGAGGATCTCCTCGACCTCGTTCGGATGCGCCATCAGATGCGCATAGCGATCACGCATGGGCGCCAGTTCGGCGTCGATGCGATCGAACAGGCGCTGCTTGGCATCGCCCCAACCCAGACCGCCCTCAAGATCGGCGCGGAACGCCGCGGTCTCGTCCGGCTCGGCAAAGGCGCGGAAGATGGTGAACAGCGCCGAGCCGTCGGCATCCTTGGGTTCGCCCGGCTCGCGCGAGTCGGTAACGATGCGCATGATGGCCGCGCGCGTAGCCTTGGCGCCGCCCTCGAACAGCGGAATGGTGTTGTCGTAGCTCTTGGACATCTTGCGGCCGTCCAGGCCCGGCAGCGTCGCCACGTGCTCCTCGATGGCCGCCTCGGGCAGGACGAAGAACTCCTTCCCGTACAGATGATTGAAGCGCTGCGCGATGTCGCGCGCCATCTCGATGTGCTGCACCTGATCGCGACCGACCGGTACCCGGTTGGCGTTGAACGCGAGAATATCGGCCGCCATCAGCACCGGGTACATGTACAGACCCGCGGTCACACCGGCGTCCGGGTCCTCGCCGGAGGCCGTGTTGGCGTCCACTGCCGCCTTGTAGGCGTGCGCGCGGTTGAGCAGGCCCTTGGCGGTGACGCAGGTCAGCAGCCAGGTCAGCTCGGGAATTTCGGGAATGTCGGACTGGCGATAGATCGTCGCCTTGTCCGGGTCCAGGCCACAGGCCAGCCACGTCGCGGCGATGGCCAGACGCGAGTGCTGCACGCGCGCCGGGTCGTCGCACTTGATCAGCGCGTGGTAGTCGGCCATGAAGTAGAAGGCGTCCACATCCTCGCGCTGACTGGCGGCCACGGCGGGGCGGATCGCGCCCACGTAGTTGCCAAGATGTGGAATGCCACTGGTGGTGATGCCGGTCAGAACTCGCATAATCATGCTGCGTCGCGCAAACAGCCGTTGAGTTTACGGCATACCATGGTCCATGCAATCGCCGCGCGGTTGCGATCCGAAGCAGTCCTTGTATCCACGTCGTTTCCACCACCGGGAGATTCACGATGGCAGGCAAGTTCGAACTGTTCACCGCCAAGAACGGCAAGACCCACTTCCACCTCAAGGCCGGCAACGGCGAGGTCATTCTGGCCAGCCAGGGCTACGCCTCGCGCAGCGGCGCGCGCAACGGCATCGAGTCGGTGCGCAAGAACGCCGGCGACGCCAAGCGTTTCGAGAAGAAGACGGCCAAGAACGGCAAGCACTACTTCGTGCTGAAGGCGCGCAACAGCCAGGTCATCGGCAACAGCGAGATGTACGAGACCGAGCGCGCGCGCGACAACGGCATTGCTTCGGTTTCCAAGAACGCGCCGGGCGCCAAGCTGGCCGACGGCTGATCGCACCGCACGACAGGGGCTTGGCGCGGCGCTCTGGACAGAGCGCCGCGCATGCGGCTGCGCAGATCAGCCGCGGATCAGCGTGGACTTGCCGAACAGGCTCTCGACCAGATCCACGGCCACTTCCGCCGTGCGGTTGTGGTCGTCGTAGGCCGGATTCAGCTCGACCACGTCGAGCGATCCCATGCGGCCGGTGTCGGCGATCATCTCCATGCACAGCTGCGCTTCACGGTAGTTCGGCCCGCCCTGCACCGTGGTGCCCACGCCCGGCGCAATCGACGGATCGAGGAAGTCGACGTCGAAGCTGACATGCAGGTGCGTGTTCTTGTCCAGACCGGTCAGCGCCTCTTCCATCGCGCGCTTCATGCCGAACTCGTCGATGTAGCGCATGTCGTACACCTCTAGCCCGGCCTCGTGGACGAACTTCTTCTCGCCCTCGTCGACCGAACGGATGCCGATCTGCCGCACCATCGACGGATCGATCGCCGGCTTGCTGCCGCCCAGCTCGGTCAGGCCCTTCGGGCCGTGCCCGCACAGGCACGCCACCGGCATGCCGTGGATGTTGCCCGACGGCGTCAGCTCGCTGGTGTTGAAGTCGGTGTGCGCGTCCAGCCAGAGAATGCGCAGCTTGCGCCCCTGCTCGCGGCAGTAGCGCGCCACGGCGGTGATCGAACCGGTCGCCAGGCAGTGATCGCCGCCCATCATGATCGGCAGGCGCCCCTTGCTCAGCTCGGCGTAGACCGCCTCCATGGTCAGCCGATTCCATTCGATGACGCCGTCCAGATGACGGTAGCCATCCTCCGGCGGCAGCCACGGATTGACCGGGCCGCTGAGATTGCCGCGATCGGCCACTTCCAGGCCGCGCGCGCGCAGCACCTTGTCAATGTCGGCCACGCGCAGGGCATCCGGCCCCATCAGCGCGCCGCGATGGCCGGCGCCGATGTCGGTGGGTACGCCAATCAGCGAAATGGGCGGAAATCGGTTCATGAAACCTCCATGGATCTGGGTTTGCGCGGCGCGTCGGCAACCGCGTCATAGCCGTTCATTATAAAGCACCCGTCTCCACGACCTCTCGACACAGCACGCGCGCGGCGCGCGGCGGCGAGGACTGACGTATCATCACCCCTGCCCGGGGAGTCGAGGAGCCATCATGAAACGCCTGCTGTCGTTCCTGTACACGGTCGGCACGATCGCGACCTTCGTCTACCTGATGTTCTTCGACAAACACGGCCTCTACCAAGGCTGGAACTGGTTCATCAAGATTCCACTGAACGTGTTCCTGGCCAGCATCTGGCCCCTGTACTGGATCGCGGCGTACTTCCTGCACTGGATTCCGTGGTTCCACTGAAGAGTGTCTAGACAGTTGAACACTGATGCGCGCACGTTAAGGCGCTCAAATTCATCAAAGGCGAGCTTAACTACTTGCGCCGACTGAGTATCACTCTTGGACATGTCCCAGCTACGGCCCGATGCATCTAGCTCAGGGAGCTGCAACCCAAGCAGCTGCGAGAGCTTTGCGCCGGACCGTCAAGCGTGCGACAAGACGCTCACCAAGCAACAGGTTTGTGTATAACGCCTCCCGTTGCATCACGGACCGGATCAGGCATTTGGCTACGCCGTAGGTGCTTAGCCTCGATTCGACGCTTGAACGAGGCAATGCGATGGAGCTCATAGCACATCTTGTCCGAGGCTGATGGGTTAACCACACCTACCGGCTTTCCTTGGCTACGTGCCAGGTTGACGGCCTCAGCCAAATCGCTGTCATTTGAGATGACAAGCGCCACATCAAAAAGATTCGACCAGGCATCGTTGACCAAATGAACGGCCAGGTTCACATCGGAACCCTTTTCTTCGGACTTGATTACCTCAACTGTTCTCGGACCCGAAGCCGGAGGATGCGCGAGGGGCATGCGTACTTTGTGCTGGTAGAACTGCCCTTCATACACTTGAAGGCAAGGAATGTGGGCTTTGATGGCACGCAAGTACGCGTCCTGCCGCACATGCTGATCGGGCTTGTATGCGTTGGACTTGACTCGAGCAGTGAAGTACTTGATCAAAACGACTTTGTTGACCGGTCTGACCATCTGCTGGGAGAGCGCTAAGAGATCTACCCAACGATAAGAAGTCCTTTTCAATGCCCGGTAGTACAGGTTGAACCCGTCGACATAGACCGCCGTGCGCATTTTTCGTCCCCTGAAAAAGCCAAGGCTCCCGAAGGAGCCTTGTACCCGACCACCAGAAGTGGGCGGGGGAGTTTTCGTTAACTATTCTTGAGGTTATTGACTGACTCGTCAATAACTATCCACAAATTTAAACACAGAAAAATTCTTATCCCTATGGATAAGTTTGTCGCCTACTCGGTGCCTCGCCGAGGTTCAGGCACGCCAAATTTCTCGTATGTCATTGATTTTATGGTGCCGGCACTCCGACTCGAACGGAGGACCTACCGCTTACAAGGCGGTTGCTCTACCAACTGAGCTATGCCGGCATGGCGCGGCATTCTAGCAGGCACAGACGCGCGTTGCGGACTCCCCGGCGCTCAGAAGCACGAGACCGGCTTGGCGCTGACGTCGGCGCGCGGCACGTAGACGCGCCAGTCGAACTTCGGGTCGGCGGGCAGCGCGATGTCGACCCAGTATTCGGGCAATGTCTCGGTGCGTTCCTTGAGCTCCGGCTTGAAGCCCAGATCGATCAGCTTCTGCTGCCGGCGACGAGCATTATCCGGATCGTGGAAAAGGCCCAGCGAAATGGTGTTCTGGCGATCCCCGGCCGTGACCACGTAGTAGTCGCTGACGCCCTTGGCGGACAGTTTGCGGGCCATCGCCAGCGCCTGGTCGCGCGACGACAGCGGCGGCAGATAAACCCACCACCCACTCGACTGCGTGGTCTGCTCCTGGCGGTACTGGATGTCGGCCACGTGCGCAGTCAGCGCACGCACGGCGTCACGCGTGTCGGACTGCGTGTCGAAGGGACCGATGCTGAGGCAACGACTGCCCGCCTGCACGGCATGTTTCCTGGCCTCGCTCGGGTGGGACACCACCTGCGGGACACCGGCGTGGCCGCGACCCTCGGAAAGCAGATGCAGTTCGGGCACGCCGGGATCGGCGGCTACCGGCATCGGCCGCTTGCCGCCATCGCCGAAGGCCAGCCACGCACCGACACCGACATTGAGCGCGATCAACAACAGAAACAGCAGTCGGACGAACATCGAACACCCTCGGTCGAGGCAGCCATTGTAGCGACCGCGCTCATGATGCGGATGACTGTGCAGCGTCCCATGCCGCCAAACCGTGAAGAACCAGATCCGGTTGTATCTGCGCCGGCATGTCCAGATGCGCGGCCAGCGCCCGCGCGTCGCCGCCGGAAAGCAGCAAGCCTGCGTGATCGCCCAGCAGCCCCACATTGCGCGCATGGAATCGCTCGATCAGCGCCAAGGCCGCCTGCCAGCAACCCGAGGCGATGGCCGACTCGGTTCCGTCCGCCCGCTCTTGGATCGGCGCGTCCTGAGGCGGAGGCAGCTGGGCCGCCGCCTCATGCAACGCGCGTTGCATCAAGCGCGGACCGGGAGCGATCAGCCCACCGAGATGATGCCCCTCGGCATCCAGCGCGTCCAGCGTCAGCGCTGTCCCGGCGCTGACCACCACGCACGGCGCGGCACCGGCGTGCAGCGCCGCCACCATCGCCAGAAAACGATCCACGCCGAGTCGCGATGGATCGCGGTAGCCGTTGCGCACGCCGCACGCCTTGGCCGGTGTACGCACCCAGCGCGGCGCGGGCAGACCCTGCGCGGCCAACGCCTCGACGATTCGCGTCTCGCGCGCCTCGCCCGCCACGGAAGCCGCCAGAATGCGACCGCCTTCGGAGCGGACCGCGTCGATCAGCGGCTGCAGCGCACCGGCATCGTCCAGTGCGGTCCACGGTATCGCCTGCGATGCAGACAGCGTCGCGTGGTCGCGCACGGCCCACTTCAAGCGCGTGTTGCCCAGATCCAGCAGCACCGTCATGACGCGCGCACCGTGACATCGGCGCTGTCGACCAGCACGGACTGCCCCTCGCGAAGCACGCGCAACGCACCACGCGCGTCGACGCCATCGCCGAACGCCTCGTACTGGCCGCGCGCATCGCTCAAGCGCAGATGGCGCTCGCGCAGCAGATCGCGCGCGGCGTACTCCTCCACGAATGCCTCGAAACCGTGCGTGTCGAACGTCTGCAGGGCACGCAGCAACTGCCCGATCACTTCGGCCACCACGCGATTGCGATCCGGAAGCTCCACATCGAGTTCGGCCAGATCCGCAACCGCCTGCCCGGCCTGCAAACGCAACGCCTCGGGCAAGCGCAGATTCAATCCGACACCGATGACCGCCGTACTCGGCCCTTGGTATTCCCCGCTGAGTTCGACCAGGATGCCGGCCAGCTTGGCGCCCCGACTGCGCACTAGCACATCATTGGGCCATTTCAGGCCGACATCGTCGTACCCCAGCGCGGTCAGGGCGCGCACTAGCGCCACACCGACCGCCAGCGACAAGCCGGACAACGCCGCGAATCCGCGCTCGAAGCGCTTCAGGCAGGACAGATACATGTTCAAGCCCGGGGGCGACAGCCAACTGCGTCCGCGTCGCCCTCGGCCAGCGTGCTGGGTCTCGGCCAGCATGATGCTTGCATCGGGCAGCGTCGAGGCCCGACGCTGGCACTCGCTGGATGTCGAATCCAGCGACCAATGCACTTCCAGCGCAGCCGGACTCGGCGTACAGCCTTCGGCAATGCGCTCGGCATCCAGCAACTGAACCGGCCAAGGTAAGCGGTACCCCGCACCACGCTGCGCTTCGATCGGCAGCCCCTGCTGACGCAACTGCTCGACCTGCTTCCACACGGCCGCACGGGTCAACCCCAGTTGCCGCGCCAGTTCCGCACCGGACAACGGCGCGCCGTCGGCCAACGCAGCCAGCAGCTCACGCGGCTGCATGCGTACGCCCCTGCATCGGCATCGAACGGTTCGGACTACAACGCGACATAAAGCTAAAGGGATGTTTTCCGGCGGAAGACACCGATTGCACCACGCCCGACTCGCAGACGGAAGAGACGCACGCCATTTTTGCCGGCCACTGGCATCTTGCAGGGCATTCTGCGAGTATTCGGGGTCTGATCCGGGTTCCGAGGTTGGCCCATGCGACCCACCCAAGCATTGCTGGTTCTGCTGTTCAGCGGCGCGTTTCTCGCGGCGCCGGGCGCCTACGCCAAGAATGATGGGCTGCTGGGTCACGGCACCACGCACGGTAGTGCGCACAGCAGCCGCAATGCCACGCATGACGACAGCGCCAACGGCGCCACGGGCGACCTGAGCGTCCCTTCCGGATCGACGAGCGCGTCCAGCCATGCGTCGAGCGACAGTGGCATCGGCTGCGAAGACAGCTCGTCCGCCACCGCATCTTCCAGCATCGGGCGCTGCGGCAGCAGCCGCAACGGTGGGTCGGACAGTTCCGGTGACGCGCATCCGAGCCTCGGCTGGCAATCGCTGCTGCCCGGCTCGATCCAGTAAACCCGTAGCCCCGCCTCCCGCTCAGGCCGCACTGAAACGGATGCGGAAGTGGGCCCCGCCCAATTCCTCCGAGCGTGTCACTTCCAGCGTCGCGTTGTGCGAATGGACGATGTCCTGCACGATGGAAAGACCGATGCCGTGCCCCTGCACGCGCTCGTCGCCGCGCACGCCGCGCTGCAGAATGCGCTCGACCTGATCGGCGTCGATGCCCGGACCGTCGTCCTCCACCGAAATCTCCAGCCCCGGGCGACGCTTGCCTCGTTCGGGCAACGGCTGGGCGCTCAGCAACACACGGTGATCGGCCCACTTGAAGGCGTTCTCCAGCAGGTTGCCGAGAATCTCGAGCAGATCGCCGGATTCGCCGTAGAAACGCGCCTCGACCTCGATCTCGAATTCGCACAGCACGTTGCGCGCGGCGTGGACCTTTTCCAGCCCCTGCACCAGATCCTCCGCATGCTGCGCCACCTCGACCGGGGCGACGAAGGTCTGCACGCCCGAGGATGCCGCGCGTGACAACTGATAGGCGACGATATCGTCCATGCGCTGGACCTGATCGGTGATGTCCTTACGCGCTTCGTCATGCACGTCGCCCAGCTCCAGACGCGAACGCACCACCGCCAGCGGCGTCTTCAGACTATGCGCCAGGTCGGCCAGGATATTGCGGTTGCGGGTCAGACTGCGACGCTCGTTCTCGATGAAATTGTTCAGGCTGTGGGTGAGGCCGGACAGCTCGATCGGATACTCGCCCTCCAGCCGGTCGCTGTCGCCGCGATCCACCCGCGCCAGATCGGACGACACCCGGCGCAACGGGAACAGACTCCAGCGCAGCAACAGCAACTGCAGCAGCAACAGCACCAGTCCCAGCGCCGCAAGCCAGGTGAACAGCGTTCTGCGGTAGACGCTCAGCTGACTGACAAACTGCGTCTGCGTCTGCGCCACGGTGAACGTGAGATCGACCGGCTTGCCGCGCGGACCGTCGTAGGCCACACCCTGACTGTAGATGTACATGCCGCCGACACTGCTCTGCACCGGACCGCGGAACGAACTCTGTCCCGGCTGCAGGTGCTCCTGCAGTCCCAGTCGCCGGCCTACCGCGGACGGCGACTCCCAGTGGTAGCCGTCGCCGCCGTCGATGACCGCGTACAGGCCCGAACCCGGCTGCAGGAAATCCGAATGCGGCGGCGGCGAATCGGGCGACAGTACGCGGCCGCCACGGCCGACGTCGGTCGAGGCGAGATAGGCGTACACGTATCCCTGAAGACGATCGCGCAGCGCGGCGCGCGCGCTCTCGAAATAGGCACGATCCAGCGACAGGCCGGCCAGCCCCAGAAAGGCGATCAGGGCCAGCCCCGTGGCCAGCGTCGAGCGCGTGATCAGCGAGAGCGGACGGCGGGAACTCATGTCGGAATGATGCCCGAAGCGACGCGCCCGCGCAGCAAGGCGCGGACACGTTCAGGACGCCTGGACAAGGGCGTCATTCGTCTTCGACGACCTCGTCGCGCGGAATCGCGAAACGGTAGCCGCGACCGCGCACGGTCTCGATCGGCTTGATCTCGCCGTCCGGGTCCAGCTTGCGGCGCAGACGGCCGATGAAGACCTCGAGCACATTGGAATCGCGGTCGAAATCCTGTTGGTAGATGTGCTCGGTCAGGTCGGCCTTCGAGACCAGCTCGCCGGCATGCATCATCAGGTATTCGAGCACCTTGTATTCGTAGCTGGTCAGATCGACCGGCTTGCCGTTGACCGTCACCGTCTGCGCGGTGGTATCCAGGTGCACCGGACCGCAGGCCAGCACCGGGCGCGACCAGCCGCTGGCACGACGAACCAGCGCATTGATGCGCGCCAGCAGCTCCTCGACGTGGAACGGCTTGATCATGTAGTCGTCGGCGCCGTGCTTGAGGCCCTCGACCTTGTCCTGCCAGCTCGAGCGCGCAGTGAGGATCAGGATCGGATAGCGTTGCCCGTCCTCGCGCAGCGACTTGACCAGCTCCATGCCCGACATCTTCGGCAGGCCGAGGTCGATGATGGCCAGATCGAACGGCACCTCGCGGCCCAGATACTGGCCCTCTTCGCCGTCCGACGCCGCATCGACGGCGAAACCGTCACGCTTCAGCCTGGCCGCCAGCGTCTCGCGCAGCGGCGCCTCATCCTCTACCAAAAGGATTCGCATGGATGTCTCTCCTTCAATTCGATTCCGTGACGCGCTGGTCGCTGCGTAGCGTCACCACGCGCACATGCCCCTTGGGCGTGAGTACCTTGATCCGATATTCGACGATCCGGCCGAAATTGCGCGAATCGGCCTTCAGCACCTTGCCGCCAGTCTGATTCTGCACGCGCGCCACGGCCTGTTCCAGCGTCAACGGCGCCTTCGACTGCGGCTTGGTTACGTGCGTGCGCGCAGGCGCGTGCTGCGCGGCCATGGCGGCGACGCCGATGGAACAGAGCAGTGCGATAGCCAGAATGCGTGCGCTGGCAGTCATCAAAACCCCCTGCGGGATGCGTACGAATGGATCAATGCCGCGTCCATGATGACGGGCGGCATTGAATTCGTGCTGAACCGCGTATTTCAGGCCGCATCCTGACGCATCGGACCGAGCGCGGAAATCGCTTTCTCGACCAAAGTCCAGTCGGCCTCCGGGCGATGCACACCCTCGCTCAGCACGCGACGGAAGCGGCGTGCACCGGGCGCGCCGTGGAACAGACCGAGCATGTGCCGCACGATGTGCTTGAGCTGGCCGCCACGGGCCATCTCGGCCTCGGCATAGGGCCGCATGCGGCGCAGCAGTTCGACGCGGTCCGGCAACGGGGTGCCCCAGAGCCGCGCGTCCAGCTCGGCCAGGATCCACGGATGCTGGTAGGCCGCGCGGCCGAGCATCACGCCATCGACGTGCTGCAAGTGCGTCACCGTGGCGTCGACGTCGACGATGCCGCCATTGATGATGATGCTGAGCTGCGGGAACGCTTCGCGCAGCCGGTACACGCGGCCGTAGTCCAGCGGCGGCACTTCCCGGTTCTCCTTCGGGCTCAGTCCCTGCAGCCAGGCCTTGCGGGCATGCACGATGAGGATCTCCACGCCGGCGTCGACCATGCATTCGGTGAACCGCTGCAGATCGGCTTCGCTGTCCTGGTCGTCGACGCCGATGCGGCACTTCACCGTCACCGGCACCGGAACCGTCTCGCGCATGGCACGCACGCAATCGGCCACCCGCTTCGGTTCCAACATGAGGCAGGCGCCGAAGCGCCCGGACTGCACGCGGTCCGACGGGCAGCCGACATTGAGGTTGATCTCGTCGTAGCCGGCCTCCGCGCCATGCCGTGCGGCCTGCGCCAGCTCGTCCGGCTCACTGCCGCCCAGCTGCAGCGCCACCGGGTGTTCTTCCTGATTGTGCTCGAGCAGATGCAGGCGATTGCCGTGGACCAGCGCGGCAGCGGTGACCATCTCGGTATACAATCGCGCATGCGGCGACAGCAGCCGATGGAAATAGCGGCAGTGCCGATCGGTCCAGTCCATCATCGGCGCGACGCTCAGACGCCAGGGGTGGTCCTCGCCCCGCGACGAGGCGACGGAACCGGCATTCGGGGCCGTCAAATTGACTTCGGTCATGTCGGACATCGGCGGAATACGGGATGCTGCGTGCTGCATAGGATACATGCGCTCCCGCTCGCTGCGCCGCGAACGGGCGGCGGCGCGCCCCGGCTTCAAACATCATAAGAGATCAAGGCATGGTAGCTCTGGCCACGGAGCGCGTTCTCGACGTGCACCACTGGAACGATTCGCTGTTCAGCTTCAAGACCACGCGCGACCCGGGTTTCCGCTTCATCAGCGGACAATTCGTCATGATCGGCCTGCCGGTCGACGGACGCCCGTTGATGCGCGCCTACTCGATCGCCAGCGCGCACTACGACGAATACCTGGAGTTCTTCTCCATCAAGGTGCCGGACGGCCCGCTCACCTCGCGGCTGCAACACCTGAAGGTCGACGACGAGATCATCGTCAGCCGCAAGCCCACCGGCACCCTGGTACTGGGCGACCTCAAGCCCGGCAAGCGTCTGTATCTGCTCGGCACCGGCACCGGCCTGGCTCCCTTCCTGAGCCTGATCCGCGACCCGGAGACCTACGAGCGCTTCGAGAAGGTGATCCTGTGCCACGGCGTGCGGCAAGTCGAGGATCTGGCCTATGCGCACTACATCGAGCAGGAGCTTCCGAACGACGAATTTCTCGGCGAGTTGGTGCGCGAACAGCTGCTGTACTACCCCTCCGTCACGCGCGAGACCTTCCGCCACACCGGGCGCCTGACCACGGCCATCGAGACCGGTGCGCTGACCGACGCGCTCGGCCTGCCGCCGCTGAATCCCGACGAAGACCGCGCCATGCTGTGCGGCAGCCCGTCGATGCTGGACGACACCAGCGCCATGCTGGATGCGCGCGGTTTCCAGGTCTCGCCGCGCACCCGCGAACCCGGCGACTACGTCATCGAACGCGCCTTCGTCGAGAAGTGACCCTCGGCCTCGGCGATCGTGCCGAATGGCGGTAGCGCTCGCCGCGACGAAACGGGCATGATGACGTCATGCCCTGGATCGACATCCTTCTGTATGTGCTGGCCGCCGTGCTGGTCGTCATCGGCCTGGCCGGCGCCATCCTGCCGGCGCTGCCCGGCGTTCCGATTCTCTACGCCGGCCTGTGGCTGGCGGCTGCCGTCGACGGCTACCACCACGTCGGCTTCTGGTGGCTCATCATCATCGGCCTGATCGGTGCGCTGGCGATGCTGCTGGACCTGGTCGCCAGCGTCTTCGGCGCCAAACGCGTCGGTGCTACGCCAGCTGCGCTGTGGGGATCGGCCATCGGCACCGTGATCGGCCTGTTCTTCGGTCTCCCGGGCCTGTTGCTGGGGCCGTTCGCCGGCGCGCTCGCCGGCGAATTGACGTCGGGAAGCAGCGTATTGCGCTCGACCCATGTCGGCGTCGGCACCTGGATCGGACTGCTGCTCGGGACACTGGCGAAGCTGGTGCTGTCGTTCGTGATGCTGGCGCTGTTCGCCTTCGCGATGCTGTGGTGAATCCGTCAGCCTGCCGGCGCGTTCGGCAGCACATACAGCAGCACGGCCAGGTAGTGCAGCACGCTTCCGGCCAGCACGAACAGATGCCAGATGGTGTGATTGAATGGCAGCCGCCGGCTCAAGTAGAACGGCACGCCCAACGTGTACGCCACACCGCCGGCGAACAGCAGCACCAAGCCACCCGTGGCGACATGCTCGATCAGCGGACCGATCGCGACCAGCCCGATCCAGCCCATGGCGATATACAGCAGCGAGGCCAGCCAGCGCACCTCGTGCAGGAAGCCCAGCTCCACCACGCTGCCGATGATCGCCAGCATCCACACCGTACCGAACAAGCTCCAGCCCCAGGCACCGGGAAGAGCCAGCAGCGTGAACGGCGTATAGGTTCCGGCAATCAGCAGATAGATCGCGATGTGATCCAGCCGGCGCAGCCAAGGCTCCACCCGCGGCGAAGGCTCCGGATGCTGCACGCTCGACGTGGTGTGGTAGACCGTCGAGGCCGTGTATAGCAGCACCAGCGTGCTGCCGAACACGGCGCAGGAAGCGATGGCTCTCGCTTCTCCGTACTGCATGGCGAAGGCCACCAACACCACCAGACCGGCGATGCTGAGCAGGATGCCGATGCCATGTGTGACGCTGCTGGCGATTTCGTCGAGAAGGTCGAACCGGTCCAGCGCGGCGGCAGGCGCCGAGGATGTCATGGCGAAACTCCGAAACGCCGCGCCAGGCGCGGCACGACTTCAACATACCCGAGCGTACGGAATCTTGCGAGCACCCGCGATGCGATGTTTCGTCACATCGCGGACGCGAAGCGACGCCTCAGCGTTCGATGATGAATGCGCCTGCGTCCACGCCGAGGTTCCAGCCCTTGCCCTTTCCGGCCAGCGCCAGCGACACGTTGCCCTTGGTGACCACACCCGACGAGGCACTCTTGTCGTCGACACCGGCATGCGCGCCGGCCGTGGCGTAGTGGCCGTACACCTGATCGATCGAGGACAGACCGGTGAACTTGCCGACGCCGTTGTGGACCTCGGTCTTGCCGAACGTCAGGCCACCGCCCTTCACGCGAATGCGCACGTGCACACTCTGTCCGTTGGAACAGGTCACTGTGCCCGAGCCCTTGGCGGTCTTGTAGAAGATCGACCAGCCCGAAAGGCTGTAGCGCAGCTTGCACGAAAGATCCGCCGCACGGGCCGTGTGCGGCGCGGCGAAGGCAAGGGTTGCCAGAAGCAAGGTCGGAATCATCCAGTTGCGCATGTCGCCACTCTCCCTACGGATGGTTGAAAGCTCCATTCTGGCACTCGAAGATGAACGTGCAGGCAACGCGCGCAGGATGCACGACGCGGCTTCAATGCCTGCGCGGATCGGTCTAGAGTGACAGCCAGACCATCGGGAACAGCACCATGCCAAGTATGCAATTTCTGGTCAGGGTCGGTCCGGACGATGCACCGACCACGGCGCTCCGCATCGCCGGACACGTCGCACACCGCCTTCACGCGGGCCTCGACGGCGTGCAGATCGTGCCCCTGCCGCCCGCCGCCTTCAGCGTGCCCGAGGCCGTACCCATGCAGATGGACACCGTGCAGCGGCAGTTCACGCATGCGCGCGAACGCGATGCGTGGTTCGCGCAGCAACTGGAGTCCATGAATCTGAACGGCCGCTGGCATGCCGCGCAGGGCGATGCCTCGACCGTGCTCTGCCACATGGCGGCGGCGTACGAAATGCTCATCCTGGCCCGCAGCGACGAGCATCGCGACACGCCGCTCGGCTACGGCACGATCTCGCGCAGCGTGTTCGGCTGCCGCTGCCCGGTGCTGATCCTGCCCGAGGACATGACGAACGAAACCTGCGGCGAACGCATCGTGGTGGCCTGGAACGGCAGTCGCGAATCGACCCTCGCGTTGCGCGGCGCGCGACCGCTGCTGACTCGCGCGACCCACGTCCGCATTCTCGACGGCAGCAGCGATGCTGAGCGCGTTGATCCGATGCGTCCGCCGACGCTGCACCTGCAGGAATGGCTGGATCGCCACGACATCAAGGCGACTATCGAACCATTCCAGCCGGACGGCGCATCGGGTCCGGCCATCGAAGCACGCGCCAGGGACGACAACGCGGACCTGATCGTGATGGGCGCCTGGGGACGCTCACGCCTGGCCGAACTGGTGCTGGGCGGCGCGACCCGCCACCTTTTTGGACAGCGCGCTTTTCCGCTTCTCGTCGCGCACTGATCCACCCCGAAAACGGACACCTGGCCATCCATACGCCCATGCGTTAACCCCGTTCGACGTTCATGTGCGTTCCATGAAGAACGAAGCGCAGGTGAAAACCGGGCGCCGCTCGCGCGTTGCATCGCGTCGGCTCCGGGCACCACGCGCCTCGTTCCTCATGCAAAGGAGGTGGCCATGTCCCCAACCGTTCTCGAACGCACTCCGACCGTTCACCCGGATCTGGCGCGCATCGTCGCGATCAGTGCAGCCATCAGCCTGAATGCTGCCCTGCTGCTAATGGCCATGCGTCCGCTGTCGCCGGTTCTGAAACTGACGCCCACCCGGCCGGTGCTGCAGGTGCGAATCATCGAACCCAAACCGGTGGCGACGCCCAAACCGCTTCCGCCAGTGGTGATGCCGAAACGCCCCAAATCCAAGCCGGTCGTGCACAAGACACGGCCTGCCCCGACACCGGCTCCTGTGACGCAGGTTGCGCCGACGCCGATGTCCACACCACAGCCGGATGTCGTGCCGCCCGCGATGCCCAGCGACATCGCCCCGACCACGACACCGACCACCGTGCCCCCGGGGCCTGTCCACGCGAACCTGGCCTACGCGCTCGCGCCCACGCCAATCTACCCGACCGCGGCTCGCCGCGCCGGCATGCAGGGTACGGTGATGCTGCGCGTGCTGGTCGACGCACAGGGGCGGCCTCAGGATGTGCAGGTCGCACAAAGCAGCGGCTATCCGTTGCTGGATCGCACGGCACGCCTGCAGGTTCTGCGCAAATGGCGATTCCAGCCGGCCACGGTCGACGGCCACGCCTCCGCAGCCTGGGCGATGGTGCCGGTGGTCTTCAGTTTGCAGCGTCCATGACGATCCATGCCGTCACGCGCTCGCCGCCGAGGTGACGCGGCTTCACGGCTCAAGGACGCCGACGGGTCGCGTTCTTCGCGGCCCGTCGACCCATGCGGATCAGGCCGCGCGATGACTTTCGTGCGGCGGATGCGCCGGCGTGGAGTGACTCGCGGCGCGCGCGATCAGCCAGACGACGCCGACCACGAGCAGCACCGGCAGGACCGCGGGCAACAGCGCCAGCAGTGCGAACGGCAGAACGGCCAGCCCGACAACCAGCGCAAGCAGCCCGCCGAGCAGACTGAACAGCCCACCCACCAGGCCGAAGACCAGCTTGAACATCAGGCCGATCAACGAACCGACCAGCCACAGCGCACCAATCACGGCCACGACCACAAAAAGCTCGATCATCGTTGTCTCCTCGCGCGATTCGCGCGGATAGCATCGGGCGGCGAGTTAAGCATTGCCAAAGCCCTTTTTGTCACGCTTCATCTTACGCCTCCGTCGAACGCCCCGCATCGGCCGGAAGTCATCGCTGCGCATGCCTCATGCGTTTGAGTAGACTCGTGGGTCGTTCCGGCAGCGGCGCACGCCGCCCGACTCCGGTCCGAGTCGCCCCGCATGAATGGAAGACCCAACCATGAACAACCCGACACGCTACGGCTTCTGGCTGCGCAATCTCCACTGGCTCATCGCTGCCCTGGTGATCGCCGCGTTGGCGCTGGTGGAACTGCATGAATTCGCCCCGCGCGGTTCGTCGTTACGCTCGAACATGATGTATTTCCACATGCAGTTCGGCCTTGCCGTGCTGATCCTGTTCCTTCCGCGCCTGATCGTGCGCCTGGCCGGCAAGCGACCGGCCATCGAGCCCCCCGCACCGCTCTGGCAGCGTATCCCTGCACATGCCATGCACGCCGTGCTCTACGCGCTGATCGTCCTGCAGCCGGTCCTGGGCCTGTTGATGATGCAGGCCGGCGACCATGCGATCGCCTTCTTCGGCATCCCGTTGCCGACGATGGTGTCGCCCAACGAGGCGCTGTCGCACCAGTTGGGCGGCTATCACAAACTGGCCGGAAACGTATTCCTGTGGCTGGTCGTCGCCCACGCCGTCATGGCCTTCTGGCATCACTGGGGACGCAAGGACAACACGCTGCGACGGATGTTCTACGGCAAATCCTGACGCGCTGACCTTCGCTCGCTGCGCCGGCGCCCTCGCCGGCGCAGAGGACCGCTGACCAGCAGCCAGCCCAGCATCACGCCGAGGCCGGCTGCCACGACCTCGCCCACCACGCGCATGCCCAGATAATCGGGATCGTGGATGCCCGACAGCACGCGCTGGATGGTCACCGGCGACTGCATGGGCACGATACCCATGTACACCAGATTCCAGATGTCCGCGCTGCATGCCGTCAACAACGTGAACAGATAGGCCCAGCCGATCTGCTTGCCGTGGCTCCAGCGCAGCCGCCGACCGACCACGACGTGTACCAGAAGCAGGGCCACGATGCCGGCCGCCAGAGCAATCAATGACGCTTCCAGCACGCCGGCCATGCCCATGTCGAGAAAGCGCAGATTCATGCGGCGCGATCAGGCCAGATGCTGCGCGAAGAATGCCAGCGTGCGCTTGCGCGCCAGCGCCGCGGAAATCTCGTCGTAGCTCCCGCGGTCATTGCAGTTGAAACCGTGATCGGCCGGGTACACATGGAACTCCGCATCGGGGTTGGCCTTGCGCACGCGGTCGCGATCGGCCGCACTGATGTGCGCATCGCGCTCGCCGTAGTGGAACATTAGCGGTGCCTGCGCCTCCTCTTCCACGAACTGCGTGTTGCGTCCGCCGTAGTAGCTCACGGCCGGAAGCCCCAGGCGCAATGCCGACAGATAGGCCACCGTGCCGCCCCAGCAATACCCAACCACGCCGACCTTGCCGACCTGCGCGACCCGGTCCGCCGCGGCCTTGACCAGATCCAGCGCCGCCTCGAAGGAAATCTGGCCGACGAATTCCAGCCCCCGCTTCACGCCGTCCTCGTCGTACGCCAACTCGACGTCCGGCTCGACCAAATCGAAGATGGCCGGCGCGATGGCCGTGTAGCCGGCCTGCGCGTAGTCGTCGACCACACGGCGGATATGCGCGGTCACGCCGAAGATTTCCTGGATGACCACCACACCCCCCTTGGGCGCGCCCTCCGATTGCGCCATCCATGCGTTCACGGCCGGCGGGCCGTCCTGCAGTCGAATCTTTTCAGCCATCGTGGTTCCTTGTGGGGTGGGGATCTTTCAGACGTCGTCCTGCCGACGCAACGTCAGCTCGGGCAGGCCGCTGGCGCGATGCACGCGCACTTCGACATCGATGGGACGGCAGCATACTTCGCAATCCTCGACGTAACGCTGCGTTTCCACCGTGCAATCGACGGTCAGCTCGATCGGCTCGCCGCAATACGGGCAAGTCGCGGCGACCGGTTCCAGTTCGTTCATGGCGGCCTCCGCCGTTCCTGCGGACATTCGCCTTCCAGCTTACTCCGTGCGTCCGCAGCGATCACGCCTCGACGACCGTTCCCCGTCGCAGCAACGCACCATTCGGACTTCCTGGCGGCGAGAACAGCGCCGCCACGATTTCGCTCGCCGGCGCATCCGCCGAACGCGACGCCGCCTGGCCGCCCATGTCGGTCCGTACCCAGCCCGGATCGAGCGTGTTCACGCATACATCGACGTTCGGCGGCACGCAGGCCGCGAACTGGCGCGTCACGGCGTGCAGCGCCAGCTTCGAAAGCCCGTAGGCCGGCGGCGTGCCCGGCGCCGCTACCGCGGAGGCCTCGCCCCACCCGGACCCGATGTTGACGATGCGCCCATGACCGGCACGCACCATCGCCGGCAAAACGAGCTTGCACAACCGCCATGCACCGAGCAGATTGGTTTCCAGCACCTCACGCAGCGTCACCTCGTCCAGCGACAGCGCATCGAGCCCCTCGTCCGGCAGCACACCGGCGTTGTTGACCAGCCCGTCGAGGCGGCCGAAGCGTTCGAGCGCATCGGCTACGAACGCTTCACACTGCATCGCGTCGGTCACATCCAGCCTGCGCACGCATCCGTCCTGCATACCCGGTAGCGCGGGCATGCGCACCGGATCGCGCACGCCCGCCCACACGATCCCCCCCGCCGCCAGCAACGCCTGCGCCGTGGCCAGGCCGATGCCCCGATTGGCGCCGGTCACGGCGATCACGCGATCGTGAAGTCGCGGCACGAGTCGATCCTCAGAACAGCGTCAGCAGCACGAGCACCAGCCCGACCATCGCCACCACCCACGCCAGCGTGCGCAGCACGGGAATCCCCAGCGCGTAGAGCGGCAGATAGGCGAGCCGTCCCCAGAAGTACAACTGCGCACCCAGCGCAAGCTCGGCATCGGTACGCCCCATCGCCAGCGCCGCCAGCAGCACCGCGGCGAACAGCGCGAAGGTCTCCAGGAAATTCAGCGATGCGCGTTGCAGCCGACCGCCCACGCCATCCAGCGGCGGCTTGGGCACATCACGCGCACTCAGCGCCCAGCCCAGACCGTTGCGGGCGACCGAGAACGTCGCCGCCAGCGCGATATGCAGCAAGCCCAGTACCACGCTCCAGGCCAGCATCGTGATCGTCATACTCATGTCTTTACCCTCCCCGGCAGGCCGGAATGGCCCGGCGCCACTATGCATCGCCGCACCCGGTACGTGCCACATATAAAATCGCTTGCAATTAAATTGCGCGCTATATATTATCCAAAGCCATGAACACGAAATCCCGCCACGACACGCCTCGCCTCGACGCCCAGCTGTGCTTCGCGCTGTACGCGGCCAATCTCGCCATGAGCAAGGTCTACCGGACCCTGCTCAAGCCGCTGAACCTGACCTACTCGCAGTACCTCGTGCTGATGGTGCTGTGGCAGGAGAATCATCGCAGTGTCTCGGAGATCGGCGAACGCCTGCAGCTGGATTCGGCAACGTTGACGCCACTACTCAAGCGCATGGATGCCGCTGGCCTGGTGACCCGCGCCCGTTCGCGCGAGGACGAGCGCCACGTGGTCGTCTCGCTGACCGAGAAGGGACGCGAACTCGAATCCAGGGCAGGCGCCGTGCAGGATGCCGTGTTCTGTGCCAGCCAGTGCTCCGTCGACGAACTCGGCGATCTTCGCGACCAACTTCAACGCCTGCGGAACCACCTCGCGGAGAGCGCATGATCGCGTTCTTTTCGCCAACTGAATAGTGCGCTATTTAATAGCCAGCTATTTCAATTCCCCCCGGAGAACCTCCATGAACATCGAAAATGTCCTTTACCGCGCCCAAGCCACCGCCACCGGCGGTCGCGACGGACGTGCCGTGTCCTCGGACGAAGTCCTCGACATCCGCCTGACCACACCCAAGTCGCTGGGCGGCGATGGCGCCGAAGGCACCAACCCCGAACAGCTGTTCGCGGCCGGCTACTCGGCCTGCTTCCTCGGCGCAATGAAGTTTGTCGCCGCCCAGGACAAGATGCGCCTGCCGGCCGATACCGCCATCACCGGCCACGTCGGCATCGGCCCGATCCCGACCGGCTTCGGGATCGAGGTCGAACTGCAGATCCAGCTACCCGGCATGGAGCGCGAAACCGCCGAGGCCCTGGTACAAAAGGCGCACACCGTGTGCCCGTACTCCAACGCCACCCGCGGCAACATCGACGTCACCCTGACCGTGATCTGAGCACTGCGGCGGGCGGAATGGTCTGCCCGCCGCATTACGATGGCTCGCTCCTCGATATCCCGCACCGCTCACAGCCCGAGCTTTTCCGTTCTTCAATAGCGCGCTATTCAAGGGCTATCGATGCGCAAGGAGCCTCCCCATATGCAACCTCAAGCCCTCCCTCGTCATCGGCAACCGGGCTACGGGACGCATGCGTTCGGGCCACGCCGCTCACGCCGGCGACACCCCGACACGCACCACCATCAGGCAGCTGACGCGCGATGCATGACAGACCGGTTCCGTACTTCGCTCAACCGGTTTCGCCCAACAACCCACGCGTCCGGGCATGCCGCACTCGACTGCGCAGGCGCAGGAAAGGTCGCTCCACGCCGTAATGGAACACCGCTCCGACCAGCAGCACCGCCACCGCGTAGACCAGCACGGTCCACCACCCATGCCCCTCGACGCGCGCGCCCAGCCAGCGATGCACGTTGGCGTAGACCGCTTTGTGGGTCAGGTACAGGCTGTAGGAAGCCAGTGCCAGCCAGGTCGCACCGGGCACGCGGCGGCGCCCGACGATGCTGTGCGGACTGGCCGCGCCGCACACCAGCGCCATCATGCCCAGCGCCAGCAGCGGATATCCGAACACATTCTGCGCGAACGCCAGCCGCTGACCGGCGAACCACACCATGCACAGCCCCACCAGACCCAGTCCCACGATCAGCAGCGCCCACGCACGCGCCTGCAGCCAGGACCAGAGCTGTGGTCGATAACAGCGGATACCGGCCAGCACCACACCGCCCAGCAAATCGTCCAGACGCGCCCAGGTCGGCATGTACAGATAGCGCATGTACGCCTGCCCCGCCGCGCGACCGGCGGCCTGCAGCGGCGCGACCTCCGTGGTCCACAGCATCCCGCGCAGCAGCATGCCGCCGAGCATCAGCACCATGCATGTCGCCACCACACGGCGCGGCGACGGTCGCCAGGCCAGCGCCACGGCGAACATCGGAAACAGCAGATAGAAGTGCTCCTCCACGCACAGGGACCACGCGTGCGAAAGCGCCACCTGGGACGACGGCGCCGGCCACAGATTCATGCTGAAGGTCAGGAATTCCCAGGTTGGCCGCATCTCCGGCGCTTCGCGCAGAAAGGGCCAGCCCACATAGATCGCGAGCACCAGCAGATACACCGGCAGAATCCGGAACGCACGCCGCAGATAGAAGTCGGCGAACGAGAACGGCTCGCCGCGCGCCAGCGGTTTCAACACCTGCGATCCGATCAGGAACCCACTGAGCGCGAAGAACAGGTCCACACCCATCCAACCGCTCCAGCGCCATATCCCGCCGCCGCTGTAGCCCCCCGCGTAATAGCTGTGGAACACCATTACCCAGACAATTGCGATCGCTCGCAGCAGATCCAGTCCCGGCTGCCGTTGCATGCTTGTCCCTTGCCGCGTGCCCCGATGCACGCGGCGAGCCTAGTCGGCAATTCGGGCAAATGGCGGGCAGGTTCGAGCCGACGCCATGACAGGCGCCGGAAGCCATGCCGAACCGGCTCGCGCTAGAACGACGTGCGCCGCACCTCGAGATCGCGTAAATCACGCCGCTTCCAGTACGCGATACGCGCCTGCCACTGCGAGGCCGCCACATGATCGCGCCCGAAATCGACGCCAATACGGGCGCCTTGAGGTTGTTCCAGCTCCAGCACGATGCGGTTGCCGGACTTGCGTTGCAGGCCCAGCCGGTTGGCAGCATGTGTCCACTCGTGCTTCCAATGCCGGACCTGTTCGCTACGAAGCATGTATTCGTGTGCATCCGGCGTGCGCACCCAGAGCCGGTCCGAAGCATGATCCAGTGCGATGTTCCGGTGATGCACCGACGCCTGGAATCCGCTCGGAAACCTGGGTTCGTAGCGCAACAGAAAACGGTACGCCAGCAAACTCGCCAGGAGCAGCAGCAAGGCCGCGCCGAGCATCAGGTCACCATGCCGTTGAATGACATGATCCAGCTTGGGCCAGATCAGTATCGCCGCCAGACATGTCGCCAACGCCGCCCCGATCAGCGTCAACCGAATCGCAAACCTTTGCCTCGTCGATAGGTAGTGCATCTCCAACACTCCCGATTCCCTTCCATTCGCGTTTGATGTGACATCGATCCGTGATCGCGGTTCGCAAGTGATGCATCGCGCCCCTCCGCACGACCACCGATCCAGCTCCGATTATACACGTTATACAGGTAACATCTCTTGTTTCGTCTAACGCATGCTCGGGTAATAACGTCCATGGCCGGACCTTCGAGCGACGGTCATGAAAAGAGCTTCGATCCACACCCCTGAGCATGCCGAATTGGTCACGCTACTGCGTGATCTGCGTCTCGAAGCCGGACTTTCGCAAGCCGAGGTCGCCGCTTCGCTGGGGCGTCCGCAGACCTATGTCTCGGCCATCGAGGTCGGCCAACGGGGCGTGGATCTGGTCCAGGTCCGTGAACTGGGCGCCATCTACGGCGTCACCTTCACCGACTTTGCCGAGCGGCTCGAACAACGCCTCAAGGACAAAATCAGCGAGACGCGACCGCCGAGGCGACGACGCAAGTCCTGACCCTGACTAGCGCAAAACCTACCACGCCCGTTATCGACAGGCATCTACGCCATCCGCGCTACATCCGGATGACCGTCTCCCCGAAACCCAGCGAGACACACTCCACATCGGCATCGGGTCTGCTCTGCGCGCCCGCAAATCGCCCGCGTCCCGGCTCCGATCCGTCGTGAATCCCTCGCAGACTACGTGCATCCGGCCTCGCGCCGCTATCAGGGAATGCATGCATGCTTCGTCGTGAACTTCTGAAAAGCCTAGCGGTAGGTGCCGGCATGGCGGCCATGCCGCAGGTGCGCGCGCACACGCCCGAAGGACGCCAACTCGACGCACGTCGCTACATCCATACGCGCCTTGCCGCGCTGGAAAAGCGTCATGGTGGTCGTCTTGGTGTGGCGATGCTGGACACGGCCAGCGGTCGGCAGATCGGCTATCGCGCGGATCACCGTTTCCTGATGTGCAGCACGCACAAGGTGCTGGTGGTCGCCGCCCTGCTGGCGCGCGTGGACCGCGGCATCGAGGACCTGCAACGCCGTGTGATCTTCGGTCATCAAGCCCTCCTCGATTACGCGCCCGTCACCCGGCGCCACGTCGGCACTCCCGGCATGACGCTGGAAGCTTTGTGCGAGGCCGCCATCACCCTCAGCGACAACACCGCGGACAATCTCCTGCTGAACGCACTGGGCGGGCCCGATGCCGTGACCGCCTATGCCCGCAGCCTGGGCGACCGGGTCACGCTGCTCACGCGCACTGAACCGGCGCTCAATCTCGCCCTGCCCGACGACCCCAGCGACACCACCACCCCGCAGGCCATGCTGAGCGACCTGCGCGACCTGTTGATCGGCGAAGCGCTGCGTCCGGCTTCGCGCCAACGCCTGCTTGGCTGGATGCGCGCGTGCCAAACCGGCTCGCGACTGCTGCGCGCAGGACTGCCTCGTGCCTGGCGCTGCGCCGACAAGACCGGTCGCGGCGCCGCCAACGAGATCCACGACATTGGCCTGATCGAGCCGCCGCACGGCAAACCCGTGCTGGTCTGCGCCTATTACGCCGGCTCCATCGCACCGGAACCGGCCCGCGAGAGCGTGCTCGCCGATGTCGGTCGGCTCGCGGTCACGCTGCGCGGCTGATCGTGCTTCCGGACATCCGACGGATGCCGCGCACTCAGCGCGGCTCGTCCAGGCGCAAGGTCAGGCATTTGGCCGAACCGCCGGATTTCATGAACTCGCCCAGCGGCGTTTCGATCACGTCGTAGCCGAGTCCGCGCAAGCCGTCGCGCAGCGCATCGCTGGCCCGATTCAGGATCACCGCATCGTTCACGTCCACCGCATTGCAGGCGAAGGCAGCGGCATCGTCCGCGCCGACGGCGAGACGCCTGTGCGCCGGCACCCGCTCCTCTATCAAGGCACGCGAAGCGTCATCGAAGGCCGCCGGGTGATACAGCAGTGCACCGTTCTGCAGGGGACAAAAACAGGTATCCAGATGGTAGAAACGCGCATCGCTCAGTCTCAAGGGAATCACCTCGATATCCAGCATGGTTCCCAGGATGTCGGCACACGCCGCGTCGCTGCGATGCCCGTATCCCATCCAGAGCAGCGACTGTCCGCGATCGAGCAGCGCGTCGCCCGCACCCTCGAAATCAAGTCCCTCGGGCAAGGCCTGGATCGTGTAGCCCTGCTGCGCGAACCAGTGCTCGAACAGCGGCTCCTCTCCCTTGCGCTGCGCATGACGGAACCGGCTGGGGACGAACGTGTCGCCGAGCACGACGCCCGCATTGGCGGTGAAGGGCATGTCCGGAAGGCCCGGCGCAGGCTCGATGAGCCGCACCTCGGCGCGGGCGCTCAGCAGGGCATGCAAAGCGTCCCATTGCGCCTGCGCCCGCGACCGATGCACACCGTCGACATGACGCGCCATCCACGGGTTGATCACGTACGAAACCTCGAAGTACGTGGGCGGGCACATCAACATGCGGGGTCGTTGCGTCATGCAAACCTCCTCGTGCGGGAATCGTCGAACTCAAGGACCTGCGGACAAGTCCAATGCGTGTCGCCAGATCGACCGTAACGGATCAAGGCATACGGACAAAGGGGGCCGGCAGCCGATCGAGCAGCCCGTACAGCGCAGACATGCAGACAGACAGATCCGGTTCAACGCCGCAATTCAAGTGGCAGGGCGCTGTCCTGCAGATTTCAGCGTGAAGCCTTGAATAATTTGTTGCACGAATGCAGCGGATGCCGTTATCACCGTTGGTTGTTAGGTGCTCTCACGCTCCACGAGGCCTCCATGCACTGTGCGTGTCATCATGGCATGGAACTGCACGACGACCTCGCCCCTGCCTCGGCTCCGCTCGCACAAGGCCCGCCCATGTCCGATCGCATTCTCGTCCTGTATGGCTCCTACCGCTCCGATCGCGCCGGCATACGACTGGCGAACTACATCGTGCACGGCCTGCGCGCGCGTGGCGCCGAAGCCGAACTGATCGATGCCTTGCAGATCGACCTGCCCATGCTCGATCGCATGTACAAGGAGCATGCCGAGGGCGAGGCCCCCGAGGCGATGAACGCCCTGGCGAAAAAGATCCGTGCGGCCGATGGTTTCGTGTTCGTGACCGGGGAATACAACTGGGGCATGCAGCCCGGACTGAAGAACCTCACCGATCACTTCCTCGAGGAATGGTTCTGGCGTCCCGCCGGAATCGTCAGCTATTCGGCCGGGCGACTGGGCGGCGCGCGCGCCAACCTGCTCTGGCACGGCACCCTGTCTGAAATGGGCATGGTCGTGATCTCCAGCACCGTGCTGGTCGGCTCGGTCGGCCAGACGCTCGACACCGAAGGCCGGCCGCAGGGCGAGGCCGGCGCGTTCCTGGAACAATCGTTCGCGCGCTTTGCAGACGACCTGGCCTGGTGGACCGAAGCCGCGCGCCTGCAGCGTCAGCGCCGCAAGCCGCCGTACTGACCGGCTCACGCCGAGGCACGCGCCGGTTATGCACTTTGCTTCCCGGCCGACGCGACCGGCTGCGGTACCATGAGCGTTCATGCGATCCGTCGACACATGGCCTCGCGTCCTGCGCAGACGTGAAGCCCGACGCGTTGCGAATCTTTCTTGCACCGAGCGACCGCTCCGCGGGACCACCCAGTCCGCGACGTGCGATGCCACGGCCAGCGCCACCATCCACCGTGCACGTCGCTCGCGCACTCGATTCATGCACACGCCACCACGTCCCCGTTCCCCATGACGCGTCACACCGCATCGCCCTCCACTTCAGCCGGGTCCAGCCTGGCCGTGATCATCTTCTGGCTCGCCTCCGGCGCCTTCGCCATCGGCGCGGGTGAATTCGCGGCCATGAGTCTGCTGCCGTACTTCGCCGCGGAGTTCCACGCGTCCGAAGCCGTGGCCGGACACGCCATCAGCGCCTACGCGCTGGGCGTGGTCATCGGCGCACCGCTGATCGCGATGTTCGCCTCGAGACTGCCTCGCAAGCACGTACTGCTGGCCCTGATGGGTGTGTTCGCCATCGGCAACCTGCTGACTGCGCTGGCGCCCTCGATGTGGACGATGGATCTGGCGCGTTTCCTCAGCGGCCTGCCGCACGGCGCGTTCTTCGGCATCGCGATGCTGTTCGCCGCCGACATCGCCGGGAAGCACCGACGCGCACAGGCCGTCAGTCAGGTCATTCTGGGCCTGGCCATTGCCAATATCGTGGGTGTCCCGGTGGTCAACTACCTCGGCCAGCTGCTTGGCTGGCGTACCGGCTTCGCGATGGTCGCGGCGCTGGCCTGTCTCACCGTGATCATGGTCTGGCGCACCGCACAGTACAAGGGACCGCATCCCGACGCACATCCGCTGGCCGAGATCGGCGCCTTCCGCAATCGCGACGTGCTGCTGACGCTGGCCATGGGCGCCATCGGCTTCGGTGGCATGTTCGCGGTGTACACCTATTTCAGCGCAGCCTTCCTGGCGACCACGCATGCGCCGGCATGGGGCGTGTCCGTCATTCTGATGATCTACGGCGTCGGCACCACGCTGGGCAACATCGTGGCCGGCGCATTCTCCGGCGGCCGCCTTCTGAAGGCCGCCCTGGCGCTGCAGATCGTGCTGGGTCTGGCCTGCGGTTTCTATGCATTCTCGATCGGCAACGTCGTCCTCATGGGCACTTCGCTGTTCATCATCGGCCTGGGCGGCGGTCTGGTCGTGCCCTTGCAGACGCGGCTGATGGACGTGGCCGGCAACGCCCAGACGCTCGCCGCCGCGATGAACCATGCGGCCTTCAACATGGCCAACGCACTCGGACCGTGGCTGGCCGGCATGGCGCTCACAGCCGGATGGGGCTGGCGCGCGACCGGGGGCGTCGGCGTCGCCCTGGCCCTCGGCGGTGTGGCGATCTGGCTCGCCATGCGCTGGTCGGAATCGCGCCGCACACTCGATGCGGACCTCGAACGCGCCCCCGCCTGACGCTCCGAACGCGCACGCTTTTCGGATAGTTCCCGCTGCATCAATGGCCGCGCTCGCCCCGGTTTCGCTCGACGTCCGTCGCTGCGAACTGCATCCCCTTCTCGGCAGCTCGCCAAACCGAACTAAGCGGATACTAAGCAATATCCCGCTATATCCCCCTGCGCGCAGCGTATGTCTCCGCCTAGAGAGACCGCTCGTTGCGCGCGTCCGCGCTCTTATGTTTCACGCCGCGGAAAGGCTGGGGGCAGTTTGCATATGAAAAAGCCTTAAGTAGGAAGGCGTGAATGCGGGAACCGACTTGAGCCGAACGGCTCGTCGAGCGTTTGCATCGGCGTGTCTTCGTTCGGCCTGTGATCGGACATCAACTTATTCGACGCATTCAAAGGAGAAGCCTTATGAAATCCACAGGAAAAATCCTGACCGCCCTTTCGCTGACCCTGCTGGCCAGCGCCAGCTTCGCGGCCAAGCCGCCCACTCCCATGAACTACGAAGGCACGCCTGGCGGCGTCCGCCTGCTCGAACAGGGTCAGCCGGTGGCCATCGTGCATCCGACCGTGGATGCGATGGATGCCTGGCGCGCGCAGCATCCGAACCGCGGCCAGGCCAAGGGCGGCAATCACGGTGGCGGCTCCACCACCACCAACAACCTGATCTACCAGGGCGGCACCGGCGGCATCGGTGTGGAAACTTCGCCGAAGGTCTATCTGGTGGTCTGGGGTTCGCAGTGGAACAACAATGATCCCAGCGGCGAAGTCTCGATCCTCGAGTCCTTCCTCGGCAGCGTCGGCGGCAGCTCCTGGCTGAACAGCGTCACGCAGTACTGCCAGGGCGTGAGCAGCGGCACCGAGTTCTGCAACGGTGCAGGCACCGCAGCCGGCAATCCGCTGAACATCTATCAGAACGTGTGGTTCGACAACAGCTCGGCCGCGCCGAGCCATCCGACGCAGTCGCAGCTGGCTGCCGAAGCGGTCAAGGCCGCCGCGCACTTCGGCAACACGTCGTCCGGTAGCAACGCCAGCACCCAGTACGTGATTGCCACCGCGACCGGCAACAGCGCGTCCGGCTTCGGCACGCAGTACTGCGCGTACCACAGCTACAGCAGCTCCTCGTACGGCAACGTGGCCTACACCAACCTGCCGTACATGACCGACGCCGGCGCGAGCTGCGGCGCCAACTTCAATGGCCTGGGTTCGAAGGCCGGCATCACCATCGTCGAAGGTCATGAGCTGGCCGAAACGATTTCGGACCAGTTCCCGAGCAGCGGCTGGATCGACGGCAGCGGCGCAGAGAACGGCGACAAGTGCGCCTGGATTTCCTCCGGTCAAGGCGCATCCGCAAACGTCACGCTCTCCGGCGGCACCACCTACCCGGTGCAATCGCTGTGGAGCAACGCCTTTAATAGCGGCGCAGGCGGTTGCGTGTTGTCGTACTGATCGCGAATTCCCCTCGTGATCGGCGCCGGCGATGCCTCGTGCATCGCCGGCATTTTTATGTCCGCACCGAACGCATCCACGGCTTCGCGACAAGCGGTTCTCCGCGTCGTTTGTAAACGCGGTGACGCTTCCTACAATGACCGCGTCACCTCATCGCAACGGGCGGAACACGGCCACATGAACGACAGACGTATCCGGCGCATTGTCATCGTCGGCGGCGGCACGGCCGGCTGGATGACCGCCGCCGCCCTGGGCCAGGCGCTGCAGGGCAACTGCCGCATCGATCTCGTGGAGTCCGATCGCATCGGCACCATCGGCGTGGGCGAGGCGACGATTCCGCCGATCAAGCTGTTCAACCAGCGCCTGGGCATCGACGAGAACGCCTTCATCACCGCCACCCAGGGCACCTTCAAACTCGGCATCGAATTCGTCGACTGGTCACGCAAGGGCCACCGCTACTTCCATCCGTTCGGCCAGTTCGGCGCCGAGTTCGACAAGGTGCCCCTGCACCACTACTGGCTGCGCGAACGGACGCGCGGCGACGCGACGCCGCTGGAGGACTACGCCCTGGCCTGGATGGCCGCACGCGCCGGCAAGTTCATGACGCCGTCGAAAGATCCACGCCAGGTACTGTCCACCTTCGACTACGCCTATCAGTTCGATGCGGGCCTGTATGCGACATTCCTGCGTCGTTATGCCGAGCAGCACAACGTGCGCCGTACCGAAGGCCGGGTCACCTGCGTGCAGCTGCGCGAGGATGGGTTCATCGACCGCGTGACGCTGGAGAGCGGCGAACATCTCGAAGGCGATCTGTTCATCGATTGCAGCGGTTTTCGCGGACTGCTCATCGAGGGCGCGTTGCACGCCGGCTACGAGGACTGGCGGCACTGGTTGCCCTGCGACCGCGCGGTGGCCGTGCAGTGCGAGCACGGCGAAGCCTTCGTGCCCTACACCCGCTCCACCGCGCACGCCGCGGGCTGGCAATGGCGCATTCCGCTGCAGCACCGCGTCGGCAACGGACACGTCTACTGCAGCCACTACATCAGCGATGACGAAGCCACCGCCACGCTGATGGATCACCTGGAAGCCCCCGCCCTGACCGAACCGCGCCTGCTGCGCTTCACGACCGGCCGACGGCGACGCTTCTGGCATCGAAACTGCGTCGCCATCGGCCTTTCCGCCGGTTTCCTCGAACCGCTCGAATCAACCAGCATCCATCTGATCCAGTCCGCCGTCACACGCCTGCTGGCGCTGTTCCCGGACCGCGACTTCGATCCGTACACCACGGCGGAATTCAATCGGCTGACGGGCCAGGAATACGAGCGCGTGCGCGATTTCCTGATCCTTCACTACTGTGCCACTCAACGCGAGGAACCGATGTGGCGCCACGTTGCACGCATGGATATCCCGCAACCACTGGCCTACAAGCTGGCACATTTTCGTGGCCATGGGCGCCTGGTCGCGGAGAACCACGAACTGTTCCAGAATCCGAACTGGCTGGCGGTCCTCGTCGGCCAGGAGGTCTGGCCCGAGCGATACGACCCACTGGTCGACCTGCGCAGCGAAGTCGACGCCCCGCAGATCCTCGCCGGTCTGCGCGACGTGATCGGCCAGGCCGTCGATGCCATGCCCACGCAACGCGAGTACATCGACCGTTACTGCCGCGCGCAACCGGGGAAATAGTCAAACTGCGGCGCACGGTCTGCGCCGCAGTTTGATGATAGGGTCCGTGGATGCGTCGCGATGGCACACCTCGCCTCGCACAGCGGCGCTGGATCACCCGGCCTTCAAAGCACAGGATGTATTGCATGCGATCAAGCCGGCGCTGCCTGCGGACACTTTTGCTCGCTTGCGCTGCGCTGCTGACATCGGCCAGCGCATGGGCGGCACGCCCCTTGCGCGTGATCTATCCGCGCGCCGAATCGCAGCAGGACGCGCGCCAACGGTATCCTCTGGAAGTCCTGCGGCTGGCACTTGCCCACAGCGGCGTCGCCTATCGGCTGCATCCCAGCCACACCGACATGCAGCAAGCACGCAGCCTGCGCATGCTCGAAGCCGGACGCGCCCTCGATGTCGTATGGACCGTCACCACCCGCGAACGCGAGCGACACCTGCGCGCCATCCGATTCCCCATCGACCGCGGCATGATCGGCTGGCGCGTACTGCTGATTCATCGCGGCGATCGTGCGCGTTTCGCAGACATCAAGACCTTGCACGAACTCTCCGACTTGCGTGGCGGGCAGGGACATGACTGGCCAGATCTGGCCATTCTTCGCGCTAACGGTCTGCGCGTCGACGCCGCGGCAACTTATGAAGGCCTGTTCCAGATGCTGGCTCGCCGCCACATCGACTACTTCCCGCGATCGATCGCCGAGGTCGACGGTGAACGGGTGCACAACGCGGCACTGCCGATCGAACTCGAACCGCATCTGCTGCTGCACTATCCCTCTGCATTGTATTTCTTCGTCAACCCGCGCAACACGGCGCTGGCCGACGCCATCCGCCTCGGCCTAGAGCGCAGCCTCGACGATGGCAGCCTGCTGCGCCTGTTCCACCGCACCTACGACCGGGATCTCGCCCGACTCGGTCTGGCCCGACGCCATATCATCGAACTGCGTAATCCGGATTTCCCGCGCGATGCTCCGCTGCAACGTCACAACCTGTGGTTCCACCCGGAAAAGCGCCCATGACCGCCCGCGCGAAGAATCGACATTCGATCAGTCTGCGGCTGGCTGCCGCCACGGTGTTGCTCGGACTCATCGTTTCCGTGGCTGTGACCGCCCTTCAAGTCCATGAGATCTACCGCAACCAGGTCGAGAGTGCACGGGAGCAACTCGACGAGATTCGGCAAAGCCTGGTGCCGAGCCTGGAAGCCGGACTCTGGCAGGTCGACCGCGGCCGTACCCGCCTGCTGCTCGATGCACTGGCCCACACTCCCGGTATCGGCTACGTGCAACTCGACAGCGAAGGACGGCATGTGACCCGCGGGCAGGCCGATGCCCCGGTGCTACTCGAGCGCAGCTATCCGCTGATCCACGACGACGGCCAACGTTTCGATCTCGGCACGCTGCGCGTCGTCATCGACAGCCGCAGCACAATGACGCGGCTGCGCAACGCCATCGCACGCGAATTGCTGACCACGACCGCTGCACTGCTGAGCATGTCGCTGCTGCTGCTGTGGTTGTTCCGCCGCTGGGTGACACAACGCCTCAAAACCATGGCCACCTACGCAAGCGAACTGGACATCGAGCGTTTGCAGACCCCTCTGGAATGGCCGAAGCGTCCCAGTCGACATGCGGACGACCTCGATCTGGTCGCACAGGCCCTCAATCAGATGCGCGAGCGCATGCTCGAGGAATTCGAAGTACGCGTCCGTCACGAGCGCGAATTGCAGCAGCACCGTGAGCGCCTGGAGTCACTGGTCCGGGCACGCACCGCCGACCTGGAGGACAAAACGCGCCAACTGGAAGAAAAAAGCCGCCAGTTGCAGGAACTGGCCAACACCGACAGCCTCACCGGCGTCTGTTCGCGACGCCAGTTCCTCGCACTGCTGGACCAGGAACTTGCACGTGCGCAGCGCGGCGGCGCCGCCATGACCGTGCTGATGTTCGACGTCGACCACTTCAAGCGCATCAACGACACCCACGGTCATGCCACAGGTGACCGCGTGCTCGTGCGCATCGCCGAATGCTGCCGCGAGCAGCTGCGCCGCATTGATGTGCTCGGACGTCTTGGCGGCGAGGAATTCGCCGTGCTGCTGCCGCGCTCGGATCGGCGCGGCGCAGCCGTCACGGCCGAGCGGCTGCGCGCAGCGATCGAGGCACTCGTGATCAAGAGCGATCAGGGCGAACGCATCTCCATCACGGTTTCGATCGGGGTGGCCGAACTGGTCCACCCGGACGAGAAACCCGACGCCCTCATCGCACGCGCCGACGCCCAGCTCTACCGCGCCAAGCACTCGGGCCGCAATCGCGTCTGCGTCGACGACGAATCGACGCTCTGATTCGAACCCATCCCCGTTCCTCCATACCCGTCTGACACCGTATTTTTCCCGGGTCCGTCCGGTGCTTCATACTCTGCGTCCGCCCCCGTAATCCGGACGACTTCATGACCCCGAACGATCAAGCGCTCAAGCAGGCCTGCACCTTTGTGCTCTCGCGACTGTCGCCGCCCAGCGCCGCCGAAACCCTGAACCGACTGGCCCGCCACGCAGCCTCCGAGGACGGCATCGACCTGTACGGGGAAGGCGGCGCGGTCGAGCGTCTCGAAGCCGTCACCACCGACCGCCTCGGCAAGGAAACCGGCCTTTTCTTCATCAAGGGCGTGACCGCGCAGTTGTGCGTGCTGCGCGCCTATGCCGAGGCGCGCAACTGCCGCAACGTCGTCATCCATCCGCTGAGCCACCTCGGCATGGACGAATCCGACGCCATCGAGCGCGTCGCCGACCTGCACGCCATCCGCCTCGGTCATCACGCACCGTTCACGACCGCCATGCTGGAAGACGTGACCGAACCGCTGGCCGCCGTGGTGGTCGAACTGCCTCTGCGCCGGGTCGGATATCTGCTTCCCGATCTCGACGAACTCCACGCCATCTCCGCCTGGTGCCGCGAGCACGACGTGCCGCTGCACCTCGACGGTGCACGCCTGTGGGAAGCCGCCGCCGGGTATGGCGTGACCGAAGCCGAGCTGACCGCACTGGCCGACAGCGTCTACGTTTCCTACTACAAGGGACTCGGCGGCCTCGGCGGTGCGCTGGTGGCGGGAAGCGAGTCCTTCATTCGCACACTGCGCGTGTGGAAGACGCGTTACGGCGGCAATCTGTTCACGGCCTATCCCTATGCCATCGCGGCATTGGACGGGCTGGAGCAGCGTGCACCGCACCTGCCCTCCTACGTCGAACGCGCACGCAAGCTGGCGGACGCGCTGAACAAGCTTCCGGACCTGATCGTGCATCCCCGGCGTCCGCACACCAACGCCTTCCAAGTCTGGTTGCCGGGTACGCCCGCGGCGCTGACCGAGCAGCATCGCCGCTTCGCGCACGAGCGCAAGACATGGCTGTTCGAACGCTTCGGCGAAGCGCCACTGACCGGCTACGCCATGGCCGAGATCGAGATGGGGCCGGCCTCGGATCGCTATGTCATCGCCGACGCCATGGAGCACATCGCCCACTTCCTGACATTCATTCGCGCCTGACCCGGGGCGCCTGCCGCGCCCGCCGACACGCGGCAAGTGTGCGGCAGGCGCACGAACGTTGCACGAAAACGGCAAAACCGTGGCCGTTCGTACGTTTCCGGCGCGAAACAGCGATATGCTGGATCGGTCATTTCCAGCCGGAGCCGTCACTCTGGTTCAGATGCGCCCGGCCATGAACGTGGCAGACAGGGGGACACGGAAGCGGTCCGCCTTCGCGTTGCATCGCTTCCTTCGCACGATCTCGATTCGCATTGACGATCAGTGATCTCAAGGAGGATTCATCATGTCTGCATTCCACCGCTCGATCCTCGTCGGCAGCGTACTGTCCGGCGCCCTGCTCCTGGCATGCGCCGGACCCGCGCACGCTGCAGGAAGCACCACCGGCGCGACTCCGCAGGATGCCGTACACCACGACCGACTACCATCATTGCGCGGTCTCCTGCCGCGTCCGGAAGACTTCTCCAACGGCCAGGCGCACCCCGCGCGTCCGATCCCGTTCCTGGTACAGAAAGGCAATCTGGGCGACGGGGCCCTCCAGACCAGCGCCATCGTCAGCGCACTCCCGGCCGCAGGCGCCGGCTTCGAAGGCATCGGCGAGGGCTTCAGCGGACCGCAGGGCGCATTCACCATCCAGTACGCGCCGCCCGACACCGTCGACGCCGTCGGCGCCACGCAATACGTGCAGGTCGTCAACGACGCGCTGGCCGTGTTCGACAAGTCGACCAAGGCTGTGGTCTACGGCCCGGTACCGACCAATACGCTATGGCAGGGCTTCGGCGGCGGCTGCGAGAACAACAACGACGGCGATCCCGTGGTGGTCTACGACCAGATCGCCGGACGCTGGGTCGTCTCGCAGTTCTCGGTGTCGACCACGCCGTATCTGCAGTGCGTGGCGGTGTCGGCGACCAGCGACGCTACCGGCGCCTGGTATCGCTACTCGTTCTCGTACGGCAGCGTTTTCCCCGACTACCCGAAGATGGGCGTCTGGCCGGACGCCTACTACGAGACCTTCAACATGTTCGGTAACACCTTCCAGGGCGCCAAGCTGTGCGCGTACGATCGCAGCGCGATGCTCAACGGACAGCCGGCCACGCAGCAGTGCTTCCAGCTCTCGTCCAGCTACGGTGGCGTGCTGCCCTCGGACCTGGACGGCAGCAGCCTGCCGCCCTCCGGCTCGCCGAACTACATGATGAACTTCACCAGCAATGCGCTGAACCTGTGGCGGTTCCACGTCGACTGGAGCAATCCGGGCAACA
This sequence comes from Oleiagrimonas sp. MCCC 1A03011, assembly GCF_003267965.1. Lineage (NCBI taxonomy): Bacteria > Pseudomonadati > Pseudomonadota > Gammaproteobacteria > Lysobacterales > Rhodanobacteraceae > Oleiagrimonas > Oleiagrimonas sp. MCCC 1A03011. Next base: position 338,622 of record NZ_MSPY01000002.1, on the reverse strand, counting down.
CTACGCTGACCGGACCGATCAACATCCCGGTGGCCGGGTTCAGCGCCGGCTGCAGCGGCGGCGGCACCTGCATCCCGCAGAGCGGCACGCGCAACAAGCTCGATTCACTGGCCGATCGCCTGATGTTCCGCCTGGCCTACCGCAACTTCGGTGATCACGAATCGCTGGTGCTCAACCACACCGTGCTCGCCGGCAGTGGCAAGGGCAATCCGACGAAGAACAACTACACCGGCATCCGCTGGTACGAGATCCGCAACCCGGCCGGCACACCGGTGGTCTACCAGCAATCGACCTATGCGCCCGACAGCACCTATCGCTGGATGGGTTCGATCGCGATGGACAAGCTGGGAGACATGGCACTGGGCTACAGCGCATCCAGCAGCAGTATCCATCCGGCGATCCGCTACACCGGTCGTAAAGTCGGCGACCCGCTCGACACCATGCAGGCCGAGCAGACCATCCTCGCCGGCACCGGCTCGCAGACCGGCAACCTGAGCCGCTGGGGCGACTACAGCGCGATGACGGTCGACCCGGTCGACGACTGTACGTTCTGGTACACGACCGAGTACCTGGTCAACGACGGCTCGTTCAACTGGCACACGCGCATCGCTTCGTTCAAGTTCCCGACCTGCCAGTAAGCCCGCAGCCTTCGCTGCACGTACCACCGCCCCGGCGCTTCGCCGGGGCGGCATCCGCACCGGACGCCCGCAGGCCACAGATCACTTCTTCGGCTTCGACAGTTTGCTCTTCCATCCACCCGGCACCTGCCCGAGACCGTGCTTGTTGAACTTGCGCTGCACATGCTCGCTCAGCCGGTGCTCGGGGACGCCCTTGGCCTGTCCGAGCCGGCCCGCATGCTTCGCCGCCTTCATGCGCGATGCTGCGATCTGGTCGACCAGTCCCTGCTCGCCCTGCCTGCGCAGCTTCTGCACGCTGTCCAGCTGCGGGAAGAGCTTCGTCAGATGCTTTAGCGCCTTCGTGGGCGAAACCTGGGTGCGGTCCTCGCGCGGCAGATGCTGCTGCCGGCTGCTGTGCTTCCATTTCTGCGCCATTGCCTCGGCCATGAGTCCCAGGCCCGCGTCGCTCTCCTCCGACCCCATGGACGACCCACCCAGTGCCGTATGCGGTTCATTCACGCGAAACAGCACGGCGGTCGCCTGCGCTTCGCTGCTGTAGGGCTTGCCGCGCCAGAGACTGAGGCCCGGGGTGGGTTGCAGCATGTCGCTACCCCCCTTGACGAACGCCTTGTTGGCACGTCCCAGGTCGGACAATCCCTCCAGATTCTCGAACAGCCGGGTGTACTTTGTGCTGGCGGTATCCGGCGCGGTCAGCTTCCACTGATCCCACACCTCTCCTTTGCTCGGTGCGAGCTGCGAAGTGAAGCCCTCGTAGACGCCGGAGCGGCTTCCGCCGGGGCGCACAAAGGCCGACTCCAGCTTTTCCGGCTGCTTGCGCAACGCCTGTCGCGCCCGGCGCAAGCTCTTGAAACGTCTCGGACGGCGACCGCCGAAGCCGCCGGTATACGCCGAACGGCGATCTTCGCTCTCGCCGTCCTCTTCACGCCCCCGCTTCAGCGAGGAGCGAAACCCTCGCGCATCCGGCACCTCGCCCAAGCCGTGCTTCTCGAATTTTCCCTGCACATAGGCATCCAGGTCGTCGCCGCGCTTGCCCTTGGACTTCCCCCAGGCCCGCGCTGCCTTGGCGGCGCGCATGCGGGAATCCTCAATCTTCGCACGCAGGCCGTCTTCACCTTGCGCGCGCATTTTTTCGGTCGTGTCGAGCTGCGCGAAACGGCGATTCAGTTTGCTCAATGCGCGGCGACCGCCGAGCCTGCTCGTCCTACCCTGCTCTTGCTTGTGGGACCACTTGAGCGCCAGCGTCTCGGCCATCATGCCCGTGCCCGCATCTTCGCCATCCACGCCCATCGACGCCGAGCCGAACGCCGTGCTCGCCTCGTTCACGCGCATGAGCGAAGCCGTCATCTGCGCCTCCTTGCTCAGCGGGCGTCCTTGCCGATCCGTCCCGGCCTTGCCGCTGACGAGGGCCTTGTTCGCACGAGTGAGCTCGGACACATCCCTGATCTTGCCGAACAGCGCCGTGTACTTGGTACTCATGCGCTTCGACGGCTTGGCGAACTGCTGCGTCCAGGTCGTGCCCTCGGTGCTGGTCACGTGGGTCGCGGTACCCTGGTACACCGTGAACGAACTGCCCTCCGACCGCAGACCGAAACTCTGTCCGTGCTTCGATGCCGTCCGTGCCTCTTCCAGCGTGCGAAACAACGGCATCGGCCTTGGATGGAGCGCACCATCGGACGACGTCCCGGCGTCCTCTGGATGACTGCGCCGGCTCCTCTTGCCCGATGACTCCGGCAGCCCCGTGCTGGCCGTTGTCCGTGCGCGTTTCTTGTTGTTGGACCGATCCATGTACTCCGTCCCCGGCACGTCCATCGTCGCCCAGTGAGCTTGCATGCTCATGCAGTTCGCCTACAAGTGCACGCCCGGGACACATACGCCTCATGCCCTTGCGCCGTTATCTGTGGAGTGCGCTCCTTCTACCGGTCCTCTGGTGGTCAAAAGAGACGCAGATCACGCTTTACCTGAAGCTTGCCGAATTCGCGCATGGTGGCCACAAGCCATTTTTCCGCACACAAATCCATCCCAAGCAGTATGGATTCGTCAAAAATGGATCACGTAAATAACTGTTTATATTACAATAAATAGATAACAAAACATCCGGAAAACATCGCTGATGCAGATTTCTCTTAGTTTTCACTTATAGCCATTTTTCTTATTTACCCATCCTGGGGATGATTCCTAAGGTCAATGCACCCACCGACTCGGAGAAGTTCTGGATGGGTGGTTCTGGAGAGATGGTCCGCTGCGCGACGAACGCCGCGACGTCTTCAAGATGCACGAACTGTCGTCAGGGAGGGACGTACACAGGACGTGCATCCAGGCGGAACCCGCACAAGAGCAAACACGCAGTCCATCACCATCCGAAGCGTGTACTTCATGCGTTCGGGGCAGGAACGGCTTTGCCTGCGTTCCGGGCACCGAGCGATCCAACCTTCATTGGGGAGTCGAATATCCATGGCTTTGAATATGATGAAAACGGTAGTCGCGACTGCCGTGCTCGGTCTGATGACCAGCGCGGCCTACGCGGGTACCGGTCACTCCAACAAGATCCACAACCCGTATTCGCCGGCCTACGGCCACACCTACCGTCACGGCGCTGTGCCGACCCGCGAGACCTGGGGTCAGATGCGTCGTTTCGAGGATACGCACGCCTCTGCGACTACCGCAGCGACCGGCACCAAGACGCTGAGCTACGGCGGCGGCGTCGACGGCATCGGTGTCACCAGCGGCACGCCGAAGGTCTACCTGGTCGTCTACGGCAGCCAGTGGGGCAGCGCAGGCACCGACGCCAACGGCAACATGACCCTGTCGGGTGACTCGCTGGGTGCGGTTCCGTACCTCGAGAGCATGTTCAAGGGCCTGGGCACCGGCGGCGAACTGTGGTCGGGCGTCATGACCCAGTACTGCGACGGCTCGGCCGTCAGCTCCGGCGCCACCTCGTGCCCGTCGAACGCCAACTACATCGGTTATCCGACCGGTGGCGCGTTTGCCGGCATCTGGTACGACAACTCGGTGTCTTCGCCGAGCAACGCCACGGCCGCGCAGCTGGCCCAGGAAGCGATCAAGGCGGCCGCGCACTTCGGCAACACCACCGCCGCCTCCAACCGCTACGTGCAGTACGTGATCCTGTCGCCGACCGGCACGCATCCGGACGGCTTCAACACCTCCGGCAGCGGCTTCTGCGCATGGCATGACTGGAACGGCGACGCGGGCGTGTCCTCGTCCTACGGCGATATCGCCTTCACCAACATGCCGTACGTGGCCGACATGGGCACCAGCTGCGGCCAGGGCTTCGTCAACGGCTCTTCGGCCGGCAAGCTGGATGGCTTCTCGATCGTCGAAGGCCACGAGTACGCCGAGACCGTCACCGACCAGAATCCGGCCGGCGGCTGGACCAACCACACCGGTAGCAGCTCCAACGGTCAGGAGAACGGCGACGAGTGCGCCTGGATCTCGTCCGGTCAGGGCGCCAGCGCCAACGTGAGCATGGGCAACGGTTCGTATGCCATGCAGAGCACCTGGTCCAACGACACCAACGAGTGCGACATCAGCCATCCGATCGTCACCGGCAGCGGTAGCGGCGGTGGCGGTGGCGGCGGCGGCTCCGGTCAGCTGCTGAGCAACACCGGCTTCGAGAGTGGTTCGGCCGCACCGTGGTCGCTGAGCTCCGGCGTTCTGTGCAGCAACAGCACCTGCAGCGGCCAGTCCGCCCACAACGGCTCCTGGTTCGCGTGGCTGGACGGTTACGGTTCCTCGCACACCGATACCGCCTCGCAGTCGGTGTCGATCCCGAGCGGCAACACCTCCGCCACGCTGGCGTTCTACCTCCACATCGACACGGCGGAGACGACCAGCTCGACGGCCTACGACACGCTCAAGGTGCAGGTGCTCAACAGCAGCGGTTCCGTGCTCGCGACGCTGCACACCTACTCCAACCTCAATGCTGCGTCGGGCTATGTGCAGCACAGCTTCGACCTGAGCAGCTACATCGGCCAGACGGTGACCATCAAGTTCACCGGCACCGAGGACTCGTCGAACCAGACCTCGTTTGTCCTGGACGACATCACGCTCAATGCGCAGTGAGTCCTTCCGTGACCGTCCAGCCCTTCGCCGGACGGTCGCATGAAACGAAAAACGGGGCCGCAATCGCGGCCCCGTTTTTTTGTTCAACGCGGCATGTACGGCGAGTACCGTTCATGCCGGCGAACCCTCGCCGTCACGGCGCAGCACACTGATCGTGCGGACAGGCGAAGTTCACTTCCAGACCGCGCCCGACCGTCAACGGCACTCGGTGGTACATATCGATGACCTTGTCGCCCTTCTTCAACGTCACGCTGTAGACGCCGAGCGGAAGATGCCGCAACTCGAACTGACCGTTCTTCTTGACCACGGTGGTCCGGCGCACGCCGGAGGTACTATGCGCGAGAACCACATCCCCCGCCTGGGCCTGGCCGTGGATCATGCCAGCCGTGGATTGCGCCCGCACTGCGGTCGCGGGTAGTAATGCTCCGGCACAGGTGACAACCGCCACCGCCAGCACGGCCGACATCCCACGCACTCGGCCGCCATGCAAACCGTTCTTCTGCTTCCTGCCTTCCATGTAAATCCCCATCGGTTTTCGTTGATTTTCTGATCGCGCTCCTGTGCGCGATTTTCGCTGTTACCCGGGACATTTTTCGTTGCGCGCCCGGATAGCAACAGATTGAGGATATATAGAACGCGCTTCCTGTGTACAGACCACCAACCCGAGCCATTGGCGAAACAAGCATGCATCATCGAGACATGCTCGTTTGATACGGATGCTTGTCCTGCGTCACGTGGCACCCGACATCAGGGGCGTTGCGCATGGTTCTCGGACATGCGCCGATACCGCAAGATGCGCAAAGATGCGCCATCCCGAAGCCGCCATAGTGCCGGCCTGACTTGAGAGGGCAGACCATGCAATCGACCCAGGCCGACGCCTACGCGCAACGGTTCGAGGCGGTATTCGCGCACATCGAACGCCACTTCGCCGAAAACCTCACCGTCGAACGGCTGAGCCGAGTCGCGCATTTTTCCCGCTTCCATTTCCATCGCCAGTTCACGCAATACGCCGGCATCAGCGTCAGCCGCTACATCCAGCTGACGCGACTGCGCAACGCTTCGTACCGGCTCGTGTTCGAGGACCGGCGACGGATCATCGACATTGCCCTGGAAGCGGGATTCGAAAGCGCTGCCGCGTTCTCGCGAGCGTTCCGCACCGCGTTCGGTCAATCGCCCTCGCAATTCAGGAAGCGCCCGGCCTGGCAGCCGTGGCGCGAACGCTATCGACTTCCTGTCCGCGAACGGAGACCTTCCATGGACGTACACATCATTGACTTCCCCACCACCCGCATCGCCACGCTCGAACACCGGGACGCACCCGAACGCGTCAACGACACGGCCCGCACCTTCATCGAATGGCGCAAGGAAACCGGCCTGTCGCCCGTGGCGAGCAGCGACACCTTCGGCATCGCCTACGACGACCCCGACACCACCCATCCGGCCGCCTTCCGCTTCGATATCTGCGGCTCGATCGAGGATGACGTGCCAGCCAATCCGCAAGGCGTCGTCACACGCTACATTCCCGGCGGACGCTGTGCGGTGGCCCGCCATCACGGTTCACACGAACGTCTGGGCGAAGTGGCCTACTACCTGTATCGCGACTGGTTGCCGGAAAGCGGCGAGGAACTGCGCGACTACCCGCTGTTCTTCCATTACCGCAACCTGATCCCCGACACGCCGGAGCACGAACTGATCACGGACGTGCATCTGCCCCTGCGCTAGTCGTCGCCCCCTGCAACCCGCGCGGATCGTGAAGCTCTTCGTCCGATCCGCGCGGGTCGCGTGCGCGACCATAACGCGTGTATCTGACCGCATGCTCTACCTCCCATGAGCCATAGCAGGCACCTATCGGGCCCATAAGAAACTTTCATTGGAATCTATATTAGATTTTTCTTATAAATAGATCGTACACACGACTCCCCCTTTCCAATGAGGCAACGTCCATGAACGATAAGATCGAAACCAAACCCTTCGGCATGCCCCAGCTCAATGCGCCGGCGCCGGACTTCGAAGCTCGCACCACGCACGGCGTGCGCAAGCTGTCCGACTACAAGGGCAAGTGGCTGGTGCTGTTCTCGCACCCGGCCGACTTCACGCCGGTATGTACCACCGAGTTCATGGCCTTCGCCAAGGCCTATCCGGAATTCCAGAAGCTCGACTGCGAGCTGCTGGGTCTGTCGATCGACAGCTACTACTCGCACGTCGCCTGGGTGCGCAACATCAAGGAGAAGTTCGGTGTCGAGATCCCGTTCCCGATCATCGAGGATCTCAGCATGAAGGTCGCGCAGTCCTACGGCATGATCCATCCGGGCGCGGCGGACACATCGGCGGTGCGCGCCACCTTCGTCATCGACGACAAGGGCATACTTCGCGCCATGGTCTACTACCCGATGACCAACGGCCGCTCGATTCCGGAATTCATCCGCCTGGTCTCCGCCCTGCAAACCTCCGACGCAAACGGCGTGGCGACGCCCGAGAGCTGGGCTCCCGGCGACAAGGTCATCGTGCCGCCGCCGGCCACGGCCGAGGCCGCCGAGGCGCGCATGGACGAAGGCTACGAGTGCACCGACTGGTACTTCTGCAAGAAAGCGCTCTGACGCGAATCCGGACCGCTCCGCCATGCGGAGCGGTCCGGCACCGAGTCAGGCATGCCCCGCCTCCGCGGCCTTGCGCGCCAGCCCTGCATGCATGATGCGGTCGGTCCAGGCGATGCCGATAGCCGACAAGATGAAGACCACGTGGATGATGGTCTGCCACATCACGCCCGTCGAGGTCAGCGTGCCGCAAGCCAGCGGCTGGTTCGGGTCCAGCGCCTGCGCCGCCGCCAGCGCCTCGGGCGTGCAGAACGGCAGCCCGCCGATGGTGCCCGCGGCGATGAAGGTCTTCAGCAAGTGAATCGAAGAGATGCCGATGATCGCCATCGCCAGCTTCACCTTCAACACCGATGCATTGACGTGCGACAACCACTCGGGCTGATCCGGATGCCCCTCCAGCCGCAGGCGCGAGACGAAGGTCTCGTAGCCCCCGACGATCACCATGATGAGCAGATTGGAGATCATCACCACGTCGATCAAGCCCAGCACGATCAGCATGATCTGCTGCTCGCCCAGGTGCGGCGCGTCGTGGATCAGGTGCCACAGCTCCTTGACGAACAGGAACACGTACACACACTGCGCCACGATCAGCCCCAGATACAGCGGAAGCTGCAGCCAGCGCGAACCGAAGATCAGGAAACGGAGCGGCTTGAAACCGCCATTCGTGGACTCGTGCATCGATGCGACCCATAACGGAACCGACGCAAGCGTAGCGGTCCGCGCGCTCCCTTCCAAGCACGGAATCGAGCCTGCGTAAAAGCCCGGTGCAATCGGGTTGCCGATTCGCTTGCATCCGCTTCGACATGGAGAGATGCTGAGCGTCCGGACTACAGGGAATGTGCTCTTCGCAAGGAGTCGACCGATGCCCAAGGAAAGTCTGCGCACCCGCGTGGCGAACAAGCTCGCCGAAGCCAACCGGACCGGCAAGGCGCCCAAGCTCGCCAAACGCGAGGAACGATTCGTGCCACGCCTCGCCCGCAAGCCGCGGGCCGGTTTCACGCCGGAACTCCTGCAACGCCAGAAGGGCGCATTGCGCCGCGTCGAGGAAGTGAATGTCCATGGCTCGCTGAACAACGTGCAGGTCAAGCGCACGAGCGCGCAGGATGTGGGTTCGTTCGTCGATCTCGCCACGGATGCGAGACGCTCGATGCACGAGGTGATGAGCAAGCCCGGCGGCCATCGCATGATGACCGAGCTGGACGACCGGATCGGCCGCAATCGCGCTCACGCCGGCACCCACGCCAACGTGTACATCCGCTCGCTCAAGCCTACCGACACGAGCAACATGAATTCCCCGCACGCGACACCGGGCGTCGAGGAAGGCTATCGGTTCGACGGTCACGAAGGACGCGGCTGGGGAAGCGAGGTGCGCTACGACCCCAGTGCGTCGACCGCCAACCGCTTCATCGGCCTGGGCCATGAAATGGTGCATGCGCATCGGCTTGCACACGGCAAGGCCGTCGGTGTGCCCCAACTCAATCAGTCCGGCAATCCGCTGTTCACCGACCCCAGGTCCGTCGGCGCGTCTGTGGATTCCGGCCAGAACGTGGCGTTCGGCACGCATCTGATGAACGTGGTGCAGCAGGCCAACCACCTGCAGGAAGAATTCGAGACCGTCGGACTCAGTCCCACACCGCGCGGCGCATTCAATCCCACCGAGAACATGCTGCGCCAGGAGCACAACAAGCCGCTGCGAGACAACTACAGCCGCATGCGGCCCGGGCAGTTCGACGACACCGTGAACCGGTCGGATGCGCTGTTCGATCGTCGCTCGACGGCCAGCAAGATCTGGCACGGAATCTCTGGCAACTCGCCAGCCCCGACGCCCGTACGCAATCTCGTCAAGCGCTACAAAGACTGACGACGCGTCCCATCCAGCGCAGACCGGCGAGCAGTCACGGAATCAAGTGAATCAGGTAGATCAGCATCGCGCCGAACACGATGGACACCATCAATGCATCGGCCGCCTTCGAACGATAGATCCGGGCCATGTCGATCTGTGACCCTCCGCCGCCGAGCATGAACGGCTCGCCGTTCTCGGGCTTGCGCACGACGTCGACTTCCGGCTCCGCCTCGCTTCGCCGCATCCGTGCGGCAACTTCGGTTCGGGCCGCTTCGCGCGCAGCCTCCCACTCGGCCATGTCGATACGGCCATCCTGATCCGTGTCGAAACGTTCGACCAAGCGCCCCTGATCCTGCTTCCACTGCGCCAGAAGATCGGCCACCGCGCGCTCGAACGTCTCCCCCTGCCGATGACCCGAGAACGTTTGCAACTCGCCGGCCACGTAGAGTTTCTCGCCCACGCGCATGCGCTCTTCGGTATAGAGGTAACGTCCATTGCGAACATGGTCGCGAACATCCATGGGGCGCGGCGGCGATGCCAGACGGCCTCGCCAGCGATGCGTGATCGATGGCGTGACCTCGGCGCCATCTGGATCCACCAACAACTCTCCGCCCCGGTTCTTGAGGAGAATCGGCGTCGAGCTGGTGCCTTCCTCCAGCGTTGTCAGACTTTTCTTGCCGTCGAGGCCCCGCTTCTGCACTTGAATGCGGTAGCGCCACCACGTGCAGGGCGTGCCCGTCAGCGGAGCCTCGACCGTCTGATCCGGCGGTGCGTACTGACGCCCGATCAGCTCGACATAGCCCTGTGCCGCAGAGGGAATCCTGGACGTGGGAATGTCCTCGATCCGGCGCGCGCACTTCAAGGAGTTATACCAGCCCCGCAGGAACACATAGGTCATCAAGGCGCAGAGCGCCATGCAGAAATAGAGCATGCCCAGCGTGACGTAACCATTCAGCTCATGCCACATGCCGACCTCCCGCGAGCGCCTCCGTGACCACGAAGGCGCCGACGCTTCCTGAAACCGTCGCCATGGCGTCAGCCGAACAGTGCCTTGATATCGACGTCCCGAGTCTCCCGGGCGCTGAATCGAAGCATCTCGGGCGGACGGAAACGGAACACCCGCGCGACAAGAAGGTCGGGAAACTGATCGATGCGAACGCGGAACAGATTGACGGAGTCGTTGTACAGCTCGCGGCGATCCGCAATGGCGTTCTCCAGCCCCGAGATGCGGCTCTGGAGATGCTTGAACGAAGTGTCCGCCTTCAGATCGGGATAGTTCTCGGCCAGTGCGAACAGATGCGTCAGTCCGTCACGCAGCGTCTGCTCGGCCTGTCCCAGTTCCTTCAGATCGGCCGCGGCGCGCGCGGAGAACACCTCGGCACGCGCCTGCACGATCTGCTCCAGCGTGCTCTGCTCGTAGCGCATGTACTGCTTGCAGACTTCCACCAGCTTGGGCAGTTCGTCGTGCCGCTGCTTGAGCAGCACGTCGATGTTGGCCCAGGCCTTGGCGGCGTTGTGCTTGAGCTGCACAAGATTGTTGTAGACCAACACCACGTAGGAAAGAACAAGCAGCGCGATGGCGCCTTCCACGATTTCCCTGATCCCCATTGCGAGCGCTCCCTAGCCTTTGTTCCATGCTGCCATGCACGCGGAATATAGCGCAGTCTCACGGCAACCTGGGTCACATGCGTTATCCGGCGTGGTGTCCGGCGAGCACGCCGATCGTTCGCATCCACTTTGTGGCCAATGCGGGCCACCGGGTGATCGGCGCCTTTGTCCGGCGCAGCCCGAATGCATGCCCGCCGTGGGCATACAAATGCATCTCAGCCGGTACACCGGCTTTCGTCAGCGCGGTGTAGTAGACCAGCGCCTGTCTCACGCCATCGACATGATCGCTCTCGGCCTGCACCAGAAATGTGGGCGGCGTGGCATGCGACACGGGGACGTTCGGATTCAGCTTCCACGCATCGTCCGCGAGATGCCCCGGATAGATCGCCATGGCGAAATCCGGCCGGGCGCTCTCGCGATCGGCCGCATCGACCGGCGCGTACAAGCGGTCATCGAAATGCGTACTGATCTCGGCGACCAGAAACCCGCCTGCCGAGAATCCGATCACGCCGATCTTGTGCGGATCGATATGCCACTTCGATGCATGCGCGCGCACCAGCCGGATCGTTCGCTGGGCGTCCTGCAATGCAGGCACCGGCACTTCGAAATTGTGCGGCCGACAGTTACATGACCAGCGATAGGGAATACTCGGAACCCGATACTTGAGCAGTACGCAGGTCACGCCGGCAGAAGTCAGCCAGTGACAGACCTCGGTGCCTTCGAGATCCATGGCCAGCACTTCGAACCCGCCGCCCGGAAACACGACCACCGCTGCACCCGTATTCTTTCCCTTGGGCGCATACACCGTCATCGTCGGTCGGGTCACATTGGTCACGGCCATCCACGGCCGCCCCGCCACATCCCCGCTGGATTGCGTGAGGGTTTCCGGACCCGGAACCGGCTTCAGATCAGGCGCCTTGCCGGGCCACAGAAGTACCTGCTTGTGCCCGACCGTCGGCGACCAGACCTTCGGCTTCGCTTGTGCAGCCGGGGCCACGACGACACACAGGCACAACACGATCACCCACCACGATTTCATGCTCATCTCCAGTCCATCACTGATCGACGCCCTCGCGTCGCATTCGCGTCGGTGAATCCCGTTCATTGTGCATGACCATCAGGCCGAACGCGGGCAAATACATGGCCATTCGCGGCCCGGATGCAAACTCGTTCCGCATGGCCTCAAACGATTTTCTATTGGCGCATTCAAATCGCTTCCGTTAGGTTATCTCCACACACAGGACGTGTAGGGGAAAATAATGAAACACCCATTTCTGGTCTGGCTCACGCTGGGCCTTAGCGCACTTGCTCTGCTGCCGACAGTCTTCGGCTTCTTTCACATGCTGTTCAACATGCTCGGCGCCGTGCATGTATCGCACCAGGCCGTGGTCGCACTCATCTTCCAGCTCGCATTCTCGATCTATCTTGGGCTGGTGATCTACGGCGTCATCCGTCGTCCGCGCTGGGGACATGGGCTGTGCATCAGCTTCAGCCTGCTGCTCGTGCTCGCCGCAACGCTCGCGGCCTTCGATCTGCGTGCGGATTACCAGTACATGATCTTCCCGATATCCCGCATGCAATGGAAGATTGCGCACGCGCAGATCGTGATCGCCAGCGTGCTTTACGCTTACCTGATCGCCATCGGCTCCCGTCAGTTCCGGCATTACTTCTCGCCGCCTCCGATCGCGGACGATGCCGAGACGTACGAGGAAGAGGCCCCGCACAACGCGAACGCCCCCGCCCACGACACGCCTGCGAGAGCAGCCGTGAAGGCGCCGCCCCAGCCGGCTCCGCCTCCGAAGCCGGCCCCGGTCTCTGAGCAACCGGATGCCGTAGAGATGCGCCTGGATTTCGACTGACCACAACCCAAGCCGAAGCCGGCCCGCATACGGAATCGCCAGGGTTGCGGATCTCGATGGTCCGCAGCCGCGGCACCACCACGAGGCACTCGACGCACACCTATCCCGTGCGCACCGCGAACACTGCGGGGAACGCAGCTTTCATCGAGCGGTCCATCCTTTGTCAGACGACGCTCGAAGGAAGGAATCCGGCTCATGGAAGTCACCCGCTTGCAGCCGGATCATCAACAGGCGTTTTCGCTTCGACGGGCCACGATCATGGCCTGGATCGTCTTCGGTCACGGCATGCTCGGACTGTTGCTGCTTGCTCCAGCCTCGCCACGGCGGTTCGTTCCGCGCTTGCGCGCTCGCGCGCACTCGACCCCAAGAGGATTGATCGCAGTCTTCCTGAAATCGAACGAACGGCACGCTGAGCTGCCGTTGAAATCTCCACACTCACCCCAGACCAAAGCCGTCAACAAACGGGGCTCGGTACAACCGCCACACCCACCATCAAGGCGCCTCAAGACGCCACGAATCCGCACGACGGGCCCGATTCACCCCATCGCTTCGCCCCATCGCCTCGAACTCGGACTTCCTTCTCCACACCACCGCAACGCGCATAGCTCACCCGCCCCCGTGCCCCGCTACATCGCCGGCGGCCAAGTTTTTCAGCAGCGGCTTCGTCGCGCACGTCTGGAAGCAGAACGCGGTGTGCCTCACGATGACGACATTCCCGGCATGCCGCACTTCGCCATGCGCGATCCGAGAAAACGCGGGATCGCCGGAGTGCTGCACTTCATCACGCACTCCGTCCTGGATGCAGCGGACCCGGCCTGCGTCCAGGCCGGCGCCGATGTCACCATGTCGAAAGCGCAGCGCGAACGGGTCGTCTTCGAACATCACTGCATTCTGCGACCACATTCCTGGCTGGCGCCCGACGGACCCGCCACACATCTCACAGGACGCCCTCCTGGACATGGCATGCCATGAAACGTCGGCCGTCATGCAAGCCCGACGGGACATGCACCCATCCACCACCACGCGGACTCCACCGCACGACGTGGAATCCACGATCGGATTGAACGAATACGCATGAAGCCGGGAGCGTCTCCCGGCTCACATCAAAGCTTTACCCGGACTCGCCGCTTGCCGACGCTGAAGGAAATCCGGAGATCCCTCGGCTCGGATTCCGCAGCGCCATGCATGTTCGCGTTGATCCATTGGTGCGCGGCTTCGGTCACATACCGCCCCACCACGGGGGAACAACTGGAATTCCCCTTGTCCACCTCTTGCACGCGTCCATGCACGCCCACGGTCACCCACACGCTCATCTCGCATGCCTGATGCCGATTCGCCGGAATACGCGGAGCCGGGGTGTACACCCACTTTCTGGCCGCCGTGGCACGCTGCCGAGGCAGGTACATCGAGCGTTGCCGATCCCCGGCCATGTACAGAACCCGCCCCGACTTGCCGTCGAACTGCATGGCCACCGGCCAGCCATTCCCCTTGCCGGGTGGCAGCGGAAACGTCACCGAAGCAATTTGATCGGCCACGCATGCGGTAAAGGCGTTGTCCGGCAGCGGAACGGGCGCCTTGAGCATCCCGTCCAGTCGCATGATGCCCAACAAGCTGAATGTCTTGACGCTCGCATGATGCTTGCGGGCGCATGCTTGTTCCACGCGTCGCACGGCATCTGCATTGACGGATTTCTGCAACTCGCGTGAGTATGCCGACTGGGATGCAGTCGAACTCACCTTGCTGATCTGCACAAGCAGTGCGTCGAAATTCTCCGGCGACCGATCAGCCGCCTCGGCGCTCGCTTGCAGCGCTACTGTGCCCATGACGCATATCGCCAGGCATGCATACCATTTCATGTCCCCTTCCCCCTGAATGTACCAATCTCTAAATCCCGCCCTCTCCTCTGTACAAGCCTCATCCGTCCCTGATTTCGCGATGAAACGCTACCAGACTACTCCACTCTGGATCGAAAAATGCGATGGGGGCCATGGAATGATCTGCCGATTTCCGAATTGTCCGGGTCCCATTCGGGTCTACCGCAATCGAATACGGACCGTATCGCCGATCATTTGGACACAGCGGACCCGCCAGAACGGACCACTGATCAGCGATCGAATCTGCTGCCCCTAACGACAGCCGGCGAACCCGACATCGCTTCCATCTCATGAACAAAAAAAGCCCCGGCATACGAATGCCGGGGCTTTGCATGGATACGGCTATCGATCACATTGCAGATAACCGATCAACGCGCTCACTCATTGACACCCAAAATCCGCACCGTCGATGTAACCGTCGAAATCATTGTCGATGCCGTCGGAGCAGGTGTTGCCGACATACTTGCTTTCCGAACCCGGATTCTTGCAGATGAACATGTCGGGGATCGCGCCCCACAGGTTGTTGTAGTACGTCTCGTAGTCGTAACTCATCGCACCGACCGCGCCGTTGCGGATCCACAGTGTGTTCTCGTCGTTGTCGGCGTTGGCCGCGCCCGTGAAGTTCTGCGAGCCGATGATCATGCTGTTGTTGTCGGCCAGCAGCGCCTTCATGTGCATGCGGCCCTTGAAGTTCTCGATCTTCACCGGAATGCCCGCCGCGCACAGTTGGTCGTGCGTACTGTAGGTGTTGCTGGCGCCGTTGCTGTCCAGAATCACGCGCACGGTCACGCCGCGGTTCTTCGCCGCCAGGATCGCATCGGTGATCGGCTGGCTGGTCAGATAGAAGATCGCGATGTCCAACGTGTGCTGGGCGCCGTTGATCGCCGGGATGATGGCGTTGTTGGTAGCGTCATCGGTCGGCGAGAAGTAGCTCTCGACCTGGGTGCCGTCGGTATAGACGGGCAGCAGGTGCACCGTGTTGTCCGACTTCAGGTGATGGGTCAGTCCATCCATCCACATCTCGTCGAACTCGGTCGTGTAGACGCTGGCCAGATTCGCGGACTGGATGATGATGGTCCAGTTGGCGTTGTACTCGCCGCCGATGCCGGTGTCGCTGTAGTTGGTCGAGCCGGTCGAGACCCAGTCGCTGTCGATGACGAAGAACTTATTGTGCATGATGTAGCCGAAGCCCTCGCCCGTCGACGGATTCTTGTCGACGCGGACCCAGGGATTGCCGGAGCTGTCCTTGCCCAGCGCCGTGATCACGGCCTGCGTATCGCAGCCGTTGTTGTCGTGGTACGTGAAGCTGCCGTCCGAATTCTGGTCGACCACGCCACGCACGACGACGCCACGCGCCTGCGCCGCGACCAGCGCATCCTCGAATGCGCACTGATCGCGGAAACCGTAGACCGCGAAGTCGATGGTCTTGGTCGCCGCATTGATGCGCGCCAGCATGGCCTGCGCCATGGGCAGGTTGTCGCTCGACGAAGGTTCCCCGTACGGGTCGGTCACCGTACTGCCCGACAGGCCGCCGGCGAACTTCAGGTCATAGTGGAACGCCTCGCTGATCATCGGCGGCGGCGTGTCGGCCGCATCCTGCGGCGTACCGTAGCCGAGACCGGAGCCGTAACCGGTGGTGGCCGTGGCCCAGCTGCTGGCAAGCGTGCCGTCGCCGCTGAGCTTGGCGCGCTGCATGGTGGCCTTGGTGGTGTTGTCGCCAGCCGCCCAGGCGGAAGCGGTCTGGTCCTGCACCGTGCCCTGGCTGTCGGTCAGCACCAGCGTCTCGCCGCCATTGCCCAGCGCACCGGTGTAGATTTCGTCCGCGGCCACGCCCGGGACCGAGGTATCGTCGGTGCGCTCGAGCAGGAAATGCCCGTGGGCCGGAATGGTTCCGCTCAGACTGACGGACGGCGTGCCGTCCTGCGACTGCAGCGTCCAGCCGTTGAGACTGATCGGCGCGGCCGTGGTGTTGTACAGCTCCATCCATTCATCGGACGAACTGTTCGTCGTGCCCATCCAGGACACTTCGGAAATGACCACCTGACGGGCATCCGCAGCCCTTGCCCACGAAGGGAACAGACTGGCGGAAGCGACGACGGTCGCGAAAAGAAAGACAAGCGCACGCGGTACCGCGTGAACGGCACGATTCATGGTCGATACTCCCCTCTAAAGCAGCTCTTGGCTGCGAAAATGACCGAGGGAGTCTCGTGGGGACGTTTGACAACGCGGTGACAACCGGAACTATCGGGCCATCCGGCTCCCGGCACCGTGAGCCCAGTCACGGTTCATGCGGCACACAAGAACGCCGTGGACCTGAAGCCGCTGAGGGTCTTGATGTCATCGCCTCTGGAGTTTGCGAAAGTAAAGCGCAACTGTGCTTTGCTGTAGCACAATCGTTTCGTCACTCTTGCAAGGGAGTTCCAGATGAAAAAGATACCCACTGATACATGGATCCTGGTCGCCGATGGCGCGGAAGCACGCCTGTTCCGCAACGCAGGAACCGACTACAGGCTTTCGCTGGAACAGATCGAACTCATCCAGCCCCGTGATCTGCTCGATGAAGGCCCTTCCGGTCACCGGCCGCCCGAGTCCGACGAGCAATCCACCGATGAAGCCACTTTTGCCAAGCAACTGGCGAATCGGCTCAACGCCGCCGCACTGCAGAACACTTACGCACATCTCGTGCTCGTGGCCGATCCGCAGACGCTGGGCCAGATGCGACCGCAATTGCACAAGGAAACCCAGCGACGCCTTCTCATGGAAGTCGCCAAGACCTTCACCAACGCGCCCCTGGCGGACATCCAGAGCGCACTGCAGGCGGAATGAACCGTCTTCGCCTGACGCGCCTGCCTCGGCGACGCGACAGTACAAGGAGCACGACATGCAGATTCAGCTCAACACCGACGACCGAGTTCCCGGCGGCGAGGCGCTGCAGGCCAGCGTCGACAGTCTGGTCACGCAGCACCTCGAACGTTTCTTCCCCTACCTGACGCGTATCGAAGTGCATCTGGCCGATGCCAACGGCACCAAGGGCGGCGGCCGCGACAAGCAGTGCGCCATCGAGGCGCGCATGAGCAACGGCCCATCCATGGGCGTCAACCATGACGATGAAACCATGGAAAAAGCCATTCGCGGCGCCTGCGAGAAGATGCGCTCCCGCCTCGACAGCCGCATCAGCAAGCGCGGGCATTGAGCGCAACGCCGGGATGCGAAGCATCCCTGCCATCCCGGCGCTTCCATGATTGCGGCAACGGCCCGGGCATCCGAAGCCGGACCGGCGCGGACCGGCTCCGGGCCTGCCGTTCCAGACCGCCACCGACCTGGCTCTCCAAGGATTCTTGACGAACGAACTCGACGCGCAGTAGCTTGATCCGAAAGCTTTTCTTGAAACAAGAATCGCCCCGTCGAGGGGACCTCGCCGGCTGCGATTCCGGACCTCGACACGGCACGGCACACTCGGCAAGGATGCGCGACGCGGAAGCTCCCGCCCATCGTGTCGTACCGACCCACCGAAGCATCACCGACAAGGACGCCTCGCATGCCCAACGTGACCAAGGAACAGCTGCAAGCAGGCCGCCGGAATCTTCGGGCGGCCGACCATGGCGTGGTCAGCCCCAAGTACAGCGGCATCCGCGCACGCCGCGGCATGGTGCAGTCCGCCGCCGAGTACTACGACCACATGCTGGAGACCCGGCGGGCCATCACACGCCTGGACAGCAAGCCCGTCGGTTCACGGATGCTCAGCGAGCTCAACAGCCGCACTTCGACCGTGTCGCCTCCCACAGACCGACACAATGCGTACACGCCCAATACGTCCGTCGACATCTACGCCCATGATCGCCGCGGTCACCACCACGCACCGCGCACCACCATGTTCGGCGGTGCGGATCTGCAGGCGGCCGAGGCGCGGATGGCCTATCGCTACAAGGGCGTTTCCGGTCCCGGCCAGGCCAGCGAGGTGAAATTCGACGCCTTCGCGACCAACGACCGCGGCGACGCCTTCGTGGGTCCTCAGCGGCGCGCGATCGGTCTGGGGCACGAACTGGTCCACGCGTGGCGCGCCTCGCACGGCATGGCGGTCAGCCCGCCCGAAGTCAGCATGGACCGCCATGAACCCCTGCTCCATCCGACCAACGAGCACGGACAGTCGGCCAAGGACATCCTCGACATGGGCATGCGCCTGAAAGAGGAATTCGAAACCGTGGGGCTGGAACCGACGCCCAGGATGCGCCACCGCTTCCAGCCCACCGAGAACCTGCTGCGTCACGAACACGGGCTGACCGCCCGACGGCACTATTCCGGTTACCGGCCGGGCAGCATGGATGGTGACCTGGATGTGGCGGACCGGTTCACCGATACGCGCTCGATGAAGCAGAAATACTGGGACAGCCCGACTCCGCTGTCGCCGATGCGGCGCATCATCAAGAATCTGACGGACTAGCGCTTGTTCACCCGATCCTGATCGTTTCTATCGGCTCGGTCCCGTCATCGGGCTTGCAGGGATGCGTCAGCGTGCAGAGAGAAGACCAGAGCAGCGTGCCATGACTCTGCCGCTTTCCGGTTGCCCGGGCCTCAGCGCCGTCACTTGTTCTTGTTGATCAGCTCTTTCATCTTCGGCATGGGCGTCATGCCCGAGTACTCGGTGCGTGGCGCAATGCCGTGCTCCTTGCGCAAGGAGTTCTCGGTGATCCCCTGCGGCGCCTTCAGCAAGCCGACGGTCTCGAACTCCTCGATCTGCGTGTGCAGCAGCTTGCGCTTGGGCATGTGATCGAGTGCGTTGGTATCGACCGCCATGCCCGTCTGGTTGCGCAAGGCATGGACCAGCTCGTGCCCCAGGCCAATGAAGGCCGGACGCGAACCGTCGGATTTCTTGATGTCCGGGTTGTAGTGCACGGTCGTTGCCTCGCCGAATCCCGGCGAGTCATGCTTGAGTGGCTTGTCCCGAAACGCCAGCATGCCTTGCGGTTTGGCGGTGTTGCCCTGGTCGTCGCGCGTACGGGCGTCGGCGATCATCACCGTCGAATGGAAATCGACCATGGATGGACTGGGGCCATTGTTGAGTTGACTCAGCAACGATTTGCCTTGCGGCTGGCTGTCGAGCGTATGCAACGCGCGACGAGTATCGACCATGAAATCGGTGAACCCGTGACTGCTCTGCCCTCTCTTGCGCTGCAGACTGAGGTGGTCGTAGCCGGACATGGCCGGCATCAGTCCGACCTTCCGCAGCTGGCTCTTCTGTCCGGTCAGTTCCTGCCCGGTGATCTTGGCGCGACCGTGATTCGGGTGAATAGGCTCGACGCCCAACTGCTTATGCTTGCCACGCGCCACATCCGCGTAGCTCATCACCTGCCGGGGTTTCCATGGACCGGACATTGCGCACCTCCCTGCATGCAAGAATCGGACATCCAACCGTTTGTTTTTGCAGTATCCCTGTCGGTCGCTGGCAGATCAACTCTCCGGTCGCGAACCGCCCTCGGATAATGAGGGAGGGCGCACCGGTCGCATCCACGCCAGGCAAGTCCTCGTCTGCTGGATGCTACGGCGGCCTCTCGCTATCCGGATTGTCGGACTGGACTCGGGTAGCGTTGTGCTCGTGCGTCAGTGCATTTTCGGCCCAAGGCCGCGAAGACGAAGGTTGAGGCGCCATCATTGGGATCGGCCCTCGATCCGTCCTCGTCGCGAATAGCACCGTCGACACGATCATGAAAGTGACCCCCAGGCCACCAATCAGGATACGTTGCCAACCCAACAATTCCTGGAGTTTCATATCCTTGATTTTCATCGGCTTTCCGATGACGGCCCAGACCAGAAGGATCAGTCCGGCAAGCAACAGGAAGCCAGCCAACGTCTTGGGCATGATGATCCCTCCTTCCTGGAAGCATGCTGCTTGTTAACATGGCAGCGAGCGGGATTGAACTAGCCGTTTGACCGACTTACCCATGGACGAGCAGCGCGTTGATCCGCGGCATCAGGGACTCACCCTTGGAGCAAAGCCCGCGCCCACTCAGACTGCCGGGCCCCGGCTAGGGGCCGCTGCGCGTACGGGGTCAAATGCCGCTTTCACTGGTGCCAGCCAAGCTGCGTATGCCCAACTCTGCCTCATGGAACAAGCTTCCCGGCATGGCTCTACGGAACGGACAACTGCCACGCTTCCTCCGTCCTCGGCTGATTCAATCATCAGCTGATTCAATCATTCGCAGGCCGGGCACAATACGCCCCCTGTCTTCGGGCGTCGCCGGGTTGTACACGATCATGCTCAGATCGGGCGGCCGTCCACCGCGAAGATGGAATACTCGAAGGCCAGCAGCCCGAGTTCCGGGCGCTGGATGTGCTTAACCGCTGGGCGGTTGTTCTCGTACTCGACGCGGCGAAACTCTACCGTCAGGTCATGGAAAGCAATCAGCCCGGCGCGAGCTACCAAGCAGGTGCCGAGGAAGGCATCGCGCCCCGGGACATCGCGCGGACGCTCGGCAAAGGGCTACACCTGCCGGCGAAATCGATCCGCGCCGACGAGGCCGCAGCGTACGTCGCCTGAGTGGCGCCGTTCGCCAACATGAACCTCACCGCCGCCAGCACCTGCACGCTCAAAACACTGGACTGGCATCCCACCGAGCCGGGCCTGATCGAGGACCTGGAAAACAGGGACTACGCGCTCATTAAAAAATAACAGAATTGAAGCAAGCAGAAGGCAGAGGCGATAACCTGACTTGTTCGCATCTGAACTTTTCAGTACGAATAAAAGCCCTATGTATTGCTATGATCGCAAGCCTGAAAACAATGAGGCCACGAATCCGCCCGCATTAACTTTATCTATACGTAGAAAATCATGCTTTCGAACGGCCTGATCGTAGGCATGAAATTTTCTCCGACCTTCTTCCTGAGGCATCAGCTCTGTAGTACCTGCAGCCCCAACGATAAAGAACTTCGTGACTTTCGAACCCGAAGACCCAAGATACGAAACCCTCAAGTATCTACGCACAGCTATATTTGCGGAATACCCTCGTAACTTAGCATAGCCTTCAATAGATTTTTCAAGATCGAAAATTTTTAGATTATTCCCCGACCTACTGTATACAGCAACCACACCTTTCCGCCCATCACCCGGAACATACGAGTCATAGTACAACCTCAATGCAAAATCTTTATTTAGCACCACCTCTCCTGTACTGATTTTTTTAATCGTAACGCCCAGCATAACTTTGCATGTTGGGTGGAATTCGAATACCGGCGCCCCCTCGTTCACTATATTGAGCACATCTCCGGCGTACACACCCAAATCGCTTTTATCCACGTATTTGGATGTTGGAATAATCAAAGGATCCACCCCGCGCTCGGCAACACGAAGCTGCGCGGACATCAGCTTCATTTCCTTTATGGACACAAATAGCTGCGAAAGAGAAACCGCAAGAGCCATGATCCCGAGCAGCACCATGGCAAAAATCTCGAAATAGATCTTGTTATCTTTGAGCCACGACTTTGCAAAAATCTTCATCGCATAACCCCCTTTGCGAATCCATTCATCCAAAAACTGGAATACATCTCATCGATAAGACGCGCACTGAAATAAAAGTTACGGCCGCAATAACTTCCCACTCACTGCCTTACTCTTTTTGTTAAAGGCATTAGAAACCTACACGCAAAGCAGGAACAATTACACGCACAAACATATTCTCAGGAGCATCGCCGCTCAAGCAGATAACATATGCGAGGTGTGATGTCGAAAATTTCTTGCATCCATCCAGGCTTCGTCAACTCAACCCCGCCAGTTCGCATGCTCCTGCCAGAAGGCCACGCTTTGCTGATATGCCGCGCGATCCAGCGGCACGCCCGAACCGCCTTCGTCGACGCCGACGGCATTGCGCATCATGGTGATCGGCGCCATCGGTGTCTCGGCCGGCTCCATGGTGTACAGACAACCGACCACTCCCCAGTCCGCATCGATGGGCGAGCCCTCTTTCTCGAGTTGCCCGGCACTGTAGAGAATCGGCAGCAAGTAGCGGGCGACGGGCGGATCCACACCTTCGAACCAGCGCACCAGCACCGGCAGTTCGTCCGTCGAGCGGGCCTCGTAGGCCGAATGCAGCAAGTGGCGGTTGTCGTCGGTGATCGGCACCGCCATGCAGCGGGTCGAAGTCCAGTTGCGATGCACGTGCAGGCGGCAGAACGGCGCATAGCCTTCCAGTACTTCGAGCGGCGCCTCTTCGTTCAAGCGTCGCTCGAACGCCTCGGCGGTGCAATTCTGGATCGTGTTGCGTCGCGGCGCATCGGGAAACAGCCGGGCGCGGGCAAAGGGAGTGAGGACAATGGACATGGGCAGTTGTCTGGGAAACCAACGGCAAGGGTAACGCGACGCCTCGTCTGACCGTCGCGCACGGCGTACGCGGCAACCGCAAAAACCGTGACAGGCGCACTCTGCGCAAGCGTACCGGCCACCGTTTTGGAAGTCCGGATATCAAGCGTATACACCCATCAAGGAAAAAGAGGCCGGGCGCACGTCATTACCCGAAGAACGAATCCGCCAATCATTTTCGCGGACGAAACGATCGACTGGCGACGAACCCGGGCGGCAGCTCGGGTTCCAACGTCGGCGTCAACAAGGGTACATACATACCGTAATAGCCCGGCGACCAGTTGGAACGCCTGACAAGGTCTCTCTCTGCGGCCAGCTCGAAGTGATCAAACTGGGGACTGTAATACTGAAGTCTTTCGGTGTTGGGGATGCGCATGGCGATGCCCTCTGACGCTCGCATAACTGGCGTGACTGCGAATGCAACCATCCACGTCTCCGATTCAATCGGAGATTCGGTCCAGTCGCGATGGGCATACTGAGAGCCGAAGCGTCTGAAAGTCCCAGTGACTTCGATCTACGCATAACGAGGATACGCTCATTCCTGCCCTCTGCCTGTCGCACGCCTGCCACCGGGCCGCGAGTTTATAGCCGGTACAGGCCGGCCAGTGCTAGGATCGAAGGGGACGGTTTGGTTGGTTTTCATTTCATGACCGCCCTCGCATCTCGTGAGGCGCACCATTGAACCGCAACCCAGGCAACAACGCCCCGGCTCTCCCTGTCACCTTCCCGGTCGCGGGCAGGTTCGTGATCAGTCTGCGTGTCCTGCGTACGAAAGTCGCCGCAACCATTCGGCGGCTACCGGGGTGCATGCAGACATGACCTCTCCAGAATCCACGCGCCTCCCGCACAAGATGTCCGACCGCTTCACTGTTCCGTTCCTGCGTTTCCTGCGGATCGAAGCCGTCGCCGGCGCTGCACTGTTCCTTGCAGCCGTAGCGGCGCTGATCGTGTCGAACACGGCCTGGTCCGAGCCGTTCCATGCCTTCTGGCAGATTCCGCTTGGCCTTCAAGTCGGAACGTGGGCGTACGCGCGCCCGATGCAGGACTGGATCAACGACGGCCTGATGACGCTGTTCTTCTTCATCGTCGCACTCGAACTCAAGCGTGAGCTGGTTCTGGGCGAATTGCGTCATGTGCGCATCGCGGCGCTATCGTTCGCCGGCGCGCTTGGCGGCATGCTGGTGCCCGCGGCCATCTATCTGATGATGATGCTCGGTCGCACCGGGATCCACGGCTGGGGCTCGGTGATGCCCACCGACACCGCGTTCGTGATCGGGTGCCTGGCGCTGCTGGGGACGCGCATTCCACCGACGCTGCGGTTGTTCCTGCTGTCTTTGGCCATCTTCGACGATATCGGCGCCATCATCGTCACTACCGTGGGTTATGGGCATGCCCTTCACGTCATGCCGCTGGTGCTGGGCATCGGCGGCCTGACCGCTATCGCAGGCGTATCGTGGCTCGGAGTCAAGAGCATGTCGATCTACGTCCTGGCCGGTTGCGCGATATGGTTCTGCATCGATGCATCGGGCATCCACCCGACATTCACGGGCGTGGCACTGGGACTGATGACCCCAACCGGCGCCTGGGTCAAGGATGCGCGCTTACGTGCCATCCTGGAACGCATCCTGACCCATGAAACAGGCGAGCACTGGAGCGGGGATACCAACGGGCGCCGTGACCTACGCATCGCTCGCACTGCGGTCACCGAAGCGCTGTCTCCCGTGGAACGGCTCGAAATCGTGCTGCATCCGTGGGTCGCATTCGTCATCATGCCGATCTTCGCCCTGGCCAACGCCGGGGTCACACTCTCCGGCGTAGATACGTGGCAGCCCGTGTCCACAGCCATTCTCGCGGCCCTGGTCATCGGCAAGCCCGTCGGCGTCATGGCATTCACCTGGATCGCGGTCCGCCTGGGTCTGGCCCGGCAGACCGCCGGGCTGCACTGGCCCCTGCTCGCGGCCGGGAGCCTGCTCACCGGTATCGGCTTCACGATGTCGCTCTTCATCGCCGAACAGGCCTACCCACCGGATCTGCTGGACGCCGCAAAGATCGGCATACTCGGCGCATCGACCTTGTCCGCAGCCATCGGCCTCGTCTTCCTGGTCAGGCATGGTTTCAAGAATCGGAATGAATGATGCGCGATGGAAACCTCAGCCAAGAGGGGACGGCAACACAACCGACTCAGGCCCATTTCGAGGGCAGTCAAACGCTGTGATCCGTCCGCCCTTGGACGGCCAAAAAAGCGTCGCGCCCCCTCGGGACGAGACGCTCGTTTCACAGGACGCTTCCTGGTTTCCGGAAGCGGTGCCGCGCTTCCTGCCCGCATCGCTCATCCACGCGGTTCGGACAGACAGGTGGCTGCTTAGTGTCGGGTCGCCGGCTTGGGCGGCTGCATGACCACATCGATCGCATGGATCACGCCATTGCTCGATGTGATTTCTGTGCCGACCATATGCGCATCGTCGATGGTGAAGTCACTGCCATCTCTGGCGATGCTCACCGACTGACCCTGCATCATCTTCGGATGAGCCATCGTCCCGACCTCCTTTGACGAGACGCGCCCAGGGAGTACGTGATACTTCAGCACCGAAACCAACTCGGCCTTGTTTTCCGGTTTCAACCAGTTTTCGAGCGTTTCCTTGGGCAGCTTGTCGAAGGCTTCGTCCGTCGGTGCGAAGAGCGTGTACGGACCACTTCCTTTCAACACGTAGCTCAGCTCGGCAGCGTCCAGCGCCTTGCACAGCGTCTTGAACGAGCCATGAGCCCTGGCTGTGTCAATGAGATTGGTAGCGCGAATGTCGGTAGCGGTACTGTTCATGGGGATGCCTGTGAGTGATGGCCTGCCGATGCAGGACTTGGCGGCCGAGACCGCAACCCCGGAGTTGCCCGGGGACATGCTCAGTGGCGTTAGGAAGAGAACCGCTAGGCTGAGGTGCGACAGGAGCGAAACTTGTCCCGGCACCCGTCCACTGTACGCGTTCCGTTGTTACGCGCCTGTGATGCGGTGCGGTGAAGAAATCAGCGATGTGGCGTAACAATATGCGCGGCTGTGCGCACCGGCCGGCGGAGTGTGTTCGCACGAAGCGCTGCAGGACTCTTTTCCTCCGACATGGCTCTGTTAAGAGCGCTACCAAGAGTGATACCAAGCGCACTTTCCGAAGAGCCCAGGTCTCGCTTCAAACGGCGCAAGTGAACCTGAAACCGTTTTTTCCGTCGCCCTAAAGTGCACTCTGACTCGGGTTTTGGTTAGTCTGTAGCCGACGGCAAAGCGTTTGAACCATCTTTCCGTCGGGTTGTGCTTCATCCGTGCGCACGTCGCGCGATCAGCGGGCGGCGCTTCAGGGGCAGGTATGCCCCGTGGTCAGGGTGGTCGGGCCGGGACCGATATGAAGCTGAGACGTGCTTATGCAGGGTATCAGGCGGCCAATCTGAGGCCGATGATTCCGCTGAGCCTGCTTGCCACGGTAGCGGTGTACCTCGCGGCGGTGGAGGCGGATGCCTGGACACTGCCTGGAGTTCTACGCTTTGCGCCCACGCTGCCGCTACTGTTGCTGGCACTGCTGGCCGGCCGCACCAAAAGGCCTGTGTCGCTGAGTGTGGTGGCACTGTGCGCCGTGCTGTTCACAGAGGTGACGATCAATTTCGCCGGCATCGGCCTGACCGAGGGGCTGACCTGGGCAATGCCCGGAAGCCTCCTGCTGCCGGTGGTCACCTCGGTGTTCTGGCCTGCGCGCTGGAGTTTTCTGACGGCAATGGCGCTGACGGCATTCGGACCGCTGCCGATGCTCCTGATGCAGGGGAGCGAGCTGCAGCAGTTGCAGTTCGCTGTCTACATGAGCGTGGCAGTCACCTTGTCAGCCATGATGCACGCAGTGATGGAGCGCACCTCGCGCCGACAGTTGCAACTCGAGTTGCAACTGCGCGAACAGGCGACGTTCGATGGCCTCACCGGGGTACTACTTCGCAACCGCTTTCTCGATGCAGCGCAGCGTGTTCTGGAGGAGCATCACGCGCAGCGCACGCCAGTGTGCGTGGCGTATCTGGATGCCGACCGCTTCAAGCGGATCAACGACCACTACGGCCATTCCGCCGGCGACGCGGTGCTGATCGGCCTGGCCGATGTTCTGCGCGCCCACGTACGCGCACACGATCTGATCGGTCGCGTGGGTGGGGAAGAATTCGCCATACTGCTGCCGGACATCGACCTGGCGGCGGCGCAGTATCGAATGGAGACGGTACGGCGGGCCGTACGCCTGATGGTGCAACGCCCGGATGGACCGATGACGATCAGCATCGGCATCGCCCAGAGCCGTGGACCCGGCGAAACCATCGACGCGCTACTGGTGCGCGCCGACCACGCCATGCGCCAGGCCAAAGAAACGGGCCGCGACCGCGCCGTGCTGGACACTACCTTGTCCTGATGACGACCCCAGGGAAGAGTCCGGGACTTCCCTCTCGAATCCTTTGCCCTGGCCAGAACAGTGCCCCTGAAGAATCAGGTCGCCGCCCCTGCGCGAGACGGTACGTTTGTGCTGACCAGCACCCGAGCGCCGCCAGCGAAAGCAAGCAACGATGCCTCAGACACCCTTTTTCGACTGCCTGCGCAAGATGCGAACGATGCGGTGGTAGACGACATTCGTCAGCAGTTCCTTGTTGTCACCGGTGGTGCTCGCGAACTCAACCACGACCGTGTCGATGTCCCGGTAATAACGCGCGATGCTTTGATATCCCGGTAGCCAGCCGGCATGCCCGTACTGGTAGACCGAGGCATAGAGGGCCTGCTCGTCGGGAGTCAGCAGGGTGCCGTCATTCAGCGCCCGCACGAACACCCCGACATCACGTGCCGTGGCCACCATCGAACCGCCGGGCGTCTCGAAATCCAGCGTCTTCATGTCCGCGTCGACACCGTGCTGATGGCCGCTGGCCAGATCGGCAAGGTTCACGTCGCGGAGCGAGCCGTAGGTGTGCGTCAACCCGAGCGGCTTGAGGATTTCCCGCTGGATGTAGCGCTGATGGCTATAGCCCAGCGCCCGATCCAGGATGGCGCCGAGCAGCAGGTAGTTGGTATTGGAGTACTCGCGACGCGCGCCTGGTGCGAAGTCGGCCGGTTGGTCCAGCACCAGCTTCAGATTGTCATGGGGATCGGCCTGCCGCTGCCCCCAGTCGAACCCGTCCGCGTCGACGAAATTGGGAATACCGCTGCGATGCTGCAGCAACATGCGCAGGGTAATGCGGTCCGCGTTCTGGATGCGACCGGCCAGCTCCGGCAATCGCTCGGCCAGGGTGTCGTCCAGCGACAGCACATGCTGGTGGACCAGCTTGACGGTGGCCACGGCGATATACAGCTTGCTGATGCTGGCGATCTTGAACAAGGCATGCGGATCGGCGGGCACCCGATGCGCCGCGTCCTTCCAGCCCGCGGCGTAGAGCCGGGGCGGCTTCCCGCCCTGATCGACATACACGATGATGCCGTCCAGCCCGTCATGCGCGGCATCGTCGACCTGCTGCTGGACCGTGTCCGGCAACGGCGCCAGCCAGGCCTTGATGCCCGGCCACGGCGGCAGCGTCACGACACAGACGATCGCCACGACCGGCATGACGATCCGGAGTATGCGGATGATGCGTTTCTTGTCGGCTTTCATGCGGCGGCTTCGAGGCAGGAGGCGTAATGAATAGGTGGAAACGGCAACAACTCGAGCATACACGCCAGCGCGACCATCCAAACAAAGCGCGCAAACCGCTCCAGCCCCACGCACAACGGAGCGGAGGGGAAGGCCATCAAGGCGATTTAATGGCCTCCGCTTCCCTTTTCGCCATCAACCGTCCGCCTCGAATTCCTCGTAGGCGCGCACGGCTTCGGCGGCATACATCAGCGACGGGCCGCCGCCCATGTAGACCGCGACGGCCAGGGTCTCCATGAACTGATCGCGCGGGACATCCATGCGGCGCAGCGCCTTGACGTGGAACCCGATGCAGCCATCGCAGTGCCCGGCGACGCCGATCGCCAGCGCCATGAGTTCCTTGTGCACCGCCGTCAACGCGCCAGGCGCGAGCGCCGCCTTGGCCAGGGACGAGAAGCCGGCCATGGTGTCCGGTTGATCGGCGCGGAAGGTCGCCAGGGCCTGGTTGAGATCCTGGGTCAGGGTCTTGAATGAAAGGTGGGACATATGCACTCCGGGTCGTCGGGACGGATTCGAAGTGTGCCCGCATCGTGCCGCGGGCGATTGGACCTGGATCAAGTCCGGCGCCGATCGCCCGGCCCGTCGGTCGACGCGACACGGGGGTCAAAGGTCACAGGAGATTGAATCGGCTTCATGGCCTCCTTCCCCTTTTTGCGCCTTTTAGCAGTCGAGTCGTGAAAGAATCGACGCTGACCTTGTGTGCTCATCACGGTGAAGACCTGCATGCACCCGCCGCAGCACAAACCGCGCAGACCACCTGGCGCCAGTACGGTGCACCTGTCGCCGGGCGACGGGGACACGGTGCTGGAGTGCCTGTGTTCGCGCTTTCCCGCCGTGTCGCGGGACACCTGGAAGGAACGCATGCAGCGGGGACGCGTGCTCGATGCAGCCTGGGAGCCACTGGCCATGCATGCGCCGGTCCGGGACGGTCTGTGCGTGCATTATTTCCGCGAGGTGATCCACGAACCCCGCATTCCGGTGACCGAGACGGTGCTGTATGCCGATGCGCACCTGCTGGTGGCGGACAAGCCGCATTTTCTGCCGGTGATGCCCGCGGGACGGTTCGTCGAGGAGACCTTGCTGACGCGCTTGCGTCGCCGCATGGGCCATCCGGACCTGGTGCCGTTGCATCGCATCGACCGGGCCACGGCGGGCCTGGTGTTGTTTTCCGTTAATGCATCCAGCCGAGCGGCGTATCAGGCACTGTTTCGCGAACGCCGTATCGTGAAGTCCTACGAGGCGCTGGCAGCCCCGCTGCACCAACAGGCATTCCCACAGATCTACCGCTCGCGACTGGTACGCGGCGAGCCGTTCTTTCGCATGCGGGAAGAAGAAGGACGCCCCAACAGCGAAACGCACATCGCCGTCCTCGAGCGTGGCCCGGATCTATGGCGCTACGCATTGACCCCAGTCACGGGCCGCACGCACCAGTTGCGGGTGCACATGGCCGCACTGGGTGCGCCGATCCTGCATGACCGCTGGTATCCGCAGTTGCAGCCCGAGGCGGACGATGATCACGCCCATCCGCTGCAACTGCTGGCGCGCACGCTGGAGTTTGTCGACCCGTTGAATGGTCAGCCTAGAGTCTGGCACAGCCAGCGGCAGTTGCTGCCTATCGACTGAGAGGGAAATGGTCCCTGACACCATTTTTCTTTACTGCCGGAAGTGTACCTGGAACCGTTTTTAGCAGTGCCCGGCGACGCCGATCGCCAGCGCCATGAGTTCCTTGTGTACCGCCGTCAGCGCCCCAGGCGCGAGCGCGGCCTTGGCCAGGGACGAGAAACCGGCCATGGTGTCCGGTTGATCGGCGCGGAAGGTCGCCAGGGCCTGGTTGAGATCCTGGGTCAGGGTCTTGAACGAAAGATGGGACATATGCACTCCGGGTCGTCGGGACGAATTCGAAGTGTGCTCGCATCATGCCGCGGGCGATTGGACCTGGATCAAGTCCGGCGCCGATCGCCCAGCCTGCCGGTCGGCGCGACACGGGGGGCAAAGGGCACAAGAGATTGAATCGGCTTAAGAGCCGCCTCCCCTTTTTGCGCCTATTAGCGGTCGAGCCGTGAAAGAATCGACGCTGACCTTGTGTACTCACCACGGTGAAGACCTGCATGCACCCGCCGCAGCACAAACCGCGCAGACCACCTGGCGCCAGTACGGTGCACCTGTCGCCGGGCGACGGAGACACGGTGCTGGAATGCCTGTGTTCGCGCTTTCCCGCCGTGTCGCCGGACACCTGGAAGGAACGCATGCAGCGGGGACGCGTGCTCGATGCAGCCTGGGAGCCTCTGGCCATGCATGCGCCGGTCCGGGACGGTCTGTGCGTGCATTATTTCCGCGAGGTGATCCACGAACCCCGCATTCCGGTGACCGAGACGGTGCTGTATGCCGATGCGCACCTGCTGGTGGCGGACAAGCCGCATTTTCTGCCGGTGATGCCCGCGGGACGGTTCGTCGAGGAGACCTTGCTGACGCGCTTGCGTCGCCGCATGGGCCATCCGGACCTGGTGCCGTTGCATCGCATCGACCGGGCCACGGCGGGCCTGGTGTTGTTTTCCGTTAATGCATCCAGCCGAGCGGCGTATCAGGCACTGTTTCGCGAACGCCGTATCGTGAAGTCCTACGAGGCGCTGGCAGCCCCGCTGCACCAACAGGCATTCCCACAGATCTACCGCTCGCGACTGGTACGCGGCGAGCCGTTCTTTCGCATGCGGGAAGAAGAAGGACGCCCCAACAGCGAAACGCACATCGCCGTCCTCGAGCGTGGCCCGGATCTATGGCGCTACGCATTGACCCCGGTCACGGGCCGCACGCACCAGTTGCGGGTGCACATGGCCGCGCTGGGTGCGCCGATCCTGCATGACCGCTGGTATCCGCAGTTGCAGCCCGAGGCGGACGATGATCACGCCCATCCGCTGCAACTGCTGGCGCGCACGCTGGAATTTGTCGACCCGTTGAATGGCCAGCCTAGAGCCTGGCACAGCCAGCAGCAGTTGCTGCCTATCGACTGAGAGGGAAATGGTCCCTGACACCACTTTCCGAAATGCACGTGACGACGACCCGGCATGTTCCCTACTTCGTGCTGACATCCCTGGCGACCGTGGCGAAGAACACGACCTGGCCGAGGAACAGCGCGACGAGCCACACGTAGAGACTGTCCCCTGAGAACCAAATCCTGTAGATGGCCAGCACATGGGCCAGCATGAACAGCACCCAGAGACTGGAAACGCACCGCGCAATCGCCTTCGGCTTCCCCTTGTTGAAATGGAGAATGCCGAAGCCGCCCGGCAGATACAGGACAATGACGCCGAACGCGAAGGCCAACGTCGCTGCAATCTTTGCAAAAATGTCCAAGCCTGCCCCCCTGTCGACACTCGTCCGTAGTCTATTGCGGGAATGGTCTGCTGCGATGCAGCGCCCCGTCGATCATGCCGCAGCCTCTCGCGTGCGCAAACCAATCAAAGGGGACGGAGGGAATTATCTCGATTTAATTGCCTCCGCCCCCTTTTTCGAAGCATTCATCGCCCGATACAAACAAGCGTAAGTGCGCCTGGAACCGTTTTTTAACCGTTTTTTTGTTTTATGCGCCCAGTGCGGCACGGTCGTGTCGCTTCACGTTCCGCACCATCATCCAGATGTTCGCGAGCAAGAGAACGACGAGGAGACTGTAGACGCTTTGCACGGCCCACGTATGCTGCGCGGCGAATACCATCGTCCAGATCGCGCGACAAAGCATCAGACCATTGAGCGTCAGCGCAACAACCGGGCGCCAACGTATCCGTGGCTTCCTATCTGCGTACAGGACGCTCGCATACGGCAAGGCGAGCAAGAGACCAAGCAAGCCGCGCGCCTGTCCTTTCAGCAGCACAAAGACTTCCGTCAATAGCAGAACGATCAGCACAACCCAGTTGAGAACGACCCAAAGACGACGCATAGCACCCCCGCACGAAATAAGCTCGGACCGACCCATCCAACTGAGCTCAAGTGTACCTGTCACTGTTTTTTGACATCCCGATTCAAACGGGTGTATGTGTACCTGGAACCGTTTTTTCGGCAGATACAGGACAATGACGCCAAACGCGAAGGCCAACGTCGCTGCAATCTTTGCAAAAATGTCCAAGCCTGCCCCTGTCGACACTCGTCCGTAGTCTTTTGCGGGAATAACGGTGCCAGGTGCACTATCAAGGTGTTGAGCGCACCGACGCACACGGCCATATATGCACCTGGAACCGTTTTTGTTGTTAGGCGCGCCTGACCTTGTGCCTATCGGGAAGGAAAAACAGTACCAGCAAACCAATGATGCTCAGGAGGCCGAACAGTCCGAACCAACCGGAGTGCCCCTTGGCTTTTGCGTACTGCGCGCAACCCCAAATGAATACGATGATCGCTGCCAAGGCGACCACGCCACCGAGCAATACCTCACCAGGCGCTTTGGAATCGATGAGAACCCTGCCGGGAAATGGTCCCTGACACCATTTTTCTTTACTGCCGGAAGTGTACCTGGAACCGTTTTTATCAAGTGTACCTGTCACTGTTTTTTGACATCCCGATTCAAACGGGTGTATGTGTACCTGGAACCGTTTTTTGGACACACTTCCGAGCTGAGGCAAAAGAAGAACGCTCAATCAAAGGGGACGGTGGGAATTATCTCGATTTAATTGCCTCCGCCCCCCTTTTTCGCATTTTCCATCCTTAATTATGCCCAACAGGAAGGAAAATTTTTGAATTGCAAGCTGCGAAGAATTTCGGCCATGGAGCGACGATTTTGCAAAGAACCCTATATTGCATAGGTGCAGACAAGTTGATTTTTTCTACAAAAACCTGGACCTCATCGCTATCATCTGCGAGAACATTAAAATCTTTTGCATAGTATTTTGGTGCGTACCCAACTAAAGACACTGGATCATCTGTACGCAATAAGAGAGCGAACGGGTCATGAGGATTCTGAAAATCTTTCATCAAATACAACCGACCTCCGACCTCGAGCTTTTTACATCTCTCGCCCACTTCATCTGGAAAATGTCTAATGCCGCGAGCGAAAAAATAAGCGACGTATTCATTCGATTCATTTGGCTCCGGGCAGGGGATTAGCTCCAATGAATCTGTGGCCCTCAGCCCCCCGGTTCGAGCAAGCTCCTCCAAATCACTATGGCTCTCTGGCGTAAGGCCAAGCCAACTTAAATATTCCATATACTCAGGACGTGATTTCGGAAGCACGCGGTTGGTGAATAAGGGGAAAAGCTTCGTTGAAACGTACTCTTCCTCAAGATTACTCATCCTGCCAAAACCAGAGAAACCTTCCAACTCACGAGCCCCATTTGTATACACAAGATGGTAATTTGTTTCGGTTTTCGTTAAACGCGCCACTGGAAACCAGTGACGCGTTTCCTGATCTTGATATGCAAGGAAAAGGGCTTTCATTGGAAAGTCTCAGCCAAAATTAATTTACGGTTAATTCTCATCATCTCGTACGCAAAATCTCTTGCCGGTTCAGTTATCCATTCTTCTGGCACTTCACTGATAACTTCACGAAGCCTCTCTTCACTGACACGCCTCAAACGCTCCTGCCAGTGGGCCCCAGCCTCAGGCTCTAACTCAGCAAACGCTCGGAATGCCTCCAGTGTTCGTAGGCGCTTCTTTGCAAGATCGTACAACTGACTTTTTGCTTTACGTACGTAGGCATCTACTGATCTAGCTGTATCGATCGACTCCATCCTAGTAAGCCGAAATTCATCAGATTCATTCCGGCCAAGACTTGACGCATGATCGAACGTTGGCGATAGACGCACCTGTTGGGATCCAACTAATACTGCCCAGTTTTCTTCGTGTCGATCTTGGTTTCCGATCAATGCATCTAACATCAAGTATCCCACGAACACACCCGCAGCATTCGTGATTGCATCCGGTTGGTTCCAGGTTGGTGGAACGAGAATGTTCGGGTGCTTCAGCAATGCATAAACGCGACGAACCGTGTGCATTCGTCGCCGAAGTTCTCCCATCGCTGTCTCACGGGTCGAGACGACCCCGATAAGCTCGTTCCCATGCACTAAGCGCCACCCCTCTGGAACGAAGTTAGGGGTGACAACGCCTTGGTGTTGATCAAACGTAGCTAGCTCGTAGGAAGCATGGGGCAAGCCTAGGTCACTGGCAACTTCAGCAGACACCTTTTCCGCCCAGTTCTCTCCGGTCCCTTGTCGGCCTCGCTTGAAGAGAAACGCCTCGTTCTCAAACCAGAACTTACTCTTTGTACCAAGCTGTTCAAATTGCTCTGGAGCCCCTTTGGGAACCTGGATAACTTGATACATATCAGTTACCTAAACACCAATTAGCAGCTATCACAAAGACAAAGGGCGGCACATCGGCCGCCCTTGATTCTTACATCAACAATTCACATCACCCACACTTCGAATACCCACAATTCAAACAAGTCTGACAATTATCCATCAGCACAAGCGCCTTGGTATTGCACTTGCTGCACAGACTCGCACTGGCCGGAAACGCCCCACCCTCGGCACTCTCAGCAGCCGGCATATCGGTATCCTCAGCCGTCTTCTGCCCACTCTCGTAAGCCGCCCGCTTCTCCTCCATCAACGCCCGCTGACTATCGCTGATATCCGGGTCCTTGATCATGCCGATCAGCTTGAGATGCTGCTCAATGACAGACCCGATCTCGGCGACGATGGACGGCATGTACACCCCACCCGCCTTGAAATACCCACCACGCGGGTCGAACACGGCCTTCATTTCCTCGACCAGGAAGGTGACGTCGCCGCCCTTGCGGAATACCGCGGACATGATGCGGGTCAGCGCCACGATCCACTGGAAGTGGTCCATGTTCTTGGAGTTGATGAAGATCTCGAACGGGCGGCGCTGCTCGTGCGGGGTGCCCTGGTTGAGCACGATGTCGTTGATGGTGACGTACAGCGCGTGCTCGAACAGCGGCGACTTGATCTTGTAGGTGGAGCCGACCAGAACCTCCGGGCGCTCCACGCTTTCGTGCATCTGGATGACCTCGGCGCCGGCACTCTTGGGCTTGGCGGCGGCCTTGGGGGTCTCGGCGGGCTTGTCGTCCGGCTTGACGACCTGGTAGCCCTTGATTTTCTTTTCGATCTTGATGGTCATGTCGGTGGTTCCTGTCTCGCCCTGCCGGAAAGAGGTCCCGCCCCGGCACCATGCCGAAGCGGGCTCAGTGTTCGCGGTCCGGTGCTGCGACCGCGCTGGCAGTGGGCTCGGTAGCCGCCGGTGGCGGCCGTCCCGGCGTCGGGTTCTTGCCCGTCGCCTCGTTGTCGGCAGTCTTGCCGCTGCCTCGGCTTCCCCCTTGGGGAATGTCCAAAACTTTTTGTCGTCATCCCGGCGAAGGCCGGGACCCAGTGACTGCGCGCACTTGCGTGGTCCCAAGGCGCTGGGTTCCGGCGTTCGCCGGAATGACGGGGTGCTCAGAACTTGCCGTAATAGCCTTCCTTGAGGGCATCGAACAGGTTGGCGGCGGTGTGCAGTTCGCCGTCGTATTCGATCTCTTCGTTGCCCTTGGCTTCCACCACGGTGCCGTCTTCCAGCTCGAAGCGGTAGGTGGTGTTCTCCAGGTCCGATTCCTTGACCAGCACGCCCTGGAAGGCGGCCGGGTTGAAGCGGAACGTGGTGCAGCCCTTCAGGCCCTGCTTGTACGCGTAGACGTAGATGTCCTTGAAGTCTTCGTACGGGTACTCGGTGGGCACGTTGGCGGTCTTGGAGATGGACGAGTCCACCCACTTCTGCGCCGCGGCCTGCATGTCCACGTGCTGGGTCGGCGAGATGTCGTCGGCGGCCACGAAGTAGTCGGGCAGCTTGGCCTTGGGGTCGTCCGAGTACGGCATGGCGTCGGCGTTGATCAGCGCGCGGTAGGCCAGCAGCTCGAAGGAGAACACGTTGACCTTCTCCTTGGTCTTGCGGCCCTCGCGGATGACGTTGCGCGAGTAGTGGTGCGCGAAGCTCGGCTCGATGCCGTTGCTGACATTGTTGGCCAGGCTCAGGCTGATGGTGCCGGTCGGCGCGATGGAGGTGTGGTGGGTGAAGCGCGCGCCCTGTTCGGCAAGCTTCTCGACCAGCTCCGGCGCGGCCTCGGCGATGCGCTGCATGTAGCGGCTGTACTTGGCGTGCAGCACGGAGCCGCGGATCTTGCCGCCGACGGTCCAGCCGTCCTTTGCCATCTCCGGACGCTTGCGCAGCATTTCGGCGGTGACGGTGTATTCGTCGGCCAGCACCGGCGCGACGCCCTTCTCCTCGCCCAGCTCCAGCGCGACTTCCCAGCCGGCCACGGCCATCTCGCGGGCGACCCGCTCGGTGAACTCGGCCGCTTCCTTGGAGCCGTAGCGTTGCTTGAGCATGGTCAGCGTGCTGCCCAGGCCCAGGAAGCCCATGCCGTGGCGGCGCTTGTTCATGATCTCGGCGCGCTGCTGCGGCAGCGGCAGGCCGTTGATCTCGACCACGTTGTCGAGCATGCGGGTGAAGATCTTCACCACCTCGCGGTACTCGTCCCAGTCGAAGCGCGGCTTCGGACCGAAGGCGTCGCGCACGAACATGGTCAGGTTGACCGAGCCCAGCAGGCACGAGCCGTACGGCGGCAGCGGTTGCTCGCCGCAGGGATTGGTGGCGCGGATGTGCTCGCACCACCAGTTGTTGTTCATCTCGTTGACGCGGTCGATGAGGATGAAGCCCGGCTCGGCGTAGTCGTACGTCGAGACCATGATCATGTCCCACAGATGACGCGCGCGAACGTGGCCGTAGATCTTGCAGGCGACCAGGCCGTCCTCGCGGTCGACGTAGTCGGCGTGCGTGGGCCATTCGCGCCACACCACCTGCGACTCGTCGTTGAGGTCGACTTCGTGCTGTTCCTTGATGTGCACCGGGAACACCAGCGGCCAGTCGGCGTCGGCCTCGACCGCCTGCATGAAGCCGTCGGTGATCAGCAGCGACAGGTTGAACTGGCGCAGGCGGCCGTCCTCGCGCTTGGCGCGGATGAACTCGCGCACGTCCGGATGGCGCACGTCGAAGGTGCCCATCTGCGCGCCGCGGCGGCCGCCGGCGGAGGACACCGTGAAGCACATCTTGTCGTAGATATCCATGAACGACAGCGGGCCGGACGTGTAGGCGCCGGCGCCGGACACGTACGCGCCGCGCGGACGCAGCGTGGAGAACTCGTAGCCGATGCCGCAGCCGGCCTTCAGGGTCAGGCCGGCCTCGTGCACCTTGTCCAGGATGTCGTCCATGGAGTCGGTGATGGTGCCCGACACGGTGCAGTTGATGGTCGAGGTCTTGGGCTTGTGCTCCTGCGCGCCGGCGTTGGAGGTGATGCGGCCAGCCGGGATCGCGCCATGGCGCAGCGCCCACAGGAACTTCTCGTACCAGGTCTGCTTCAGTTCGTCAGTGGTCTCGACGTCGGCGAGGGCGCGCGCGACGCGCTTCCAGGTGTCGTCGACCTCGACGTCGACGGGTTCGCCGGTCTTGGCCTTGAGGCGGTACTTCTTGTCCCAGATGTCCTGGGACGCCGGCTGCAGCGGAATGGCGGTGATGTCGGTGCCCATGGCTTTCTTGCGTGCCGTGCTCATTGTTCCGAAGCCCCCCGCCCGATGGTCTCTACATGCATGAATCTGGCCTTGTTTTTCTGGTCCGCCGGCGTGCGAACCGGCGGCGAAGCGGTGTCGCTGCGCACGCACGGAGCGAGCGCATCGACGGAAATTCCTGTTATCGCTGGCGAACCCTGGAAGTCACTGCGCACATCCCCCGTGGGCCTGAGGCCCGTGCTGCACGTTGATCCGGCGTACTCGTGAATGGGACACAAGATGTTGTGATCGCTCGCGAGAGACAACACTAACCCTGCGGTGGGCGCTTGTAAAGCATCCAAATGGCCGAGGTGATCGGGAGGCTGCGCAGGGGCCTGAATGCTGAAGAAAAGCGGCGCTCGGGAGGCATCCGGGACGGTTTTGTCCGCGCCTTGAGAAACTCCGGAAGG
The DNA here is from genome assembly GCF_003267965.1 of Oleiagrimonas sp. MCCC 1A03011. Taxonomy (NCBI): domain Bacteria; kingdom Pseudomonadati; phylum Pseudomonadota; class Gammaproteobacteria; order Lysobacterales; family Rhodanobacteraceae; genus Oleiagrimonas; species Oleiagrimonas sp. MCCC 1A03011. The sequence goes on along the minus strand of NZ_MSPY01000002.1, from coordinate 300,110 downwards.
GGTTCCACAGTCCATGTTCCATGGGCGCCCCGCGCCCGCGACCGACACACCCAAGGAGACGACCATGCAAGCTGCCGCACCGGCGCGCCTCTCATCCACGTTTCTCGCCCTCTGCCTGGGACTCGCCGCACTGGTTGCCGCGCTGCCCGCCGGGACCGCCCACGCGGCGCTGCCGACCGCCGTGAACGGCCAGCCCGTGCCGTCGCTGGCGCCCATGCTCAAGCAGGTGACCCCGGCGGTGGTGAACATTTCCTCGAAGACGCTGGTGCGCGAGCGCAATCCGTTCTTCAACGATCCGGTGCTGCGCCAGTTCTTCGGCAGCCCGCCGCCGCGCGAGCGCGTCGAGCAGAGCCTGGGGTCGGGCGTGATCGTGAACGCGGCCAAGGGCTACGTGCTGACCAACAACCACGTCATCGCTGGCGCCGACGACATCACCGTCACGCTGAAAGACGGCCGCGACTTCAAGGCCAAGCTGGTCGGCGCCGACCCGGACACCGACATCGCGGTGCTGAAGATTCCCGCGCAGAACCTGGACGAGCTGCCGCTGGCCGATTCGGGCAAGACCCAGGTCGGCGACTTCGTGGTCGCGGTGGGTGACCCGTTCGGCCTCGGCCAGACCGTGACCTCGGGCATCGTCTCGGCGCTGGGACGCAGCGGGCTGGGCGACACCTACCAGAACTTCATCCAGACCGACGCCTCGATCAATCCGGGCAATTCCGGCGGCCCGCTGGTGAACCTGAACGGCCAGCTGATCGGCATCAACTCGATGATCTATTCGCCGTCCGGCGCCAGCGCCGGCATCGGTTTCGCCATTCCCGCCAACCTCGCGCACGAGGTCATGCAGCAGTTGCTGAAGTACGGCAAGGTGCGCCGCGGCAGCCTGGGGCTGTCGGTGCAGGCCATCAACGACCGAATGGCCCGCGCCCTGCACCTGAAGCGCGCGCAGGGCGTCGCGGTGACGCGGGTGCAGACCGGCTCGCCGGCGGACAAGGCCGGCGTGCAGGCCGGCGACGTACTCACCGCGATCAACGGCAAACCGGTACGCGGCCCGCGCGATCTGGACAACAGCGAGGGCCTACTGCCGGTCGGCAGCCAGGTCGACCTGACCCTGCTGCGCGACGGCCGCACCGTGCACGTGACCTCGCGCATCGAACCGGAGCAGGTCGCGCACGCCGACGGCGCCAGCATCGACCCGCGCCTGGACGGCGTGCGTCTGAGCGGCCTGACCCGCAATCAGCGCCACCAGGGCCTGTACGGCGCGCGCGTGGACACCCTGCAGGACGGCAGCCGCGCGGCCCGCAGCGGACTGCAGAAGGGCGACGTCATCATCGCCGTCAACCGCCAGCGCATCGCCACGCTGCGGCAGATGCGCGAGCTGCTGAAGGAATTCCACCCCTCGCGGCTGGTGCTGACGGTGGTACACGGAAACCGGCTGCGTTTTGTGATGCTGCGCTGAATTCAAGCACTTCCACCGCCCGTGGATGAACGCAACGTGACGCGCTAGACATGCGGGATACAGCGACGGACCGCATAATCGTGGCTGTATTCCCATGATCTGCCTGTCCCGTATGAAGATCCGATTCCGCTACATCGCCGCCTTCGCCCTGGCCTGCGTCACCGGCAGCGCCTTCGCCCACGGCGGCCGCGCCCCGGCCGGCCACACGCTGACCTGGCGCGGCGACGTCACCACCGCGCGCGCCTTCGTCGACGACATGGCCGCGGCCTGGCGGCGCAGCGGGCACGCGCGCGTGACGCTGGAGCCGTTCAACACCATCTCGGCGCTGGATCAGCTCAGCCACGGACAGGTCGACATCGCCGGCACTGCGCGCGGCGTCGCGCCGCGCCGCGCCGAGGAGAAGTCGCTGCAGTTCACGCCGGTGGCCTGGGACGCGCTGGTCATCATCACCAATCACCGCAACCCGGTGCGCGGCCTGACCCTGAAGCAGCTGCACGACATCTACTTCGGCAAGATCCGCAACTGGAGCCAGCTCGGCGGCCCGCATCGCCCGATCAATGTCTACGCGGTGGCCAGTCCCAGTGACGGCGTCGAATTCAGCCTGCGCCGCCTGCTGTACGGGCGGGGCAACCAGCCCGTCGCCGCACCGCGCCTGTACATCAACGTGAAGAGCCTGGAGAAAGCCGTGGAGCTGGATCCGGACGGACTCGGCGTCAGCACGCTGTCCGGCGTGCACGGCAACCGCAAGCTGAAGATGCTGGCCATCAGCGGCGTGCGTCCGAGCACCGCGCACGTGGCCAACGGCAGCTATCCGCTGTACACGCCGCTATACCTGGTCACGCGCAACGACGAGCACAACCCCAGCGCGCAGGCCTTCATCGATTTCACCGCCAGCGCCACCGGCAAACGCATCCTGCGCAAGCATCATCTGCTGCCCTACGCCGACGGCACGGCGCTGGCCCAGGGCGACGACGAACGCATGGCGAACATCGCCGACGCGGTCGGCCGCGTGATCCACAACGGCCCGACCGCCGCCCCGCGCGCCACCTACACCTCGCGCACGGCCATCGCGCCGACCTCGCCGCTGACGCGGGCCGCGCGCGATCGCATGCTCGACAAGCAGGCGCGTGAGGCGGAAAACCGCAAGGCGGCCAAACGCTCCAATGCGGCCAATGCCGCCGCCACCCGCAAGGCAAGCGACAAGCAGGGCTGATCTCCCCGATCCGTACGCCCTTCGACGCCCGGCCATCGCGCCGGGCGTCGTCGTTTACGGCGCCCTGACGCTGCATGCCCAGGCAGGCAACCGCGGTATGCTTGTCCTTTCGCACACAGCACTACGCAGAAGGAGTTGGGCATATGAGCGGATTGATCGAATACCGAGGCCGTGGCGCCGTCACGCCGATCGAGGCCGTCGACCGCCAGAGTATCGCCGCCTGCCGACGCCGACTGGGCGCCGCGGCGCGCCGCTGGCTGGATGCCTCCGGATTCGAGCCTTCGCGCGGCAGCGCCGTGCTGATTCCCGACGACAAGAACGGCCTGGCGCGCGTGCTGGTTGGCGTCGACCCGCAGCAGCCACTGGCGGCCCTCGCCGGCCTGCCGCAGCAGCTGCCCGCCGGCCGCTACCGGCTGGCCGAGGAAGGCGTCGCGGTGGACCCGCAGCTGGCGGCGCTGGGCTGGGCGCTGGGCGCGTACCGCTTCGACCGCTACCGCAAGAGCGCGCCGGTGCCGGCGCAGCTGGTGGTCTCGCGCGCCGACCTGAACACGCTGAAGCCGCAGATCGAGGCCGTCGGCCTGGTCCGCGATCTGGTCAACACGCCGACCGAGGACATGGGGCCGGAGCAGATCGCGCAGACCATCAAGGACATGGCGCGCACGCATCGTGCAAAGGTCAAGGAATGGGTCGGCGACGCGCTGCTGAAGGCCAATTTCCCGACCATCCACGCGGTCGGTCGCGCCAGCCACCGTGCGCCGCGCCTGGTCGAGATGACCTGGGGCAAGGCCACCGACCCGAAGCTGGTCCTGGTCGGCAAGGGCGTGTGCTTCGACACCGGCGGCCTGGACCTGAAACCGTCCGCCGGCATGCGCTGGATGAAGAAGGACATGGGCGGCTCGGCGCACGCCATCGCCCTGGCCAGCCTGGTGATGGCGGCCAAGCTGCCGGTGCGCCTGACCCTGCTGATCCCGACCGTGGAGAACGCGGTGTCCGGCAACGCCCTGCGCCCCGGCGACGTGGTGCGCACGCGCGCCGGCCACGCGGTGGAGATCGACAACACCGACGCCGAGGGTCGCCTGATCCTGTGCGACGCGCTGGCCTACGCCGGCGAGCAGGACCCGGACCTGATCGTCGACTTCGCCACCCTGACCGGCGCCGCGCGCGTGGCGCTGGGGCCGGACCTGCCGGCGCTGTTCACCAATCGCGAGCCGCTGGCGTCGGGTGTGCTGGAAGCCGCCGAGGCCACCCACGACCCGATGTGGCGACTGCCGCTGTGGCGGCCGTACCACAGCATGCTGAGTTCGTATCTGGCCGACTTCGCCAATTCCGGCGCCTCGCGTCACGCCGGCGCGATCACCGCCGCGCTGTACCTGGAACGCTTCGTGCCCGAGGCCACGCCCTGGATGCACGTCGACGTCTATGCCTGGAACGACAGCCATCGCCCGGGCCGCCCGCGCGGCGGCGAGGCGCAGAGCCTGCGCGCCTTCTTCGCCTTCCTGCAGAAGCGTTACGGCAAGGCCCAGCGCGCCAGCAAACCGCGCAGCCGCAAACGCTGACACCGCGCTCCGACATGCGGACGTCGCTCCCGCGACGTCCGCGATGCGTGCGGCACGCGCTTGCGCACGGTGCGAGGGCGGGGATACTGTCAGCTTCTCCCGTCATGGCAGAGGCTCCGATGATCCGGTTGCTGCCGTTGCTGCTGGTTCTGCTCACCGCACCGACATTCGCCTCCGGCGCACGCGCCGATGCGCACGCCGCCGCGCCCTCACCGACGCAGGTCTGTACACCGGCCTGGTATCACTGGGTCGACCGCAATGTGTCCACCCGCGATGCGCAGCAGCACGGACCCGACGTGGGTTCGGCGGAGTGGCAGTCGGCGCTGGAATTCCGTCTCGGACTGCGTGGCGACGCCAACCTGCCCGCCCGCGGCAGCAAAGCCTGGTGCCAAGCCATCGACGCCCGCGTGCGCCAGCGCATCGCCACCCCCAAGATCGCCACCACGAAAGACGCGAAGCACGTGTCGAACGGCCCCTCCTTCGATTGCGCCAAGGTGCAGCCGGGCAGCATCGAGGCGCTGATCTGCCGGGAACCGGCGCTGTCCGATCTGGACCGCAAGCTGGCCTTCCTCTACACCGCCGCCTCGAACAAGGTCGATGCGCGCATGCAGGCGCAACTGCGCGCCGAGCAACGCGGCTGGATCAAGGGCCGCGACGACTGCTGGAAGAGCGACGACCGACCCAGCTGCGTGCGCAGCGCCTACCTGCAACGCATCGCCGAGCTGGAAGCGCGCTACCGACTGGTGCCGTCGAAGGGGCCGCAAACCTACGCCTGCGACGGCCAGCGCGCCAACGAAGTCGTGGTGACGTTCTTCGAGACCCGACCGCGCACGCTGATCGCCGAACGCGGCGACCAGACATCGCTGATGTTCGCCGAGTCTCCCGAGATCTACCGGGGACGCAACGAACGCATCGTCCTGCGCGATGGTCACATGACGCTGGTCTGGGGCCACGGCGCCGCCCTCGTGCACTGCGAGATCGTCCCATCACGCTGAATCGACCGCGCGCAACGGCCACAAGGAACCCGCCATGACCAGAACCGTCCGTCTGCACTGCATCGACCGCGCGCCACCGGCAAGCCTCTGGGCACGGAACTGAATATCGTCCAGGAGAGGGGCGGCCCGACGCGATCCCAGTCGAGACCGGCTATCTGGGCGGGCAGGAATCGCTGACGCTGCTGGCTCACCGGGTCGAACCCGATATTCCGGACGGCACACCGTCCTGACCGCGTACACTCGACCGCAAAGCCATCGCCCGTCACGAAACGCCATGAGTCCGATCACGTTTTCACGCGAAGAAAAGGACCGAATCATTGGTCGCATCAAGCGCTATTTCTCCGAGGAACTGGATCAGGAGATTGGGCAGTTCGATGCCGAGTTCCTGCTCGACTTCTTCGCCGAGGACATCGGCGCCTACTTCTACAATCGCGGCCTGTACGATGCGCAGACGGCCCTGTCGGCGCGCCTCGACGATGTGCAGGACGCGATCGGACAACTGGAACGACCGACCGAATTCAGGAAATAGCCGCGCACTCTCTCCTATCGAAAACGCGACGGCGCGGCCAAAGGAGTGACCAAGCCATGTTGACGTCCCCGATCCTGCTTGTTGCCGTCGTGCTGATCGCACTGATCGCGCTGACGTATTTCAAGCGTGTCGCGAGCGGCTCGGTGGGACTTCCCTACCGAGCACGCAAGACACTGTTCTCCCCGGCGGAGCGCTCGTTTCTCGGCCTGCTCGATGCCGCCGTCGGCAGGGATTACCGCGTGTTCGGCAAAGTGCGCATCGCGGACATCGCCACGGTGCGCAGCGGTCTGGGCGCATCGGCGCGGCAGGCTGCCCTGAACCGGATCGCCTTCAAGCATTTCGATTTCGTGGTGTGCCGCGCGGACGATCTCTCGGTCGTCTGCGCGGTGGAACTCGATGACGCCTCGCACAACCGTGCGCGTGCGCGACGGCGCGACCGATTGGTCGCGGATGTATGCCGCGTGATCGACCTTCCGCTGCTGAACGTTCCGGCGCGGCACGGCTACGCCCTGCCGGAACTGCGCGAGCGCTTCCGTTCCTGCATCACGCCCGCATCGACGGTGACATCGACGGATGCGCCTCACCCCGCATCGCCGCTCGCTCCCTGAAAAGACAGGTCCGGTCCGGTTAGCATCGCCCCACCGTCCTTGCGCGATAATGGGACGCAGAAATCCCGCACTGCCCTCTCGCCTCGGAATCGCTGCATGACCCTATCCTCGACTTCCTCCGCGTCGCCGGACGACGCGGCCGGAGGCATTTCCGCCGGCCTGACCGTACTGCTCGCTGCCGCCTGCGGCCTATTGGTGGCGAATCTGTACTACGCGCAGCCGCTGGTCGGTCCGATCCATCGCGCCTTGGGACTGTCGGCCGAGGCCGCCGGCCTGATCGTGACCCTGACCCAGGCCGGCTACGGCATCGGCCTGCTGTTCATCGTGCCGCTCGGCGACCGGCTGGAGAACCGCCGCCTGGTCGTCGGCCTGGTACTGCTGTGCGCGCTGGCCTCGCTCGCCGCTGCCTTCGCGCAGGGACCGGACACCTATCTGATTGCCGCGATGCTGATCGGCATCTGCGCGGTCGGCGCCCAGGTGCTGGTGCCCTACGCCGCGCATCTCGCTCCGGAGCAGCGGCGCGGGCAGGTCGTCGGCAATGTGGTCAGCGGCATCATGCTGGGCATCATGTTCGCGCGCCCGCTGGCGAGCTTTCTCACCGACGCGTTCGGCTGGCGCGCCGTGTTCTTCCTGGCCACAGCGCTGATGGCGGCGCTGGCCGCGCTACTGCGGTGGCGCATGCCACCGCGTCACGCGCACGAACAGACGATGAGCTACGCGGCGTTGCTGGCCTCGCTGCCGGGCCTGATGCGCGACACGCCGGTGTTGCGCCGGCGCGCGCTGTACCACGCTGGCCTGTTCGGTGCGTTCAGCCTGTTCTGGACCGCCGTGCCCCTGCAGCTGGCGGACACGTTCGGACTGTCGCAGAACGGCATCGCCGTGTTCGCGCTAGTCGGCGTCGCCGGGGCGATCTCCGCACCCATCGCCGGGCGCATCGCCGACCGTGGCTGGAGCCATGGCGCCACGGCACTGGCCATCCTCGGCGCCATGCTGGCGCTGGCGCTGTCCTACGTCGGCCATGTCGCCGGCGATCTGCGCTTGGTGACGCTGGCCGCGGCCGGCGTGCTTCTCGATTTCAGCGTGACCGCGAACCTGGTGCTGGGCCAGCGCGCCATCTACAGCCTCGGCGCGGCCGAGCGCGGGCGCCTCAACGGCCTGTTCATGGCTACTTTCTTCGTCGGCGGCGCGGTTGGATCGGCACTGGGCGGCTGGGCCTATGCGCATGGCGGCTGGCCGCTTACCCTCGGCGCCGGTCTGGTACTTCCCGGTCTCTCGCTGCTGTACTTCCTGACCGAACGCCGACCGCGCTGACGAAGCGGGCGGAACGCGTCACCCGTGCCGCGCCGGACGCGGCGCGCCCGGCTGGTGCGCTGGGTGGCGGTATTCGGGCACGAACAGCACGATCACCGCGGCCAGTACGACACATGCCGGGACCGTCAGCAGCGCCATCCGCAGGTCACCACCGGCCAGGCTCTCCAGATCACCGACCAGCGGCTGGAAAATCAGCGCGCCACCGATGCCGATCATGTTGACGAAGGCGACCACGGTGCCGACGCGGCGGTTGTCCTGCCCCTCCTTGGCCATCACGAAGGTCAGCATCTGCAGGCCACCGAAGAAACCGCCGGCGAACAGCAGCGCGCCCAGTTGCCACTCGGTCAGCGCAGGCAGATAGAGCGCTCCGGCATAGGCCGCTCCGGTCAGCACCGCCCCGACAAACACCAGATACTTGCGATGGCCGAGCCGGTCGGAGAGCCAGCCACCGGCGATGCTGCCGCAGGCGATGCCCCAGAAGATCGTCGACACCACAGTCTCAGCGTGCACCGGAGTCAGTCCGCGGTCGCGGACCAGTTCAGTCACGCCCCACAGCCCGCCGTAGACGTTCACCGGCATGTAGTACAGCAGTCCGACCACGGCGATGCCCCAGGTCCGCGCGTCGCCGAACACGGCCCGCAGGCTGTCGCGTACATGGGCGGCCGCACCGGACGCCTTCGGCCCGGATGCCGGCGACGCAGGCTCGCGCAGGAACAGTGCGGCCAGCAGAAAGATCACGAAGCCGCCACATGCAGTGGCAATGAACACGACGCGCCAGCCCACGTGATCGATCAGCCCAGACAGGGCAACACCGCCGATTGCCGTGCCCAGCATGCCGATCGCGTTGACGCTGCCCGACAGCAGTGCGAAGCGTTCCGGCGCGAACCAGTGGTTGACCAGCCAAAGCGCCGAGACGAAGGCGAACGACGCGCCGAACCCCATCAGCACCCGGCCCGCGCCACCGACCCACGGCTGCGCGGTCAGCGCGAACACCAGCACGCCGCTCGCGCAGAGCGCGCTGCCCAGCAGCACGAAACGGCGCGCGCCGTAGCGGTCCAGCAGCAGGCCCACCACGATCTGCATCGGCGCGTAGATCCAGAAGAACAGACTGGCCAGAGTGCCGAAACGCGCATCCGACAGACTGTAGAAGCGCTCGATCGCCCCCGTCGCCAGACTCGGTTCGATGCGCACCACGAATTCGAAAAGAAAGAACAATGCGGCGATCGCGAATGCGATCCAGGCAGCCGTGGCGGGCGACCACGAACGGGACATAGTCATGCGGAATCCTAACGTGCGCGATGACGCGCTTTATGGGTGTACAGCGCCGCGTCTGCGACTTCGATCAGCGCCGTCGCAGTGCGACCGTCTTCCGGCGCGGCCGCGACACCGGCGCTGACGCCGGGATAGGAAGGCTCGCGCGCGGCCACATCGTGAACGGCCTGCACGATGCGACGCGCGATCACCTCGGCCTGTTTCTTGCCGGTGCGCGGCAGCACCGCGATGAATTCGTCGCCGCCGTAGCGGCCCAGATGATCGCCTTCGCGCAGCAGCCCCCGCACCTTTTCCACGACCCAACGCAGTGCGCGATCGCCGGCAGTATGGCCGAAGCGGTCGTTGATGGCCTTGAAGTGATCCAGGTCGAGCACGAACAGACTCAACGGCTGCTGCGTACGCAGACAGGATTCCAGCTCGGTCTCCAGCAGCGCCAGCACCGCGCGCCGATTGAGCGCGCCGGTCAGCGGATCCTCCGCGGCCTCGGTGACCAGGGATTGCCGCGTGACTTCCCAAGTCTCCGCCATCTCGTTGAAACAGGTGGCCAGTGCGGCCAGCTCGTCCTGTCCCTCCACCGGCACGCGCACGCCGGTTCGACCGGCACCGATCTCGCGCGACGCGCCGACCAGCTGCCGTATCGGGCGCAACAGCGAATACAGGAAGGCGCCGGCCAGCGCGATCGCTGCCGTCAGCGTCAGCACCCAACCCCAGACCAGCCACCACAACTGGCGGTGGCGCTGCGCCGCGGCGCGCGTGTACCGTGCTTCGATCACGAACGACAAGTGCTGGCGTGCCGTGGATACGTCGTGAATGGCGCGCTCCAGCTCCTCGCGCGTATGCGCCAGGCCGTCCTGCGGAAGGCTGCCGCGCGTGGTGCGCACCTGCTCGACAAGGCGCCGTACGGCCGGACGCGCCTGCATCCAGGCATGCTGCGCATCGTCCATCACGGCGAGCGGAAGATCCTGCTTGTCCGCGCCGACGCGCAAACCGGAGAAGCTCTTGTCGATGCTGTCGGTCAGGCCGGAAAAATCCGGTGCGGACTGATTCGATTCGGCCAGCAATTCATCGACCAGCGCGCGCTGCAGGTAATGCTCCAGAGTGGTCAACGGCAGCAGCGTGTGCACGGACTCCTCGACCGATTCGCGAAAGGCCATCTCCTGCTCGTTGAGCACGACCATGCTGACCGCGCTCAGCACCGCCATCGGCAACAGCAGCAGCGCGACAATCATCGCCACCCGCTGACCGACCGACCATTTCCGCAACTGACGTCCCAGTCTCATCGTCTGTGCCGAACTCCTGTTTTCATCATGACTGCACACGCTTACGCCGTGCGCACGGACCGATGATAACCGCAGCTCGGTCTGTCAGCAGCGTACTCCGCGCAGGTCCCTATGCCATGGCCGGAAACGGCGCGTCGACGACACACATCACCGCCATGCTTGTCGCCCCCTTCAATGGAGACATGCCATGGCCTCGTTTCGTCTCACCGGCCTTGATGCCTCGCCGTTCATCCCGCTTTTCACACTGTCCGATGCCGAGTTGGCGCGCAGAAACATGGTTCGCGTGTTCGCGGATGACGACTCCGGTTATCCGTGCCGCGTCAGTCTGGAGGATGCGGCCATCGGCGACGAATTGCTGCTGCTGCCGTTCGTGCATCTTCCCGAAGCCTCGCCCTACCGTTCCTCGGGCCCCATCTTCATCCGGCGTCACGCACAGCAGCGCATCCTGGTGCCCGGCGAGGTGCCGCCCTATGTCACGCGTCGGACGATCTCGCTGCGCGTGTACGACACCGCGCACCGAATGATCGACGCGCATGTCCTGGAGGGTCCGGAAGTGGCTGCGGGCATCACGCACGCCTTCACCCACCCACGCGCCGCGTACATGCACCTGCACAATGCCCGACATGGATGCTTTTCGTGTCAGGCCGACCGTGCGCAATATGCTGGATCGCATCAGTGACTCGTATCGCGTGCCCCTGATGCCTCCAGGGAATCTCGAGTCACAGGAACATGACCAAACAGCTGATTAAAAAAAAACCCACCCCAACGTCTATGCCGCTGGGGTGGGTTCTTGTCCACGGACCGTGTCGCGTTGGCTACAGGATGTCGTGACTGTGTTCCATGAACTCCATCTTGCACAGTCGCCCGCCCATCGCGAAAGGCGCGTCCTCCGGCCTCTCGTGCTCCATCAGACCCATTTCGCCACCCGAGCCACCATCGAAGTCGGACATGGCCTGGATCAGCCGATGAATCTGGAGATCGGTTCCGGCATCCGGAGCAAAATGATCCGCACTCGCTTGAAGATGGTAATTCTTGCCAAGCCAATGAGAATCAAGCGTACTTGCCCCTTCCTCTCCGACGTCCAAGGGAGAGATTCCGCCTGAACTCGGAATACTTCCCGCATGAGTGTGCACGTTTTTCGTACCGCCGGAAGCCATCCCCAGCATGTCAGGCGAAACCTGGACGCCTTCGCCGGAAGAAGCGATCTGGGGTTCCCCACTCAGAGTGGCAGTTGTCGTACTGGCAGATGCAGAAGGCATCGGCGTGAGCATGCCGTCGATGTCGGAAGAAGGAATAGCGTATCCGTCGCTGGGCTGTACGTAGCTGATCACGTAATCCCCGCCCTGGAAATAGTTCTTTACCCGCACGCTCTGACTGCTGTCGTCATCAACCATGATGACCAGGTCATCACCATCCTGGTGGAAACCCAGGCGAGTACGGTCGATATCGCTGAAGAACAGCCAATCGGTGCCACCTCCCGTATTGTCGATCGTGTCGCTGCCCGAGCCGGTCTGCCACACGTACTTGTCGTCACCCGCGCCACCGATGAGCATATCCGACCCGTCTTCGCCGACCAGCTGGTCGGCACCATTGCCGCCAATCAGAATATCGTCGCCGGAGCCACTGAACGAACCATTTCCGCCATAAAGCTGGTCGTCACCATCGCCGCCTTCGAATTTGTCGTCGCCGCCGAAACCGAAGATGGTGTCGTTACCGCCCAGGCCGTGGATGAGGTCGCGACCTCCGCTGCCAAGCAGCTGCTCGCCGGCCGAGGTGCCGTCGACCACGTTGCCGTAGTCGGCATCGTTGCCGGTCTCGCCCGAGGTACCGCCGCCGCTTCCGCCGCTGCTGCCGCCGTCGACCAGGGCATTGATCGCCGCGGTATCCAGCAGCGAACCGCTGGCCGGCTGCACGTAGTCGATCGCGGCATCACCGCCCAGGAAGTGGTCGGTGACGCGTACAGTGCTGGAGGCATCGCCACCGACGGTGATCACTAGATCGTCGCCGTCACGGCTGAAGGCCAGATCGCCGGCGGTGATGCCGTCGTTGAAGAAGATGCCGTCGTTGCCGCCGTCGGACGTGTCGATGACATCCTGACCGCCACCGTAGACGTACTGATCGTCGCCAAGACCGCCGATCATGGTGTCGTTGCCGTCTTCGCCGACTAGCGTGTCGTTGCCGTCGCCACCCTCAAGACGATCATTCCCCGAACTCGTGCCGCTGCCATTTCCACCGGCGAGATAATCGTTGCCGTCGCCGCCCTGCAGCACATCGTCACCGGCAAAACCGAACACGGTGTCGTCACCGCCCATCCCCTCGACAAGATCATTACCGGAACTGCCGGTCAACTGTTCACCTGCCGCTGTGCCCTCCACAACCTGGTCGTACTGCCCACCCGTATCGTTGGCGGCCACAATCTGATTGATCTGAGCCGTTGTGAGGTAATTTCCGCCGTCGGGCTGTACGTAGTCGATGGCTGCATCGCCACCCAGGAAATGATTTTGCACGCGGACCGCAGGATCGGTGGCGTCATCCACGTAAATCAGCAGATCATCGCCATCTCGGGCAAAGCTCAAGCGATCGCTCGTGATGCCGTCACCGAAAAATACGCCGTCGAAGCCACCACCCGTATTGTCGATGAGGTTGCTACCCGAACTGGCATCGATGACGTACTTGTCGTCACCGGCTCCGCCGACGAGCACATCGTTGCCTTTGCCGGCAGCCAGTGTGTCGGCACCATCCATCCCCTGGAGTACATTGTCTCCATCATTGCCCCCGAGGTAATTGTCCAGCGCATTGCCCGTACCATCGAGATTGCTGCTTCCGTTCATCAGCAGCAGATTCTCCACGTTGCCCGAGAGCACATACGAAGCACTTGCCTGCACCTGGTCCGTACCTTCATCCGCGTTCTCGATGACCACGTCGTTGGCATTGTCGACGATGTAAACGTCATTGTCGGTACCACCCGCCAGGGTATCGACACCGGCACCGCCATCCAGGTAGTCGTCGCCACTTCCACCATCAAGCCGGTCATTGCCGTTGTTGCCGAACAGAACGTCGTCTCCGGCCAGTCCTTCCAGCACATCGTCGCCGTCGAGGCCCGCCAGGGAATTGGCGGCAACATTGCCCGTGACATGGTTGTCCAGCGCATTGCCGTTTCCGGTCTCGATGCCGTCAGCCAGATACAGATCCTCGATGTTATCGGCAAGCACGAGGTTGGTCTCGTAGTGCCGCTCGACCGTGTCGTGGCCTCCTCCGGCCTGCTCGAATACCAGATCGCCGCTTGAATCGACGACATAGTAGTCATCACCCTGACCGCCACTCATGGAGTCTGCGCCCAGACCACCATCCAGACGGTTGCTACCGCCGTTGCCGACAAGCACATTGTCCTTGTCATTGCCCGTACCGTTCAGGTCGGCAGTCCCCAGCAGGGTGAGGTTTTCCAGCGTGCTCGCCAGCGCGTAATCGATGCTGGCCTTGACCGTATCAGTACCTTCTCCTGCGTTCTCGACCACGTCGTCATTGACGTTGTCGACGACATAGGTGTCGTCGCCCAGGCCGCCAGTCAACGTATCGGCCCCTTCTCCGCCATCCAGCATGTTGGATGCGGAGTTGCCCACAATCGTGTTGTCATCGCTGTTGCCGACACCGTCATGCGCGGCGCTGCCCTCGACCAGGGTCAGCTTTTCGATATGGTCGGAAAGGGTGTAATCGCTCGTCGTCTCGACCCCGTCGAAGCCTTCACCGGCCTGCTCGACGATGACATCGTTGGCGTTATCCACGATGTACGTATCATCGCCCGCGTTGCCGGACATCGTATCTGCGCCCGCGCCTCCATCGAGCGTATCGTTACCAGCTCCGCCTTCGAGCACATCGTTGTCGCCCTGACCGGAAAGCACGTCATCACCACCCAATCCTTGAAGCTGATTGACGCCGTCGTTGCCCGTCAGCTGGTTGTCCAGCGCGTTGCCCGTTGCATCGATGTCGCCCATACCCGTCAGCGCAATGTTCTCGACCTGATCGGGCAAGGTGTAGCTGACCGAACTCTGGATCGTGTCGATGCCTTCGGCTGCGTTCTCGACCACAACATCGCCGACATCATCGACGACATACGTGTCGTTGCCCGCTCCACCCTGCATCGAATCCGCGCCGGCACCGCCATCGAGCGTGTCATCGCCCGCATCTCCGTACAGCGCATCGGCGCCGTTCCCGCCGTTGAGTTGATCCGCTCCCTCACCACCCTGCAGCGAATCGTCTCCCTCATCGCCGCGAAGATCGTCGTTGCCGACACCACCCGCAAGCGAGTCCGCACCATCGTCGCCGTGAAGCACGTCATCCCCAGCGCCACCGTCAACGATGTCGTCGCCTGCTCCCGCGTACACCGTGTCCTGACCATCCAATGCCTGGATGGAGTTACCCAGATCATTGCCGTAAATAACGTCGTCGCCAGGCGCACCCTGCATGACCTGAGTGTCCACATCCTGTTTGCTCAGATCCCAGGTCGTATCGCCTTCGATACGGAGTGCAAGGAGGGCCTCGCCTGTCGTGGCATCGAAGAAGCCGTCCAGGCGGATTTCGTCTCCGGCGTTGCCGTCATAGTGGACCACCAACGTGGTTCCATCGCGCCGCATCTGCACATCACTGTTCGCCACGCCATCGAGCGTCAGCGTGCTGAGCCCATCCACGTCGACGATGGTGTCCGTGCCATCGCCAGATGCAAAGACGTAACGATCATCGCCCTGGCCGCCCTCGAGCTCGTCATCGCCCGCACCACCGGACAGCACATCGTCATCCTGACCTCCCTGCAACGTATCGACGCCGATGCCGCCCGTCAGACTGTCGTTGCCGGCACTACCCTGGAGGAGGTCGTCTCCGTCACCACCCGCCAACGTATCGTTGCCGTCACCGCCGTCAAGCGAGTCGCCGCCAAGGCCTCCGTCGAGCTGATCGTTCCCCGCCCCGCCCAACAATGTGTCGTTGCCCAGGTCGCCGGAAATCACATCGTCACCAGCATAGCCCCGCAACAGATCATCACCATCCGTCGGGTTCAGCACCAACGACTTCACCGTGGATACATCCCATGACGTCCCGTCGGCAAAGGTCACGGCATCAAGTCGCCAGGCACCCTCGGCATCGTCCAGAAAGTAATTTTGTACGGTCACAGTGCCGCCGCTGTCGGCGACCTGCAGCACCAGGTCGTCATCCACTCGCGTAGCCGTGACGTCCGCAACATCAATCCCGTCAGCAAACTCCAGCTTATCTACGCGATTGACCGTGTCGTCTTGATTGCTGATCGTGTCTTGACCGTCTCCGCGAGCGAAGACGTAGACATCGTTGCCGGTGCCTCCTTCGAGGTAATCATCCCCCAGACCGCCATCGAGAACATCGTCACCGGCATCCCCGTACAAGGAATCGTTGCCGTTCTCGCCTTCCAGATGATCCGCATCCAGGCCGCCGTGCAGCACATCGTTGCCGGTGCCACCCAGCAAATGATCGACACCCGCTCCACCGTCCAGCTGATCGTCTCCGGCATCTCCATACAAGTCATCGGCGCCGCCCATGGCTTGAATGGTGTCGTTGCCGTCGCCGCCGTGAATGACCTCATGGCTGTCAAAGCCCGTGATGAGATCATCGCCGCTGGTGGGCTGGATCAACGCATTCTTCACGTCGGCCAACGTCCAATGGGTGCCATCATCGAAGGCGAGGCTCGTCACCGGAGAGAAGTTGAAATAGCTGCCGCCGCTATTCGCGTCCGGGTCGTATTGCAAGAAGAAGTTCTGGATGGCGACGGAACCGCCCTCATACGTGACCGTCAGATTTTCGTTGCTGCGCGACAAGCTAATGTCGTCGGGACCCAGCCCGCCCTCCAGCTTGAGCACGCCACCAAGCACCGTCCCGGTCGGGAGTGAGGTGCCGGGCGCGACGATGGCGTCATTTCCATCATTTGCAGCAACGACAAAAGTGTTTATGCCAAGCCCACCTACCAGCGTGTCATTACCAACACCACCAGTGAGTTCATCGTCATTGTCGCCACCAAAAATAAGATCGCTTCCTTCTCCACCAAACAGTTGGTTTGCACCGGCGCCACCACTCACATAATCGTTGCCAGCACCACCGTAAAGGATGTCATCACCCCCTTGACCGTAGATGGTGTCGTTGCCATCCCCCCCGTCCAAGGTGTCGTTGCCGTGCTCACTTGCATCCACTGCAGCATCGTCACCTTCGAGATAGTCATCTCCGAGTCCGCCAGTCAAACTGTCGTTGCCGCCCCCACCCCAAAGCTTGTCGTCATCGGCCCCGCCATCCAGTGTGTCTGCACCATCGTTGCCATTTAGTTGGTCGGCATCGTCGCTCCCGAACAGCGCATCATCACCAGCGCCACCCAGAATTGTATCCTTGCCTGCGCCGCCGTACAGCGTGTCGTTCCCAGGCTGACCCGCTTCAGGGTCGCTTTCGTCGCCGACAATTAGGTCATCGCCGACTTCTCCACTAAGCACATCATCCCCGGACATCCCCCATAGGCTGTCGCTACCATCACCTGCTCGCAACGTATCGTTACCATCGTTACCAACCAGCTGATCGTCATCACTTCCGCCATCGAGGATGTCATCTCCCTTGCCGCCGAAAAGCTGATCTTCCCCGGCCCCGCCGGAAAGCGTGTCATTGCCATCATCGCCGGAAAGCGTGTCATTGCCATCGCCTCCGTCTAGATAATCCGCCCCTTGATACTGCTCCGAGAGAAGATCCTCACTATTGTCTCCTCTGATGACATCATCCCCATCGCCCCCTAAAAGGGTATCGTCTCCGCCGCCACCCACGAGCGTATCCATGCCAGCGTCACCAAAGAGAACATCGTTTCCATGGCGAGATTCTTCAATCTGGTCGCTGTCGCCAAACATGGAATCATTGCCTTCTCCGCCATAGAGCACGTCGTCAGCACCACCACCATCCATCGCATCGTTGCCAGCATCGCCATAAAGGACGTCGCTGCCATTTTGGGTATCTGAATCCGAGTTATCACCCGAAATCACATCATCGTCGGCACCGCCATGAAGAATATCGTTGCCGTCATCTCCGATGATTGTATCGTTACCAATACCCCCATCAATATAATCAGAATCCGGGTCATCATTATCTATAGGCTCTGGATTTCCATTACCGTGCAGCATGTCATCTCCGGCACCGCCATCAATCACATCGTTACCGCCGGCACCTGCTACCGTATCGTCGTCATCGCCAGCATAGATAATGTCGTTACCGTTCTTCTTCGCTTGCGCAGACACTCTCGACGTGGGATCTCCACTTGCAATCAAGTCCGCTGAACTATCCCCCCAAATTAGATCTGCACCCGCACCACCATAAATCAAATCGTTGTCTGCACCACCATCCACATAATCGGCCCCATCGCCTCCATGGACTGTGTCAGCGCCTTCCCCTGACCAAATAACATCATCCCCATCACCGCCATCAATGTAATCTTCTCCACTCGGGGCTTGATCAGGGTCCAGAGCCTGGATTCCATTAGCCGTAACTGTGGTATAGGTTTTATTGTCACCATCTTCGGTGACATACACATACCAGCCCTTACCCTTCGCTATTACTGCTGAGCCAAGTGCCGCGATATTTGCCTCTTCTCGTTCTCGTTGACTCTGACCATCAGTGCCAACGACATCACTCCAATCCTCGAAATCCACAAACTCAGAATCATCAGTGATGACATCGTTCCCAAGGCCACCCAACAAGCGATCGTCACCACTGCCGCCGCGAATCAGATCATTCCCCTCACCAGCATCGATGACATCGTCACCGCCGCCGGCCGAGATACCATCGTTACCGGCCAGGGCTTCAATGTAGTCATCTCCCGCATTGTCCCCATCGTGACCAAACAAGTCATCGCCGCTTGTCAGCAGGCCCGATTGCGGCGGTGTCGTTTCATTAGCATCCGGAATCTCGATGCCCAAATCGCCATCGCTCCAATTTTCTACAACAATCTTGGAACCGGAATCATTGTGCTGTATGAGCAACGAACCAGCATCTTTTTGCCATGAGAGGTGAAATACGCCGTCCTGAGTATCCCATTCTGTCGCACCCGTAGCCGCGAGTGAGGAAAAACTTTCATCCTGACCCAGAATTTTGCCATCAAATTTTATACAGCCTGAGCCATCTTCATCATTGATAAGGTCATATATCGCACCGCTACCAAAATCATTCTGCGTAAAAACATATTCGTCATATCCGGCCCCACCGTTCAGGTGATCATTGCCACCGCCACCATCGATGGTGTCGTTGCCTGAACCACCAAAAAGAAAGTTGCTCTCACCGCCCCCAGAAATTTGGTCGGCATAGTCAGTTCCCTTGATCGTTTCCGACCCGCGCACTTCAATGGAACCACTGCCAGCCATATTTGAAACCGTAACCGCATGATCACCCGCCTTCGCAACCAAGACGCCTCCGCTCATGCCGCTCAAATCCAATACATCGCCCTCCACACTCTTGTTAAAGCCCAGATCAATCCATTCCAGCCCTGATAACTTCTCACTATCAAGGTTGTCGATAGTCAGCGTGTCGTCTCCCGTGCCGAGCTTCACTCTCTCAACACCGTACAACAAGTCCAATGATGGCGACGTTACTGCTAGAAGAGGATCCCATTCCTGACTCAAAACATCGATGCGATATGTAAAACCACCATCGTTCTGCTGAAGATCGGCATCGAGAACCACGTTCATAGTATTTTCGAACGACAAATACGAAACCGTGTCTACCCCACCAGCCCCATCAACAAGGTCTTCGCCCAGTGACCCGACTATCGTGTCGTCTCCAGTTCCGGCGTTGATCACGTCGTCAAATCGCCCCCCTTCAATATCATCATCATCTGTGTATTTGCCGAGAATATAGCTCTCGCCAACGATTGAGCCTAGATTATTAAAAGTTAGATCGTCACCAGGATTGAATGGCGAATCCGAACTGAGTCCATAGAAGCCCCAAAAAAATTGATTGGCTTGATCGATCAAGTCCGTTTGATTTGTATCCAGGGCGTCGACAGGACCATCGATATTCTGTAATGCCTGCAGCACATTATTCCCCCCCGCACTTACGCTGGCCTTCCGACCAGCCGCAATGGCGGCGACTAAATCATAGGTCCCCTTCGCATGCTTAAGCGTCTCCGTACTATTATCTGGAAGTGTAGCTACGACCTCTTCGCTACTAAGAATCAAATCCTTAAAAAAATTATCAAACCCAAAATACGGGAAAAGCAACGTACCGGCCCACGGCGCATAATCAGGCCCCACCCCTCCAGGCAGATCATTAAAAACCTTGCTAGCTGCCGCCCCTGCATCAATTGCCCCCAGCCCTGATATACCAGGCAGCTCACCACCATGTGAAACAATATCCTGAACTAAATTGAACGCAATATTGTTTGATGCAATCTGATTTAGAGAATCCGCATCACCTAAACCGCCACGCATCTCATACTGCTCAGACGTATAATCGCGTATAAAGTCTGCATAAAAACCATCTGCGCTATTTACCTTGGCCGCTCCTTTAATCCATGTCCATACAGCAACGTCCACACTGGGTTTAGGCACTTTAATTGGAATTTCCTCCTCATGAGACACGCCCTCTCCATCGATCCATCTATGCGTCTCGGTAGAATCATCACTGATGAAATTAAAAATCATGTCATAGAGGGGAGCACCCAAGCCGATATCATCTCTATGCCCTTCTTTTTTATAAATATTAAATTGAGTGTTGTATAACGAATCCAACTGATCAAGTTGATCTGAAGTCAACGTGATTCCACCATGCTTTCTATCGTATGTAGTCATTTTGCACTCCCTAAACGTTGTGGAAAGAAGATAATATTCGAACAAACTGATGTATCACAAACTAACTTCACTCAATCCTTAAGAATAAATAATCGCACAGACTTACGCAGAGAATGATCCAACTCAACTATGTCTTTAATATTTACTTTTCTACGATCGAATTTGTACTCCAAGATCAACCGCGGAGATAACGAGTAGGCGACGCCACATTCATAATTATAAATACCCCCACCGGGGGGGCCAGCGAGCGCACCGCAATTAACAGTGAAGACATGCTTATCAGGCGTTTTGTATATCAACTGAGAAACCGCAAAGGCAAGGGGTGTAGTTGGTGTAACTGGAGAAACCGCGCACCGATACAACCCATTTCCAATGTCATGGCACTGGTGTTCTGACCGCATCTCGGACAATGACTTCTCCGAATTGGCTTGCGGCCAACGCGGCAGTATGGAGTCATATAAATCAAACCCCTTTAGGCCATTACGCGCTGACGCTGGCCAATCGGCCAGTAACCGATCACGATACGGATAAAGAAAAAGGGTTTGCAATGGCACAGGATGACCTCGACACCCTTCCGTACCCTTACCTCCGACCTGGGTACGGTACTTGTAACCCCACAGACCGATCGACGAATCGTACGGCATTCGTAAATCGACACCGGCAATTTTTACGTACACCCACCCCGGCTCAGGGTGCGGACATTGGTCCAACGCAAGGAAATATTGACTCTTCGAGAAGTCGATATTGGATTCTTTGGCGATTGCGGTATGGATTCCACAAGTGAATACGATGAAAGCGATCATCGATAAAATTGAAATCCACTTGGCGGTGCGTGAATAGCCAACGGACACACACAGCCCTTGTTTGATGGATGCGTTAACGCTCACCTGCGATCTCCTTACCCGCGTCGATAGTCGATAACATGGCTCCCGCAGGCGCGAATTTCCATGTTTGGAAAAGCATCAGGGTCACCTCATGCCCTCGCCGCAACGCATCTGATGTGATACTTGCCCCGCACAAGTCACTTTTGCAGAACGCCCCCGAGCATTCAAAACAGTCGCCATGATTCTTACGTACTGACGGACTCCTTCCATGGAGGAATAGTCCCTCGCAGTGCGTGACGCCTGCTTGCGTATTGCCACTCCACTGTCTTCTTGCAATAAGAACAACGGTGACAGGTGCACTTTTTCCTGAACAATTCAAACGACCGTAAGTGTCCCTGTCACCGTTTTGCTTTAAACTGCTTTGAAGTCATGTTCAAAAATTCTGTTGGCAGCACCCCCACCCCCTCGCTTTGGAATTTCTCGAAACCTTTAGACGAAAACGATTCGTTTAGATTAAATTTTCCCAACATGGCGCATGCTCCTTCAGTTTGTTAAATCCTTAATTTAAATTCACCAACACTCAACCAACAACACATTGCCAGAAACTTCAATATAATTCAGCGACCTTTCCACAAACACTCATGGGGACATATTTAGTGTACAACTTAGCCACCCTCCGCCCACCAACATCATAAAACACCGTATAATTAATCCGCACGAAATCATGCACCGATCCAGTTACCTTTAACATAAATCCAGGTGCACCTAGCTCTGGATCGCGCTTAACAACCAAACAACAACTCTTATTCTTATTAAGAAAATCATCAACCCCGTTATAAAGAGACTCCCGCCTGACGATTGCAGCGCCGGTAACTCGCCTCCCGCCAATACTGATGGTTAGATTTTTATCTGGCGGATATATACGTAGCATGTATCGGACCGCCGAACGTACACGCTCCTCGGGCCGGAGCTTCCGATCAATATTTGGACAAAATCCATAGAAAACATTATAGTAAACTACAAATTTTGACAGAAGATACGAAAAAAATATCACTCCAAAAAGCACAGGAATTACGACTTTAATCCACCTGTATAAGTTAATTTTTTTCATCACACCTTCTCCACTGCTCGAAGAATGGTGGCAGGTACACTTTTTCCTGAATAATTCAAACAATCGTAAGTGCCCCTGTCACCGTTTTTACTTTGCATTTCGCCATTTCGGTCCTTGAACAATTTGGCGACAACCGCAGAAACCTCGACAAAGAAGAAATTCTCAGGCGTCGATGTATTGGGGTTTGACATGAGCAATCCTTGATTCGGAAAGATTGAATGCAGTTCGGGTGACACAGGAAAAATGAAGCTGAATCCTTCACTCAAAGGCATGACTGATCAGGAACACAACGCCGACTGCAAGCGTTGACAAATACAGCAGTGTCATGAACGAAAACCACCACGGATCCTTGACCTTGTAGGTCACGATCAACCTGACCCACGGCACGATCACGAACCCCTGTCTTACGTCGTTTATCGCAATCAGCCCAAAGGCCAGCAGTGCAGCGGAGGTCAGCAGCATGGCCACCGGCTTGAAAATGACGAACACCTGCTGTTGTTGCACGTCATGGAAAAGAGTGATCCTGATTGCATACAGAATAAAGATGAGTGCAGCCCAGACAAGCAGCACCCGGATGAGCCTGGCCATGGAGGCCCGCACCTCGGGAGGCTGTGAATTCCTGTTTACCATGGCGATTTCTCTATCATTCATATTGAGGGTGTGCAGAATTTTGTGTCCCCGAGATTTGAGTTACCGCTGAGTGGGAAGAACGGTGACAGGTGCACTTTTTCCTGAATAATTCAAACGATCGTAAGTGTCCCTGTCACTGTTTTTCAATACTGAACTGGCGCGCATGGGTCGGCTGTCTTTGTTGGTTTCGTCGCCTTGAAGACTGCGCCATGCGCGCACTTTTTCCAAACCGGGTCGACAGCAAGCTGCTGATCTTGCTGACGGATTCGTGGGGAAACCTCAGTCCCTGTCACCGTTTTGTTGAAAATCATGTCATAGAGGGGAGCACCCAAGCCGATATCATCTTTATGCCCTTCTTTTTTATAAATATTAAATTGAGTGTTGTATAACGCATCCAACTGATCAAGTTGATCTGAAGTCAACGTGATTCCACCATGCCTTCTATCGTATGTAGTCATTTTACACTCCTTGAATTTCTCGGAAAGAAGATAGTGCTTTTACAAATCAGTTACCCATTAGAACAAGCCTTACTTAATCTTTAAAATATAGGATCGCAAAGATTTTCGCACGACGCGATCCAACTCAACCACGTCTTTAATATGAACTTCTCGGCGATCGAATTTATATAACAGAAGCAATTTCGTTGTTAATAAATAAGTTATACTACATTCATAATTATAAACTCCGCCACACTCAGCAACAAAGACATGCTTATCAGGTGTTTGGTATCTCGACTGAGAAAATGCAAAAGCGAGGAAGGTTGTTGGTGTAACTGGAGAAGCCCCGCACTGATACAACCCATTTCCAATGTCATGACACTCGTGCCTTGATCGCATATTGGACACCGATCTCTCCGAACGGGACTGAAACCAGCGCGGCTTATAAGTATCAAACAATTCAAACGCCTTTAGACCGTTACGCGCTGACGCTGGCCAATCGACCAGTAACCGATCACGATACGGATAAAGAAAAAGGGTTTGCAATGGCACAGGATGACCTCGACACCCTTCCGTACCCTTATCTCCGACCGGGGTACGGTACTTGTAACCCCACAGACCGATCGACGAATCGTACGGCATTCGTAAATCGACACCGGCAATTTTTACGTACACCCACCCCGGCTCAGGGTGCGGACATTGGTCCAACGCAAGGAAATATTGACTCTTCGAGAAGTCGATATCGGACTCTTTGGCTATTGCGGCATGGATTCCACAAGTGAATACGATGAAAGCGATCATTGATAAAATTGAAATCCACTTGGCAGTGCGTGAATAGCCAACGGACACGCACAGCCCTTGTTTGATGGATGCGTTAACGCTCATCTGCGATCTCCTTACCCGCGTCGATAGTCGATAACATGGCTCCCGCAGGCGCGAATTTCCATGTTTGGAAAAGCATCAGGGTCACCTCATCCCCTCGCCACAACGCATCTGATGTGGTACTTGCCCCGCACAAGTCACTTTTGCAGAACGCCCCTGAGCATTCAAAACAGTCGCCATGATTCTTACGTACTGATGGACTCCTTCCATGGAGGAATAGTCCCTCGCAGTGCGTGGCGCCTGCTTGCGTATTGCCATTCCGCTGTCTTCTTGCAATAACGCATGGCTCACGACATCCGCAAGTTCGTCGGGCTCGAAGAAGTTCACCAATACCCCATTCTCCTGATTGCTGATGACCTCGCGCACCGGTGCGGTATCCGAGGCGATGACATGGCAGCCGCACGCCATGGCTTCCAGCAATGACCAGGACAGAACGAACGGGAACGTGAAGTACACGTGCGCTTTCGATACCTGCAGCACCTTCCTATACGTGTCGTAGTCGACCCTGCCCAGAAAGTGCACACGGGTGAGATCCATGGGATTTTCGCGAAGCAGTTTTTCGCGCCAATGGCGGGCGTCGGCCGGCCTGCCTCCGTAACTGACGCTGTCGCCTCCCAGGACGACAACATGACAGTCCGGATTCTGTTCCAGGACCTTGGGTAGGGCGCGCATGAATTGATGGAAACCTCGATAGGGCTCGAGGTTGCGCGCGACGTACGTCACGATCGGTTCGCCCGCACTCAGGACCTGACCGCTGGGCAGTTCCAGGGTCGCATTCGGATCCGGCTGCAACCCCTCCAGGTCGATGCCCTCGTGGATGATTCGCAGCTTATGGCGATAGGCTTCCGGATGCAGGCTGTACTGCCACTTCGTGGGCGTGATGCCGAGATCGCAATGCTCCAGATTCAGCAGATGCAGGGCATTGCGACTTTCAATAGCGGCCGCACGATGCTCAGTGAGTGGAAATTCCGGATCGAAATCCGTATCTGCCCCTCTGGGGCGGTAGTAGTACTCGCAGAAATGGATGAGCGGTACATCCGGATACACTTGCTTGGCGTACAGCGTTTCGCCCCATCCGGGATGGGCAATGATGACGTCCGGTCGGTAGCCCTTCGCTCGCCAGCCCAGGAGCATGCGCAGCACTTGCTGTCCGTACAACACGGCCTGCTCGAAGGTGCGCGCATAAGGATGCGTCTGCGCGGCCGCGTCGCGATGCGGCTTGTAGCGATGCAGCGGCACGCCGCGCAGACCCGGTGCCTTTTCGCGACCAATCGCTCGGACATCCACGTCGGGCTGCCCGGCCAGGTGCTTCGCGATATGGCGAAACTGCCCGGGGAAATTCTGGTGGATGAAAAGAATCTTCTTCATCGTTCGCGCAGCGCCTCGTCCACATGGGTCTCCAGGGGGCTCAGCAGATAATCGATCACACTGCGCTTGCCGGTGCGGATTTCCGCATTGAGGGACATGCCCGGCGTGACTTCCACCGCGACGCCATTGATGGTGAATTTCGTCGAATCCAGTCGGATGTGCGCCGGGAACACCAGCCCGAGCTTCTTGTCCTGCGCGGCATCGTGCGAGATGGTCTCGACCGTACCGGTGAGATAGCCGTAGCGGGTATAGGGGAAACTGGTCACCTTCACCGCAACGTGCTGCCCGGTACGCACGAACCCGATGTCCTGGTTGAGCACCGTCGCTTCGACTTCCATCGCCTTGTCAGAGGGGACTACCTGCATCAGCGCCTGGGCCGGAGTGACCACGCCACCGATCGTGTGGATCGCCAGCTGGCCGACGGTGCCGTCGACGGGTGAACGCAGCTTCATGAAGCGGTTGCGCTGCGCAGTCTTGGCGACCTCCGGGGTGAACTGCTCGATCTGGTCCTGGGCCTTGCGGTGTTCGTCCAGCAGCTTTCGTCTTGCATCCGCCACCGTGGCGCGAAGCTGTTCTCGTGCGCTCTTGATGGCCGACTCCAGCTCCGCACGCCGACTGCGCTGCGTGGCGAGTTGCTTGTTGGCATCGATCAGCTCCTGTCGCCGCGTCAAGTAGTCCTGTTTGGACACGTAACCCTTTTCGATCAGCTTGCCGTAGTCGCTTACTCGTATCTTTGCGATGGCCGCATATTCGGATAATGGCGAAATCGACTCATTGACGGTGTTCAACTCGGCCTGCTTCTGCTGAACCTGATCACGCAGGCCTTGTTCCTGCGCCTGCAACGAACGATATTCGCTTTCGGCTTGCTGCCTGGCGACTTCCTGGCGGTCGGCAGACACACCTTCGACCTCCGCCAAATGCGGCATATGATGATTCTCCAACGCATCGATCAGGGCAGCGGTTCGTGCAGCATCGACCTTCGCACTTGCCAAGGCCTGTCGCGCCTTGCTCTCGTCTTCGGTGACACCGACCGCATCCAGCTCGATCAAAAGCTGACCCTTTTTCACCGCCTGCCCGTCATGCACCAGAATCCGATGCACCACCGCCGTTTCGGAGGGCTGAATGATTTTGGTCCGACCACTGGGCACAACTCTTCCCGGAGCTACCGCGACGATGTCGAGCTTGCCGAAACAAGCCCATAACAATGCGATCACGAACAGCAACATGATGATCCATGCGCTCCAACGCGGTGCCGGCGAAGCCGGACTCTCCATCAGCTCCAAGTGCGCTGGAAGGAAGGCCCGCTCGTCGTTGGTGCGTTCCACCGGGACGAGACTTTTGCGCTCGCGCCAAGCTGCACGGAACACGGCACCGTAGCGGCGCAATACATCCAGAAAAGCTTCCATGCGCATGCTCATTGCATCACCCCTGTTGCAATCGATGCAGGCGGGTGTAGTGGCCGTCTTCGCGTGCCAGCAATTCCTGAGGCGCCCCTTCCTCGACGACGGCGCCCTTGTCCAGCACGATGACACGATCCGCGTGACGCACGGTTGACAGCCGGTGCGCAATGATGAGCACCGTACGCCCGGCGCAAATGGCACGCATGTTCTCCATCACCGCGCGCTCGGACTCGTAGTCCAGTGCACTGGTGGCTTCGTCGAAGATCAGGATGCGCGGATTCATGACCAGTGCGCGCGCGATCGCCACGCGCTGGCGCTGACCGCCGGAAAGATTCGCACCATGCTCACCGACGACGGTGTCGTAGCTTTCGGGAAGCTCGGTGATGAAGTCGTGCGCGCCGGCCAACCGCGCCGCCTGCATGACCCGTTCCAGCGGCATGCCTGGATCGGCCAGCGCGATGTTCTCGCGCACGCTGCGGTTGAACAGGAAGTTTTCCTGCAGCACCACGCCGAGCTGGCGGCGCAGCCATGCCGGATCGGCCAACGCCAGATCGTTGCCATCGACCATCACACGGCCGCGCTCGGGCACGTACAGACGCTGCACCAGCTTGGTCAGCGTGCTCTTACCGGAACCCGAGCGACCGACGATGCCCACGACCTCGCCCGCGCGGATGTCCAGATTGATATCGCGCAGGACCTCCGCGGTATCGGGACGGTAGCGAAAGCTGAGGTTCTCGAAGGTGACCCGACCCTTGATCGGGGGAAGAGCCACGCGGCTGCCGCCGGTCTCGGTGCGCGTATTGAGAATCTCGCCCAGGCGCTCGACCGAGATGCCGACCTGCTGGAAGTCCTGCCACAACTGCGCCAGACGCACGATGGGTGCCGCAACACGGCCTGCCAGCATGTTGAAGGCGATCAGTTGGCCCACCGAGAGGGTACCGTCGATGACCATCTGCGCACCCCAGAACAAAATCGCCACGGTCACCGTCTTCTGCAGGAACTGCACGCCCTGCTGGCCGATGTTGGCCAACTTGGTCACGCGAAAGCCGGCGCTGACATAGCCGGCCAACTGGTTGTCCCAGGTGCGCGTCATGCGCGGTTCGACCGCCATCGCCTTGGCGGTGCCAATGCCCGATATGGCCTCAACCAGAAACGACTGGTTGTCGGCGCTGCGCATGAATTTCTCATTGAGTCGGCGACGCAGCGCCGGCGTGATCAGCGCCGACCAGATCGCATACAGCGGAAGCGAGATCACCACGACCAGGGTCAGCCAGCCACTGTAGAAAAACATCACGGCAAGAAACACAAACGTGAACATCAGGTCCAGTACCGACGTCAGCGTCTGGCCAGTGAGAAAATTGCGGATCTTCTCCAGTTCGCGAACACGAGCGATGGTGTCGCCGACGCGACGTGCCTCGAAGTAGGCCAGTGGCAGCGCCAGAATGTGTCGGAACAGGCGCGCCCCGAGCTCGACGTCGATGCGGCTGGTGGTATGCGCGAACAGGAAGGTTCGCAACCCTGCCAGCACCGCGTTGAAGATGGTCACGACCACCAGCGCGACCGTAATCACGGTCAGTGTGGTCATGGCGTGATGAACCAGGACCTTGTCCATCACCACCTGGAAGAACAGCGGCGTGACCAGCGCGAACAACTGCAGGAAAAGCGAAATGACCAGCACTTCGATCAGCAGCTTGCGGTACTTCACCATGGCCGGAATGAACCAGCTGAAGTCGAACTTCGAAAGTTCGGCCACCAGCGAAGCACGGGACGCCACGGTCAACAAACGGCCAGCGTAGCGCGCACGGAATTCTTCTGGCGCGAGCACCACCGGGCGCTGCTGCTCCAGATCGTGGATAAGGATTTTTTCCGCGCCGCATTTGGCGATGATGAACGCCTTGCCGTCATCGCAGAGTGCCATGGCAGGCAAGGCGACGCGGTCGACACGATCAACGGACTGCTTGACCAGCTTGGCTTTCAACCCGAGTTTCCGGGCCGCGAGCAGAAGCGATTCTTCGTCGAAAGGATCGTCACCGCGGCCTGACTCGTGCCGCAATTGATCGGCATCTGCGGCAATGCCGTGGAACTGCGCAAGAAGCACCAATCCCGCCAAGCGCAAGTCGTATCCGGTCGAACTCTCGGGGCCTGTGGAAAAATCTTCAGGTTCCGGCGATGCTTCTTCTCTAACTGCCGCGTCCATGCGCAACATTTCCCCCATGAAATCTACCGCCGCATCCCTGCTGCGGCGATGTATACGCGTCTTTGCGCGCGTGATGTGGGAAGCCGGTATCGGGAGAACCCCCGTTCTTTCACCGATCACGACTCCTGAATGTAAGCTCCCACAATTCGGAAACCCCCGTCAAATGACCGAGTGGATCACCGCCACGAAACGTGGAACAGCACACGCAATATCCAGGCATCAAGCGAAAAAAAAGGAGGCCGAAGCCTCCTTTTTCATCTTTCGAGTGAGTCACCCGATCAGTCCGCGATCGCAGACTTGCCATGGTATGGCAGCACTTCGGCTGCCAGCTTGGTGTCGGCCTGGATCAGGCCCACCTCGTCGGCGACGATGTGCGCGGTCTCGTCGAGCATCACGTCGGTGGCCTTGTCGGCCTCCTTCTCCTGCTTGATCTGATCCTTGATGCTGCGCTCGCCCGGCGTCAGGCCGTCGTCCAGCGTGACCTCCATGGTATCGGAGGTGTCGCCGTTGATGGCCTTGTGCCGCTTACGGAATGCCTTCTGCACCGCCTCGACATGCTTGCGCTCGGCCAGACGCGTGTCGTAATTCAGCGACACCGTGGTCTTGTCTCGGTTCTTGCGGAACTCTGCCAGCTCGTCGAGCATCAGCTTCCACGCCGGCAGCTTGGCGATGCGCTGTGCGTGCTTGTGCTCGAGGATCGGCACCAGCATTTTCAGATTGGCCACCGGCTTGTACTTAGCCGGCTGGATGTCGGTCCACGGCAGGGCGTTGTCGTAGGTCGACTCGCCAAACAGCTTCTCGTTGCCGTTCCTGGGATAGGCGATGTCCGGCGTCACGCCGCGCAGCTGGGTGGAGCCGCCATTGATGCGGAAGAACTTGGCGATGGTCATCTTCAGCTCGCCGTACTTCGGCTTCTTCTCGCCATCGCCGAAGCGGTCCAGATTGACCAGATTCTGCACGGTGCCCTTGCCGAAGGTCGGCT
Organism: Oleiagrimonas sp. MCCC 1A03011; assembly: GCF_003267965.1. NCBI lineage: Bacteria > Pseudomonadati > Pseudomonadota > Gammaproteobacteria > Lysobacterales > Rhodanobacteraceae > Oleiagrimonas > Oleiagrimonas sp. MCCC 1A03011. Next base: position 270,232 of record NZ_MSPY01000002.1, on the reverse strand, counting down.
CGCCGATGACCAGGCCGCGGCCGTAGTCCTGGATCGCCGCCGCGAAGATTTCCGAGGCCGACGCGGTGCCGCGGTTGACCAGCACCGCCAGCGGACCGCTCCAGACCATGCCCGGCTGATCGTCGGTCTGTTCCTCGACGCTGCCGTTGCTGGAACGCACCTGCACCACCGGCCCCTTGTTGATGAACAGGCCGGTCATGGCGGTGGCTTCGGTCAGCGAACCGCCGCCGTTGTTGCGCAGGTCGACGATGACGCCGTCCACCTTGTCCTTCTTCAGTTCCTTGAGCAGCTTGGCGACGTCGCGCGAAGCGCTCTTGTAGTTCGGATCGCCGTCGCGGCGCGCGCCGAAGTCCTCGTAGAACGACGGCAACTCGATGACGCCGATACGGCGGGTGACGCCATCGTCCTTGACCTGGATGATCTTCTTCTTGGCGGCCTGCTCCTGGATGGTGACCTTGTTGCGCACCAGGGTCACGATCTCGTGCTTGCCGTCCAGACCGGTCTTGCTGGGAATGATCTCCAGCCGCACGGTGGTGTTCTTCTTGCCGCGGATCTTGGACACGACGTCATCGAGACGCCAGCCGATCACGTCCTGGATCGGACCGTCCTTGCCCTGGCCGACGCCGACGATGCGGTCGCCGACATGCACCTTGTCCGACTTGGCCGCCGGACCACCCGGCACGACCTCGCGCACCATGGTGTATTCATCGCTGGCCTGCAGCACCGCGCCGATGCCTTCCAGCGAGAGCTTCATCGCGATGTCGAAGTTCTGCGCCGCGCGCGGACCGAAATAGTCGGTGTGCGGGTCGGTGGTCTCCGCGTACGCGTTGAGGAAGGTCTGGAACGCGTCCTGCGAATCGAGCTGATCGATACGGTCGATGTAGTTCTTGTAGCGCTTGTCCAGCGTCTTGCGGATGTCGGCGTCGTCCTTGCCGGCCAGCTTCAAGCGCAGCCAATCGTTCTTTACGCGCTTGCGCCAGATGCTGTCGAGCGCCTGCTCGTTGGGCGCCCACTTGGCCTTGTCGCGATCGAAGTCGTAGCTTTCCTTCTTGCTGAAGTCGAAGCCCTTCTTCAGCAGGCTGCGCGCATACTGCAGGCGCTGCGTGGCGCGCTGCACGTACAGGTTGAAGATGGCGAACGGGCCGGACAGGTCCTGGTTCCAGATGGCGTCGTCGAGGCTGTCGCGCAGGCTGTCGAAGTGCTTGATGTCGGCCTGCGTGAAATACAGTTTGTCGCCGTCCAGGTCCTTCAGGTACGCGTCGAAGATCTTCTCCGACATCGCGTCGTCCAGCGGCTTGGCGTCGTACTGGAAGCGCGTCAGGAAGCGCGCCGACAGCGCCGCGGCCTGGGCCTCGGCCGTGGTCGGCTTCAGCGTCAGCGAATCGGACTTGGTGGGGACGTCGGCATGCGCGGCCACACCGGTGAGGGCGAGCAGCAGCGTGGCCAGGAGAAAGCGCTTGATCATTCAGGCGACCTCGACAAAACCGGCGGCATGGGCCTGCTCGTCGGCATGATAGGAAGAACGCACCAGCGGACCGGACGCGACATGGGTGAAACCCATCTCCATGCCGGCCACGCGCAGCGATTCGAATTCGTCCGGAGTCCAGTAGCGGACTACGGGATGGTGGTGGGCGGTCGGCTGCAGGTACTGCCCGATGGTGACCATGTCCACGTCGTGCGCGCGCAGGTCCCGCAGCGTGCCCAGCACCTGCTCCATGGTCTCACCCAGACCCAGCATGATGCCGGACTTGGTCGGCACTTCCGGATGCGCGGCCTTGAACTTCTTCAGCAGGTCCAGCGACCACTGGTAGTCGGCGCCCGGACGCACCTCGCGGTACAGCTCCGGCACGGTTTCCAGGTTGTGGTTGAACACGTCGGGCGTGTGCTCGGCGAGCGCTTCCAGCGCGCGCTCCATGCGGCCCTTGCCGCGGAAGTCCGGGGTCAGGATCTCGATCTGGATGTTCGGGCTGGCGTGGCGCACCGCGCGGATGCACGAGGCGAAATGCGCCGCACCACCGTCGCGCAGATCGTCGCGGTCGACCGAGGTGATGACCACGTAGCGCAGACCCATGTTGGCGATGGTCTCGGCCAGACGTGCCGGCTCCAGCGCGTCGGGCGGCGCCGGACGGCCGTGGGCCACGTCGCAGAACGAGCAGCGACGGGTGCAGACCTCGCCCAGGATCATGAACGTCGCGGTGCCCTTGGAGAAGCACTCGTGGATGTTCGGGCACGAGGCTTCCTCGCACACCGTCACCAGATCGTGTTCGCGCAGCTTGGCTTTCAGCTGCTGCACCGCATTGCCCTGCGGCAGGCGCACGCGGATCCACGAGGGCTTGCGCAGCACCGGGCCGTCGGTGTCGAAGCCGGCGCGGTTGCGGGCGATCTTGTCGCCGGCGACCTGCTTGTCGACGACCTGCAGGGGAATGTTCTTGCTGGAGGACTGAATTTCGCTCATGGCTGTACTTATACGCAGACCGCGCCCTGCCCCGGGAGTTCAGGGATGCGCGGTTCGGAAATGTGGGCCCGGAAGTCGAATTGACGGCAGATCTCGTCGATCAGCACGTCCTCGACCGCTTCCAGACCAGAGGGTCCGCCCAAGTCTACCACCTGCGTCACCTGCAAGCCCTTGTAGCCACAGGGATTGATGCGGTGGAACGGCTCCAGGTCCATGTTCACGTTGAAGGCCAGGCCGTGGAACGTGCAGCCGCGGCGAACGCGCAGGCCCAACGCCGCGACCTTGGCGCCGGCCACGTACACGCCGGGCGCGCCCTCGACGCGCTCGGCGACGATGTTCCAGTGCGCCAGCGTGTCGATGATGGCCTGCTCGATGCGATTCACCAGTTCGCGCACGCCGACACCGAGCCGACGCAGGTCGATCAGCGGGTAGGCCACGATCTGGCCGGGACCGTGATAGGTCACCTGGCCGCCGCGGTCGACGGGAACGACGGGGATATCGCCGGGCATGAGCACATGCTCCCATTTGCCGGCTTGCCCGAGCGTGAACACCGGGTCGTGTTCCAGCACCCACAGCTCGTCGGGCGTATCGCCGTCGCGGGCATCGGTGAAGGCGCTCATGGCCTTCCAGGTGGCCTCGTAGGGCTGTCGTCCAAGACGGCGGATGCGCAGCTCGCGCCCGCCTTCGGCGGACGCGGCTCGGGATGGGGCGGTTGCAGTCATGCTCGATTCCTGGTGTCCGCGGCCCGCCGATTCAAGGCGCGAACGTGCTCAGAGGGTGTAACGGATATCCGGATCCGCGCGCAGCGCGGCGTGGGCCTCATCGTACTCCTCACGGCGCGCGCAATCGAAATCGACGGTCACGGCCATGTAGTTGCCCTTGCTCGACGGCCGGGTCTTCATGCGATCGATGTGGACCCGGCGACCGAGCTGGCGCAGGATCTCCGGCACCTTGCTCTCCAGCACCGCCTCGGCATTGCCCATGGCGGTGATGGTGAAGGTGCCGGGAAACTGGAAGCCCTGATCGGGGTTCTCCGGCTGGATGTTCTCGACGTCACGCATCACTTGGCGTCTTTCTTGTCGTGGCTGCTGTGATGGAACCACAGCAGGATCGTGTCCCACAGTCGCGAGAAGAAGCCGCCTTCCGGCGCATCCTGCAGGGCCACCAGCGGCTGTGTCAGTACCGGCTTGCCGTCCAGGGTAATGCGCAGGGTGCCGATCTTCTGGTCCTTCTTGAACGGGGCGATCAGCGGATCGGGAATGTCCATGGTCGCCTTGAGCTTGTCGTACTCGCCGCGCTTGACCGTGACCAGCACCGGCTCGGCCACGCCGATCGGCAACTTGTCGGCCTCGCCCTTCCATAGACGCGGCGTCGCCAGCGCCTTGCCCGGCGTGTAGACCTTGTGGGTCTCGAAGAAGCGGAAACCGTAGTTCAGCAATGCCTGCGCGTCATCGGCGCGGCCCTGTTCGGTGGTCGCACCCATGACAATGGCGATCAGGCGCTGGTCGCCGCGCTTGGCCGAAGCCGCCAGGCAGTAGCCGGCTGCGGAGGTGTGGCCGGTCTTGATGCCGTCCACCGACGGGTCGCGCCACAGCAGCGTGTTGCGGTTGTGCTGGGTAATGCCGTTCCACTTGAACTCCTTGATCGCCGAGATCGCGTAATCGGCGGGGAAGTTGTGGATCAGCGCACGCGACAGCACGGCCACGTCGCGGGCCGTAGTGTAGTGGTTGGGCACCGGGTAGCCGGAAGCGTTGGAATAGTGCGTGCCGCTCATGCCCAGCTGCTTGGCGTAGGCGTTCATCAGCGCGGCGAAGGCGCCCTCGCTGCCGGCCACGTGCTCAGCCAGGGCAATGGCGGAGTCGTTGCCGGACTGGATGATCATGCCGTACAGCAGATCCTTCAGCGGCACTTCGGAGTTGACCTTGAGGAAGCTGGTCGAACCGTCGGTGCCCGCGCCACCCGCCTGCCAGGCGTGCTTGGAAATGAACACCTTGTCGTTCATGTGGACCTTGCCAGCGGCGATCTCGGCCGAGACCACGTAGTCGGTCATGATCTTGGTGATCGAGGCCGGGATGACGCGCTTGTTCGGGTCCTTGCTGGCGAGGATGCGGCCCGTGGCGTAGTCCATCAGTACCCAGGACTTGGCGTCGATGTCCGGCGGCGGCGGCACCGGCGCGGCAGGCACCACGGGTCGAGGCACCGTGGGCGCGGGCGGCGCCTGCTGGGCGAACGCACCGCCGACCAGAGCGGCGGCGACAATCGCGAGGGTGGCCAGAACAGTGGTGCGGCAACGGAAAAACGTCATGGGTGCGATCCGATCGGTGATGGGTCCAGCGCCGGGGGCGCGTGCAATACAGGTATACGGTAAAACGATGGCCGTGAACGGGCACGCAAGCGGCCCGTTCGTGGCGCGCAGCTCGCCACAACCGCCTAGTCTACCGCCACTTGGGGCGTCGGCAGACCCAAGGCGGTCACCCGGCGGCTCAGACGGTCGGCCGCGGACACGCTTTTCAGCGGCCCCAGCCGAACCCGTCGCACGTCGCGTCCCTGCACGTCAAGGCGAGTGATCTGCACCGGCCCGAGGCCGGCGGCACGCAGTCGGCTGGCCACGCGCTCGGCATTTTCGGGATCGCCGAACGCACCGACCTGGAGCCAGATGCCGGGGTGCGCGCCGGCGCTTTCGACCGCGTGCGGCTTCGGCAGTTCCTGCGGATGTTCGGGATCGATCGCCTGCACTTCGACCAGGCCGGTGCCCTTCGGCCAGATGCCGATGCGCACGGCGGCGGCGTAGCTGAGATCGATGATGCGGTTGCTGACGAACGGACCACGATCGTTGACGCGCACGATCACGCTCTTGCCGTTCTCCAGATTGGTCACACGCGCCCAGGTCGGTAGCGGCAGCACCTTGCTGGCGGCGCTGAACTTGTACATGTCGTACTTCTCGAAGTTGGACGTCATGTAGCCGTGGAACTTGCTGCCGTACCAGCTGGCGATGCCACGCTGGTCGTAACCCTTGGCGCTCTTGAGCACGCGATAGGTCTTGCCGCGCACGACATAGGGCGACTTGTTGCCGTAGCGCGATCGCGGCTCAGGCACCGGTACCGGTTCGGAAAGCGTGGCGATATAGGACGGCGGCTTGACCGGACCGCCGTCGCGGGTGCGACCGTAGCGACTGTCCTGCGGCAGGCTGGTGTCGTCCACCGGGCCGGTCGCGACCACGGTCGGATTGGCGGTCGTCGGCTTGCCCTCCGCGGAAGCCGGAGGTGCAATCGGCCGCGGGCGATGGCCCGCGCAACCGGCGAGCATCAGCAATATCAGCAGGGGCGGAAGAAGTGCTCCGCGCCTCACGGCGCGGCCTCGACGGCCGCCGGGTCGTCGACACCGTGGGCGATGGCGTCGGCGATTTGCCGCACCGCCATGGCATACAACGGGCTGCGGTTGTAGCGCGTGATCACGTAGAAGTTCTGGAACGTGAACCAGTGCTGGGGACCGTGCTCGCTCTGCAGGGTGAGCAGGTTGGCCGCCGTGTCCGGCTTCATGCGCTGCAGGGGCGCGTAGCCCAGCGCTTCGTACTGCTCCAGGGTCCGCCGGGGCGGCTTGGCCCGGTACTTCAGCACGTTGGCGCCGGGCTGCGCCTGCGCCTGCGCGGCGACTTCGCCGCCGGGCTTCCAGCCGTGCTGGTGGAAGTAGTTGGCGACGCTGGCCAGGATATCCGGCAGCGAATCATGCAAATCGATGTGCCCATCGTGATCGGCATCGACGGCATAGGCCTTGATCGACGACGGCATGAACTGTCCCCAGCCCTGTGCGCCAGCGTAGGAACCGGTCAGCGTGTCCAGCGGACCGGCCAGCTTGCTGTCGGGAAGCTCCAGCAGCGTCTTCAGTTCCTTGCGGAAGAACTTGGCGCGCGGCGGGTAGTAGAACGCCAGCGTGACCAGCGCATCGAGCACCTTGTACTTGCCGGTGATATGGCCATAGCGGGTCTCGACGCCGAGGATGGCAATCAGGTACTGCGGCGCCACGTCGTACTTCTTCGCTGTGGCGTCGATCAGCGCGCGGTGCGCGCGATAGAAGGCGATGCCGTCCTGGATGCGCTCCGGCGTCACGAAGATGGGTCGGTAATCCTTCCACGGCTTGGACTCGGCCGGACGGCTGATCGCATCCAGGATGCTCTGCTGCTTCTGCGCCCCGTCAAGCAGGGCGGTGAGCTTGGCCGGGTCCTTGCCCGTATCGGCGGCCACTTCGCGCACCAGGGCCGCTTCGCCCGGATGCGTTTCGGCGTGGGCCATGGTCCAGGGCGCCACGAAGGCGCAGACGGCTAAAACGGCAACCAGACAGCGGGACATGGGCATGGGTCGAACGCGGGCATACATGAAAAAGTGTTGACAGCGTAGCAGTTTGCGCGCGTTTTTCTAGCAGTTTGTGAACCTCGGCCGGAGGATCAATCGCCGTGCTTGCCGCGTTTGGCCGAGGACGCGGCCTTGCCGCGCGGCTTGCCGGCGTCCTTGGCTTTCTTTTTCTTTGCCTTCGCCTTGCCTGCCCCTTTCACTGAAGGCTTCGACTTGTGCTTGGGTTTGCCCGGTGCGCGAGAGTCGGAGCCAGCGCCATCCGCAAACGCTTCCTGCGCGGAGATCTGCAGCATGCGCCCGGCCACCCGCACCTTCTTCAGATGCGCAAGGATTTCCTTGGGCATCTCCGGCGGCAGGTCGATCAGGCTGTGGTCGCCCTGGATGGTCAAACGGCCGATGTACTGGCTGTCCAACCCCGCCTCGTTGGCGATCGCGCCGATGACATTCCCCGGCTTGATGCCGTGGACGTGGCCGACTTCCACGCGGTAGGTGCGCTTGCCGCTCTCGGTGACGTGCCTGCGCTCGCTGCGCTTGCCGAACTTGTCGTGCTTGCCGCTCTTGTGCCGGCCGGGTGCGCCGCGGTCGTCGGCGCCGGCCTTGCGCGGCGCGCGCTCGATCAGGCTCTCCTTGAGCAGCAGCGGCTTGTCGCCGTGCGCCATGCGCGCCAGAGCCACCGCGATGTCCTCGGCCGACAGACCGCGCTCACTCTCATAGCGCGCGACCAGATCGCGGAACGGCTGCAGGTCGTCGTGCTCCAGCGCCGCGTCGATGCGCTCCATGAAGCGCGTGACGCGGCGGTCGTTGACGACGTCCACGCCGGGCAGATGCATCTGCTCGATCGGCTGCCGCGTGGCGCGCTCGATGGCGCGCAGCATGCCCTTCTCGCGCGGCGTCACGAACAGCACCGCCTCGCCGCTGCGTCCGGCGCGACCGGTGCGGCCGATGCGGTGCACGTAGGATTCGGTGTCGTAGGGAATGTCGTAGTTCAGCACGTGGCTGATGCGCTCGACATCGAGGCCGCGCGCGGCGACGTCGGTGGCGACGAGGATGTCGAGTTGACCGTCCTTGAGCTGACCGATGACGCGCTCGCGCTGCGGCTGGGCGATGTCGCCGTTGATGGCGGCCGCGGCGAATCCGCGCGCCTGCAGCTTGGTCGCGAGTTCCTCGGTGGCCTGCTTGGTGCGCGCGAACACGATCATCGCGTCGAACGGCTCGGCTTCCAGAATGCGCGTCAGCGCGTCGAGCTTGTGCACGCCACTGACCCACCAGTAGCGCTGGCGGATGTTGGTGGCGGTAGTGGTCTTGGCGGCAATCGCCACCTCGACCGGATCGCTCAGATGCGTCTGCGCGATGCGCTTGATCGGCGCCGGCATGGTGGCCGAGAACAGCGCGACCTGACGGCTCTTAGGCGTCGCCGTGAGCACCGCCTCGACGTCTTCGGCGAAGCCCATCTTCAGCATCTCGTCGGCTTCGTCGAGCACCAGGAAGCGCAGCGCGGACAGGTCCAGCGTCTTCTTCTTCAGGTGATCGACCACGCGCCCCGGCGTACCGACCACGACGTGCACGCCGCGACGCAGCCCCTGCAGCTGTGGGCCGTAGCCCTGCCCGCCGTAGATCGGCAGCACGCGGAAACCGGGGATGTGCGCGGCGTAGCGCTGGAAGGCTTCGGCAACCTGGATCGCCAGTTCGCGTGTCGGCGCCAACACCAGCGCCTGCGGCTTGCCGGGCGTGGCGTCGAGCCGCGACAGAATCGGCAACGCGAAGGCAGCGGTCTTGCCGGTGCCGGTCTGCGCCTGACCGAGCACGTCGCGCCCCTCGAGCAGCGGCGGAATGGTCGCGGCCTGGATCGGCGACGGGGACTCGTAGCCGACGTCGGCCAGCACCTGCTGCACGGCGGGCGCCAGCGCAAGCGCGGCGAAGCTCGGCCCGTCCTTGGCGACGGGAGCGGAATCGGAAGCGGGGGATGTCATGGGAACCTCGGGGGGTAACGCGCGGCGAACCGCCGCGCGCGATACTGCATTCTAGCAGGCCCCGGGCCGATGTCGCCGCCCCGGCTTCAGGCGAGCAGCTTCAGCAGCGCCTCGGCGCTGGCCACCGACGACGCCGGGTTCTGTCCGGTGACGAGTCGTCCGTCGACCTGCACGAAACTGGACCAGTCGTCGCCCTTGGCGTACTTGCCGCCCAGACGCGCCAGCTCGTCCTCGACCAGGAACGGCACGATGTCGGTCAGGCCGACCGCCGCTTCCTCGCTGTTGCTGAAGCCGGTCACGCGGCGGCCGTCGACCAGCGGCTTGTCGCCGTCATGCACATGACGCAGCACGCCCGGTGCGTGGCAGACCGCGCCAACCGGCTTGCCGGCGCGCCAGAAAGTCTCGATGAGGTCGATGGACGCTTGGTCCTCGGCCAGATCCCACAGCGGACCGTGCCCGCCCGGATAGAACACCGCGTCGTACTCGCTGGCGTCGAGGTCAACCAGTTTGCGCGTGTTGGCCAGCGCCTGCTGCGCCTCGGTATCGGCCTTGAAGCGGCGGGTATCGTCGCTCTGCGCATCCTCGGCGTCGCTGCCGGGATCAAGCGGCGGCTGGCCGCCGGCCGGCGACGCCAGCGTGATGTCGACACCGGCGTCCTTGAACGCGTAGTACGGCGCGGCGAACTCCTCCAGCCAGAAACCGGTCTTCTTGCCGGTGTCGCCGAGGCGGTCGTGGGATGTCAGAACCATCAGGATCTTCATGGATGAACTCCTTGCTTGATGCGGGAAAAGGGGGATTCGTGCCGCTCAGGCCGTCGCGTCGTCGGGACCGACGCGCACGGCCAACTTGCCGAAGTTGGCGCCTTCGAGCATGCCGATGAAGGCTTCGGGCGCGCGCTCGAGGCCGTCGACAATGTCTTCGCGGTAATGCAACTTGCCGGCCGCCAGCCACGGCTGCATGGCGGCGAGGAATTCGCCGTAGCGGTCGCCGTAGTCGTCGAAGATGATGAAGCCCTGCATGCGGATGCGCTTCTTCAGCAGCGTGCCGGCGAGCAGCGGCAGACGATCCGGTCCGGGCGGCAGCTCGGTGGCGTTGTAGCTGGCGATCAGGCCGCACAGCGGAATGCGCGCCTTGCTGTTGAGCAGCGGCAGCACAGCGTCGAAGACCTTGCCGCCGACGTTCTCGAAATAGACGTCGATGCCATCCGGGCACGCAGCCTTCAACTTTTCAGCCATGTCCGCCTGACGGTGATCGATGCAGGCGTCGAAGCCCAGCGTGCCGGTGACGTAGTCGCACTTCTCCTTGCCGCCGGCGATGCCGACCACACGACAGCCGAGCAGCTTGGCGACCTGCCCCACCACCGACCCGACCGCGCCGGATGCAGCGGCCACCACCACGGTCTCGCCAGCCTTGGGCTGGCCGATATCGGTCAGCCCCATGTAGGCGGTGAAGCCCGGCATGCCGAGGATGCCCAGCGCCCACGACGGCGGCGCGCGCTGCGGGTCGAGCTTGAATAGGCCCTTGCCGTCGGACAGCGCGTAGTCTTGCCAGCCGCTGTAGGCCAGCACCCAGTCGCCTTCGGCGTAGTCGGGATGCCTGGACTTCGCCACCCGGCACACCGTGCCGCCGACCATCAGCCCGCCAACTTCCACCGGCGCGGCGTACGAGGGCGCATCGCTCATGCGGCCGCGCATGTATGGGTCCAGCGACAGGAACACTGTACGCAGCAGCACCTCGCCGTCGCCCGGCTCGGGCACCGCGTCGGTCTCCAGGCGGAAGTTGTCCGGCACCGGCGCGCCCTCGGGGCGCGAGGCCAGCACGAAGCGGCGGTTCTGATCGGAAGTCTGAGACATCGAGAAGTGTCCTGGGTGATCGGCGAATGCAGGCCTTCATGGATGCTGTCGGATGCACGCGAATTCAACACCCCCGTGCCGGGCCGTTCAGCCGAAACTTCTGAATGAAAAAGAAAAACATGGTCTATTCGGAGGTTTTGCTATATCCTCCGCCGTGTCTTGCGGGTCGGATCGTCGACTTCCCTACGGATCCCCGCGGCCGCCAGCCCCGCTGTGCAGCCCGGCCCACGCCACTCGGCGTCCTTCGCATTGACCGGGCAGTCCGCCATCACGGCGTGCATCCGCCATATTCCCCACTCGCAGCGCGGTTCATCGGGAACGCTCCGAGTCGTCAAACCTGTCTTCACAGGTGGAGCTTTCATGCATTTCGAATCTCTCGGGCTTTCGCCCGCGTTGCTGCGCGCGCTTGCCGATCAGGGCTACAACGAGCCCACGCCGATCCAGGCCGCCGCCATTCCGGTGGTGCTGGAGGGCCATGATCTGCTGGCCAGCGCGCAAACCGGCACGGGCAAGACCGCCGGCTTCTCCCTGCCCATGCTGGAACGGCTGTTCCCGAACGGGAAGCGTCCGACATCGGGCCGTCCGCGCAAGCCGCGCGCGCTGGTGCTGACACCGACCCGCGAACTGGCCGCGCAGGTGCACGATTCCGTGCGCGACTACAGCAAGTTCCTGACCGTCTACAGCACGACCATCTTCGGCGGCGTCGGCATGGGCAACCAGATCCAGAATCTGCGCCGCGGCGTGGACATCGTGATCGCCACGCCGGGCCGCCTGATCGACCACATGCAGCAGCGGCACATCGACCTGTCCGGCATCGAGATCCTGGTGCTGGACGAAGCCGACCGCATGCTCGACATGGGCTTCCTGCCGGCGCTCAAGCGCGTGATCTCGGCCATGCCGCAGCAGCGCCAGACGCTGCTGTTCTCGGCCACCTTCGCGCCCGCCATCAAGGCGCTGGCGTCGCAGTTCATGCACAACCCGAAGGAAGTCGAAGTGGCGCGCGCCAACACCGTGGTCGCCACGGTCAGCCACCGCGTGCATCCGGTCGACGCCGAGCGCAAACGCGACCTGCTGCTGCACATCCTGGCCGAGGACAGCCGCCGCCAGACCCTGGTCTTCGCGCGCACCAAGCACGGCTCGGACAAGCTGTGCAAATTCCTCAACCAGTCGGGAATGCGCAGCGCGGCGATCCACGGCAACAAGAGCCAGAACCAGCGTACCCGCGCCCTGGGCGACTTCAAGAAAGGCAAGGTGGACGTGCTGGTGGCGACGGATATCGCCGCGCGCGGCCTGGACATCGAGCAGCTGCCGATGGTCATCAACCACGACCTGCCGATGGTCGCCGAGGACTACGTGCACCGCATCGGCCGCACTGGCCGCGCCGGCGCCAGCGGACTAGCGGTTTCGCTGGTCAGCCACGAGGAATCGGGACTGCTGCGTGACATCAAGAAGCTGCTGAAGGACGAGATCGACATCGCGCCGATGGAAGGCTTCGAGCCGTCGCAGCCGCTGCGCATGGACGCCGGCGCACCGAAGCCGCGTCAGGGCGGCCAGCGCCAGCGTCCGAACGGCAACAAGTCCTCGCACCAGCGCCGTCCGCACACGCAGGAGCGCAAGTCCGGCGGCAGCACTCAGGCACAAGCACAGGCGCAGGCCAAGCGCCGCCGGCGTGGCGGTTCGCGTACGCGACGCTCGCCGAACGCCTGAACACGGCACGCGGGACGCTCGTCGGAGCGTCCCGCATCCTGGCCGTCAGGCCAGAAGCCCGCCGTCGAGCACCCAGCTCGCACCGTTGACGTAGCTCGCCGCCGGCGTGCACAGGAACGCGATCGCCGCGGCGATCTCCTGCGGCTGCGCGGCACGCCCCAGCGGAATCTGCGCGCGCAGGAAGCGCATCAGCTTCTCGTCATCCAGCAGGGCCGAGGCGAAGCGGGTGTCGGTCAAACCGGGCAGCACCGCGTTGACGCGGATGCCCTGCGGACCGAGTTCGCGCGCGAAGCTCTCCGTCATCGACACGATGGCCGCCTTGCTCATCGAATACGCGCCCTGCCCCGGCGCGGGCCGACGCGCGTTGATCGATGCGACATTGACGACCGCACCGCCACCCTTGGCCTGCATGCGCCGCACGGCCTGCGCCGTGGTCCAGAAGTAGCCGCGCACATTGACGTCGAGCGTCTTCTGGAAACTGTCCAGATCCTGCTCCGTCAGCGGCCCGTAGTACGGATTGGCGGCGGCATTGTTGACCAGGATGTCCGGCGCGGCATCGCGCGCGTCGAGCGCGGAAAATCCGGCCTCGATGGCATCGGTGTCGCCCATATGCATGGCCAGCGCCTCGGCCGCGCCGCCCTCGGAACGGATCGCTTCGGCCACCTTCTCGCAGGCGTCCTGCTTGCGGCTACTGACCACGACCCGCGCGCCCCAACGCGCCAGCTGCCGGGCTGTTGCCTCACCGATACCGCGCGATGCACCCGTGACCAGGGCGACCTTGCCGTTCAGATCGAACGATTCCATCTTGCTCATGCGCATCCCTTTTCTGCTTGCCGTAGCGGGACGCCACGGCGGGGCATGGCCGCGTCGCGACGCATTGCCAACCAGCATGGCACAGGCCCGCGGACGGGCGAACCCGCCCGGCTTCAGCCGCGCGCGTCGGGATGCAGCAGCGCGGTCAACACGTGGTCGCGCCAGGCACCAGCGATCTTCAGATAGCTGCGCGCGTAGCCTTCTCGTTCGAAGCCCAGTCGCTGCAGCAGGCGCTCGCTGCGCTGGTTCTCGGGCATGTAGTTGGCCATCACGCGATGCATGCGCAGATCCTCGAATGCCCAAGACAGGCCCGCCTGCAGGACTTCGAACATCACGCCCTTGCCCTGCTGTTCCGCGGCGACCCCGTAGCCCAGATGACAGGCCTGAAAGATGCCGCGCGCCACGTTGGAGAACGTGAACGAGGCAACCACCACACGCTCGTCCGGGTCCAGCGCCAACAGCGGATAGGCGCGATCGGCATGCGCCGCCGCGATCTGTTCGGCAATGGCGCGTTCGCAGCCTTCCAGCGAAAAATAGCCCTCGTCGCGCTCCGGCTCCCATGGCGCCAGATGTGCACGATTGCCGAGACGATAAGCCAGCAGGCGCTCTGCATCGTCCTCGCGCGGCAGGCGGATGTGCGTGCGCGCGGTGCGCAGGTCCGGCAGCGGGTACATGGACATTCTCCGTCGACGTGGAGCGGAAGGATACACAGCCCGCCCGGCTTTCGGATGCCCGAAACGAAACGGACCGGGCACGAGGCCCGGTCCGTTCATGCCTTCCGTGGCCTGCCTTACAGACCGAAATCCTGAAGGAAGCGGTTGGTGTACTCGAGCGACGTGGTGCCGGAGACCGAGTTGCAGGTCGGCGACGCGTAGCCGCTGTTGCTGGCGCACGGTGTGTCGCGATCCAGCGACCAGAAATGCACGCCGGCCAGGCCCGCACTCTTGGCGTAGTTGGCCACGGTGTCGACGTTGCCCGTCGTGAACACTTCGGACGTGTTGTCATTGAGGCCGATCATCGGCGTCAGCTCGATCTGGCTGGCCGGCACCCCGTAGGTGTGTTCGAGGTTCTTGGCCGCCTGGATCGCCGACTGGCCCATGTCGCAGGCGCCATTGACGACCACGCAGATGTTCGAACCCGCCGCGCCGTAGTCCATCACCATCAGATTGATGGTGTAGTGCTGCAGACCGTTGCTCTGGATCGCCTGCATCACCGTGTCGCCCAGCGAGTTCAGGCCGCCGTAGCTGCCGTCCGACGCGGCCAGCGTGGCCAGCGTGAACGAGAAGCGCAGGTTCGGGTACTGCGTCTCGGCATAAGCCACCTGCTGCACCAGCGCGTTGAGCTGCGATGCGGTCTGGCCGCCCTCTATGTCGAAGTCGACGCCGACCATGTGCGGCGAGTAGTAGCGCTGGATGAACTGCACCATCGACGACGGATCGGAGCAGCTGAAGGTGCCTGCTTGGCCGCCGGTGGAGACGATGTAGTCCACGCCCGCGCTGTCCAGCGCCGAAACGTTGGCGCTGGCGAAGTCCGCTCCCGGCACGCCGCCCCAGTTCTCGCTGCCGCAGGTGCCGGTGGCGAAGGCCAGGGTGATCGCGCCGAGATTCGGCTCATAGTCCGAGATCAGGCTGCCGCTACCGACCACCGGGATCAGCGAGCCGGTGACCTTGGTCGACATCACGTTGGTATTCCAATTCAAGTTGACGGTGATGTCCTTGTACGGGCTGAAGATGAAGCCCGCCGGCGTACCGCCGCCGCCGCTACCGCTACCGCTCGACACGGTCACGGACGCGCTCTTGGTGTCCGTGGCGCCGCCGTTATCGGTCACGGTCAGGGTCACGGTGTAGGTGCCGCCCGCGGCGTAGGTATGGCTGGGGTTGGTCGCAGTCGAAGTCCCGCCATCGCCGAAGTTCCAGGCGCGCGAGGCAATGGAGCCGTCGCTGTCGCTGGAGGCATCGGTGAAGCTGACACTGAGGCCGCTGATCGCATCGGAGAAATTCGCCGTCGGCGGATTGTTGCCGCCGCCGCTGCTACCGCTACAGCTTCCCTGCGACGTCCACGGCTGACCGGAACCGTTCGGACCGTTGTTCGTGGCGGGGTCGTCGCCCTGCGTCCACCAGTTGGCCACATAGTTGACGCCATTCTCGCTGGCCACATCGCCGCCGTTGTACGCGGTCGAGGCGCTCCACGTCGCCGCGCAGCTTCCGCTGCCCGTGCCGCCGCCGGAACCCGACGAACCGCAGGTACCCTGCGACGTCCACGGCTGCCCGGAGCCGCCAGGGCCGTTGTTCGTGGCCGGGTCATCGCCCTGCGTCCACCAGTTGGCCAGGTAGTTGACGCCGTTCTCGCTGGCGACGTCGCCGCCGTTGTAGGCGGTCGTCGCGCTCCACGGCGCGGCGCAGGCGGTGGCCGTCTGCGCATGCACCGCGCGCACCGGCACGACGGCAAGCATCAGCGTGGCGATGCTTCCGCCGACCACGCTGCCCAACGCACCCAGGGTCAGGTGCGCCCATCTCTTCCATTGCTGTGTCTGCATCATCTCTGTCTCCTCCTCATTCGGGAATCGCATGTGTTGGCCTTGCTGCCTGGCGATCGACCGACCACGTCCGGGTGATCGGTGGGGACAGTCGCCGTCCGCGTCCGTGCGGGCGACCGTTCTGATGCGGTCATGCCGGTTGTGATAGCAACCGGATGACAACGTTGTCTACAAACTTGTCCAGCAAGACTGAAGAAGCCTCGAATGATGTGACGCAGTTCACGTTTTCGCGGCGGACAGACCTCTATCGAAGACCATGTCGATCACCGTCCGCACGCCGAAACCCGGTGAACCCCAGAAGAACAATCATTGCCTGCATAACAACTGCACGCATACCGGGCACGCCAACATGCAAACCAGCCGAAGCACAGCGTTGCGTTGCGCGCACTGGCAAGCACACGCACCAATCGATTGACAACGTTGTCCAAAAAACACAGAAAAAAGGGCACGCTGCGCGACACCCCGAGCGCCTCCCGGAGCGCCGCGCGTGCCCGCGGGGTCAATCCTCGTCGGGATCGATCTCGAGATCTTCCTCGAAGCGCAGATGCTTCACACTGCGACCGTGCCGGCGCACCAACTTCAACGCCTCGATGCCCACCTTGATGTGCGCCTCGACGTAGTTCTCGGTGACCTTGCGGTCGCTGGCCTCGGTCTTCACGCCCTCGGGAATCATCGGCTGGTCAGACACCAGCAGCAGCGCGCCGGAAGGAATGCCATTGGCGAAGCCCGCGGCGAAGATGGTCGCGGTTTCCATGTCCACCGCCATGCAGCGGGTCTGGCGCAGGTAGCGTTTGAAGCTCTCGTCGTGCTCCCAGACGCGACGGTTGGTGGTGTACACCGTGCCGGTCCAGTAGTCGTGGCCGAGGTCGCGGATCATGGTCGACACGCCGCGCTGCAGTTGGAACGCCGGCATCGCCGGCACTTCCGGCGGCAGGTAGTCGTTGGACGTGCCCTCACCGCGGATGGCCGCGATCGGCAGCACCAGGTCGCCAATCTTGTTCTTCTTCTTCACGCCACCGCACTTGCCCAGGAACAGCACTGCCTGCGGCGAGATCGCCGACAGCAGATCCATCACCGTGGCGGCGTTGGGGCTACCCATGCCGTAGTTGATCATGGTGATGCCGTCGGCGGTTGCGTTGGGCATCGGACGGTCCGCGCCGCGGATCTCCACGCCGTGCCACTGGGCGAAAAGTTCCAGGTAATGGCCGAAATTGGTCAGCAGGATATGGTCGCCGAAGTCGCCCAGTTCGGTGCCGGTATAGCGCGGCAGCCAGTTGGCGACGATTTCATTCTTGTCTTTCACGCAGATTCTCGCATCGGGCGCGCCGCGGCATGCGACGCGCAGCGCCGGCGACGCCACGCCGGCAGGAAAAACACATTTCGGTTATCCCGCCTATTGTACGCGCTCAAGCATGAATCGGCGCCGGCACCGGCGACACGCCCCGCGGACATGAACCGCAACGCACCGGCACGCGAAAGATGTTTTGGCAGTCGCGCGCGTAGACCGTCAGAATGGGGGCGTCGCGGATAAGGAGTCGCCCCATGCTGCTTGCAGGAATCCTCATCGCCGTGCTCGTGCTGTTCGCCTTCGCCATCGGCGGCCGCGGCTGGCAGAGCTGGACCGCCGCCCTGACCGTGTTGTTCCTGACCTGGCTGGTGCACGGCGTGGCCTCACCCGCGCTGTTTGGCCTGCTGTTGCTGCTGGCCGTGGCGCTGGCGCTGATCACCGGCTTCGCACCGCTGCGGCGCGCACTGTTCGCGAAATCGCTGATGCCGCTGATGGGCCGCGCGCTACCGCGCATCGGCGAGACCGAACGCATCGCACTGGAGGCCGGCACGGTGTGGTGGGACGCGGAGATCTTCTCCGGCATGCCCAACTGGAATCGCCTGCAGCACTTCCGCTGCCAGCCACTGAGCAAGCGCGAGCAGGCCTTCATGGACAACCAAGTCGAGACCCTGTGCCGCATGCTCGACGACTGGCAGATCGAACAGGACCGCGAAATGCCTGAGGCGGTCTGGGACTACCTCAAGCGCGAACGCTTCTTCGGCATGGTCATCCCGGAGGAATACGGCGGCCTGGGCTTCTCCGAAATCGGCCATTCGCGCGTGGTCACGCGCATCGCCAGCCGCTCCATCGCCGCCGCAGTGACCGTGATGGTGCCCAATTCGCTCGGCCCCGGCGAACTGCTGCTGCACTACGGCACCGACGAACAGAAGCAGCGCTATCTGCCGCGCCTGGCCGATGGCCGCGAAGTGCCCTGCTTCGCCCTGACCGGTCCCGAAGCCGGTTCCGACGCCGCCGCCACGCAGTCGACCGGCATCGTCGAGCGCGGCATGTACGAGGGCGAGGAAGTGCTGGGCATGCGCCTGACCTGGGACAAGCGCTACATCACGCTGGCCCCGGTGGCGACGCTGATCGGCCTGGCCTTCCGCCTGAAGGACCCGCACGGCCTGCTCGGCGGCGCCGAGGACCTGGGCATCACCTGCGCGCTGATTCCGCGCGACCTACCCGGCATCGAGATCGGCCGCCACCACGACCCGATGGGTGTGCCCTTCAACAACGGCCCCACCGTCGGCACCGACGTGTTCGTGCCGCTGGACGCCATCATCGGCGGCCGCGAGCAGATCGGCCACGGCTGGCGCATGCTGATGGAATCGCTCGCCGCCGGGCGCTCCATCTCGCTACCGGCACTGTCGATCGGCGCGGCGCAGATGGCCACGCGCATCTGCGGCGCCTACGCCACGGTGCGTGAGCAGTTCGACACCCCCATCGGCCGCTTCGAGGGCATCGAGGAACCACTGGCGCGCATCGCCGGCATGACCTACGTGATGAGCGCCACGCGCACCCTCACCTGCGGCGCGCTGGACGCCGGCGAACGCCCCGCCGTGCTCGGCTCCATCGCCAAGGCCTACCTGACCGAAGGCATGCGCGAAGTGGTTGCCGACGCCATGGACATCCGCGCCGGCGCCGCCATCCAGCGCGGCCCGCGTAATGTGCTCTCGCGCATGTGGATGGCGATTCCGGTCGGCATCACCGTCGAGGGCGCGAACATCCTCACCCGCTCGATGATCATCTACGGCCAGGGTGCGATCCGCTGCCACCCGTTCGTGCAGAAGCTGATCGGCGCGGTGGAGGAGAAGGACGAGGCCAAGCTGGACAAGGCCCTGTTCGGTTACGTCAACTTCGTCTGCACCCGCGCCATGCGCGCCTTCGCACTGGCGCTGACCGGCAGTCGCCTGGCCAGCGCCCCGAACGGCGATCTGAAGCGCTTCTTCCAGCACCTGTCGCGATTCTCGGCCGCGTTCGCCTTTGTCTCCGACCTGTCGATGGCGACACTGGGCGGCACGCTGAAGCGGCGCGAGAAGATCTCCGGTCGCCTCGCCGATGCGCTGGCCTGGCAATACATGGCCGCCGCCGCGATGAAGCGCTACCTCGACGAGCCGAAGATCGCCAGCAACTACGACCTCGCCCGCTGGAGCGCCGCGACCGCGCTGTACCGCACCCAGGAAGCGCTGCGCGGCGTGATGGAGAATCTGCCCAACCGCGCCGCCTCGTGGCTGGCGCGCATCGTGGTGTTCCCGCTTGGCGCCCGCTTCCGCCCGCCGTCCGACGGACTCGGCCGGCGCGTGGCGCGCACCATCCTGGAAGACCGCGAAGCGCGCATCCACCTGACCGAGGACATTTTCGTGCCGCAGGGCGACGAACCCGGGCTGGGCATGCTCGAAGCCGCGCTGGACAAGGCCGTGCGCGCCATTCCGGTCGAGACCAAGATGCGCGATGCGGTGCGCGCGGGCAAGCTCGAACGCGCGCCGGGCTATATGCTCGACGACCTCGCGCTGCAGGCCGGCGTCATCAGCAACGAGGAATACGAACTGCTCGACGAGGCGCGCGAGGCGCGCAACGAAGTCGTACAGGTCGACGCCTTCGATGCCGATACCTACAAGTCCCTGCGCTGAAGACGTTCGACATCGGTTGCAACCATTTTTGTTAGCGCAACGTAGCTTGCACTGAAAGGGCTGATTACGTGATAGGTTTCACACCGTCAGCCATGCGTACGACTTTTGGGAGGGTTTCTATGCGTATCGGTCTGGTCATGGATGCGACGTGCGATCTGCCACTGGAATTTGTGCAGAAGAACAACATCACGGTGCTGCCGATCTTCGTCAACGTGGAAGGCGAAACCTTCGCCGACCAGCACGATCCGGTCGAAACCCAGCGCTTTCTGGACTCGGGCATGGGCAGTCGAAGCCATGCCGCCGAGACCACCCCCTATTCCGCCGAGGAAGTCATGCAGCTGTTCATGGAACGGCTGGTGATCGACTACGACTGCGTGTTCTGCTTCACCATCACCGCCACGCGCAGTCCGGTGCACGAACAGGTCAGCAAAGCCAGCTTCTCGATCCTGAAGAACTACCGTCCGGTCCGCCAGGAAGCCGGTGTGACCGGCCCGTTCCTGATGCGCGTGATCGATACGCAGACGCTGTTCGCCGGCTCGGCAATCCCGGTCATCGAAGCGGTGCGTCTGCTGGAAACCGAGCAGAGTCCGGGACAAATGCGCGAACGACTGGAACAGGTCGCGCAGAACTCGCACGGCTTCCTGATTCCCCGCGACCTCAACTACCTGCGTCAGCGCGCGCGCAGGCGCGGCGACCGCAGCATCGGACTGTTCGGGGCCACCCTGGGCTCGGCGCTGGACATCAAGCCGATCCTGCGCGGCTGGCGCGGCAATACCGAGCCGATGACCAAGGTGCGCGGTTTCGAGGCCGCCGCGGAAACCCTGTTCAAACACATCGAGGAACGCATCCGACACGGCCTGATGGTGCCGACCGTGACGCTCAGCTACGGCGGCGATCTCGACGTGATGCGCGACCTGCCCGGCTACGACGCGCTGCGTCAGACCTGCGCCGACCACGGCATCGGCCTGATGGAATGCCCGATGAGCATCACCGGCATGGCCAACACCGGTCAGGGCGGCCTGTGCGCGGGCTTCGCCTGCGAACCCTACGAACCCGAGTTCTGAGCGCACGCGCGCTTCATGCGCGTGCGGTTACAATCCGGCCATGGCCCGGCATCTTTCCGCATATGCACGGCGAGCCGCGCTCCGGCGCGGCCTTCCGCTCCTGCTTCTGTCGCTGCTGATCAGCGCACCGGCCGCGGCCGACACGATCTACAAGTGCACCGACCGCAACGGCCAGGTCAGCTATCAGGACACGCCGTGCACAAAAGCCAGCAAGCAACAGACGCTGGACATGCCCGCGCCACCGCCAGTGAGCCATCCCCCGACAGCACCGCCTAGCGCACCGCCCGAGCCGCCACCGGCACGTATCGCGCCGGCGCCCAGACCGGAGCCTGCCCCGGTCACGATTCCGCAGCTCTACAGTTGCGTGCGCGCCACCGACGGCAAGGTGTACGTCAGCCGCAATGGCCATCCCAACGCCTACCTCGCGCCGCTGGGCATGCTCGGTGCATTCCAGCTGCCGCTGGCCAATACCTACGGTGGCAAGAACGCCGCCCGGCGCGCGGCGTCCGACCCGCAACTGGCGCGTGGACGCATCACGAAGGGGCTGGTCTCCGGACACTACACCTGGGTGCAGGATCGCTGTCGGCCGATGAGTCCGTACGAAATCTGCCTCACACTCCGCGGCCAGCTCGACGAGGTCGAGGACAAGATCCGGAAGGCTTTTCGCAGCGACCGTCCGCCGCTGGAACGGCAGGCCGCGGCGCTGCGCAAGGACATGGTCGGCTGCAATCGCTGACCCTCACGCGGCGCGCATGCAGCGCCGTTCGTGCTCGAGCAGCCATTGCTTGGCTTCCATGCCGCCACCGTAGCCGGTGAGGCTGCCGTCCGCGCCAATCACGCGATGGCAGGGCACGATGATGGAAAGCGGATTGGCGCCATTGGCCGCGCCCACGGCGCGCACGGCGCGCGGCCGACCGATGCTTCGGGCCAGCTCAGCGTAACTCGCCGTGCGTCCGTAGCCGATATCGAGCAGACCCTCCCAGACCCCGCGCTGGAACGGTGTGCCGTGCGGACGCGTCGGCAGGTCGAAATCGAAACGCTCGCCGGCGAAATAGGCGGCGAATTGCGCACAGATCGGCGCCAGCCGTGCGCGATCCTCATGCACCGGTCCGAGGTCCGGCGGCGGCTTGCACGACTGCGGAAGATTCACGCGCACCAGCGCGCCGTCCTCGTCGGCAATCAGGGTGAGCACGCCGATCGGCGTGTCGAGGCGGTCCTGGTAGAACATGGTCGTCACTCCTCGCAGCGCCACAGCAACAGCGTGGCGTAGGCGCGCCACGGCCGCCAGGCCGCGCTGCGCGTTTCCAGTTCTCGGGTCGAAAGCGTTCGACCCGCCCCGGCGCGTCGGCGCAGGATCAGGTCGGCGGCCGGGAAGGCATCCGGATGACCGAGCGCGCGCAGGGCGATGTAGTGCGCAGTCCACGGACCGATGCCGGGCAAGGCGGTCCACATCGACACAAAGGCATCGAGACCGCGTTCGGGACGGAAATCGACCTCACTGGCGGCGACGGCCGCGGCCATCGCGCGGATCGTGCGTGCGCGCTGCCCCATCACGCCGACGTCCTCCAGTTCGGCATCGGCCAGCGCACCCGGCGTCGGGAAGGCATGCAATGGAGTACCGTCCGGCGTGCTCAGAGAAAGCGCATCGCCCCAGCGCTCGACGATGCGCGAAGCCAGCGTGCGCGCCGCAGCGACACTGACCTGCTGACCCAGCACCGCGCGCACCGCGATCTCGAAGCCGTCCCAGCCGCCCGGCACGCGGATGCCCGGATGCCGCCGCAGCAGACGCCTCAGCAGCGGGTCGCCGGACAGCCCCTGGGCGATGGCCTGCGGCTCGGCGTCCAGGTCGAACAGACGCCGGACGCGGGCCACGACGTCGGTCAGCACATCCGTTCGCGGATGCTCGACATGCAACTGCAACGCCGACTCACCAGCCAGTGCCTGCACGCGCAGCCGCCCCGCTTCGCCGCGCATCCGGAACACGCGTTCGTATGCATCATCGGTGACGCGCTCGATGCCCGGCATGGCGCGGGCGGCGAGGAAATCGAGCATCGCGGAAAAGTCGTAGGGCGGTCGATACCCCAACCGCAGTCGCACACCCGATGCGTCGGTCGTGACGCGGCGACGGCGCATCTCGCGCGGCGGCACGCCAAAGCTGTCGAGGAACGCCGCATTGAAGCGACGCACGCTTCCGTAGCCCGCACCCAGCGCAATCTGCGTGATCGGCAAGGCGGTCTCGTCCAGCAGTTTGCGTGCGAACAGCAGGCGCCGTGTCGCCGCCACCTGCAGCGGGCTCGCACCCAGCGTGTCGGCGAACAGACGGCGCAGATGGCGTTCGCTCAAGCCGGTCCGTTCGGCCAGCACGGCCACCGGCGCATGATCGAGCAATCCGTCCTCGATCATGCGCAACGCGCCGGCCACCAGTTCGTTGCCGCTGCGCCACGCCCACGCGCCCGGCGCCAGTTCGGGCCGACAGCGCAGACACGGTCGATAACCGGCCGCCGCGGCGGCCGCCGCCGTGGCGTAGTAGGTGACGTGCTGCGGTTTCGGCGCGGGCGCAGGACAGACCGGACGGCAGTAGATGCCGGTCGAGCGCACGGCGGTGAAGAACAGGCCGTCGAAGCGCGCGTCGCGACTCAGGCGTGCCTGTTCGCATACCTGGTGCTCGGGAAGCTGCAGTGGATCGGCCACGGAAGTCATGCGCCAAGCTTAGCGCCGTCGAAAGACTAAACCAGCCGTTTTCGGCCATGTAAGTATCGTGGGGCCGGAGCAGCTCAAGCCACTGTTTGACCCGCTCCGGCCTTGCTACATCACCTGCGCTAAAAACCGTAGCGCAGAAATCCACCGTCGACGGCGATCAGTTCTCCGCTGATGTAGCTGGACGCAGGCAGACACAGAAACGCGACCGCCGCCGCCACCTCTTCCGGTTCGCCGATGCGCTGCATTGGTGTGCGTTCGAGCACTTCTTCCAGGTAGTCCTCGTCGGCCAGCGCCGGCTCCGAGCGCTGGGTGCGGATGTACCACGGCGCCACCGCGTTGACGCGAATACCGTCACCGGCCCATTCGCAGGCGAGATTGCGTGTCATCTGATGCAGCGCGGCCTTGGTCATGCCGTAGAGCACACCGGTGCGTACATGCATCACACCCGACACCGAGCCGATGTTCACGATGCCGGCGTTGGCGTGCTGCACCAGATTCGGATGCGCGAGGCGGCTCATGTCGAAGGCGCTGAACAGGTTCTGCTCGAACAGCGCGCGCACGTCCTCGTCGGTGTATTCGAGCGCCGTCTTGATGACATTGCCACCGACATTGTTGACCAGCAGCGACAGCGGCACGCCCAGGTCGGCAACCCAATCAAACACGGCCATGCGCTCCTCGGGCTGCGCGAGATCGGCAGCGAACGCGCGCACCTGGACGTCTGGACATTCCTCGGCCAGCTCGTCGCGAACCTGCTCGAGATAGTCGCCGTCGCGCGCCACCAGCAGCAAGTCCGCGCCCAGCGCACCGAGTTCACGCGCGCAGGCCAGGCCGATGCCCTTGCTGGCGCCGGTGATCAACGCGGTCTGGCCGTGCAGACGCCAGCTGGTGAGTCGCGGATGCATGCTCGATTCTTCCTTCACGTATCAGGAGCACGACCGTGCGCGACGATGGGAAATGTGCGCCACACGACCGTTTCGCCGCATCGTACAACGCATGCGCTTGCCGCGTGCGCGAACGCGCGCGAGACTGCGGCGGACATTCATGCCTCGGGGGACTTACTCATGCGTTACATGAAAACCGCCGCCTGCGGACTGCTCGTCGCGCTGCTGGCCGCCTGTTCGAAGTCGCCCGCACCCGATACGCCGCAGCCGCCTCAGCCGAAGGCCGCCACCGCATCCACCGCGATGCCGGCCTCGAACCCGCTCACCCCGCTGCTGAACACGCGCGACCGCGCCAAGTCGGTGCAGCAGACCCTGAAGGCCCACGACGACGCCGAGCGCAAGGCCCTGCAGGACGCGCAGCAGTAACGATCACGGGCCACCCGATGTCTCAACGCGGCGCGCAGAGGCAGTCGGCGTAGACGTTGAGCTTGCCCGGCTTGGCGTGCTGCAGCAGGGTCCAGCCCGGGATGCGCTCGCGCATCTCGCGCAGCCAGGCCGGCGGCTGCAGACCGAGACTGGCCAATGCATGCGCCGCGGCGCTGTCGCCGAAGCCCGTCATCAACCGCTTCAGACCGGAACTTCCCGGCGGAGCCATGTAGCGCACCGCGCTCGATTTCAGCCCGGCCTTCTTCGCGGCGTAGGCGATGGCATCGCGCACCCCGCCGAGCTGATCGACCAGACCGCGCTGCAAGGCCTGCGTTCCCGTCCACACACGCCCCTGCGCGATAGCGTCGATCTGCTTGAAGGTCTTGCCGCGTGCCTTGGCCACGCCGCCGACGAAGTCGCGGTAGCCCTTGTCGATCACGCCCTGCATCAACTGGGCCATCTGCGGATTCAGCGGTCGCGTGATGTCACCCGCGCCGGCCAGCGGGCCGACGCCGACACCGTCGTTGTGCACCCCGATCTTGTTCAGCAGACCGGGCACGTTGTAGACCATGCCGAAGATGCCGATGGAGCCGGTGATGGTGTTCGGTTCGGCAAAGATGCGGTCCGCGTTCATGGAGATCCAGTAGCCGCCGCTGGCCGCCACGTCGCCCATCGAGACCACGACCGGCTTGCCATCGGCGCGCAGCAGCGCGACCTGGCGACGGATGCGCTCGGCAGCGTAGACCTCACCGCCGGGCGAATCGACGCGCAGCACCACGGCGCGCACATGCCCGTCCATGCGCGCGCGGTACAACTGCTGCGCGGTGGAGGCGCCGCCGATCTTGCCCGGCCGCTGCTTGCCGCCGACGATCTCGCCCTCGGCGACGATCACCGCAACATGATCGCGGCTCGACGACACCGGGCCGCTCACCGCGCGCAAGTAATCCTTCATGTCGATCTCACGAATGCCCTGCCCCTTCGCGCCCGCCGGCACGCCATCCTTGCGCAGCATCATCACCAGATCGCGACGCGTCGCCAGGCCGTCGACCAGGTGATCCTCGACCGCCAGCTTGCCCAGGTCGCCGCCAGCCGCGGCCAGACGGTCGGTGACGCTGTCCACGGATTGCCGCAGCGCATCCGGATTCAACTTGCGCTGCTTGGCGACGTCGTTCAGCCACTGCTTCCACAGTCCGCCCATCCAGTAGGCATCGGCCTCCTTGGCCTGCGGCGAAGCCTGATCCAGCACGTAGGGCTCGGCGGCGGACTTGAACTGACCGACGCGGAACAGATGCACGTCGACGCCGAGTTTGTCGAGCAGATCCTTGTAGAACAGACGGTAGCTGGACAGACCGGTAATCAGCAGGCCGCCCATCGGGTCCAGCAGCACCTTGCTGCCGTGCGCGGCCAGGTAGTACTGGCTGCGGTCCATGCTCGGCGCCCATACGTCGACCGGCTTGCCGCTCGCGCGGAAGCGATCCAGCGCCGCGCCGACCTCGCGCAACGCGGCAAAGCCGCCGGCGCGCAACTCGCCCGGCAACAGCACGATGCGGGTGATGCGCGAATCGGTACGCGCATGGTCGATCGCCGCCACCAGATCGCGCACCTGCACCTGGCCGATCGGATCGCCAGACAAACCGGCCAGCATGCGCTCGAGCGGTGCGACGCTATATTGCTCGACCAACTGCCCCTGCGGCTGGAGTACCAGCACGCTGTCGCGTTTCACCTCGGGCTTGTTCGAACCCGACAGCACGCTGAAGAGCAGGAGCAGCAGCCCGAAGAAGATGACGTTGAGGATCAGCAAGCGGAACAGGTTGAGACCGCGGAAGATCAGCACGATGAAGGCGATGAAGCCGTTGCGTTGGGTGCCCGCCATGAACGCATTCCAGATGAATCGGTGACTCAGCCTAGCGTGTCGCCCCGATCCGGTCATCTGCCACAGGTCAGTCGTCCACCGCCGCCCCCGGCGCAAGCGGAACGTGACGCAGCCAGCGTTCGCTGGACAGCGTGCGCCACAGCCGCGTGAACAGCAGCACCGCCGCGGCACTGAGCCCGACCACGAGTCCCGCCCACATGCCGCGCGCGCCCCAGTGCAGATGGAACGCCAGCCACCAGCCTGCCGGCATGCCCACGCCCCAGTAGGCGAATGCGCTGATGAGCATCGGCACGCGCGTATCCTTCAGTCCGCGCAGAGCGCCGTTGGACGCCACCTGGATGCCGTCCGAGAACTGGAACAGGCCCGCCAGCACCATCAGCTGCGCGGCCATCCCGACCACCGCCGCATCGTCGCTGTACAGCCCGGCGATCGCGTGCGGAATGCCCAGCATCAGGCTGCTCGACACCACCTGTGTGAACAGCGTCAGGCCCACGCCGCACAGCGCCGCGTAACGCACGCCGATCACGTCCCGGCGGCCCGCCGCATGACCGACGCGGATGGTGATCGCCATGGCCGTGCCCAACGGCACCATGAAGGCCACCGAGGACACATTCAGTGCGACCTGGTGCGCCGCCGTGACCGTTTCGCCCAGCGTGGCGACGGCCAGCGCCACGGCCACGAACAGGCCGCCCTCCATCAGCAATGTGAACGCCATGGGCGCGCCCAGGTACAGCAGCTCGCCCATCACGCGCGGATGCGGCAGATCGAAACGTTCGGTCAGGCGGATGCCCCGGTAGTTCGGATGTTTCAGGACGTAGAACGCGAAACCGAGCATCTCGCACCACAGCACGATCGCCGTGGCGATGCCGCTACCGCGCGCGCCCATCGGGGAAAAGCCCAGCCGGCCATACATCAGCACATAGCCCAGCGGCGCCAGCAGCACGAGACCACCGAGGCTGAAGAACATCGACGGCCGTGGCAGCGACAGCCCTTCGGACAGCCCGCGCAGGGCGAAATACAGCGTCAGCGCCGGCGCGCCCCAGCCGACGGCGTGCAGGAACGCCACCACATCGGGGCGCAGGCTCGGCACCACACCCACCAGCCGCAGCATGAACTCGGCGTGCCGCACGGCGTAGACCAGGATCAGTCCGAGCAGCAGCGCGATCCACAGAGCCTGGCGGATCGTCGCACCAATCTCGCCGCGGCGTCCGGCGCCATCCAGCTGCGCCACGGTCGGCGGCACCGCGAGCATGGTGCCGATGCCGATCAGGATCGCCAGCGTCCAGATACCGGCGCCGGTCGTCACCGCCGCCTGCACATGCGCATTCAGATGCCCGGAGAGCATGGCGTCGACCACATTCGTACCCACGGCCGCCAGCTGCGCCGCGATCAACGGCAGCGCCAAACGCAGCAACGCGCCGGTTTCACGCGCAACGCGCACGCGATCGATGCTGGATAAGGGCTTGGGCACGGAGAGTCGCCGGGGGATTCGGGCCGGTCATTCTAGCCGCGGTTGGGGGTTCAGGTGACCCCGACCGACTTCTCCCCCGGAGGTTTCAGGCCACCCGGACCGCGCAAGTGCTTGCCGGTGCACGGATTCGGAAAAAATACTGTCGCGACAGTATTTTTCACACCCCGCGCGTCAGGTTGTGCACAGTCGGCGTTGCGTCTCAGCAACCTGTGAGCGAAGGCCGAGGCGAGCTTCCGAATGACTTTCGACACATTTATAAGCACATGTTTTTAAACAATTATTTCAGACTGGTTAAACTTTCACCAATATGTAACTGACCCCATAGCCATGCCCTCTGGGGGCCATGATCCCAACAACGTCCACAGACTTATCCACAGCTTTTGTGGATAACCGGGAAATACGTGACTAAGCGGACACTTAGGGACTTTTCCGAGGAAAACCGTGAACTGTGCCCTGTATCTGACGCATGACGTGCACCCACCCATGGACGTAGGGACCACGCAATGAGGCTGCCGCCTTATGTCAGAATCGATCGCTCATCGGGGGGAGCTCATGCAGGACATCAAGGTATTCGAGGGCGCGCACTGCACCAACTGCGGCGAACCGCTGCAAGGCGCGTACTGCCATCGCTGCGGACAATCCGTACACAGCGTGCTGCGACCCATGCACGGTCTGGTGGAGGAAACGGTCGAAACCGTGCTGCATATCGACAGCCGGATTCTGCATACCGTGCCGAAACTATTCCTGAAACCGGGCTTCCTGACCCTGGAATACTTCGCCGGCCGGCGCATCCGCTACATCGCACCGTTCCGGCTCATGTTCGTGCTGTGCCTGTTGACGTTCTTTGCACTGCATTGGTCGGTCGACAACATTTCCACGATCGACAGCGGCCTGTCCAAGATCGAGAACAGCGCCACCCCCGATACGAGCAATTTCGCCGACGCCCACACGCCGGAGCAAGTGCGCCAGTCGCTGCAGAAGCGGCTTCAGGACCTGGATCAAGTACGGCAGGCTCCGAACGTGCCGACGCTGGCCATCGAGCAGATCGACCGGAGCGAACGCATCCTCCGCAAGCAGGCGAACCAGCGCCTGAGCGAACTCGGCGCACCCCCGCTTCCCGTGCCGGCCACGTCTTCCCGACTGCCCGCAGCGACATCCACCGCCGCCACACCGGCGTCGCAGGAAGCCGATTCGGATACCCTCGCCTCACGCATCGAAGCCAACTGGAAAGCCTTCGCTAAAGGCAACGCGCGCGAGCGCAGCGCCGCCCGGCGACGCATGACCGATGGCGTCTTCGGCACCCTGCCGCAGGCTCTGCTGTTGATGGCTCCGCTTTTCGCCCTGCTGCTGAAAGTCTTCTACCTGTTCAAGCGTCGCCTGTACATGGAACACCTGATCGTGGCCATGCACAGCCACGCCTTCCTGTTCCTCAGCGTGCTTCTGATCACAGGCGTCGGGCTGCTCTCTCACTGGCTGACCCCGCATGCCGCCTGGCTGGAGCATCCGCTGAGCTGGCTGATGCGCGCCCTGCTGCTGTGGATCCCCATCTACCTGTTGTGGATGCAGAAACGTGTCTATCGTCAGGGCTGGCCGGCCACCATCTGGAAATTCCTGTTCATTGGGACGCTCTACAGCGTGCTGCTCACCACCGTGGTGATGGTGGGCGTGGCGCTCGGCATGGCGCACTGAACGCATCGCACACGGCTGACCACGTTCGCCCTGCACACGGCGCGCTCCCCGCTACACTTGCCGCATGTCCGCCGTCCTGCGCATCGCCCTTGCGATTCCGTTGCCGCGCCTGTTCGACTACCTGCCGCCGACCGACGGCACGGTCGAGGTCGGCACGCGCGTGCTGGTGCCGTTCGGTCGCCGGATGCAAGTCGGCATCGTGGTCGAGCATGCTGCACAGAGCAGCGTTCCCGAAAAGCAGCTGAAACGGATACAGCGCGTGCTGGACGACGAACCGCTGCTGCACGGCGAACTGCTCGACAGCCTGAAATGGGCCACCGACTACTGGCTCGGCACGCCCGGCGATGTCTTCCTCAACAACGCGCTGCCCACCGCACTGCGCCAGGCCAAGCCCTGGCCGACACTGGGTGAGGAACGCTGGAGCCTGAGCGAGGAAGGGCACGCGGCGCAACGGGAAGGCAAACGACGCGGACGCAGCCGCGCGCTGCTCGACTTGCTCACAGAAACGCCCCTGCGCGCCAGCGAACTGGATCTGCGCCTGCCCGGCTGGCGCGATGCCGCGCGCCGCCTGCAGAAGGCCGGCCTGGTCGACAGCACAATTACCGCCGAAGACCCACCCGCGCCGCCCGCCCTGGCCGGACCGGAGCACAACGCGGGCCAGCGCGAAGCCATCGACGCCGTGGCCGGCACGCTGGGCGGCTTCGCTCCCTTTCTGCTTCACGGCGTCACCGGCAGCGGCAAAACCGAGGTCTACATCGCACTGATTGAGCGCGCGCTGGCCGCCGGCCACCAGTGTCTGCTGCTGGTGCCGGAAATCGGCCTCGCCCCGCAGACGGTGGCGCGGTTGCGGGCGCGACTCGGCGTGACGGTCGACGTGCTCCACTCCAACCTGGCCGAGGGCGCGCGTGCGCGCGCCTGGCTGCGCGCACGCAACGGCCGGGCGCGAGTGATCCTGGGCACGCGCTCGGCCGTGTTCACGCCGCTACCCGAAGCCGGCCTGATCGTGGTCGACGAGGAACACGACACCTCCTACAAGCAGCAGGAAGGCTTCCGCTACCACGCCCGCGACCTGGCCGTGGTCCGCGCACAACGGCTCGGCGTGCCGATCGTGCTCGGCTCGGCCACGCCGTCGCTGGAAACGCTGGCCAATGTCGACGCTGGCCGCTACCAACGCCTGAACCTGCGCGAGCGCACCGGCGCGCATAGCAAGCCGCCGCGCGCGGAGATCATCGACGTGCGCGGCCAGTCCATGCAGCACGGCCTGTCCAACCCGCTGCTGGCCGCGCTGGATGCCTGCGTCGAACGCGGCGAGCAGGCGCTGATCTTCCGCAACCGCCGCGGCTACGCACCGCTGCTGACCTGCCACCTGTGCGGCTGGCACGCCGAATGTCCGCGCTGCGAGAAACCGCTGGCGCTGCACCACGGCCGCAACCGCCTGATCTGTCATCACTGCGACCTGGAACGTCCCGTACCGACCGCCTGCCCAGGCTGTGGCGGCGAGGGCCTGCACCGCCAGGGGCACGGTACCGAACGCCTGGAAGAAGCCCTGCAGACCCGCTACGCCGATATCCCGGTTCTGCGCATCGACCGCGAAACCACGCGCCGGCGCGAAGCTTTCGAGGATCTTATGGGCCCGCTCGCCGACGGCCGCCCGGCCATCCTGGTCGGCACGCAGATGCTGGCCAAGGGCCATGACCTGCCAAACCTAACCCTGGTCGCCATCACCAGCCTCGACGAAGGCCTGCACAGCCTCGACTTCCGCGCCAACGAACGACTGGCGCAGTTGATCGTGCAGGTCGCCGGACGCGCCGGACGCGCCGGCAAGCCCGGACGCGTCCTGCTGCAGACGCACCACCCCGAACACCCACTGCTGCAGACTCTGCTTCACCGCGGCTACAGTGCCACCTGCGCACTCATGCTGGACGAACGCCGCGCGCTGCAATTGCCGCCCTTTGCCCATCAGGCGCTGCTGCGCGCCGACGCCACCCGCCGCGAGCACGTCGACGCCTTTCTCGCCGCTGCCCGCGAAGCGCTACCGGCATCCGACGCGCTGCGCACATCCGGCCCGATGCCCGCGCCGATGCCGCTGCGCGCCGGCCGCCATCGCGGTCAGCTGCTGCTGGAGGCCGATACGCGCGGCGCCCTGCACGCCATCCTCAGGTCCTGGCGCGAAGCACTGTCCGCGCTCGAGGGCGCGCGCCGCGTGCGTTGGTCCATCGATGTCGACCCGGTCGATTTGTACTGACCCGCGCCACGGTTTTACTCTGAACGTTCCGCCACGCATCCCCCAAGGAAACCCATGGCTTCCCAGCTCGAACAACTGCGCGCGATGACCACGGTTGTCGTCGACTCCGGCGACCTCGCCGCCATCGAACGGCACAAGCCCGTCGACGCCACCACCAATCCGTCACTGCTTCTCAAGGCCGCCTCCATGGATGGCTACAAGGCGCTCATCGACGACGCACTGGACTGGGCACGCGGCCAGAGCAACGACCGCGGGACGCAGATCACCGACGCCAGCGATCGACTCGCCGTCAACGCCGGCTCGCACATCCTGAAACGGATTCCCGGCCGCGTCTCCACCGAGGTCGACGCCCGCCTGTCCTTCGACACCGAGGCCACCATCGCCAAGGCACACCGCCTGGTCGGCATGTATGACGATGCCGGCATCGGCACCGACCGCATCCTCATCAAGATCGCCTCCACCTGGGAAGGCATCCGCGCCGCCGAACAGCTCGAACGCGAAGGTATCCACTGCAACATGACGCTGCTGTTCGCCTTCGAGCAGGCCGTCGCCGCCGCCGACGTCGGCGCATTCCTGATCTCGCCCTTCGTCGGCCGCATCTACGACTGGTACATCGCCAATACCGACCACGACGACTTCGCCGCCGAGGACGATCCCGGCGTGCACTCCGTGCGCAAGATCTACGACTGGTACAAGCGTCACGGCATCGACACCGTGGTCATGGGCGCCAGCTTCCGCAACACCGGGCAGATCACCGCCCTGGCCGGCTGCGACCGCCTCACCATCAGCCCCGACCTTCTGGAAAAGCTGGACGCCACCGACGCCGAACTTCCGCGCCAGCTCGAAGACAGCGGCCACCGCGCGGAGCGTCCCGGAAGCCTCGACGAAAAAGCCTTCCGCTGGGGCAAGAACGAAGACGCCATGGCCACCGAGAAACTGGCCGACGGTATTCGCCGCTTCGCCGCCGATCAGGTCAAGCTGGAGAAACTACTCAACGACAAGCTCTAATCCCGCCTGCCCGGCGCAGACAATGCCGAATGTGTATGCTCAACACAAACGCGCGACGATAGGCGAGGGAGGGGGCTGCATGTCGAGCATCAAGAACTTTTTCGATGGCGTTTTCCGCTGGGTATGGCGGATCAACGGCGTGCTGCTGCTGGCCCTGCTGGTGTTCGCTCTGATCGTTTTCAGTCTGATTCCGAGCGGATTCCACCCGGGACGAAACGAAGTCGCCCAGGAAGGTTCGATCACGCCCCATACCGCATCGCACCCGCACGTTCCTGCGCTGCACTTGGGTCTGATGCGGGACCTTTCGGGCACTCCCATGCTCTACGCACCGCTGAAAGCAGCCGACCCCGACTCGACGGTTTCATTCTCCGGTTCGGTGTCGACGCAGGTGCACAACGTACTCTTCTTCGACATGTCGACAAAGCAGGAACACTGGCTGTTCAAAAATAACCGTCAGGTCATCTCGCGACCCGAAGTCCTCGAGCACAATATGCCTGCACCCTCGGCAAACATGAAACCTGCAAAAAAAGCCGTCGGCCTGATTTTCGGCGTACGCCGGCAAACAGGCGACCCCACGAGTGCCGCGCTATGGGACATCGAGCTGGCTTCTGTCGATGGCCGCCGCGTCACTACGCTCGCATCCGACGTGGATGCCATGATGGGTTTCCACTTCGCAGACGGCACCCGCGCGCTGCTTGTGTTTTATACATCGCATGGCGCAGCACATGTGTTGAATGTAGACCTCGAAACACACAAGGTGCTCTCGACCAGGAAACTCGCAACACCGTTGTAGATACGCAAAATCCGATCAGCCTTTACCTGGCTGAACGCTGACCCGCCATTCAACGAACAATCCTGATTCCGTACGGCTCAGCGCGAACAACTGACTGCTGGTAATCGGAGGTGCATGTGGCCAAGCAAGCCAAGAACACGGTCTGCCTGTGGTACGACGGTGAGGCGGAAGAGGCCGCGCGCTTCTACGCTGCGACATTCCCCGACTCCTCGGTCGATGCCGTGCATCACGCACCCGGCGACTATCCCTCCGGACAGCAGGGCGACGTGCTGACGGTTGAGTTCACAGTGATGGGCATCCCCTGCCTCGGTCTCAATGGCGGACCGCACTTCAAGCACTGCGAGGCGTTTTCGTTCCAGGTCGCGACCACGGACCAGGAAGAAACCGACCGCTGCTGGAACGCCATCGTCGACCATGGCGGCCAGGAAAGCGACTGCGGCTGGTGCAAGGATCGCTGGGGCGTGTCCTGGCAAATCACGCCGCGGGTCTTGATGGATGCGATCACCGACGCCGACCCCGGCATCGCCAAACGCGCCTTCGACGCCATGATGACGATGCGCAAGATCGACATCGCCCTGATCGAGGCTGCACGCCGCGCTTGAGATGCCCGGCCGTCGCATGCGGCACATCCGAATCCGTACGACGACGCCGCGAACCGCACTGCATGCGCAGAAACCGATCTCGTCGAACACCCGTGCCGCGCATGCGGTATGCGCATACCTGTAGGCTCTGAAGTACGTCGACGCATGCACGACCACGGCGACGCCCTCCACGCAGGCATACGGCAATCCGATGAATCCTTCGCTCATCCTCCCGATGGCCGCCCATGTGGCGCTTACCGCATTCCTCTACTTCTTGCTGACCGCCGTCCGCGCGCCCGCCGTCTGGGGTGTGGGCCGGCGGGGCCGTGACCTGCCTTCCTGGACCGCATTCGAACCGCGCATCAGCGCAAATCTCTCCAATCAGTTCGAATGGCCCCTGTTCTTCCACCTCGCATGCCTGCTGTTGATGTCTTTGCACGCCGTCGACACGTGGGCACTGTGGCTGGCCTGGATTTTCGTCGCCGGACGCCTGCTGCACAGCGGCGTGCAGATCCTCATCCCCAACATTCGCCTGCGCGGTCTGGTGTTCACCGTCAACTTTCTCGCTGCCGTAGGATTATGGATACGCGTGCTGATGCTCTGGCCGCACTGAAGCCAGCATTCCGTCCGCAGAGCCGTGTTCCACGAACCTCTTCATCGCCATGTCCGACACCACGCCCACCATCCGTTTCGAAGCGACGCTGCTGCGACCCAGGCACGCGGAGAAGGGGGACCGATGGAGCTTTCTGGTCTTGCCCAGGGACGCCAGCGCACAGCTCCCCACCCGCGGACAGGCATTCGTGAAAGGCACGATCAACGGCGCCACGTTCCGCGCCACACTGGAACCCGACGGACAAAAAGGCCATTGGCTGAAAGTCGGCGCTGCACTGCGCAAGCGCGCGCAGGCGATACCAGGCGAATCCGTCACACTGGCCATCACCACCGACCCGACGCCACCCGAACCTAGGCTGCCGCCGGATGTGCGTCAGGCGCTCTACGATGCGCCCGAGGCGAAGGCCGCCTGGGCCGACATCACCTGTGCGGGCCGCTGGGACTGGCTGCACTGGATCACCGCCGCCAAGCGCGAAGAAACGCGCGCGCGCCGGATCGCCAACGCCTGCGACATGCTGGCTTCCGGCAAGCGGCGCGTGTGCTGTTTCGATCGATCTGGCTTCTACAGCAAGGAATTCAGCGCGCCCGAGGCGGCGGACTGAATTTTCTCAAGTCCCGTCATGGCCCGTGTGCAGTCGTTGCCCTGAACATGCACACTTGCGATTCGCACCTTGCCATTCGACCTCACCATCGGCCGGCACTATCTTCAGTACCAGGAGTTCCTCATGGAGTGTTTTGCGCATCAAGGAAAGCATGCCGTCGGACTATGCAAGGTCTGCACGCGCGGCGTATGTCGCGATTGCGCCATCAAAGCGGAACACAGTCTCGCCTGCTCGCAGGAACATGCGGCATTCGCCGAGAAGCTGACCGAAGTCCAGTTCGCCTCCCTGGGAAACGCCCAGCTATATCGAGCACAGCGCTATGTGCAGCCACTTGCTTCCCTGGCCTTGATTGCGCTCGGCCTGGGCTATCTCTATGCCTATGA
Organism: Oleiagrimonas sp. MCCC 1A03011; assembly: GCF_003267965.1. Lineage (NCBI taxonomy): Bacteria > Pseudomonadati > Pseudomonadota > Gammaproteobacteria > Lysobacterales > Rhodanobacteraceae > Oleiagrimonas > Oleiagrimonas sp. MCCC 1A03011. Next base: position 234,264 of record NZ_MSPY01000002.1, on the reverse strand, counting down.
CGACGACTTGTTCGGGTGGCTTTTTCTCGGCTTCGGCCTGCTCATGGGTCTGACGCATTTCTTCCCTAGGCGCAAAAAGAAAAACTGATTCGATGACGCATTCGCCCGATGGCGCAGAAGGCTCGTGCGCGAAGATCGCCGAAGCCTGGATCCATCTCTGGTCGGGGCCTGAAACTCCCGCCATCGGTCCAGATGTGGGTGACTCGCCGCTGGACTGGACGCTTCCACGCGAAGAGCCGAAACGTTGCCTCGAAGTCATTCTCGAGATACTCGAACGCATCGACACCTCCTCACCGAACGACCTCCTGGCCGTGCTGGCTGCCGGACCACTCGAAGACCTTCTTGTCATGAACGGCCCTGCCGTCATCGATGAAATCGAGACGCTTGCCCGCCAACGCCCTCCATTTCGACGCCTGCTCAATGGCGTTTGGTACCGACGCTGTGAGCCAGACATTCGTGCCAGACTGGCCAAGTATCTACGGCATCGTTGGTAATCGCGCTGTCGGCTATGCATCGGCGCATGAATACCTCCGCCATACTCGCAGCACCACCCCGCTGACAGGCTTCGGAGAGTCTTTGCGTGAACCTCAATCAGATCACCCTCCCAGTCACCGACTTCGAACGCACCGTGGCTTTCTACCGCGACATGGGTTTCACCCTGATCGTGCACTCGCCGCCGCGCTACGCGCGCTTCGCCTGCCCCGATGGTGACGCGACGTTCTCGCTGCACCGCACAGAGCGTCCGGTCGGCGACAGCGGCGTGGTCGTGTATTTCGAATGCACGGATCTGGATACGCGCGTCGCACGGTTGCAGGCAGCCGGATTCGTGTTCCAGCAAGCACCCACGGACGAGCGCTGGCTGTGGCGCGAGGCGCGCCTGCGCGACCCTTCAGGCAACGAGCTGTGCCTGTTCCATGCCGGCGAAAACCGCAAGAACCCGCCCTGGCGCGTGAAAGATTGAACGCCATCCACCGGCACCCTACTCACCCGAACCGCGGGCCGAAGATCCCGCGCACCGAGTCCCCGCGCATGCTCAAGTCTTCCTTCGTCGCCCTGCTCCTGCTCGGCCTGGCGCTGCTGCTCTCCGGATGCCAGCCCGCGCCACCGCCGCGCGTGGTCGGATACGCGACCATCAAGACGGACCCGGCCGACATCGAAGCCTCGCGCCTGGACGCGATCATCTTTGCCTTCGCACAGGTCGAGAACGGCGAAGTCGTGCTCGACGCCAAGCACACCGATGCTTTCGCCCGTTTCCAGCCGCTGCGTCAGCGCAACCCGAAACTGAAGCTGCTGATTTCGGTCGGCGGCTGGGGCGCGGACGGATTCTCGGATGCGGCGATGACGCCTGCCTCGCGCAAGCGTTTTGCGGACAGCGCCGTGACCCTGCTGGAACGCGTCCACGCCGACGGCCTGGACGTCGACTGGGAATATCCCGGCCACGCGAGCGCGGGTATCAAGGCCCGCGACAGCGACCGCGTGCATTTCACCCTTCTGCTCAGCGCATTGCGCCGTGCCATGGATCACGCCTCGCGCACGCATCCGGAAGATCCGCGGCATTTCCTGCTGACCGCCGCCCTGGCCGACGGCCCATTCGTCGATCACGTCCAGTTGCGTGCGATCGCACGCCTGCTGGACTGGATCAACCTGATGACCTACGACTTCAACAACAGCATGACGCCGACCACCGGGCATCACGCCGGCCTGTACCGCTCCGCTGTGTCGACCGCGCGGACCGATCGCTACGCCGACAAGGCCGTACGCCAGTACCTGGCCGCCCACGTACCCGCCAGAAAGATCATGCTCGGCGCGGCGTTCTACGCCCGTGCCTTCACCGATGTGCGCGACCGCGAACGCGGACGCTACCAGCCGTATGGTTCCTTTCTCGGCACCTTCGACTGGCAACAACTAAAGACCGGCTACATCGACCGCAACGGCTTCACCCGTTACTGGGACGCCCGCGCGCAGGCGCCCTATCTCTGGAACCCGCGCACGCGCACCTTCATCACCTACGACGATCCGCAATCGCTTCGCGCCAAGGCCGACTACGTGAAGGAACACCGTCTCGGCGGCATCATGTACTGGGAACAGAGTCTGGATCCGACGCATGAACTGCTGCACGCGTTGACCGACGAACTGAAGGGGCCCGTCTCGCCGGCCTCCAGCCCTCGCACACCGAAAGCACGGCCCTGACTGAAGACGGACTTCCGCCATATGAAGTCGGACCGCCCGCATCCTAGGATGGGAGGTGATCCTTTCCCGCACACGGAGAAGCCTGTGCAGCCCATTGCACGCCTGATCGTCGTCGCCCTGCTCGCGATCTCGACCGCTGCGCTCGCCATCGTGCGACGACCCGGCGTGCCCGACGCACGCTACCGCGTCGAGCGCAACGCCCTGCCCGCGCTGGTGAACCTGCCCGGCGAAGGGCACGGCGCGCTGATCGCGCCGCAATGGGTGGTCACGGCCGGGCACGCCACGCTGGGCTACGACCTGAAACGGGTGTGGATCCACAGTGCATGGCGCACGGTCGACGCAGTGATCACCTATCCGGGCTTCAAGCAGCAATTCGCCGCATTCCGGAAACAGGCCCAAGAACCGACCCTGGCTCACTGGAAAAAACTGCATGCCGGCCTCGAAGGCATGCACGACATCGCGCTGGTCCATCTGCGCAAGCCGGTCACGGATGTGCGCCCGCTGACGCTGTACCGCGACCGCGACGAAACGGGCAAGGTCGTGCAGATCTTCGGCGCCGGCGCGACCGGCGACGGCCGGGTCGGCCAGTATCCGCACGCACCGCACCGCGGCGAGCTGCGCCGAGCCTACAACCGCATCACCCGCGCCCACGTGCAGTGGCTCGACTACCGGTTCGATTGCGGCAAGCAGGCGCTGCCGCTGGAAGGCGTGCTCGGCGACGGCGACAGCGGCGGCCCGGTACTGATCCGGCAGCGGGGCGAATGGAAACTCGCCGGCCTGGCCGACTGGAAGCACTGGCCGCCCGGCGCCCGCACCTTCCGCGCCGGCGTCTGCGGACAGACGTTCTCCAACTCGCGCATTGCGTACTACGCGGACTGGATCAATCGCACCCTCGCGGCCCACGCTCAGCCCCCCTCCCGGTGACCCGCGCCCGCGCATGAGCGCGCGGCCGTCCGCTGCTATGCTGCGGCGAACGCGGGCCTTGGCGCACCGCGATCAGACAGGGACGACCGATGCCGAACATGGAGTCACCCTCGAATCCGCCGCGCAATCTGGTGGTGTTCTGCGACGGCACCAACAACCAGTTCGGCGAGCACAACACCAACGTAATCCGCCTGCTGGCGGCCTCGGCGCGCGATGCGCAGCAGCAACTGGCGTTCTACGATCCCGGTGTCGGTACTTTCGCTGCCACCGGCGCGCTGACGCCAATCAGCAGGCGCGTGACGCAACTGCTGGGATCGGCATTCGGCTTTGGTCTCACTCGCAATGTCGGCCTGTGCTACGACTTCCTGATGCAGCATTACCGGCCGGGCGACCGCATTTACCTGTTCGGTTTCAGCCGCGGAGCCTACACGGCGCGTGTGCTGGCGGCGCTGATCCACGTCTGCGGTCTGCTACGTACCTACAACCCGAATCTCGCCGAGTACGCCATGCGATTGTTCCGGCGCGAAGCGGTGCAGGCCAAGAAGCGCAACGACCGCGCCGAAGCCGATGCCCATGTCTACCGCAGCCTGCACCTGCCACTGTGTGAACAATTCCGCGACACCTTCTCGATCACACCACCGATCCATTTCCTCGGCGTCTGGGACACCGTGTCCAGCGTCGGCTCGATCTACAACCCGTTCAAGCTTCCGTACACGCGCTGGAATCCCAGCGTGCGGACCGTGCGCCATGCCGTCTCCATCGACGAACGCCGCAAGTTCTTCCGCACCAATCTGTGGTCCTCGTCAAATACGGACACGGATGTGAAGCAGATCTGGTTCGTCGGCGCGCATGCGGATGTCGGCGGCGGCTACCCGCGCACGGAAAGCGGACTGGCGAAGATCGCCCTGGCCTGGATGATGGACGAGGCGCAGGCCTGCGGGCTGCAGCTCGACCCTGCGCAACGCGCACAGGTGCTTGCCGATCCGCCGCCGGATGCGCTGGGACCGATGCACGATGCGCTGGACCGCCTCGGCTGGAAACTGGCCCAGTGGGCACCGCGTCGCGAATGGTTGCGTGACGCCGCCAGCGGTCGCTACACGCCGCACTGGCGCTTTTCGCCGCGCCCACTGCCCCGTTTCATCGAGGAAGGCGCGACCATCCACAGCTCGGTATTCCGTCGCATGCGCGACGACCCCGGCTACCGCCCGCCGAACCTGCCCGACGTCGCCTACGACGAATCCGGCCAGCGCCACGACGCGTTCGCCGCGGATTGAACTGCGGCGTTCCCGTATCGCGCGCTCAGGGTTCGAGCACCATCGTCTTCGACAGCGTCGACACACCGCGCTCGTCGAACGCCTCCACCGCGACCACGTAGCGCACGCCCTTGTTCAGCGAGGTCAGCTTCAGCTTCGTCGGCTTGTCCGCGAAGCGCTGGTAGGTCTCGAACAGACGGCCCTTCGCCAGTCCCCAGCGCACGTTGTAGCCGACCGCGCCAGGCACCGGCTTCCAGGTGATCTCGGCATCGCGCGTGTCGGCCAGCCGCCTGGCCGAGACCAGCACCGGCGCGGGCGGCGGCGGGCCGGTCTCGTTGCCGAACACACGCAGGTCGGCGATGGCCAGATGCTTCGCACCGACATGGATGTGCACGTAGCGGATGTAGCGCAGCGTCTGGGCGTGCTTCAGCGGCAGGTAGGCATCAGCGCGACCGCGTCGGCTCTTCGATAGGTCGGCCAGGGTGTGCCAGTGCATGCCGTCCGCCGAACCCAGCAGACGAAAGCGCGTGACGATGTCCGGCGCGTCGCCGTAGCGGCCGGCCTTGTAATCGGCATAATTCACCTGCACCGCTCGCACCGTGCGCGGACCGCCCAGATCCACCGTCAGCGTCTGTCCCGGCGCATTCTTCGCCGCCACCCAGAAGGTGCGCGGATTCTCGTCCGTCGCCAGTGACGGCGGGTGATCGGCGATCTGCGACGAGGCCGTCGCCTGCTTGCGATAGGACAGCAGCATCCAGCCAGTGAAGGTACTCTCGCCCGGCTTCAGCTTGTGCTCGGGCATGTAGTGCGGGAAATCGCCGAAGCGCGTGTTCACCCACATCTGACCATCGGCGGTGAAGCCGGCGGGGTACAGGCCGATACGCCGCTCAAAGGTCCAATTGGTGCCGATCCAGCTGGTGCCGGTGTTCCACCAGTTGCCGTGCACGTCCTCGAACGAGGAACCGTGACCGGCACCCTGCACGAAACCGCCCGGCTTGTAGCCGATCGGGTTGTAGGGTGCGTAGTGGAATGGCCCCAGCGGCTTGTCACTGGTGTACACGCCGGTGGCGTAGACGTTGTACTCGGTGCCGGGCGCGGCGTACTGCAGGTAGTAGTGGCCGCCGTGCTTGTTCATCCAGGCGCCCTCGATGTACGGCGCGATGGTGGTGTTCGAATGATCGCGGCCGAAGCGCTCCCAACCGTGCTGGGCCGGATGCAGCTTGATCAGCGTCACCGGATCGCCGGGATACGTGACGCGCTTGCCCTCGCCCTCGGATGCCTTGTCCAGCGCCAGATTCATCTGGATACCGTAGAGCGGATGGACGTTGGAGGAACCCCAGTACAAGTACACCTTGCCGTCATCATCCTGGAACAGACCGGGGTCCCACGGACCGGACGGCAGGCGTCCCGGCAGAATCGACTTACCGGGCCATGTGGTCTTCGGCACCATCGGCAACCAGCGGGTCCAGAACGACCAGTGCCCCGACGCAGGATTCGTGCTGAACAGCAACGGCTGCGGCCGCATCGAGGCACGCATCAGGAACAGTTTGCCATCGGCGACCAGCGTGGCGGGCGCCACTTCACTGTGGAACGGCCAACGATCGGGCTGGATGAAGCGCCAATGCACCAGGTCCGTCGATCGCCAGTAGCCATCCGCCAGGGTCTGGAACAAGTAGTAGGCGCCCTTGAAGCGCACCACCGCCGGATCCGCGCCGGTGCGGTAGGAAATGCCCCGGTTCATCTGTTCGTAGTTGTAGCGGTAGTCGATATCGACCGGATTGGCGTAGGTGGCGCGCGGCGGAGCCGCCCGCGACACGGCATGCGCCAGCGGCGCAGCCAGCAGAAGCCCCGCAACGAGGCCGCAATGTAAACGTTTACATTGCGAAATCAAAAAGCGTTCGAACTTGCGCAGGGGCATGACGAGGCACCGGGAGCAGCGGCGCGCCGCTGCCCGGCGCGCAGGAAATACGCCCAGTCGCGACCGGGCGGGGGAAGACAGTCATCCTCCTACAGCCGGCACGCCCCTGGCAACCGAACCATCGGCACAGGAACGTCCGGCCCCGTTGCAGCCGGACACGCGGCGCTACGTCGCCGAAGTGCCGGCGCGACTCGACCGCAGCACCATCACGCCCATCAGCAGCATCCCCAGCAGCACGCCGATCGAGCCCAGACTCAGGATCGGCTCGAGCACAGTCTCCGGATACATGTGGCCGTACAGCAGCAGCAGTCCGATGGAGAGCAACGCGGCGCACACGATGTGCAACCAGAACTGGATGCGTGCGATCCAGCGTCCCGGCGTGGTCAGCCACAGCTTGTGGATGATGGCGTAGATGAACGACACCACGAAACCGACCAGCAGGATATGCGCGTGTGCCACCAGCTGACCGTGATTCTTCGATGCCGCCATGTAGATGCCCACGCACAAACCGAACACCGCGAAACCCAGCGCCCACAGCAGAAACTTTCTGTCGTAGTTCATAGCGCCCCCATGCTGGCAACCCGTCATGGGACCGGACCATCGCCCGGTCCCGCCGTGTAACGCCCTTGCCGATCCAGCGAGTCCAGAGCACCCTTGTCTCGCTGCTGGCGACGATAGCACTGTTGTCGACGCGTAGCGTCCGCAATTCGGCCTAGTCCTCGGGCCGTGCGACGCACATACCAGGCGGGTCAGCCAAACATCTCGAGCATAAAAAAACGGCCCCGCGATGCGGGGCCGTTCGGATGTGGTATCGAGTCCGCGCGCTCAGGCGGCGAACACGCCCCGCATCTTCTTCATGGCCGCAGCCTCGATCTGGCGGATGCGCTCGGCGGAAACACCGTATTCATCGGCCAGTTCCTGCAGCGTGGCCTTGTCGTCGGTCAGCCAGCGGCGCTGAATGATGTCACGCGAGCGGTCATCCAGATCCTGCAGCGCCTCGGACAGCGTGTCATGGCGGCTTTCGGCCTGACTGGCGTCGGCCACGTTCTGGTACGGATCGGCGTTGTCGTCGATCAGGAACGTGGACGGCGACGGGCGCGCATCGTCATCGGCATCCACCGGCGCGTCGAAGCCGACGTCGCGACCGGACAGGCGCGATTCCATCTCCAGCACGGTCTTCTCCGGCACGCCGAGTTCCTCGGCCACCGTCTTGACCTCGCCGGCGTTCATCCAGCCCAGACGCTTCTTGCTCTTGCGCAGGTTGAAGAACAGCTTGCGCTGCGCCTTGGTCGTGGCGACCTTGACGATGCGCCAATTCTTGAGGATGAACTCGTGCATCTCGGCACGAATCCAGTGCACCGCGAAGCTCACCAGGCGCACGCCGTGGTCGGGGTCGAACCGCTTGACCGCCTTCATCAGGCCGATGTTGCCTTCCTGAATGAGGTCGGCCAGCTGCAGGCCGTAACCAGAATAACCGCGCGCGACGTGGACCACGAAGCGCAGATGAGCGGCAATCAGCTGCTTGGCCGCGCCGAGATCTTCCTCGGCGTGGTAGCGCTCGGCCAGCTGCTGCTCTTCCTCGGCGCTCAGTACCGGGATGCGATGCACCGCGGAAATATACGCGTCGAGGCTGCCGGCAACACTGGGGATCGGCAGATTGTTGGCAACCAGGGCCTGATTCATGAACTCGAACCTCCTGAGGAACGTTCAGACTAGCACTCTAAAGGTTGGAGTGCTAAGGAGCCGGGAAAGTTCCGGCGCCGCATAACTGTACTTAATAGTACACCAAGTCCAGACAAAGTCAATCTGTGGCGGTCTGTCGCAGCGTTTCCAGCGGCGGCAGCGACCAGTCGATCGGCGTCTGGCCGTGGGCTTCCAGGTACTGATTCGCGCGGGAAAAATGCGCGCAGCCGAGAAAGCCGCGGTGCGCCGACAACGGCGAGGGATGCGGTGCCCGCAGGATGCCGTGACGCCGGCTGTCGATGCGCTTCGCCTTGCTGCCGGCGTGGCTGCCCCAGAGCAGGAAAACCAGGTTTTCGCGCTCCTGGTTCAGCACATCGATGACGTGGTCGGTGAACCCTTCCCAGCCCTTTCCGCGATGCGATGCGGCCTGGCCGCGTTCCACCGTCAGCACGGTGTTGAGCAGCAACACGCCGCGATCGGCCCAGGGCGTCAGACAACCGTGATCCGGACGCGGGATACCGAGATCATTCTCGATTTCCTTGAAGATATTGACCAGCGAGGGTGGCGCCGGCACGCCGGGACGGACGGAGAAACACAAGCCGTGTGCTTGGCCCGGACCGTGATACGGGTCCTGGCCCAGGATCACGACTTTCACCATGTCGAACGGCGTGTGGTCGAACGCTGCGAAGATTTCCCCGCCGGGCGGATAGATCTCCTTGCCGGCGCGCTTCTCGGCGCGCAGGAAGTCCCCCAGCGCCTGCATGTCCGGTCGCTGGAAGTAGTCGCCCACGCGCTGCTTCCAGGAGGGTTCCAGTCGCAGTTCGCTCATCGCTTCATCCTTGATCGGTTCACTCCGCCGTGGCCGCAGCCCGTTCGCGCAGATGGCGCGATACCCGCAGCTGGAACAGCAACTTGGTCATCAGCAGGCGCTCCTCGACCGGCTTCTCGACCAGGTCATTGGCGCCGGCGCGGATCAACTCGGCCTGCTTGTCGGGGTTGTCGTCGCCGGTCATCACCAGCACCGGAAGCTGCCCCTTGTTGTAGCCGTATTCGCCGCGCAGCTTGCGCAGCAGGTCGCCGCCGGTCAGCTCGCCTTTCAGGGTGACGTCGGTCAACACCACATCGGCGCCGATGCGGCCCTGCACCTTGGCCGTCTCCAGCCGCGCCAGCGCGTCCTCGACGCTGATGTCGTGCAACACGCTGAGGCCGTGCTTCTCCATCATGCGTCGCGTGGCGAGGGCGACGACGCGGCTGTCCTCGATATACAGGACCTCGCCCTCGGCCTGATCGTCCGGGCGCACGTAGCCGCGGATGAAGTCAGCCAGGGCCTTGAAGCCCAGCGACTTGTCGAAATAGTCGGTAACGGCATCGCCCAGGCTGCGATCGCGCAGGCGCTGGTCGACATCGCCGGAAATCACCACGATCGGCACGTAGGTCTGCGTGACCTGTTCGCGGATGTGCCGGGCCAACTCGATACCATCGATATCTGGAAGCCGCAGGGACACCGTGACGAAATCGACCACGCCATCCTCGAGCGCCGCGCGCGCTTCCTCACCGCTTCCGCAGCAGACCACCGTCGCTTCCGGCAACTCCTTGCTCAGCACCTGTTCGATGAGCCGACGTACGACTTTCGAACCGTCGACCACCATGACGCGCGGTTCCGCGCTGGCTATGTGTCGACTGATGTCGCCCTTCATGCATGCCCCCGTGTATGTGTACGACTCATCCCGGTCGCCGCAATTGTCGCGCACAAACCAGCCGCGCGCCGAGCCAACCCAACGCCGCGGCCAGCACCGGCACCAACGCGAGCAGCCCCCACGGCAAACCACCGAAGTCCAGCCGGCCACCGTAGCTTGCGGCCAGACGCGCCACCGGTGCGGCCAACGCCCATTCCAGCAGAAGCGTCAGCAGGGTGGCGACCACGCCGCCCGCCAGACCGTACCAGAGACCGGCATAGACATAGGGGCGACGCACGAACGCCGGACTGGCGCCGACCAGACGCAGCACCGCGATCTCGTCACTGCGCCCCTGGATATCCAGGCGCACGCTGTTGCCGACCACCAGCAGCGCAGCGATAGCCAGCAGCACCGCCAGCAACAGCACCGCGCGTGTGCCGACCGCGAGCAGAGCATCCAGACGCTGACGCCATGCGCCATCGTCCTGCACCTGATCCACACCCGGCTGCGTGCGCAGCCAGGCGATCAACTTCGCGGCCTGGTCGGCATCGATGTGCGCCACCGGGCGAATCACCACGACGTAGGGCAACGGGTTGTAGTCGAGCGATTTCAACGCATCGCTGAAGCCCTGCATGGTGGCCAGCTCGGCCATGCCCTGCTTGGGCGTGCGCACGTCGACGGCATCGACCTCGTCGCGCCCGCGCAACTTGTCCGCCAGCGCCTTGGCATCGCTGGCGTGACCATCCGTCTGCATGAACACGCTGATGGCCTGGGTCTGGCCCAGCGCGGACCCCAGCCGCTGCAGATTGCCCAGCAACAGCGCGAAGGTCAGCGGCAGCGCCAGCGCGAAGCCCATCACCGTGACGGTCAGCAGGGTACTCAGCGGACGTCCGGTGAGCCTCCGCAGGCTGGCTATGAAACCCCAGGCATGCTGCTCGCCCCAGACCGCGACGCGACGCGGACGAGTGCGCGCGGTGCCCGGCTCGCGCTGCGCACGCGCCATCAGGCCATCACCTCGGTCGCCGGCACATCATCGACCAGGCGGCCATGATCGAGCACCAACACCCGCTTGCGCGTGCGCTTGATGAGCATCAGGTCGTGACTGGCCACCAGCACCGTGGTGCCGATCTTCTGGAACTGGTCGAACAACCCCATGATCTCGGCGGCCAGCCGCGGATCGAGATTGCCGGTCGGCTCGTCGGCGATGATCAACGGCGGCTTGGCGACGATGGCGCGGGCGATGCCGACGCGCTGCTGTTCGCCCGTGGAAAGCAGGGCCGGCGCCTGTTTCTCGTAGGCCAGCAGCCCGACCTTTTCCAGCGCCGCACGCACCCGACGGGCGCGCTCGGCCGGCGCGATGCCGGCGATCACAAGCGGCAGTTCGACATTGGCGAACACCGTGCGGTCCATGAGCAAACGATGATCCTGGAACACCATGCCCAGCTTGCGGCGCAGTCTGGGAATCGCGCTGGCGCGCGCCGTGGCCAGATTGCGGCCGTCGACGGTAACGCTGCCGCGCGTGGGGCGCTCGATCATCGCCAGCAACTTCAGCAATGTGCTCTTGCCCGCGCCCGAATGGCCGGTAACGAAGACCATCTCGCCCGGCTCGACATGGAACGACAGCCCGCTGAGGGCTTCCTGGCCGGTGGGATAGCGCTTGCTGACCTGGTCGAAACGGATCACGGACGCCGCGTTGCCTGCAAAAACGCGAGCATACCGTGCCCGCGCCGCGTTGCCATAGACGCGGTGCGCGAATCGTTCATGCCGATGCGCACCACGCCCGCGTTCAAAAGGCTTCGAAGCGAATCAGCGACCGCCGAACAGACGGCGGAAGAAGCCCACCTTCTTCTTCGGCTTGGACTCGCCGGACGACGCCGGCTCGGCATGCACCTGACGGCTTCCTCCCGACTTCGCACTGTTGCCGGCCTTGTCGACTTCGCTCCCGCCGCGACGGCGCGAATCGCCGCGCGAGGAACGGTTGTCCGCGTCAGTCTGCTTGCGCTTGCCGCCCTGAGCCGCCGCATGGTTGCGGTCCTGCGCAGGCTCGCCGCCACGGCCCCGACCGCGGCCGCCACGGCGGCGGCGGCGACGCGGTTTGTCGCCAGCCTCTTCGGTCACCGGCTTGTCGCTGCTCTGTGCGGACGAAGCCTCGTTGTTCGAGGACGACGCGGAGGCCGAAGTGGCCTCGCTGCTGGAAGCCTTCTGCGGCGCATTCGCAGACGAAGCGTTGCCGGCCTCACCGGATGCCGGCTTCTTGCCGCGACGTCGGCGACGGCGCTTGCGCGGCGCGCCCTCGGCAGAACCCTGCGCGGATGCCGTCGATGCGCCCTCGGTGCCGCTCTCTTCAGCGCCCTCGCTCGCGTCCTCGTCCTTGTCCTGCGCGGCATTCGCCGCCTGCGGCAACGGGCGCGGCATCTTCAGCATGGCCGGATCGATGGACTCGACCGGAATCTTCTGCTCGATGTAGGCCTCGATGTCGGGCAGGCCCATGGCGTACAGGTCGCAGGCAAAGCTGATGGCATCGCCCTCGGCGCCCAGGCGCGCGGTGCGGCCGATACGGTGCACGTAGTCCTCGGCGTCCTGCGGAAGGTCGTAGTTGAACACGTGGCTGACGTGCGGGATGTGCAGACCGCGGGCGGCCACATCGGTGGCCACCAGCGTATCGATCTGGCTGTCCTTGAAGCGCTGCAGCAACTTCTGACGCTTGACCTGCGGCACATCGCCGGACAGTGCGCCGACGCTGTAGCCCTGCTTGCGCAGGCGCTCCTTGATGCGTTCGACGGCGGCCTTGGTGTTGGCGAACACGATGCTGCGCTCGGGCTTGTGCTGCGCCAACAGATTCAGCAGCAGCGGCATCTTCTCTTCCTTGGCCGGGAAGTACACCACCTGGCGGACCTTGTCGGCGGTGACATTGTCGGTCTCCACCACCAGCTTCTCGGCCTCGTTCATGTGCTCGTAGGCCAGCTCCAGCACACGGTGGCTGAGTGTGGCCGAGAACAGCAGCACCTGGCGCTCGTCGCGCCCCGGCAGGCGGCGGAAGATGTAGCGCACGTCCTTGATGAAGCCGAGGTCGAACATGCGGTCGGCCTCGTCGATCACCATGACCTCGACCGAGTTCAGCGTGAACACGTGCTGCTTGTAGTAGTCGAGCAGACGGCCGGGCGTGGCGATGATGATGTCGCAACCATCGCGCAGTTGCTGGCGCTGCTTGTCATAGTCGACGCCGCCGTAGATCAGGGCGATGCGCAGGCCGGTATCACGACCGATGGCGCGGGCGTCCTTCTCGATCTGGATCGCCAGTTCACGGGTCGGCGCGATGACCAGGGCGCGCGGGTCGCTGTCCTTGCGGTCGGCCATGGCTGACCGGGTCAGCAGGCGATTCATCATCGCCACCAGGAACGCGCAGGTCTTGCCGGTGCCGGTCTGCGCCTGGCCGGCGACATCGCGGCCTTTCAACGCGACCGGCAGGGTCAGCGACTGGATCGGCGTACAGCGGACGAAGCCGCTGGCATGAATACCTTGCTGCAGGGTCGGATGCAGGTCGAGATTTTCGAAGAAAGTGTCGGTGAGTACGTGTTCAGCCATAAATCCTGGTCCAGCCTGCGAGCCACGGGCCCGCGGCGTTGTGCGGCGCGCCGTGCGTCGGCGCGGCCGTGAAAAGGGGTCGGTGCGGGGGCCATCCGGCGCCCGAGCGCTCGGCCGGCGCGTGCCTGCGCGCCTGTTCTCGGGCGAATCCGGGAGCCGGGGCGCGACCGCCGACTGTCTTCGCGTCGGCTTGAATCCCGTCCCGAGTTGCGCTGGAATGAGCGTCAGCCGCAACGGCCGTCCGCTTGATTTATCCAGCCCCACCCGCCATCTGTGGGTGACATAGTGTAGCCGATGCCGAACGCCGCGTGCGCAGGCCCCGGCGCGACCCCACCCGTAACCACGGAGAGATCCGCAGTGAGCGATCTGATCACCCACATCAATGAAAGCGAATTCGAGACCGAGGTCCTGAATTCGGACATCCCCGTCCTGGTCGATTTCTGGGCCCCCTGGTGCGGCCCGTGCAAGGCCATCGCGCCGATCCTCGACGAAGTGGCCAAGGACTACCAGGGCCGCGTCAAGATCGTGAAGGTCGATATCGACCAGAACCAGAAGACCGCCGTGAACTACAACGTGCGCGGCGTGCCGACCATGATGGTGTTCAAGGGCGGCAAGGTCGAAGCGACCCAGGTCGGCGCCGTGCCGAAGGGCCGCATCACGCAGATGGTCGACGGCCTGCTCTGAGCGCACCGCACCCGGCCGCTGCGGCGCAAGACGCCGCGCGGCCGGATGATTGCGACCAACCGCTCGCAGTGCTAGATTGCCAATCCTGACGACGGGCCGTTCGTGCCCTCGCATCCGAAAGATCCCCGATCCCTCCTTTTTTCCACGGCGCCCTGCGAGGTCCGTTCGTGTCCGATACCGATACCAAGTCCAGCCCCGAGACCCCGCGTCCGGCCGATTCCCCGGCAGCCGAGAAGCCGGCCAAGCCCAAGCGCACGCGCGCCAAGGCCGCCGACAAGGCCGCGAAGCCAGCCAGCGACGCGCCCGCCCCGGCGCCGACGCCCGCTCCGGCACCGGCACCGGCACCCGCTCCCAGCGCACCTGCGCCCGCTCCGGCGTCCGGCAGCAGCGATGGCGGCGACAAGTCGTCCTCCGGCAGTGACGGCGAGAATCAGGGCAAGTCGTCGTCGCAGCAGGGCGGCGAGAGCCGCAACAAATCGCGCAACAACCGCAGCAACAGCAATAACGAGCGTCGCGGCCGTCGTCGTCGCAACGACCGTGGTGGCGGTGGCGGTGGCGGCGGTGGCAACCGCGGCAACGCGCGTGGCGGTCACGCCGGCCTGCCGATGGACGATGACGAGAACCACGACGCCGGCAGCGACGACCGCGTCATCAACCTGACCGAGCTCAAGCGCAAGAACGCCATCGAGCTGCTGAAAACGGCTGACGAACTGGGCGCCCACGAAGGCGTCGCCCGCGCCCGTCGCCAGGACGTCATCTTCAACATCCTCAAGGCTCATGCCCGCTCCGGCGGCGGGATCTGGGCCGAGGGCGTGCTGGAGATCCTGCAGGACGGCTTCGGCTTCATGCGCTCGGCCGACGAGTCCTACCTGGCCGGCCCCGACGACATCTACGTCAGCCCCAGCCAGATCCGTCGCTTCAACCTGCGCACCGGCGACTACATCACCGGCCGCGTGCGTCCGCCGAAGGAAGGCGAGCGCTACTTCGCGATGCTGCGCGTGGAGACCATCAACGGTGATCCGCCGGAGGCCTCCAAGAACAAGATCCTGTTCGAGAACCTGACCCCGCTGTTCCCGCGCACGGCGTTCCACCTGGAGCGCGGCAACGGTTCGACCGAGGACATCACCGGCCGCATCATCGACCTGATCGCACCGATCGGTCGCGGCCAGCGCGGCCTGCTCGTCTCCCAGCCCAAGGCCGGCAAGACGATGATGCTGCAGAACGTGGCCCAGGCGATCACCACCAACCACCCCGACGCCCACGTCATCATCCTGCTGATCGACGAGCGCCCGGAAGAAGTGACCGAAATGCAGCGCACCGTGCGCGCCGAGGTCATCAGCTCGACCTTCGACGAGCCGGCCGTGCGCCACGTGCAGGTCGCCGAGATGGTGATCGAACGTGCCAAGCGCCTGGTCGAGCACAAGAAGGACGTGGTCATCCTGCTCGATTCCATCACCCGTCTGGCGCGCGCCTACAACACTGTCGTGCCCAGCTCCGGCAAGGTGCTCACCGGCGGCGTCGACGCCAACGCCCTGCAGCGCCCGAAGCGCTTCTTCGGCGCCGCGCGCAACGTCGAGGAAGGCGGCAGCCTGACCATCATCGCCACCGCGCTGATCGACACCGGCAGCAAGATGGACGAGGTCATCTACGAGGAGTTCAAGGGCACCGGCAACATGGAAGTGCACCTGAACCGCCGCATCTCCGAAAAGCGCGTGTACCCGGCCATCGACATCAACCGCTCCGGCACCCGCCGCGAGGACCTGCTGATCGCGCCGGACCTGCTGCAGAAGATCTGGATCCTGCGCAAGCTGCTGCATCCGATGGACGAACTGGCGGCCATCGAGTTCATGCTCGACAAGATGAAGAACACCAAGACCAACGACGAGTTCTTCAACGCCATGAAGCGCTGACGGCTCCGCCGTCATGCTTTGCGAGAGAGCCGGCCCCGCGCCGGCTTTTTCGTGTCCAGCCCGCCATGCGCGTCGGCTGCGGCATAATTCCCGCAACCCCGCCTGCAGGAATCCGTCATGCGCATCTGCGTCTACTGCGCCTCGTCCGACCACGCCGACCCGATTTACCGCGATGCCGCACGTGATCTCGGCCGGCGACTGGCCGAAAGCGGGCACAGCATCGTCTACGGCGGTGGCTCGCGCGGCTCGATGGGCGCGGTGGCCGACGGTGCGCTGGATGTCGACGGCCGTGTCACCGGCGTGCTGCCGCGCTTCATGGCCGATCTGGAATGGGGACATCCGGGCCTGACCGAACTACAGCTGGTCGAGGACATGCGCGAGCGCAAGCATCGCCTGCTGACCGGCTCGGATGCGGTCGTCGCCCTGCCCGGCGGTTGCGGCACGCTGGAAGAACTGTTCGAGGCCATCACGCTCAAGCGACTGGGCATCTATCTCAACCCGATCATCCTGCTCGACACGCTGGACTTCTACGCACCGCTGGATGCGTTCATGCGCCAGGTCATCGACGCCCGCTTCATGAATCCCGAGCACGCGCAGATGTGGCAACGCGTGGCCACGCCGGCGGAGGTACTGCCGGCCATCCTCAACGCGCCCGCATGGGACGAGAACGCACGCGACTACGCCGCCGTGCGTCAATGAGCGCTCCCGCCATCGATCCCCGCGTGTAAGCATCTGCCGGCGGACACGGTCCGTATGCATGGACGACGCCCCAAGGAGGCCGACCATGCAACGACGCCGATTCCTGATGGCCACCGGCGCCGGCAGCGCCGTAGTGCTGCTGAGCGCGTGCCGAAACGGCCACGCCACCGAACGCCCACCCGCATCCGGTGCCTGGAAGCTGACCCCGGCGCAGTGGCGCCAGCGCCTGACACCTGCGCAGTTCCACATTCTTCGCGAAGCCGGCACGGAACCGCCCTACAGCAGCCCCCTGGATCACGAAAAGCGCGCCGGTGTCTATCACTGCGCGGGCTGCGCCCTAGCGCTGTACAGCTCCAAGACCAAGTACGACTCGGGCACCGGCTGGCCGAGTTTCTGGAAGCCGCTGCCCAATGCCATCGGTACCTACCGCGACACCCGCCTGCTGATGGCGCGCACCGAGGTGCACTGCCGCCGTTGCGGCGGTCACCTGGGCCACGTGTTCCGCGACGGACCGCCGCCGACCGGTCTGCGCTACTGCATGAACGGACTCGCCCTGCAATTCCGTCCCGGCGAAACAGTCTGATCACGGGCGCCCCCTTTCAATTCGCTGCCGTCGCCCCCACAGTGGTGCGGACCGTTCTTGCAAGGATTCCCGGTGTCCATCCCCAGTTCCGCCAAGGCCACGCCGATCACCGACCCGCGTCAACTGACCGAATACATCGCCAGCGGCGAAAAACCCCGCGCCGCCTGGCGCATCGGCACCGAACACGAGAAGTTCGGTTTCCGCCAGAGTGATCTGCGACCGCCGACCTACGAGGGCGAACAGGGCATCCGCGCTCTGCTCGAAGGCATCGCCGCCCGCCACGGCTGGGACATCGCCCGCGAGGGCGAACTACCCGTGGCGTTGGCGCGCGACGGCGCATCGATCACGCTGGAGCCGGCCGGTCAGCTGGAACTGTCCGGCGCCATGCTCGAGACCATCCACCAGACCTGCCGCGAGGTGAACGGCCATCTGGAGGAAGTGCGTTCGATCGCCGACGGACTCGGCCTCGGCTTCCTCGGCATGGGCTTCCAGCCCAAGTGGAAGCGCGAAGAGATGCCGTGGATGCCCAAGGGCCGCTACGCGATCATGCGCCGCTACATGCCCACACGCGGCGATCTCGGCCTGGACATGATGACGCGCACCTGCACCGTGCAGGTGAATCTGGATTTCTCCAGCGAAGCGGACATGGTGAAGAAGTTCCGCGTCGCCCTGGCGCTACAGCCGGTAGCCACCGCGCTGTTCGCCGACTCGCCGTTCACCGACGGCCAGCCCAACGGCTACCTCAGCTACCGCTCGCACGTGTGGACCGACACCGACCCGGACCGCACCGGCATGCTCGACTTCGTGTTCGAGGACGGTTTCGGCTACGAACGCTGGGTCGATTACATCCTCGACGTGCCGATGTACTTCACCATGCAGAACGGCCAGCCGGTGGACGTCGCCGGACGCAGCTTCCGCGACTTCCTCGCCGGTAAGCTACCGGAACTGCCGGGCGTGACGCCGACCCTGCGCGACTGGGACGACCACCTGACCACCACCTTCCCGGAAGTGCGCATGAAGCGCTTCCTGGAAATGCGCGGCGCCGACGGTGGCCCGTGGAACCGCCTGTGCGCGCTGCCCGCGCTGTGGGTCGGATTGCTCTACGACGACACCGCGCTGGACGCCGCCTGGGATCTGGTCAAGGATTTCACCATGACCGAGCGCAACGCCCTGCGCGACGGCGTGCCCAAGCAGGCGCTGAAGCTGCCGTTCCGCAACGGCACAGTGCGCGACCTGGCGCTGGAGACGCTGAACATCGCGGGCCATGGCCTGAAGCGCCGCGCACAGCACAACGAGCACGGCGCCGACGAGACCATCTTCCTGCAGCCGCTGCTGGAACTGGCCCAGTCCGGCCAGACTCCGGCCGAGCGCAAACTGGAGCTGTTCCACGGCCCGTGGAACGGCAGCGTCGATCCGGTGTTCCGCGAATTCGCCTACTGAGCGACGCACCCTCGTCGCCCCCATGAAAAAGGCCGGCATGACGCCGGCCTTTTTCGTTACTGCATGACGCGGCAGCTTACTTCAGCCCGCGATCCTTCAGCATCGGGCCCACTTCGGGGTCCTTGCCGTAGAAGTCGCGGAACATCTTGCCCAGGTCCTCGGTGTTGCCGCGCGACAGGATCATGTCGCGGAAGCGCTGACCGTTGGCGCGGGTCATGCCGCCGTGGTTCTCGAACCACTGGTAGGCATCGTCGTCCAGCATCTCGGTCCACAGGTAGGCGTAGTAACCAGCCGAGTAGCCGTTGCCCCAGATGTGCATGAAGTAGCTGGAGCGGTAACGCGGCGGCAGGTACGAAAGATCCGTGTGGTTATCCTTCAGCGCCTGCGCCTCGAACTTGTCGACGTCCTTCAGCGGTGCGTCGGCCGGGATCATGTGCCAGCTCATGTCCAGCAGCGAGGCCGACAGCAGCTCGCCCAGCGCGTAGCCCTGGTTGAACTTGGCCGCCTTGTGCAGCTTGGCCACCAGTTCCTTCGGCATCGGCTCGCCGGTCTTGTAGTTCTTGGCGTAGTGATTGAACACCTGCGGATAGCTGGCCCAGTGCTCGTTGAACTGCGACGGGAACTCGACGAAGTCGCGCGCCACGTTGGTGCCGGACAGGCTCGGATACTGCTGGCTGGCAAAGAAACCGTGCAGCGCGTGGCCGAACTCGTGGAACATCGTGGTCACGTCATCCCAGCTGATCAGCGCGGGCTGACCCGGCGCCGGCTTGGTGAAGTTGCACACGTTGTAGATGACCGGCTTGGTGCCCAGCAGCTTGGACTGGCCGACCAGGTTGTCCATCCACGCGCCGCCCTGCTTGTTGTCGCGCTTGAAGTAGTCGGCGTAGAACAGGCCCAGCGGCTTGCCGTCCTTGTCGAAGACCTCGAACACCTTCACGTCCGGGTTGTAGACCGGGATGTCCTTGCGCTCCTTGAACGTCAGGCCGTACAGCTCGTGGGCGGCGTAGAACACGCCGTTCTTGAGCACGTTGTCGACTTCGAAGTACGGCTTGACCTGATTCTGATCCAGGTCGTACTTGGCCTTGCGCAGCTTCTCGGCGTAGAACTCCCAGTCCCAGGCCTGCAGCTTGAAGTGCTTGCCGCTCTTGTCGATCATCGACTGCAGCTCGCCGGCCTCGTGGCGGGCCTTGGCCATGGTCGGCGGCACCAGCGCACGCACGAACTTCAGCACGGCGTCCGGCGTCTTTGCCATCTGGTCCTCGAGCTTCCATGCCGCGAAGTTCGGGTAACCCAGCAGCTTGGCCTTCTCGGCGCGCACCTTGGCCAGTTCGGCGATGGTCTTGCGGGTGTCGTTCGGACCGCCCTTCTCGGTGCGCATGTAGCTGTTCTCGAACAGCTGGTGACGCACGTCGCGGTTGGTCAG
This sequence comes from Oleiagrimonas sp. MCCC 1A03011, assembly GCF_003267965.1. Lineage (NCBI taxonomy): Bacteria > Pseudomonadati > Pseudomonadota > Gammaproteobacteria > Lysobacterales > Rhodanobacteraceae > Oleiagrimonas > Oleiagrimonas sp. MCCC 1A03011. The sequence continues at coordinate 214,296 of NZ_MSPY01000002.1, read as the reverse complement.
CTCGGCCAGCGCCGGCTGCTGCGTGGTGTTCTGCAGCGGCAGCACCCACTTGCCGGTCAGACCGCGGGCCTTGGCCGCCTGTGCGGCCGCGGCGATCTCGCCCTTGGACAGGCCGTCCAGCTTGGACTTGTCGTCGACCACCAGCGCACCGGCCTTGGTCGCGGCCAGCAGCTTGTTGACGAACTGCGACTCGAGCTTGGAAGCCTGCTCATTGAGGCTCTTCAGCTTGACCTTGTCGGCGTCGGACAGCTTGGCGCCGTGATGCACGAAGTCGTTGTAGTACCACTCCAGCAGACGTTCGGACTCGGGATCGAGTTTGAGCGAGTCACGCTCGTTGTAAAGCGTCTGGATACGCTGGAACAGCTTGTCGTTGAGGTAGATCGCATCGCTGTGCGCGGCCAGCTTCGGCGCCATGTCCTCGTTGACCTTGCTCAGCGCGTCGTCGGAGTTGGCCGAGAACAGCGCGTTGAAGTCCATCTGCACGCGGTTCAGGGTCTGGCCCGACTTCTCCATCGCCACCAGCGTGTTGTCGAAGGTCGGCTTGGCCGGGTTGTCGGCGATCTTCTGCACTTCGGCCAGCTGTTCCTTCATACCCTGCTCGAAGGCGGGCGCGAAATCGCTGTCCTTGATCTTGTCGAACGGCGGCGCCTGGAACGGCAGGTCGCTCTTGGCGAGTAGCGGATTCTCGCGCGTCTTGGCCGGCGCCGAGCCGGTCGGCGCGGGTGCGCTGGCCTGCGAGCCGGCGGCCGCCTTGTCGGACGGAGACGAAGACTGCGAGCAGCCGGTCACCGCCACGATGGCGGCGATCGCGGCGGCAAGTGTGATGGTACGCATGCTGTACATCGCGAATGGATCCCTTGCAGACGAAAACTGGATTCCGGCCGGGGCCGAAAACGATAGACCACCGGCCACTCTACCTGCGCCGAGCGCCCGGCACCAAGTGCCGCACCCGCACGCGAGCGTCAATTCAGCGCAGCGCGGCAACCGCGTCCTGCAGGCGCGCGGCGGCCTTCTGCGGCAACGGCCCGTGTTCCAGCACGCCCAGGCACGGCGCCGGCATCCGCGCGCGCAGCGTGTCGATGTTGGCGTCGGCCATGGCCATGTCGGGATCGACGCGATTGCCGACCCAGCCCAGCAGACGGCGGCCATCGGCCTGGATCGCACGCGCGCTGAGCAGGGCGTGGTTGAGCGCGCCCAGGCGCAGTCCGACGACCAGGATCACCGGAAGCTCCAGCGCCTCGGGAATCGCCGAGGCCAGCAGATCGTCGCGCAACGGCACCATCCAGCCGCCAATGCCCTCGACCACGGTGACGTCACATTGTGCGGCCAGCGCGTCGTAGGCCGCACGGATGGGTTCCATCGTCACCGTCACGCCGTCCTCGCGCGCGGCCAGGTGCGGCGATACCGGCGCGTTCATGGCGAACGGATTGACCTGCGCGTACGGGGGCTGCGGATCGCTGGCCGCCTGCAGCGCGACGGCGTCGGCATTGCGCAGCCCGTCGGGCGTGGCGTCGCAGCCGCTGGCGACCGGCTTCATGCCGCAGACTTTCAGGCCCGCACCGCGCAGCGCGTGGATCAAGGCCACGCTGGTGTGGGTCTTGCCGATTTCGGTGTCGGTGCCGGCGATGAACACGCCGCGCACGGCGGGCGTACCCGCGATATGCGTTTCATTCATGATGATCACGTTAAAGATGGAAGTGTCGCCATTGCAGCGACCGGATTCGTCACCATGTGAGGATACTACGTCGTCCCCAGGAGCCCGTTCCGATGTTCCAAGCCGAGCCGCTCGACTTCACCGACAAGCCCGCCGCCTACGCCGAACTGGCCACCCAGGCCCGTGGCCTGCTGCACGGCGAGCGCGACCTGATCGCCAACGCGGCCAATTTCGCCGCACTGCTGTATCACGCGCTGCCGATGGTCAACTGGGCCGGCTTCTACTTCTTCGACGGCGAGGAACTGGTGGTCGGCCCGTTCCAGGGGCAGACCGCCTGCGTGCGCATCGCGCTCGGACGCGGCGTGTGCGGCACGGCTGCGCAGACTCGCGAGACCCAGGTCGTCGAGGACGTCAACGCCTTCGCCGACCACATCGCCTGCGACGCCGCCTCGCAGTCGGAGATCGTCGTGCCGCTGGTGCGCGCGGACGGCTCGCTGCTGGGCGTGTGGGACGTGGACAGCCCACACGTGGACCGCTTCGACGACGCCGATCGCGCCGGCATGGAGCAGCTCTGCACAGTGTTCATGGCGGCCGTGAACGCGGCCGACGAAGCCGGTTAAGCCGAAGCCTCGGCGTCCGGCGTCCCTTCCAGCATCTCCATGATGGTCCCGCGCGCCGACTCCAGACCGCTGCCGGCACTGGAGGAGAAACTCTGCACGCTGGCGGGCCAACCCTCGCGACGGCACAGGGTGCGGGCGCGCTCCACGGCCGCGGCAGCCTGACCGCGCGAAAGCTTGTCCGCCTTGGTCAGCAGCAGATGGCACTGCAGGCCGCTGGCGCTGCAGAAGTGCAGCATCTGGCGGTCGAACTCCTTCAGCTCGTGACGGATGTCGGCGATCAGCACCACGCCGCACAGGCTTTCTCGCTGATTGAGGTAGGCGTCGATCTCCTTGCGCCAGTGCGCGCGCAGCGACTCCGGCACCTTGGCGTAACCGTAGCCCGGCAGATCGACCAACCGCGTGTGCTCGTCGAGCGTGAACACCACCATCTGCTGCGTGCGTCCGGGTGTCTTCGACGTGCGCGCCAGCGCACGCTGGCCGGTCAGCGCATTGAGCGCGCTGGACTTGCCGGCATTGGAGCGGCCGGCGAAGGCCACTTCGGCGCCGGCGTCGTCCGGTAACTGTGTGACCTTGTGCGCGGCCAGTGCGAAGCGCGCGCGTTGTAGCGGATTGGAACTCATCGGGGAAACCTTGTGCTGGAACCGGCGCGGATGCCGGTCGTTTGACCGGCCCCTTGCGCGCGGGGATAATTCTGAAGTTTAGTCATAACCCCAATGCAGTACCGGGCTTTCGGGAGACAGTGTATGAGTTTTCGGCGTGTAGTGGCTCTGGCCGCCACCCTGGTCGCTGGCGCGGCCATGGCGCAGAGTGCCCCTCAGCAAGCCGCTCCGGCAGCGGCAGGCTCGTCCGCCCAGATGGCGGCAGCCGCGCCTGCCAAGCCGACCGGTCCGCTGCCGGGCGACGCGAAAGCGGGTCAGGCCAAGGCCGCCGTGTGTGGTGCCTGCCACGGCATGGACGGCAACTCATCCGATGCCCAGTACCCCAAGCTGGCCGGCCAGAACGAAGAATACATCTCGCGCCAGCTGCACAACTTCAAGAGCGGCAAGCGCCAGAATCCGATCATGCTGGGCTTCGCTTCGCAGCTGTCGGAGCAGGACATGGACGACGTCGGCGCCTACTTCATGACCAAGCGCTCGCGTCCGGGCGTGGCCGACGAGAAGCTGGCCGAGGCCGGTGGCAAGCTGTACCGCGAAGGCGACGCCAGCCGCGGCATCCCGGCCTGCATGGCCTGCCATGGCCCCGACGGCCGCGGCAATCCGGGCGCGGTCTACCCGCAGCTGGCCGGTCAGCATGCGCAGTATTTGCAGAAGACGCTGACGGCCTGGCACGACGGCACAGTGTGGGGCAGCGACGATCATTCCAAGATCATGCCCGCCATCGCCAAGCGCCTGACCACGCAGGATATCGCGGCCGTCTCCAGCTACCTGGAAGGTCTGCACACCGCCGCTGACAGCAAGGCCGAGAGCGCCGCGCCGTAAGGCACGCTCGCGGCAAAGCCACCCCGCCCCGCTGCATGGCGGGGCACAGGCTCCCGTCCTGAAACGTGACACCGGCATCGGCTCGGGAGCCGTTCTTCCACGGAGAGTCCCGATGCGCAAAGCACTGCCGATCCTGATCTGTTCCCTGTTCCTGGCCGCCTGCGGCTCCCACTCCAGCGACGCCGACAAGGCCGCTTCCGCGCCGACGCCGGCCGCCGCACCGAGCGCGCCCGCCAGCGCCCCGGCTGCGAGTCCCGCCATGTCGTCCAGCGCGACGCCGGCCGCCAGCGACAGCGCTGCCGCTCCGTCCAGCGGCGACGACACCGGCAGCGACAGCGCGTCCACCGCGCCGGCCATCGATCCCTCCAAGGTCGACTTCAAGGACACCGGCAAATGGGTGGCCGGCAAGAACTACTTCGTGATCAGCCCGGCCCAGCCCAAGGTCACCTCCACCAACAAGGTCGAGGTCGTCGAGATCTTTTCCTGGGGTTGCCCGGCCTGCAACGCCGCACACCCGCTGGTCGACAGCATGCGCAAATCGCTGCCCGACTACGCCACCATGGTGTACCTGCCGGCCGCGTTCCGCCCGGATGAGAACTGGGTCGTCTATCAGCGTGCCTTCTACACCGCGCAGGCACTGGGCGTGGCCCGCAAGAGCTACGATGCCGTCTTCGACGCCGCCTGGAAGAGCGGCGAACTGGCCACCTATGACCTCTCGACGGGCCGTCCGAAATCGCGCGACGAATGGCCCGGCATCGACGCCTTCGCCAAGTTCTTCGCCAAGCACTACGGCGTGAACGAAAAGCAGTTCCTGGGCGTGGCCAAGTCGTTCAGCATCAACACCAAGATGAAGCGTGCCGATGAACTGCTGAAGGCCTACGGTGTCCCTAGTACGCCGACCTTTGTCGTCGACGGCAAGTACCGCTTCGACTTCCGCAGCGCCGGCGGCGGACCGCAGGCCATCGAGCTGGCCAAGTGGCTGGCCGCCAAGGAAGCCTCCGGCCACTGAACCGGAACCCTTGCAGGACTTTTCACGGAGAACACCATGATCAAACGCATCGCCCTGCTCGTGCTTGGCATCACCCTGGCCAGCGCCTGCTCGGCCAAGGATGACGGCTCGGTCCAGGCCGCGTCGTTCACCAACGGCAACGAGTACGTGACCATCCAGCAACCGAAGCGGCTGTCGAGCAGCGGCAAGGTCGAAGTGGTCGAGGTGTTCTCCTACGGTTGCGTGCACTGCGCGCATTTCGCACCGGATGCCGAAAAGCTGCGCAAGTCGCTGCCCAAGGGCGTGCAGTTCAAACTGCTGCCGGCCTCGTTCAGCCCGGCCTGGGAACCGTACGCCCGCGCCTACTACGCCGCGAAGCAGCTTGGCGTGCTCAAGCAGACGCACCTGGAACTGTTCAAGGAAAAGTTCGAGGAACGCTACCCGATCAACACGCTCGACGAATTGGCCGATTTCTATGCCCGTCAGGGCGTCGACAAGGCGAAGTTCCTGCAGGCCGCCAATTCCAAGCAGACCGACATGGCCATCGCTCGCGGCAACGCGCTGATCCGGGACTGGGGCGTCGACGGCACGCCGACCATCGTGGTGGACGGCAAATACCGCAGCAACCACATCAAGAGCTACGACCAGTTGCTGAAGCTGACCCACTGGCTGGTCCAGCGCGAACTGAAGAAAGGCTCCTGAATCCATTCCTGAACACGGCGGCGGCGCGACCACGCGCCGCTTGCCGATGTCCTTCGCGGACCGCTACCTTGGCGCCATGACCGGCTCCACATCCCGAACCCTTCGCGTGCTCAGCTGCAACATCCTGGCTGGCGCCAGCGTGCAGCGCTATCGCCAGTACGTGACCCGCAGCTGGGCCAGCGTGCTGCCGACGCGCGCCAAGCAGGACAACCTCGACAGTCTCGCGCGCATTCTTCCGAAGTTCGACCTCATCGGCCTGCAGGAAACCGATGCCGGCAGTCTGCGCTCGGGCTTCCGCAACCAGACCCGCTACCTGGCGGAGTCGTCCGGCATGCCGTTCTGGAGTCATCAACCGAACCGGCAGATGGCGCGCCTGGCACATTCGGCCAATGGCCTGATCAGCCGGCTCGAACCCACGCAGGTCGTCGACTATCCGCTGCCCGGACGCGGACGCGGCGCGCTACTGGCGCGATTCGGCGAAGGCGAGGACGCGCTGGCCGTGGTCGTGGCCCACCTTTCGCTGGGGCCACAGGCACGCGAGCGGCAGCTGGCATTCATCGCCGAATTGCTAGGCTCTCATCCACACGTGATCCTGATGGGAGATCTCAACACCGACCCGGACAGCAGCGAGATGCGCCGCCTGTTCGCGCGCACGTCGCTGCAACCGCCCACCGATGCCGCGCCGACGTTCCCGAGCTGGCGCCCGCGCCGCGCCATCGATCACATTCTGCTGTCTCCGGACCTGCGTCTGCGCCGTCAATGGACGCTCCCGGACGCCTTCTCCGACCACCTTCCGCTCGCCGCGGAGATCGAACTGCCCATGGAGCTGGCCATGCACTGACCGGCTCCGCCAACGGAAGCATTCTGCCCATGGAATTGTTGCTGTCGAACGCACCGAATATCGCGCGAAGGGGGCTCCGCGCACTGGCCCTGCTGGCAAGTTGCGGGCTGCCGACGCTGGCCGCTCATGCCGCGGCCCAGCACGCCGCGAAGAACACGACACCCGCCTCGTCCCGCCAGGCGCAGCGCGCCGCCTTCATCCAGGCCTACGCCAGCGCCGAACGCGGCGACCCGGCCTGGAAGAAACAGGCGACCTCACTCAAGCACTACCCGTTGTATCCATACCTGCAGGCAGCGGCGCTGGAAAGCCAGCTTCGTACCGTCACCCGCAAGCAGGTCGAGGCGTATCTGCAGGCTTGGCCGAACATGCTTCCGGCGCATGACTTGCGTCGCGATTTTCTGCATGAACTGGCGCGCCGTCGGGACTGGACCGGCTTCAACGCGCTGTATCGCCCCGGACTCGGCGCGACGCTGACCTGCGATCACCTTCAGGGCCGGCTGGCCGCCGGCCACGCACTGACGTTCGACCGCGATCTCGCCGGCCTGTGGAAGCACGCCTCCCTGCCCGCCGACTGCGATCCGATCCTGAGCTGGGCGCACGACCACAAACTGCTGACCCGCAAGCGTCTTTGGCAGCGCATCGATCGCGCCGTCGACGCCGGGCGCGGCGGCACCGTGGCTTCGCTGGGGCGCTGGCTGCACGGACGCGACGCCCGTCACGCCCAGCACCTGGCGCTGGCGCTGCGCGATCCCGCGCGCGCCGCCGCCGACGCCGTGCACTGGCCGGACGACACCCGCAACCGCCAGGCCGCCACCATCGCCATGCGCCATTTGACGCGCAAAAGCAGCGACCAGGCCGACGCACTGTGGCCAAAACTTCGCCGCCAGCTGCACTTCACCAAATCCCAGCGCCGCGATATCGAACACGACATGGCGCTGTTCCGCGCCACGGACTTCACCCACGACGCGATCCAGCGCCTACGGGCCCTGCCGGCCGACGCGCAAAGCGACGCCACGCGCGGTTGGCGGTTGCGCGTGGCGCTGGCCCGGCGCGACTGGCAAGGCGTGCTCGATGCCTACGCGGCCATGCCGGCCGTGCAACAACACGACAACGAGTGGCGCTACTTCCACGCCCGCGCGCTGAGTGCGATGGGCTACAAGCATGCCGCCCACAAGGCCTACGCCGAACTGGCGGGTCAGACCACGTATTTCGGCTTTCTCGCCGCGGACCGCCTGCACGAGCCGTACACGATCTGCCCAGCGCACGCGACCGATGCACCGCTCGACGAAACGGCCCTCCTCGCCAACCCCGGACTGGACCGCGCCTTTGAACTGTATGCCGTGAACCAGCCCAAGCTGGCGCGCCGCGAATGGGTGCACGCCCTGCGCGGCGCCAGCGCCGCCACCCGTCGACAGGCGGCGATGCTGGCCTACCAGCGCGGCTGGTATGACCGCGCAATCTTCACCTTCAGCAGCGGCCACGCAATCAAGCTGTACAACCAGCGCTTCCCCCTGGCGCGCCGGTACCGCGTCAGCGAACAGGCCGAGGATGCCGGCATCGATCCAGCCTGGGCCTACGCCCTGATCCGAGCCGAGAGCGCCTGGGTGACCGACGCCCACTCTGGCGCCAGCGCCTATGGCCTCATGCAGTTGCTCCCGAGCACCGCGCGGGAGCTCGCCAAGCGCCTGAAACTTCCCTATGGCGGCGCCACGGATCTGTTCGATCCCAAGCTCAACATCGCCCTGGGCACACACTATCTGGCGAAGATGGCGGCACGCTACGGTGGTGCCCCATGGCTGGCCAGCGCGGCCTACAACGCAGGACCCAAGCAGGTCGACAAATGGCTCTCCGCACGCGGCGACCTGCCACCGGACATGTTCGTCGCCACCATGCCTTTTCACGAGACACGTGACTACGTGGCCAGCGTGATGGCCTTCAGCGTGCTCTACGACTGGCGTCTGCATCAACGCATCGTCCCGCTGGCGCAACGCATGCCGCGCTTCGGCAAGCCGTACATGCCACCCACCGCGAGCACGCCACGTGAAGCCGTGCAGTGTCCGAGCACGCAGACGGCTTCCGCAGCCGCCAAGCCCTGAACAGGGTAGGCGACCGTCGCGCGATCAAGCACAATTCGGCCTACATGAAGACCAAGACTCTCGTTCTGCTCGGTGCGACCGGTTTCGTCGGCCGCTATCTGGTGCCCCGGCTGGCGGCGGACGGTCATCGACTGACCCTGCTTTCACGCAACCGCGAGCAGCACCGCGCACTGGAAGTGCTGCCCAATGTGCGCGTGCGCAGCGCCTCGGTCCACGAGCGCGGCGTGCTCACCGAGCATTTCCGGGATGCCGATGCCGTGATCAATCTGGTCGGCATTCTCAACGAGACGCGCCACCAGCGCTTCGGCGACGTCCATGTCGCGCTGACCCGCACCGTCATCGAGGCCTGCGGCGATGGCGGCGTGCCTCGCCTGCATCAGATGAGTTCGCTGAAGGCCGGCCAGGGACTGTCGAATTACCTGAAGTCGCGTGGCGAAGCCGAGGCCATCGTGAAAGCCTCGGCGCTGGACTGGACCCTCTACCAGCCGAGCGTGATCTACGGTCTCGGCGATGGTCTGATCTCGCGCTTCCATGCCCTGCTGCGCATGGCGCCGGTGATGCCGCTGGCTCGGCCGGACGCGCTAATGGCGCCGGTCTTCGCCGGCGATGTCGCCGAAGCCATCGCCCGCTGCGTGGCCGACGACACGCTGAGCAGCCGACGCACCTTCGAACTGTACGGTCCGGAGACCTACACGCTGGAACAGATCGTGCGCATGATCCGCGACGCGGCCGGTCTGCGCCGGGCCGTGGTCGGATTGCCGGACACGCTGGGACGCCTGCAGGCACGCGTACTGGGCCTGCTGCCGGGCAAGCCCTTCACGCTGGACAACTTCAAGTCGCTGCGCACGGCCTCGGTCGGCAAACGCGACGGCCTGAAAGAACTGGGCATCAAGCCGCATCATTTCGCGACCCTGCTGCCGATCCTGGTCGCCGACGCAGGACGGCAACGCCAGCTCGACCGCATGCGCCGGCAGCCGCGCTGACCGTCGCTTGCGCGCATCGCGCGCATGGCACAATGCCGACATGCGCATCTATCTGGTCGGCGGCGCGGTCCGCGACAAGCTGCTCCAACGCCCCGTCGCCGATCGCGACTATGTGGTCGTGGGCGCACGCCCCGAAGAACTGATCGAAGCCGGCTACAAGCCGGTCGGCAGCGATTTCCCGGTGTTCCTGCATCCCGAGAGCGGTGAGGAATACGCGCTCGCGCGCACCGAACGCAAGAGCGGCCGCGGCTACCATGGCTTCACCTTCCACGCCGAACCGACGGTGACACTGGAACAGGACCTGATCCGCCGCGACCTCACCATCAACGCCATGGCCGAGGACGCCGACGGCGCGCTGGTCGATCCCTTCGGCGGCGCGGCCGATCTCGAAGCGCGCGTTTTGCGTCACGTCTCGCCGGCGTTCGCCGAGGACCCGGTGCGCGTGCTGCGCGTGGCCCGCTTCGCCGCGCGCTACGCACCGTTGGGCTTTCGCGTCGCCAGGGAAACCATGGCGCTGATGCAGCGCATGACCGCCGATGGCGAGATCGACCACCTGGTGCCCGAACGTGTCTGGGCCGAGACCCGCAAGGCGCTGCGCGAGCCGCAGCCATCGGCATTTCTGCAGGTGTTGCGCCAGGCTGGCGCGCTGCGCGTGCTGTTTCCCGAGATCGACGCGCTGTACGGGGTACCGCAGCGCGCCGAATACCATCCGGAAATCGACACCGGCGTGCACGTCGAACTGGTCGTCGACATGGCCGCACGGCTGGCGCCCGGTGACGACCTGGTCGGCTTCTGCGCCCTGGTCCACGATCTTGGCAAGGCGCGCACGCCGGAAGCCGAATGGCCGCGCCACATCATGCACGAACAACGCGGCACCGAACCTGTGCGCGCGCTGGCCAAGCGCCTGAAGCTGCCAACCGACTACCGCGACCTCGGACTGCTGGTCTGCCGCGAGCATCTGCACGCGCACCGCGCGCTGCAGCTGAAACCGAAGACCGTACTCGGCCTGCTGGACAAGCTCGATGCCCTGCGCCGCCCGCAGCGCCTGGAGACGTTCCTGACGGCCTGCGAAGCCGACGCCCGCGGCCGCACCGGCCATGCCGACGACGCCTATCCGCAGGCCGATTTCCTGCGTGCGGCGCGCGCGGCGGCGGTCACGGTCACGGCCGCACCGTTCATCGAACAGGGGCTGCAAGGGCCAGCCATCGGCGAAGCCATGCAGCGTGCCCGCACGCGCGCCATCGCCGAAGTGGAGAAACCCGCAACGGCATGACGCCGCGCGCGGAGGTATCGGACGCGCCTACAGCCGCTGCGAACGGTCCGCCAGACGCACGTCCTCGGGCAGTACGTCGGCCTGCAGACCGCGCGTGAACAGCATCACCTGGAAGCGCTCGCCCATCTCGCCCGGCAGGGTCAGATGCTTGACCTCCTGCGCCAGCGCGTAGCGGGTCTGCTCGTCGGCGGCCTGCGCGTGCGCGGCCTGGAACGCCTCCTGCAAGCCGCTGGCGATCAGAAACTGCGCCTGCGGCAGATACGCCGCCATCTCGAAGCCAGCCTGCACGCCGGCCTCGGCCAGCGCGGTGAAATCGACCGACGCGGTCAGATCCTGCAACCCCGGATAACGCAGCACATCGGCATGCATGCGTTGGCGGTAGAACGCGCGCAGCGTGCCGTCGGTGCGCTCGGAATGGTAGTACTCGGCGCGCGGATAGCCGTAATCGACGAACAGCATCAACCCGGCCTCCAGCGTGCCGGCAACAGCCTGCATCCAGTACGGCAACTGCGGCAGCAGCTCGGAACGGTAGCCCTCGGCGAAACGTCCGCCCAGCGCGCGTTCGAGATGACGCACGGCGCCGGCCACCAGCGGATCGGCCGGACGCGCACTGCGCTGGAAGCGGCCCGCCTCGTCGGCCTCGACGTGCTCCTCGAACACCTCGCCCTCATGCAGGGTGAAGCGCGTGGCAGGCAGCGCATCGATGACTTCGTTGGCGAACAGCACGCCGCGCCATGCCTGTTCCGGCGGCCGCTCCAGCCAGGCCACGCGCGCATGCAGCTTCGGCGGCAGCGCCGCGCGCAGCCGTTCGCCCTGCCGTTCGCGCAGATCCGCGCTCGGCTCGAGGATGCGATAGCGGTAGGGCATCGCGCCGGCGGCGTCGAGCGCCTTGATCGCGGCCTCGGCGAATGCACCACTGCCGCCGCCCAGCTCGATCATCTCGGCCTGCGGACCGAGCTCGCGCAGCGCCGGTGCCAGCGTGTGCGCAACGCACTGCGCAAACAAATCGCCCAGCTCGGGCGCAGTGACGAAATCGCCGGCCGCGCCGAATTTCGGCTTGCCGGCACTGTAGTAGCCCAGTCCCGGCGCATACAGGCAGCGCTCCATGAAGCGCGAGAACGGCATCGGTCCCTGCGTGGCGATTTCCTCGCGCAGGTGTTCGGCCAGCCGTTCGGCGTGGGCGCGTTCTTCGTCGTCGGGTTCGGGCAGGTGGGGATGCATGGATACGGCGTTCGGATTCATCGCCGCAAGGATAGCCGATGCGGGAAGTCCGAGCGGCGGACACGGCCGAGACGAACGCCCGCCGAGCAGAACGAAGGTCCCGTCCGGTCGATTTCTACTGTTCTGATTCCCGGGCGCAGACCGCGCCCGGCACGATGGCCGGACGCGGCGCGCAAACCGCGGGGACGGTGATCAGAAATGCTTCTGCACGGTCAGGTACAGACCGCGACGGGGACCGAATTGCGGCGCACCGACGCCGATGCCACTGCCGTCACGCAGCTCGTAGGTGCGGTCGAGTGCATTGATGACGGCCAGCTGTGTGTGCAGTTTGCCTGTGTCGGCGAAGGTGAAGTCGTGCGACACGCTCAGGTTCAGCTGGAAGTAGTACGGCAGCGAGGCGCCGTTCGGCACGCTGCCGTCCTTGCGCAGGCCGCTGCCGAGGATGTAGTTCGCACCGACCGAAGTGGCATCGCCGAAGTCGTAGCTGACACCGCCGGACGAGGCCAGCTTCTGATCGTGGTCCAGATGGATGTAGTGATCGGCGACGTAGGCCAGGTCTTCGGGCGCGAAGTTGTACTGGCTGGTGATGACGCGCTCGCCCATGGCACGACTCAGCGCCAGGTTGAAGTACGCCGACAGCGGACCCGACGCATAGTTGGCGGTGAACTCCACGCCATGGACGCGGCCCTTGGCGTAGTTGAACGTCGAATACACCAACGCGGCGCCGAACTGGCCTTCGTCCTGCAGGCGGCGGACCTTGCGGTAGTAGGCGTCCAGACCCAGCGTCAGGTTGTTGCCGATGTTCTGTTGCACGCCCAGGTCGAAGTAGTCCGAACGCTGCGACAACGGCGTGTCGTTACCGTTGGCGCCATCCAGCGCATTGGTCGTGCCGGCGAACTTGGCGATGTTGTCGGTGCTGATCAGCTCGGTCGCCGGCGGCGTGAAGTAGCGGGCGTAGCCGGCGTGGACCGTGGTGTTGTCGGTGGCCTGATAGACCACGCCCAGACGCGGGCTGAGCTGGCTCTCGGTGCGGAAGGCCTGGTACTTGTCGCCGCGCAGACCGTAGTTCACGGTCCACTTGTCGCCGATGCTCCATTCGTCCTGCACGTAGGCGGCCCAGGTCTTGGCGATGATGCGGTTGCCGTCGAAGATGTTGATGGGCGTGGTGCTGGTCTGGTTGCCGTTCGCGTCGGCCGGGAACACGTAGGCGTTGTTGGTACTCAGTGCACGCTCGAAACTGCCGTAGAGGCCATAGCGCAGCGTGTTGGTGTCATTGAGCGGCGTGGAGAAGTCGGCCTGCAGCGTGCTGGCGCGGTTGCTGCGGTCGATGGCCGAGCTGACGCCGTTGAACATCAGGTCGCCGATCCTGTCCGGCATGAAGTCCAGGCTGCTGTAGCGCTGGCCCAGCGACACCTGATAGTCGGTCTTGCCCAGCTGCCCCTGCAGGGACAGCACGCCGAAGCGCGTGGTCTCGTTCTGGCGTTCGTTCAGATCCGCCGAATTGAACGCGGTCTGATTCATGTACTGGAACGCCGGCTGCTGATCGGGATTGTTGGGGATCTGGAACCGGTTGTTGGTCACGCCGAACATGAAGCTGACGCGAGTGTGGTCGTTGACCAGGTAGCTCAAGTCACCGAAGCCCTTCACCTGGTTGGTGTGATCGTGGATCGGCTTGCGGCTGGAGGTCGGATTCTCGATGCCGACATCGCTCTGCAGGTAGTTGGCGGTGCCGAAGAAGCTCCAGCGGCCGCTCGAACCCCACACCGACGCGTTCGGGTTGATGGTGCCGAACGAACCGCCGGTGACGCCAACGCTGCCGCCATTGCCCAGCGAGTGGCCGTTCTTGGTGGTGATGTCGACCACCGCCGCGGTGCGCTCGCCGTACTGCGCCGGCAGCGCGCCGTCGAGCAGCTTCACGGTATGGATGATGCGCGTGTCCAGCGTCTGTCCGAATCCGGAGATCGACTCGGGAATGATCACGCCGTTGATGCGGTACTGCAGGTTGCCGTGGTCGCCGCGCACGTGCAGCCCGCCATAGGAATCCTTGACCACGCCCGGCGCCTGCAGCAGCACCTGATTGACCGGCGTCGCGTCGCCCAACGGCAGCTTCTGGATCGCGTGCTGCGTCATCACGTACTGGCTGCTTCCGGTTTCCGGCGACAGGGCATTGCGCGACTGGTCCAGCGTCGTGCTGACCTCGACGGCATTCAGGTCGACGGCCTTCTTCTGCGTCTGGCCGTGGTTGGCGTCCGGAGCCGGCTGGGGAGCGACCGGCTGCGTGGCGGCGAACACGGACGGAGCGGACAGGGCCAGGGCAAGACCCAGGGCAAGCGTGGTTTTCTTCATCGGGACAGATATTCCGGACAAGCGGTGAGAGGGAGCATTGAACTGTAATGTTATAATGTTACATTCACGGTCGGCAAACCCCCATGGCCCGAAAGTCATGGTTGCCCCGCTCACATCGACGCGGCGTCACAAGAAGAGGTATGACCGCGTTCGGCCAGACCAAAGATTTTCGGCAAGTCACGCCTCACACGAGCTGGTCGCGTCCTTGCGCATAGGCGCTCTTCAATATCTCGAGGTCCGGTGCCGAAAGATGAAAGGCGAATATCGGCAGCAGACGCTCGAATTCGTGCGGAAAGAACCATTCACTGAATCGATGCCAGCATGTCCGGTCATCGGGAAGGTGTTCGTAGAAAGCGCATACAGCTGCCGTCGACGCATCGTTGGGCAAACGGCCCGAACGGTCCGAACAGCACCAGTCAGCGAAACGCAGAGTCCGCCGTATTGATGACGCATCCTTACGCCGAACGGCCTCATCGAAAGCAAGCTTCAGCTCGATCCAGAGCGCCATCGGCGTGCGGGCCTGCTCGATGCAGACCCGCAACTCTGGAAGCTCGATCAGCGCCTGACGGCGCCACGCACTCACGAACGATCAACGCTTGCTGCGAAACGCCTGATCCAGCAGCGCCTGATCGAAACCGTTGCCGGCATCGCCGTATTCGGCGTAGCGGTACAGGGCGGCAGCGTAGATGCCCTGCAAGGCCGACTGGATCAGCGCCAGCGCGATGAAGGCCAGCACGCCGAGCACGGCCAGCACGGGGATCAGCACCGCCGCATGCAGCGAGACGCTGAACGTGATGCCGGCGAATAGCGCTACCACGATCAGCATGAAGCCCAGCGAAAACACCACGCTGATTCCGGCGTTGCCGATGATGTTCTCGCCCCAGGTCTGCTTGAGCAGCTGCGTGCTGCGCTTGACCGCTTCATACGGCCCGACATCGGTCGCCGCCAGCACCGGCACCACCAGGAAGGTCGCCACGGTCCAGGCCAGTCCGACCAGACCGATCAACAGGCGGCCGATCAGCCCCAGCCGTTCCTGCAGCATGCGCAGCACCATGCCCACGGTGGAGGCGATCAGCGCGTAACCGAGAATCTGCGGCCACTTCGAGGCGGCCAGACGCAGCCCGTCGCCGACGCTCGGACGCTCGCCGTTCATGCAGGCCATCGCCGAGCCCACCAGCGCGGTATTGAAGAAGAAGATCACGCTGTATTGCACGACGTAGAACACGAACAGGCCGATGTAGAACCCGCTCGAATGCTGCATCGATTGCACCGGCGCGCTGCCGGAATGCGCCTCGAACGCGGCGAAGACCGGCGCGGCGAAGCTTGCCAGCACCAACAGACAGCACAGCCCCGAAAGCAATGGAAACACCAACAGACGGCGCTCCCGATTGAGCATGCCGGCACTGGCCTTGGCCAGCGCCCAGCTGCGTGCGAATCGTCCAGCCATCACTCCTCCCCCGCGCATCCCGCGCTACGTACTTGTCTACCCGCCATTGTGCGCATCGCGCGGAGGCGAATCCAGTCGTGCATGCGTGTCGCCCGAACCGCCATCCTCGCCCATGCGCCCGAGACCGGCACGCATGTCGCGGCCCGTGGGCTGCTGGAACAGCGCCAGGCCGAACTCGGGAAGGATCGCCATCAGGTGATCGAAGATGTCGCCCTGGATGCCCTCGTACTCGACCCAGGCCGTGGTGTTGGTGAAGCAATACACCTCCACCGGGATGCCCGCAGGCGTCGGATCGAGCACGCGCACCATGCAGGTCAACTCGTGATTGATGTGCGGATGCGCCTGCAAGTAGGCCAGCGCATAGGCGCGGAACGTGCCGAGATTGGTCAGACGCCGCTGGTTGACCGGCACGTTGCCCGGATCGCCCAGCGCGCTGTTCCATTCAGCCAGCTCGTCCTGCTTCCTTTGCAGGTAGTCCTTGAGCAGGCGGAAACGGCACAGGTGCTTTTTCTCGTCGTCGCGGAGGAACCGCGCGCTACCGGCATCCAGATAGATCGCCCGTTTGATGCGCCGCGCACCGGCGTCCTGCATACCACGCCAGTTCTGGAACGAATCGGAGATCAACCGCCAGGTGGGAATGGTGGTGATGGTCTTGTCCCAGTTCTGCACCTTCACCGTGTGCAAGGCGATGTCGATGACGTCGCCGTCGGCGTTGAACTGCGGCATGGATATCCAATCGCCCACGCGAAGCATGTCGTTGGTGGCGATCTGCACGCTGGCGACGAGGCTGAGGATGGTGTCCTTGAACACCAACAGCAGCACCGCCGAAATCGCGCCCAGTCCGGACAGCAGCAGCAGCGGCGAGCGACCGACCAGCGTCGCGATGATGATGATCGCACCGACCACGAACAGCATGATCTTGACCAGCTGCACATAGCCCTTGATCGAGCGCATGCGCCCATGCGGCGTCTTCTGGTAGAGCGCCTCCAGCGCGTTGAACGCGGCGCTGAGCGCGAGGAAACCGTAGACCGCGGTCATCGCCAGCGCCAGTCGCTGGATGCCGGCGTCCCAATTGTCCGGCACGTTCGGTACAAGCTTGATGCCGAACTGGATCACCAGCATCGGCACGACCTGGGCCAGGCGCTTGAACACGCCGGCATCGACCATTTCATCGTCCCAGTGCCAGACCGTGCGCCGCGTCACCGCGCGCACCAGCCGCAGCAGCACGCGGCGGGTGACGATGTTGGTCAGCCACGCCAACAGGACCAGGCCGAGGGAATACCACACGGTCAGCGCGAACGGCGAATCGAGCCAGTCTTTGATCTGTTCCATCGAAAAGCGGGACACTTGCGGATAAAGGCAAGAGCATAGCCACACAGGTGCGCACATCCAATGCAGACCCATGACGATTCCCGCCCCGTCGCCCTGATCACCGGCGCCGCTCGCCGCATCGGCGCCGGCATCGCACGGCACCTGCATGCCGCCGGATACGATCTGCTGCTGCACTATCGCAACTCGGACGACGCCATGCGGACGCTGTGCGCGGATCTGCAGGCGGCGCGCGCGGACTCCGTGCACGCCGTCGCCGCCGACCTCGCCGAGGCACAGGCCGCGAAGACGCTGGTCGACGCCGCCATGCAGCGCTTCCACCGGCTCGACGCACTGGTCAACAATGCCTCGGCCTTCTTTGCCTCGCCCCTGGAAGACACCACGGCAGCGCAGTGGGACACGCTGTTCGCGGTCAATGCTCGCGCGCCGTTCCTGCTGTGCCAGGCCGCCGCGCCAGCGCTGCGCGAGCGGTGCGGCGCCATCGTCAACCTCACCGACCTGCACGCCGCACGACCGCGCCCCGACCTGCTGGCCTATGCCGCCTCCAAGGCCGCGCTGGAAGCCCTGACCCGAGGCATGGCCACGACACTCGGCCCGGACGTGCGCGTCAACGCCGTCGCGCCGGGCGCGATCCTGTGGCCCGAGGACGAAAACGATCCGGCTGCGCGCGAAGCCATGCTCGCCCACACGCCGCTCGGCCGCATCGGCCGCGTCGAGGAAATCGCCGAAAGCGTGCGCTGGCTGCTGATGGACGCCGGATTCGTGACCGGCCAGATTCTGCGCGTCGACGGTGGACGCGACGCGCACTGGGCGTGACCCTCCGCCGAATCGGACATTGCGCCCGGGGTCTCAGGCCCGCCGCCAGACCAGCGTCACGCGTTCCTTCAGCCCCACTCCAGAAAGCCACAGCCGCCCCTCTGCATCCATCGTCACAGCGCGCTCGGCGGGCACGCCGATGATGGCCGGCGCGCTGGACTGCAGCGGCGTGTGCACGACACGGCCGTGCTCGAGGTCCAGCACATAGGTGCCGGTGTAGAAGTTGGACTCGCGGGCGCGGTCCTCCGGCGTCGGATCGGGCAGCGGATCGCGGTTCTGCGCGACGCTGACATAGCCGTCATCGGTGTAGATCAGCGTGCCGCTCTGCCTCCCTGGCCAGACGAAATCCTCACCGTCGGCGCGATGCACGACGAAGCGCTCCAGGGTCCAGACTCCAACCAGATTCTGCTTGCGCAACGTCATGAGCCGGATACCTGTTTGCTGGCGGAAGCGCCCGTCGCGACAGGTTCCAGCGCGCAGACCTCGAAGGCGCGTTCGTAATCCGGGTGCACGGCCCACAGCTGCGCTAGCGTGCGGCCATCGCCCGGCACCACGGTCTCAGGCGCAATGTCGACCAGCGGCTTCAGCACGAAGGCATGGCGAAGTTCGTCACGCGGAATCTGCAGGTGACCCGGACCGCGCACGACGCGGTCGCCGAACAGCACAATGTCGATGTCCAGCGTGCGACTGGAAAAACGCGGTCCGTCGCGGCGGCGACCCTCGGCATCCTCCAGCGCGTGCAGCCAGGCGTTCAACGCTTCCGGCTCCAGGTCGGTATCGAGACCGACGCCGAGATTGAGGAACGCCGCACCCTCGAAGCCCACGGACGCAGTACGGTAGGTCGGCGAGATGCGCAGTGCGCCGAAACGCTCGCGCAGCGCCGTCAGCGCCGCGCGCAGGTGGCGCTCGGGCTCGATATTACTGCCCAGACTGAGAAGAACCGCGGTCATTCGGGACGCGTACCGCGCTCGATCTGCACGCCGACGGCCTTGGCGCCGCGCACCGCGCCCGGCTTGCGCAGCCGAAGCTTCAGCCAGGTCACGCCGAATTCCTCGCGCACGATCTGCGCGCAGCGTTCGGCCAGGGTCTCGACCAGCCCGAAGTCGGAACCTTCGACGAACTCGATCAGACGCTTGGACACCGCCTTGTAGTTCAGCGCGTCGTCGATGTTGTCGGTGGCGGCCGGCGCGGTGTTGTCGAACGCCATGTCCAGATCCAGCGTCACCGTCTGGCGCACCATCCGCTCCCACTCGTAGATGCCAATGATGGTGTCGATCTTGAGTCGTTCGATGAAGACGATATCCATGCCCTTCCTCGGATGCAGTGGTGCGTTGCAGGCCGGACAGTGTAGCGGCAAGCGCTCAGGCGGTCGGCACCGGCTCCAGCGTTTCCAGGCTCCAGCGCGGCTGCACGCGGATCTGCGGCCCCTGCTCCTGCCCGGCGGCCAGCCTGATGGCGCCGGCCAGCGCGATCATCGCGCCGTTGTCGGTGCAGAACTCCAGCCGCGGGAAGTGCACGCTGAAGCCCTCACGCTCGCCGGCCTCGGCCAGCTGCGCGCGCAGGCGACGGTTGGCACCGACGCCGCCTGCAATCACCAGACGCGACATGCCGGTGGTTTCCAGCGCTCGCCGGCACTTGATCGCCAGCGTCTCGACGATGGCCTGTTCGAAACCGCTGGCGACATCGGCGCGGGTCTGTTCGCTGCGATCGCTCTTGTTCCAGGCCAGCAGCACCTGCGTCTTCAGGCCCGAGAAACTGAAATCCAGACCGGGTCGGTCGGTCATCGGACGCGAGAAATGGAAGGCGTCCGGATCGCCCTTCAGCGCCTCCGCGGCCAGCGCCGGGCCGCCCGGGTACGGCAGCCCCATCAGCTTGGCGGTCTTGTCGAAGGCCTCGCCGGCGGCGTCGTCCAGGGTGTCGCCCAGCACCTCGTAGTCGCCAATGCCGCGCACCGCGACCAGCATCGAGTGGCCGCCGGACACCAACAGCGCCACGAACGGCGGCTGCGGCGGATCGGGTTCCAGCAGCGGCGCCAGCAGATGCCCTTCCATGTGGTGCACGCCGATGGCCGGCAGATCCAGCGCCCAGGCCATCGCGCGCGCCGCGCTGGCGCCGACCAACAGCGCGCCGACCAACCCCGGCCCGGCCGTGTAGGCCACGCCGCCAAGATCGCGCATGCCCAGCCCGGCACGATCCAGCGTCTCGCGCACCAGCGGCAGCAGCTTGCGCACGTGATCGCGGCTGGCCAGTTCCGGCACCACACCGCCGTAATCGGCGTGCAGTTTCACCTGCGAGTACAGCGCATGGGCCAGCAGACCGCGCCCCGGCTGATACACAGCCACCCCGGTCTCATCGCAGGACGATTCGATGCCCAACACAGGCTTTGAAAATTTGCTCATGTACACGTTATACTTCGCGGCTCGCCCGATTTCAGCGGGCCAGTTTACCAAGTGGAGATTCCATGCCCAGCGTCAAAGTCCGCGAGAACGAGCCGTTTGAGCTCGCCCTGCGTCGCTTCAAGCGTACCTGCGAAAAGGCCGGCGTGCTCGCCGAAACCCGCAAGCGGGAGTATTACGAGAAGCCGACTCAGGAGCGCAAGCGCAAGCGCGCGGCTGCGGTGAAGCGTCACCTGCGCCGCCTGTCGCGCGATACCGCGCGCCGCACGCGTCTGTACTGAGCATCAGGCAGCCTGCGCGCGGCTGATTCGCCCGACCGCTTCGGCGGCGCGGTGACACCGAGCCCTGCGCACAACATGCCTGCATTGGCCGGTGTCGAGATCTCGACACCGGCTTTTCGCGTTTGCAGTCTTTCACCAGGAAAACCTCATGACCCTGAAATCCCGGCTTACCGAAGACATGAAGACCGCCATGCGCAGCGGCGACAAGCCGCGCCTGGGCGTCATTCGCCTGATCAACGCCGCCATCAAGCAGCGGGAAGTCGACGAGCGTGTCGAGCTGGATGAAGCTCAGGTGCTGGGCGTACTGGAGAAGATGCTCAAGCAGCGCCGAGATTCCGTCAGCCAGTACGAAAGCGCCGGGCGCGAGGATCTCGCTGAAACCGAGCGTTTCGAGATCGGCGTGATCGAGGCCTACCTCCCGGCCCAGCTGGACGAAGCAGAATTGACGGCCATGATTGACGCTGCCATCGCCGAGACCGGCGCCGAGTCCATGCGCGACATGGGCAAGGTCATGGCCCTGCTGAAGGAGCGTGCCGCCGGCCGCGCCGACATGGGCAACGTGTCCAAGCAGCTCAAGCAGCGCCTGGGCTGACGCCGCCCCAAGTTGGTGGACCGGCGTCCTCCGACGCCTCGAAGTCGAACCCCAGCGCCTCCGCCGTACGCATCACGGCTTCGCAATGACGCTCGATCGACGCCGACCGCGGCAACAGCCGCGGTCGGTTGTCGAGCGTGCACTCCAGCGAACGCTGCAGGAGCGCCTCGTGCGCGGCATGCAGAACTTCCGCCTGCGCGCCGTCGAGCAGCCCCTCCGCCGCGCAGGCATCGATCAACGCCGCATTGGCCGTGTGCTGCAGCAGCGCCGGGTGTTTCGACGCATGGGACAGCACCAGCCCCTGCAGCAGGAATTCGATGTCCAGCAGCGCACCGGCACCCTGTTTCAGATCCAGCTGCATCGCATGTGAGCGGTCACGCTCCCGCCGCCAGCGCCGCCGCATCTCCCGCACTTCATCACGCACCCGCCCGGGATCGCGTGGTTGCGACAGCACGTCACGCCGAACCGCGCGCAGACGCTCGCCGAGCGCCGCATCGCCTGCCACCGGCCGCGCGCGCAGCAATGCCTGGTGCTCCCAGGTCCAGGCCCGCCCGCGCTGATAGGCATCAAAGGCTTCGAGACTGGTGACAAGCATGCTCTTGGCGCCATCCGGCCGCAGACGCGCATCGACCTCGTACAACCGACCGGCGCGGGTCAGCACGGACAGCCAGTGCATCACCCGCTGCGCCAGCCGCTGATACCAACGCACGCCGTCCAGCGACCGCGCACCGTCGCTGCGCTGCTGCGCGCGCTCGCCGTCGAACACGAACACCAGATCCAGGTCCGAGGCGAACCCCAGCTCATCGCCGCCCAGACTGCCGTAGCCAAGCACGCTGAAACCGGAGCCCTCGCCGGGCAGACGGCCATGCTGGGCCACCAGCTCGCGCTCGGCCAGCGCCAGCACTGCGCCGACGGTCTCGGCCGCAAGCCCCGCCAGGCGCCGCGCACAGGCGACCGCGTCCGCGCGACCATCGCTGAACGCCAACCCCAGTCGGAACGCCAGACTGGCCTTCAATTCGTTGATACGCTCCAGATCGCCCTCGGCGTCGCGCACGTCCAGCGCCTTGAGCGCGCGGGCGATCTCGTCGGCAATGTCGGCACGCTTGAGCGGCAGGTGCTCCATGCGCGGATCGAATACGTCGTCCAGCAGCAGCGGCTGCGCGATCACGCACTCGGCCAGGAAGGCGCGCTCGGCGAACAGCTGCGCCAGCCGCTTGCGCGCGGCCGGCTGCTCTTCCAGCAACGACAGGTAGGACGAGCGCCGCGCCACCGCCTGCACCAGCCGGGTCAGACGGCGCAGACAGATCTCCGGCGCCGCGGTCGCACGGGCGGCGGCGATCAACTGCGGCATCAATCGCTCCAGCCGCTCGCGACTGCGCGCCGACATCGCACGCACGGTGGCGGCCTGGGGCAGCTTGTTGAGGGCATCGGCCAGCGTCTGCGCGTCGGACAGACCGCTGTCCCGCAGCCGCTCCGGGGTCAGCACCTGTTCGGTGGCCGCACGCCACAGCGCGGTGTCATCCGCGGGCGCCGCGGCGTGCGCACCGGCCTCGGGCACCAGCACCGCGTGGAATTCCTCGGTGACCGCGGCGCGATGCTGCGCCAGCTCGGTCGCCAGCGCCGCCCAGTCCGCATAGCCCAGTCCCAACGCGAGTCGCTCGCGCAGCATCGGGTCGTCGGGCACGTCGTGGGTCTGTGCATCGCGCAGCATCTGCACGCGATTCTCCAGATGTCGCAGAAAGGCCCACGACTCGCGCAGCCGTCGCACACGCCGCCCCGGGATGTACCCGTGCGCCTCGCAGGCGTCCAACGCCGGGACCAGACCGCGCACACGCAGCGACGGATCACGGCCACCGCGGATCAGTTGCTCCAACTGCACCACGAATTCGATCTCGCGAATGCCGCCCGGCCCTTGCTTCAGATTCTCCGACAGGTCCTTGCGCGCCACCTCGGCATCGATGCGCGCCTTCATGTCGCGCAATCCGGCAAAGGCGGTGTAATCGAGGTACTTGCGGTACACGAACGGACGCAGCATCTGCAGCAGGACCTTGCCCGCGCTGCGGTCGCCGGCCACCGGACGGGCCTTGATCCAGGCGTAACGTTCCCAGTCGCGCCCTTCGCGCTGGTAGTACTGCTCCATCGCCGAGAAAGGCAGTGCCAGGCGGCCTGCGCTGCCGAACGGACGCAGGCGCAGATCGACGCGGGCGACGATGCCCTGCTCGGTCGGCTCGGCCAGCAGACGCACGAACTGCCGACCCACGCGCGCGAAATATTCGCCGTTGTCGAGACTGCGATGACCGTCGCTCTGGCCCGACTCGGCATAGCTGAGGATCAGATCGACGTCGGAAGAGAAATTCAGCTCGTTGCCGCCGAGCTTGCCGAAACCCAGCACCACCAGCCTCTGCGCTTCGCCCTCGACGTTACGCGCCACGCCGAAACGCTCCGCGATGTGTGCCTCCGACCAGGCCAGCGCGCGCTGGAGCAGCGCCTCGTACAACGCGCTGGTATCGCCGAGCGTGTCGCTGAGCGCATCCAGCCCGTTGGCGTCGCGGAACACCAGGCGCATCGCCTCGGCATCGCGGAACTCGCGCAAGGCCCGCATGCACCCGGTCTCATCCTCGGGCAGATGCAGTTTTTCTGCGCGGGTCGCGACATCGCCCCCGCCACGCAGCCAGTCGAGCCCGGCCGCGCCGAGCAAGTGCGGCTGGCGCATCAGCACCTCGCCGGCGAAATCGCTGACCAGCAGCATGCGGCGGATGCGCTCGGCGACGCCGGCATCATCCTGAACCGTGACGCCGGCCGTGCGGCAACGGGCGATGATTTCGGCGTAACGCTCGGCCACCCGGCTCTCGAGCGATTGCGGCAACGGAAGGGTGCTCATGCGTGCATTATCGCCTGCATGACGCCGCACGCCAGCACCTGAACGGCCGCATACCGGCGTTTCGTTCGTGATCTGGCGTTCATGTCCGTATCGTTACATTTACACTTCAGTATGCTTGCAGAGATGCGCCACGACGGCGCACGGCAAGCCACGATGCGGGTTCGTCCATGACACATTCCGTACACATCAAGCCCCTGGCGCAATGGTCGCCGTGGTCGAAGGCGGGGCTTCTCGTCGTGCTGTCGGCGCTGTTCGTGCTGGCCACGAGCCTGCTTGATGGCGGTGCCGGGGTCGCACCGCGCGCGCTGTGGAGTTCCCCGGCCTGGGCGCACTGGTGGGCCGCGCCCTGGCGCATGATCGCCAATGCGCTGCCCGGCCTGCTGCTGGCACTGTTCCTGCTGGTGCTGATGCGCAAGGCGCTGCTGGCCTTCGTGCTCGCCCTCGGCGCGGAAGCACTGGTGTTCGGCGTCAATGCGCTCAAAGTCGCCAACCTCGGCTCGCCGTTGATGCCGGCCGATTTCCAGATGGTCGGACAGATGGGCGACGGCGGCGGCGAACTGCTCAGCGGCTACCTGCCGCACAGCGCATGGCCGTATCTGCTGATCCTCGGCGGCATCGTGCTGCTGGCGGCGCTGATCCGCTACGAGCCACGGCTGCTGCAGCGCCGTTCGCGCCACCGGCTCGCCGGCGGCATGATCGCGTTCGCGCTGCTGGGCACCCTCGCGCTCGGCCTTTCTTCCTGGTCCGTGGTCTACAGCCGCGGCGCGCTGGGCATGCAGCCGTGGTCGGCCAAGGCCACCGCCAAACACACCGGCCTGATCAGCTCGCTGATGCTGTTCCGCCTGCAGTACAGCGCGGAAAAGGACAAGCCCAACGTCGGCGACGCACTGCAGATGATGGCCAGCTACGACCCGGCGATCCAGCGCGCGAAATCCGCGGACAACGCGGCGGCCGACAACGACGGCAAGCCCGACATCATCGTCATTCTGAGCGAGTCGTTCTTCGACCCGACCATCCTCAACGGCTATCCGCAGGGCACCGACTTCATGCCCAACCTGCGGCGACTGGCCCGGCACGGCGTGTCCGGCGAGATGCATTCGCCGACTTTCGGCGGCGGCACCATCCGCACCGAGTTCGAAGTGCTCACCGGTCTGCCGCTGCGCTACTTCCCGGATATCCAGTTCCCGTACCTGCAGATCCACAGCAAGACCATTCCCGGCATCGTGCGGCTGCTGAAGCAGCACGGCTACGAGACCCTGGCCGTGCACGGCAACGATCCGGGCTTCTGGAACCGCTCCACGGCGTTCAAGGCGCTGGGCTTCGACCGCTTCGTCTCGCAGAACGACTTCCCGCCAAACGACGCGGTGCACGACGGCAAGTACATGTCCGACAAGTCGTTCACCGACGAACTTCTGCGTCAGCTGCCGGCCGACGGACCGCCGCGCTTCGTGCTCGGCATCAGCATCGAGGCACACGGGCCGTACAACCAGGATTTCGGCATCGACACCAAGGTGCGCGACGCCATTCCGGTGCCGCCGACGGTGACGGGACAGGCCAAGGTCGAGCTGCAGAACTACATCTACCACATCCGCCATGCCGACCAGCAGCTGGGCCGCCTGGCCGACACGCTGGCCCAGCGCAAGCGGCCGACGCTGATCGTGTTCTTCGGCGATCACCTGCCGGCCATCGTGCCGGCGTTCCAGCAGGCCGGCTTCCGCAACGGCCAGGGCTTCCTGGTACAGACCGTGCCGTACCTGCTGATCGACACCTCGCGCCTGAAGACGGGCAAGCCGGTCGAAAAGAACGTGGCCGCGTGGGAACTGCCGGGCATGCTACTGGCGCGCACCGCGATCCACGACAACTACTTCGCGTTGACGCAGCTGGTCGCACCGAAGCTCGCCGCGCTCACGCGCGCACCGGACGCGCCGAAACCGGACGAAGACGCCGATCAGAAGCAATTGGACAAGGGCATGACCAACATCGCCCGCCTGCGCCTGAAGGGCAAACTCGACGATGCGCTGTGGGCGAAGGCCGCGACGATGGCCTCGCCGTCGACGCCTTCGGAACACGCCCGGACCGCCGCCGACACGATGCCGAACTCCCAGCCGCAGGCGGCGACACCATCGGTCTCCTCACCCTGACCCCTTCGAACAGCGACCGGCGGACGCGGCTCGATCCGCGCCCGTCGCCGCGATGACCGGGAGTCAGGCCACCGCGTAGTCGCCCATGCGCGCATCCAGCCGCACCGCCAGCGTGCGGTCGCCATCGATGAGCTGCAATTCGCCGTCCTGGATCAGGCACTGCCAGCGCATGCCGCGATCGCAGCGCGCGACCAGCTGCTCCAGCGTCGAGGCATCCACGTCCAGCACACACAAATTGCGGTGACGCCGCAGCGTCGCACCGACGCGCGCCCACCACAGCTCTGCGGCATGCCCGCCGTAATTGATCACCACCACCTGCTGCGCCCGACCGCAGGCCTTGCGCACGCGAGCCTCGTCCGGCTCGCCGACGTCGATCCACAGCTCGATCGCCTCGCTGTAGTCCTTACGCCACAGCGCCGGCTCGTCGTCATCGCTGAGGCCGCGACCGAACCGCAGCCGGTCATCGGCGTACAGCGCGAATGCCAGCAGCCGCACCATCATGCGCTGTTCAGTCTCCGACGGATGACGGGCAACGGTCAGCGCGTGGCTGGCGTAGTAATGCCGATCCATGTCGCTGATCGACAGTTCGGCCTTGTGGATGGTGGAGCTGAGCGCCATGCGCGTGGATTCCCCGGGACAATCCGCCATTGTACGCCGCCGCACCCGCGGAAACCGGACAAAGAAAAACCCCGCCGAAGCGGGGTTTTTCGTGTCGCAGGTCGAATGACCGGGCTTACATCATGCCGCCCATGCCACCCATACCGCCCATGCCACCCATGCCGCCGGCACCGGCGCCGGCATCGGCGCTGTCGTCCTTCGGCAGTTCGGCCACGACGGCCTCGGTGGTGATGGCCAGACCGGCGACCGAGGAAGCGTTCTGCAGCGCCGAACGCGTGACCTTGGTCGGGTCCAGGATGCCGAATTCGATCATGTCGCCGAATTCGCCGGTGGCGGCGTTGTAGCCGAAGTTGCCCTTGCCTTCCTTGACCTTGTTCAGCACCACGCTGGCTTCTTCGCCGGCGTTGCTGACGATCTCGCGCAGCGGCGCTTCCAGGGCGCGACGGGTGATGGCGATGCCGTGGTTCTGGTCGACGTTGTCGCCGGTCAGACCCTCGACCGCGGACAGCGCGCGGATCAGGGCGACGCCGCCGCCCGGGACCACGCCTTCCTCGACGGCCGCACGCGTGGCGTGCAGGGCGTCCTCGACGCGCGCCTTCTTCTCCTTCATCTCGACCTCGGTGGCGGCACCGACCTTGATGACGGCCACGCCGCCGGCCAGCTTGGCCACGCGCTCCTGCAGCTTCTCGCGGTCGTAGTCCGAGGAGGTCTCCTCGATCTGCGCCTTGATCTGGCCGATGCGGGTCTGGATCTTCTCGGCTTCACCGGCGCCATCGATGATGGTGGTGTTTTCCTTGGTGATGACGACGCGCTTGGCACGACCCAGATCGTTGATCGTGGCCTTCTCCAGCTGCAGACCGACTTCCTCGGAGATGACCTGACCGGAGGTCAGCACGGCCATGTCTTCCAGCATCGCCTTGCGACGATCACCGAAGCCCGGCGCCTTGACGGCGGCGACCTTGACGATACCGCGGATGGTGTTGACCACCAGCGTGGCCAGCGCCTCGCCCTCGACTTCCTCGGCAACGATCAGCAGCGGCTTGCCGGCCTTGGCGACGGCCTCGAGCACCGGCAGCAGGTCACGCACGTTGGAGACCTTCTTGTCGTGCAGCAGGATGAACGGGTCTTCCATCTCGACCTGCTGGCTCTGCTGGTTGTTGATGAAGTACGGCGACAGGTAGCCGCGGTCGAACTGCATGCCCTCGACCACGTCCAGCTCGTTGTCCAGGCCCGAGCCTTCCTCGACCGTGATCACGCCTTCCTTGCCGACCTTCTTCATGGCCTCGGCAATGATGTCGCCGATGTTGGCGTCGGAGTTGGCCGAGATGGTGCCGACCTGGGCGATCGCCTTGTCGTCGGCGGTCGGGTTGGACAGGTTCTTCAGCTCGCCGACGGCCGCGGTCACGGCCTTGTCGATGCCGCGCTTCAGATCCATCGGGTTCATGCCGGCGGCGACCGCCTTCATGCCCTCGCGGATGAACGCCTGCGCCAGCACGGTGGCGGTGGTGGTGCCGTCACCGGCGATGTCGGACGTCTTGGAAGCGGCTTCCTTGACGATCTGCGCACCGAGGTTCTCGAGCTTGCCTTCCAGCTCGATTTCCTTGGCGACGGACACGCCGTCCTTGGTGATGGTCGGGGCGCCGAAGCTCTTCTCGAGCACGACGTTGCGGCCCTTCGGGCCCAGCGTGACCTTGACCGCGTTGGCGAGCGTGTTCACGCCCTTGAGCAGATGCGCGCGGGCGTCTTCGCCGAAACGTACTTCTTTAGCTGCCATGATGGTTCAACCTTTTTCGGTAATCAGTAATGGAAAATCGGAGGTAGGTGCCGGACGGCGTCCCCGCAGCGGTCGGCGCTCGGCATCGGAATGCGGCGCCGGACCGGAGGCGCGGAATCAGCCCTCGATCACCGCCACGATGTCGTCTTCGCGCAGGACCAGCAGTTCGTCGCCCTCGACCTTGACCTCGGTGCCCGAGTACTTGCCGAACAGGACCTTGTCGCCGACCTTGACCGCCATCGGGCGGACCTTGCCGTCGTCCAGGATCTTGCCTTCGCCGGCGGCCAGGACTTCACCGCGGATCGGCTTTTCGGTGGCCGAATCGGGGATGACGATGCCGCCTGCGGAGACCTTCTCCTCTTCCAGGCGCTTGACGATCACGCGGTCGTGCAGCGGACGCAGTTTGCTCATGACATTTCCACCAAGTCGTTGATGTTGAAGAAAATTTCACCGCCTTGTTAGCACTCGGCGGTGTTGAGTGCCAATTTTAGCGGCAGCCGATCCCGTTTTGAAGACCGCGCCGCCCTGTCACGCCAGATGGAGGACCCCTGCGACGCTTTCAAGGGCCGCCATGAAAAAAGTCCCCTGCACGCGCTGCCGCGGCTGCGTAGACTGGTCCGACGCTCACGCGACCGAATGCCATGACCGACGCCCGACTGCTGCTGTGCACCTGCCCCGACGAAGCCTCGGCCGCGCGCATCGCCCGCGCGCTCGTCGAGGCGCGCCTGGCCGCCTGCGTCAGCCGTCTGCCCGGCCTGACCTCCACCTACCGCTGGGAAGGCGCGGTACAGGAGGACACCGAAGTGCTGCTGCTCATCAAGACCCGCGCCGCGGCCGTCGCGGCTCTGCAGGCGCGCCTGCTCGAGCTGCATCCGTACGACGTGCCCGAGCTGATCGCGCTGAACATCGCTGACGGCCTGCCGGCCTACCTGGACTGGCTGGGCGAAAGCGTCGCTGTAAGCGATTCGCCGCCCGCACGGTCATAATGACTACCTCACCCCGTACGCGAGCCCGCGCTACGAAGCGCGGACCGGAGTCCCCGATGCATCTTCTGTTCCGTCGTTCCGCCCTCCTGCTGCTGACTGCACTGCTGGCCCTGTGCGCGCTGGCGCCGCCGCTGGCCGCGCAGGAAGTCGACGGTCTGCTGCCAGTCGAGCAGGCCTACCAGGTCACCGCCGAAGTACGCACGCCGGGCACGATCCACCTGCACTGGACCATCGCGCCCGACTACTACCTGTATCGCAGCCGCATCTCGGCCAAGGCGTCTGGCGGCGCGGCCACACTGGGCTCGCTGCAGCTGCCCGACGGCCTGAAGGAACACGACGAATACCTGGGCGACATCGAGATCTACCACCACGCCATCGACGCCACGCTGCCCTACACGCTGCAGGACAAGAACGCGAAGACCCTGACGCTGGCGGTGAAGATGCAGGGCTGCCACGAGGTCGATCCGAAGATCTGCTACCCGCCGTACACCAAGACCCTGACCATGACGCTGCCCGGCAACGGCGCGGCCACCCAGGGCAAGGCCGGCGGCACCGATCTGCTGACCGCGATCGGCAAGAACTCCAGCGAGATGCTGACGGACGGCGGCAAGAACGCATCGTCCGGCGACGCCCTGCCGGCCGAGCAGGCCTTCCGCTTCGAGGCCATCGCCACCGCACCGAACACGCTGCTGCTTCGCTGGACGATGCCGAAGCACTACTACCTGTACCGCGACAAAACCGAGCTGACGCTGCTCGACGCCGACGGCGCGAAGCTGGGCACGCCGCAGTGGCCCAACGGCGTGGCCTATCACGACCAATACTCGGGTGACAGCATCGTCTACTTCGACCAGGTCGAGGTGCCGCTGCCGATCACGCGCGGAATGACCGATCACGTGAAGCTGCAGGCGCGCTTCCAGGGCTGCCTGGAGGACGGCATCTGCTACCCAGTGATGACGCGCACCGTCGATGTCGCCCTGCCGCCGGCCTCCGGCAACGGAGATGGCGGTCCGAAGGAGTCGCCGAAAACGACCAGTGCATCGCCGAACCTGCTGTTCGTGCTGCTTTTAGCGCTGATCGGCGGACTGCTCTTCAACCTCATGCCATGCGTACTCCCGGTTCTGTCGCTGAAGGCCATCACTTTGCTCGAAAGTGGCGGCAGTCCGAAGAACGCACGGAACCACGCGCTCTCCTATACCGCCGGCGTGCTGACCTCATTCGGCATACTCGGCCTGATTGTTGCCGGCCTGGGCGCGCGCTGGGGCGTTCAGCTCCAGCAACCTCTGTTCGTGGGTTCGATGGTCTACCTGATCTTCGCCATGGGACTGGGCTTTTCTGGCGTAGTGCAATTCGGCGCCGGTCTTGCCAATGTCGGCCAATCGCTTACCCAGAAACCCGGGCTACGCGGCGACTTCTTCACTGGCGTGCTGGCGGTCGTCGTCGCCAGCGCATGCACGACTCCTTTCATGGGCGCGGCGACCACCTTCGCGTTGGCTGCTCCACCCATGATTTCCCTGCTCGTGTTTCTCACCCTGGGATTGGGGCTGGCGCTGCCGTTCCTGTTGATCGGCTTCTTCCCGAAACTGGGTGCATGGCTGCCCAAGCCGGGCGCGTGGATGGAAACGCTCAAGCAAACGCTGGCGTTCCCGCTATACCTGACTGCGGTCTGGCTGACTTGGGTGCTGGCCAACCAGCGCGGCGCCGACGGAGCCGGCCTGCTGCTGGTCGGCGTCGTGCTGCTGGCAATGGCGCTATGGTGGTTCGAGCGCAGCCGCCATCGCGGTGTTCCCAGCAAGGTGCTGGCCGGTGCGCTGCTGCTGATCGCGCTGGTGCCGCTGGCGCTGATCCACAAGGTACCCACGCCAACGGCCACCGCGAGTGCCCAGGCAGACATGGGCATGGTCGCGTTCACCCCGGCCAAGCTGGCCGAACTGCGCAAGCAGGGCACGCCGGTGTTCGTCGACATGACCGCCGACTGGTGCATCACCTGCAAGGCCAACGAGCACGCCGTGCTGAACACCGACGCCTTCCGCGACTTGCTCAAGCGAACCGGCACGGTCTACATGAAGGGCGACTGGACCAACGAGAACCCGGCCATCACCGCCTTCCTGAAGCGCTGGAACTCGCCGGGCGTGCCGGTCTACGTGGTCTTCGGCAAGAACGGTGCGGAAGGTGTGAAGCTGCCCTCCGTGCTGACCGCCGGCATCGTGCGCAGGGCCGTCGAGAAGGCGGCGCAGTAAACCGATGGTCCGCAGCCGAAGCGCCTCGCTGGGCATCGTGCTGTTGGCCGCGGCCGTCGGATTCGGCCTGTTCGGCGTGTACGTGTACGAATACGGCGTACCGCCGAAACTGCTGGACCGCCTGATGACCACGCAGATGGGTCAGAGCATCGCGCAAAGGTTGCTCACGGCCACCGCCCCGGCGCCACCGGCCGGCGTGACCGTGCGTGCACCCGGCGATGCTCTGCCCACTTGGACACTGCCCGATGCCGAGGGCCATCCCCAACCCCTCGCGCAGTGGAAGGGCCGCACCGTACTGATCAACTTCTGGGCAACCTGGTGCATCCCCTGCCGCAAGGAAATGCCGGCGCTGACCGCGGCGCAGCGCGCGTACGCGGACAAGGCGCAAATCGTTGGCATCGCGATGGACGACCCGCAGGCCGTGCGCGCCTTTCTCGCCGATCACCCTACGGGTTACCCGACCCTGCTCGGTGAAGGCGTGAAACCCGACCCCCGCGCCGTGCTAGGCAACACGCGCCTGGCCCTGCCTTTCAGCGTGCTGGTCGATTCCGATGGCCGCATCGTGCGCACGCACCTGGGCCCGCTGGGCACCCGGCAACTGGCGCAGTGGCTTCGCTGAACCGTCTTTCCACGTCGACCTGAGCGCTCGACGGTCGCCCATCGCCCGACGGCTGGACCGCCGGACTCGTGTTGCGATCGCGTCACGAACGTCCCGCCATCGACCGCGAAGGCACCGGCACAGTGCGCCCACGGGCGGTTTCACGCGCCACCTGCGCCACTGACCCGGAATTTGTGACGCGAACGTCAAAGAACGTCGCCGAACTACGCCGAACTGGACAATTCGAATTCTCACGCGCACACTTGCGCCTTCGGCGATGCACGTCGCGTTCAGTGAATATCTTCGTGGCCAAGATTCTTGCCCTGCACGGCCCCAACCTGAATCTGCTCGGCGTGCGCGAACCCGAGCGCTACGGCACGCGCAGTCTGGCCGAGATCAACGCCGATCTCGCCGCGCGGGCCGAGGCGGCCGGGCATGAATTGTCCTGGTTCCAGTCCAACGCCGAGCACGAGCTGATCGCCCGCGTGCATCAGGCCCGCGACGAGAGCGTGGACGCGATCCTGATCAACCCGGCCGCGTTCACCCATACCAGCGTGGCCCTGCGCGACGCGCTCGCCGCGGTGGAGATCGACTTCGTCGAGGTGCATCTGTCCAACCTGCACACGCGCGAACCGTTCCGCCGTCATTCGTATTTTTCCGACCTGGCCGTCGGCGTGATCGCGGGCTTCGGCCCCGACAGCTACCGGCTGGCGCTGGAAGCCGTGTTCGCACGGCTTGCCGGCTGATCCCTTTCGACCTACTGCTGACAAGGTTCATCCCATGGATCTGCGCAAGATCAAGAAACTGATCGACCTGCTCGAAGAGTCCAACCTCTCCGAACTCGAAATCAAGGAAGGCGAGGAAGTGGTTCGCCTGTCGCGCGTGCCCGCAGGCGGCGTGACCGTCGCGGCCGCGCCCGCCCCCGTGGCTCCGGCACCGGCCGCACCCGCTCCGGCCGCCCAGCCCGCAGCTCCGGCCGAAGCCGCCGACGACACGCCGGCCGGCCACCAGGTGAAGGCGCCGATGGTCGGCACCTTCTACGCCGCTTCCACGCCGGGCGCCGACCCGTTCGTGAAGGTCGGCCAGAAGGTCAAGGCCGGCGAGACGCTGGGCATCATCGAAGCGATGAAGATGTTCAACCAGATCGAGGCCGAAACCGCCGGTACCGTGGTCGCCATCCTGGTCGAGAACGGCCAGCCGGTCGAATTCGACGAACCCATGTTCGTGATCGCCTGACCCGCCGGGAACGCGCCATGCTAGACAAAGTCGTCATCGCCAACCGCGGCGAAATCGCCCTGCGCATCCTGCGCGCCTGTCACACGCTGGGGATCAAGACGGTGGCCGTGCACTCGACCGCCGACCGCAATCTCAAGCACGTGGGCATGGCCGACGAGGCCATCTGCATCGGCCCCGGGCCGAGCGCGCAGAGCTACCTCAACATTCCGGCACTGATCGCCGCGGCCGAGGTCACCGACGCCAGCGCCATCCATCCCGGCTACGGCTTCCTTTCGGAGAACGCCGACTTCGCCGAGCAGGTGGAGCGCTCGGGCTTCGTCTTCATCGGACCGAAGGCCGACACCATCCGCCTGATGGGCGACAAGGTCGAGGCCATCAAGGCCATGAAGGAAGCCGGCGTGCCGTGCGTACCCGGTTCCGGCGGCCCGCTGGACGAAGACGTGGAACGCAGCCAGCGCATCGCCCGCGAGATCGGCTATCCGGTCATCATCAAGGCGGCCGGCGGCGGCGGTGGGCGCGGCATGCGCGTGGTGCACACCGAAGCGCATCTGGGCAACGCCATCGCGACCACTCGCTCCGAGGCGCGCGTCGCCTTCGGCAACGACCAGGTCTACATGGAGAAATTCCTGGAGAACCCGCGCCACGTGGAGATCCAGGTGCTGGCCGACGGCCAGGGCAACGCCATTCACCTGGCCGAGCGCGACTGCTCCATGCAACGCCGTCACCAGAAAGTCGTCGAGGAAGCGCCGGCGCCGGGCATCACTCCGGAGCTGCGCGCCGAGATCGGCAAGGTCTGCGTCGACGCCTGCATCCGCATCGGCTACCGCGGCGCGGGCACCTTCGAATTCCTGTTCGAGGACGGGCGTTTCTACTTCATCGAGATGAACACCCGCATCCAGGTCGAGCATCCGGTGACCGAACTCATCACCGGCGTCGACCTGGTCCGCGAGCAGCTGCTGATCGCCAGCGGCGAGAAGCTCTCGATCAAGCAGGAAGACCTGGAGATCAACGGCCACGCCATCGAGTGCCGCATCAACGCCGAGGACCCGGACAACTTCATGCCCAGCCCCGGCACCATCAAGCGCTTCGAGGCCCCGGGCGGTCCCGGCGTGCGTGTGGACACGCACATCTACGACGGCTACAAGGTGCCGCCGACCTACGATTCGATGATCGGCAAGCTGATCGTGCACGGACCCGACCGCGCCACCGCCATCGCGCGCATGCGCATCGCGCTGTCGGAGATGGTCGTGGAAGGCATCAAGACCAACGTGCCGCTGCAGCAGCGCATCATGGACGACGGCGGCTTCCAGACCGGCGGCCAGAACATCCATTACCTGGAAAAGCGCATCGCCGAGCGCAAGGAAAAAGCCATCGGCATGGGCTGAGCGCCGACCCGGCGCTTGCGCACCGAACGGTGCGCCGCCCTGCTTCGGGGCGGCGTTCGACCTTCCGGCCCCGCACGCTGCGGCGCCCCGACCTGCGACCACCGACCATGCCCTGGCTCGAACTTTCCCTGACCCTGCCCGCTGACCGCCAGCCCGAGTGCGAAGACGCGCTGGAAGAGCTCGGTGCGCTGTCGGTCACGCTGCAGGATGCCGACGCCGAGACACCGGACGAGCGAGCCATCTTCGAACCCGGCGTGGACCAGACGCCGCTGTGGAGCCGCGTGGTGCTGACGGCACTGTTCGAGGACGACGCCGATCGCGCATTCATCGCCACCGAACTGTGCCGCGTCCTGCCCGAACTGCAGCCGGCGCAGCTGGACTTCCGCGCGGTCGCCGACCAGGACTGGGAACGCGCCTGGATGGACCAGTTCAAGCCCATGCGCTTCGGGCGCCGTCTGTGGATCGTGCCGTGGAACGACGAAACGTTCGCCGAACCCGACGCCGTGGTGGTGCGCCTGGACCCCGGCCTGGCCTTCGGCACCGGCACGCACCCGACCACGGCGCTATGCCTGGAATGGCTGGACGGCCTCGACCTCGACGGCCGCAGCGTGACCGATTACGGCTGCGGCTCCGGCGTACTGGCCACCGCCGCCCTGAAGCTCGGCGCCGCCCGCGCCCTGGGCGTGGACAACGACCCGCAGGCGCTGACCGCGACCCGCGACAATGCCGAGCGCAACGGCGTCGGCGATCGTCTGGACGTCCATCTTCCCGAGGACGCGCCGGACGCGCCGGCCGATGTCTTCGTCGCCAACATCCTCGCCGGCCCGCTGGGTGAGCTGGCCGAACGCTTCGCCGCGCTGGTGAAGCCGGGCGCGCCGTTCGCCCTGTCCGGCATCCTCGACGGCCAGCAGCACGAACTGCTGGACTGCTACGCGCCGTGGTTCGAGGACCTGCGCACGCAGCAGCGCGAGGACTGGATCCGCATCGACGGACGCCGCCGCGCCTGAGCCGCCTCGCGCGCCGCGGCTTGGCATACAATCGAACCATGTACGCCCAGTGCCCCGAATGCCTGACCGTCTTCTCGTTCGACGCCGAGACCGTCGCGCAGGCGCACGGCACCGTCGCGTGCGGCAAGTGCGGCGCGACCTTCGACTGCCTGCCGACACTGACCGAGCAGCTGCCCGAGGAAACCTACGAGACGCTGCCGGTGCACCCGTCCAGCCCGGCGCCGCCGGTGCTGATGATGAGCGTGGTGCGCGCCGGTCCCGAGGACTCTGTGCAGGCGCCGCTGTTCGCGCACGCACCGCCTGCCGCAGAAGACGAGGACGACGCGCCCGCCGGCATGCCCTCGTTCGCACGGCTGCAGCGCCTGCCGCAACGCACGACGCACCGCGTGGGGCGCTGGGCGGCTGTCTGCGGCGCACTGGCACTGGTGCTCGCGGCGCAGCTGGTCTGGGCTGAACGCCGCCCGCTCACCGCCAACCCGAACACACGTCCCTGGATGCAGACCCTGTGCGGCTGGCTCGGCTGCACGCTGCCGCCGGTCGCCGACCTGAGCAAGCTGGAACTGATCTCGCGTGATGTGCGTCCGCATCCCTCGGTGCCGGGTGCGCTCATCATCAGCGCCACGGTGCGCAACG
Organism: Oleiagrimonas sp. MCCC 1A03011; assembly: GCF_003267965.1. Classification (NCBI taxonomy): domain Bacteria; kingdom Pseudomonadati; phylum Pseudomonadota; class Gammaproteobacteria; order Lysobacterales; family Rhodanobacteraceae; genus Oleiagrimonas; species Oleiagrimonas sp. MCCC 1A03011. The sequence continues at coordinate 177,737 of NZ_MSPY01000002.1, read as the reverse complement.
ATGCCTCGTTCACGCAGCCGTATCCGGTCGTCGCGATCACGCTCTCGGACCTGGACGGCAACCGCATCGCCATGCGCCGCTTCCGTCCCTCGGACTACCTCGACGACCCGGCGGCTCAATCCGCCGGCCTGGCCGCGGGCGCCAGTGCTTCGCTGGTATTCGAGGTAAAGGACCCCGGCAAGAAGGCCGTCGCCTTCGAGTTCAGCTTCCAGTAGATTCGCCGAGCCCTGCGCCCGATCACGGACATCGACCGCTGTCGCGCTACAAAATAAGACGCGCGCCGAGTAGACTGCTGTTTCTCGCGCGCATGCCTTCGGCAGGATCGCCGACCGGCGGCGCGAGCCCGCAGCACGAACGAACAAGAACCGGCGACCTCGCAGCCGCCGCATATGGAGCATCCAGGGGAACATGCACGCCAACGCCGTCCGAATGCCTCGCATGGAAGTCGACACGTCCGACTCCGGCCGCAGCGCACTCAACGAATGCGTCAGCCGTACCGTCCGCCGTTATCTTGTGGACATCGGCGACACCTCCTGCGACGACGGTCTGTTCGCCCTGGTCATGCGCGAAGTCGAAGCCCCGCTGCTGCGCGAAGTGATGGACTTCCACGACAACAACCAGAGCCGCGCGGCCGTCGCGCTCGGCATCAACCGCGCCACCCTGCGCAAGAAGCTGGCCGCGCACGGTCTGCTGTAACGCGTCGATTCCGGCGCGACCCGTCGTCGCGCCCCGGTCGAGACCCGATCCGCGCACCGCGCTGTCCTGCCCGCGCGTCTGCGTTCCGCCGCCTTGCGGCGATCGGTCATAAGCGGTTCGGAACCCTGCCGGCAGCGGCTATACTTGCCGTTTTCCCGCATCAAGGCCCGACCATGTTCGACGCAACCCTGACCCCGGTCCGACGCGCGCTGCTCAGCGTCTCGAACAAGAACGGCCTGGCTGAACTGGCCAGCGGCCTGGACAAGCTGGGCGTCGAACTGATCTCCACCGGCGGCAGCGCGCGCGCGCTACGCGACGCGCATCTGCCCGTGCGCGGCGTCAGCGAGATCACCGATTTCCCGGAGATCATGGACGGTCGCGTGAAGACGCTGCACCCGAAGATCCATGGCGGCCTGCTGGGTCGGCGTCACACCGACGACGCGGTGATGAGCGAGCACGGCATCGAGCCGATCGACCTGCTGGTGGTCAACCTGTACCCGTTCGCGCAGACCGTCGCGCGCCCGGACTGCACCCTGGACGACGCCATCGAGAATATCGACATCGGCGGCCCGGCGATGCTGCGCGCGGCGGCGAAGAACCACGACCGCGTGCTGGTGGTGGTCGACCCGGCCGACTACGCCGAAGTCATCCAGACCCTGCACGAGCACGGCGGCACCAGCATCGCCCTGCGCCGCCGGCTCGCGGCCAAGGCCTTCGCCCACGCTGCGCAGTACGACGGCATGATCGCCGACTGGCTCGGCGCGCACACCGGCGAGGACGAGGAAGGCCCGTTCGCGCCGACCCTGCACATGGCGCTCGACCGCAAGGCCACGCTGCGCTACGGCGAGAACCCTCACCAGGGTGGCGCGCTGTACGTCGAGCGCGACGCACCCGCACAGGGCATCGTCGCCACCGCGAAGATCCTGGCCGGCAAGGAACTGTCCTACAACAACATCGCCGACGCCGACGCCGCGCTGGAATGCGTGAAGGCGTTCCAGAACGTGCCGGCCTGCGTCATCGTCAAGCACGCCAACCCGTGCGGCGTGGCGCTGGGCGCGAACATCGCCGAAGCCTACGACCGCGCACACGCCTGCGATGCCACGTCGGCCTTCGGCGGCATCATCGCCTTCAATCAGCCGCTGGACGCCGACACCGCGCGCATGATCGTCGAGCGCCAGTTCGTCGAGGTGGTGCTGGCACCGAGCATCCCGGCCGACACCCTGGCCGTGTTCGCCGACAAGCCCAATGTGCGCGTGCTGGACACCGGCGCGTGGCCGGAACAGCCGGCCGCCACGCTGGACTACAAGCGCGTCGCCGGCGGCCTGCTGGTGCAGGACAGCGATCGCGATACCCTGCTGGCCGACGACCTGAAGGTGGTCAGCAAGCGCGTGCCCGACGCCGACGAACTGCGCGACCTGCTGTTTGCCTGGCACGTGGCGATGTACGTGAAATCCAACGCCATCGTCTACGCCAACAAGGGGCAGACCGTGGGCATCGGCGCCGGCCAGATGAGCCGCGTGATCTCCGCGCGCATCGCCGCGATCAAGGCCGCCGACGCCGGTCTGGATGTGCCCGGCAGCGTGATGGCCTCCGACGCCTTCTTCCCGTTCCGCGACGGCATCGACGCCGCCGCCGAAGCCGGCATCCGCGCCGTGATCCAGCCGGGCGGCTCGCGCCGCGACGAGGAAGTCATCGCCGCCGCCGACGAGCACGGCATGGCGATGGTGTTCACCGGCATGCGCCACTTCCGCCACTGATACGCAAGGCGCCCGGACAAGCCGGGCGCCGATGCACTACACATTCTGTCCCGCCCCGGCTGCGCGCATGCGCTCCGGGGCGATGTCGTTACTGGCCGTCGCCGGCCTTCTTCTTGGCCGGACCGCCCCACTGGTAGATCGTGTAGTAGACCGGCTTCACCGGCGGCTGGCCGGCCTGACGCTGCAACACGCCCTCGCTGTTGGCCATGTAGGTCTGCGGAACGCCGTGGGCCGGAATCACGTGGATCATGTACAGCTTGCCGTTGATCCGGTACTCCTCGACCTTGTCCTTGCCCACAGTGCGCACGTCCACGGTCGGCGGCGGATCACCGCGCAGGTCGCGCTGCGCGCCGCCACTGCCGACGGCCGGCAACTCGGGCAGACCGCGTAGGCCGCCCTTCTGCGCGCTCGACGCCGGCGCAGAGGCAGCCGGCGCGGCCTGCACGCCGGGATCGCTCATGCCCGGCGGCGGCGGCACCGGCGCGCGCTGATCCGCGTTCTGAGCCTGGACGGAGGCGCAGGCCAGCAGGGCCGTGGCACCGAGAACGAATAGCGTGGAATGACGTGACATGGGCGCACCTCCTGAATGCAGGCACAGGATAGCAGCGACCCGGGTGCGCGAACGTGAACGGGCCATGCGAGAATTCCCGCATGGCTTCCATGATTCTGATCGACGGGTCCTCGTACCTGTATCGCGCGTTCCACGCGCTTCCGCCGCTGACCAACGCCGAGGGTGAACCCACCGGCGCCCTGTTCGGCGTGGTCAACATGCTGCGCGCCACGCTGAAGGCCGGCGCCGACTACGTCGCCTTCGTGCAGGACGCGTCCGGCCCGACCTTCCGCGACGAGATGTACGACCAGTACAAGGCCAATCGTCCGCCGATGCCCGACGACCTGCGCGGCCAGATCCAGCCGATGCTGGACATCGTCGAGGCGCAGGGCTTCCCGATCCTGCGCGTGCCCGGGGTCGAGGCCGACGACGTCATCGGCACCCTGGCGCGGCAGGCTGCGGACCAGGGCATCGAGGTAGTCATCTCCACCGGCGACAAGGATTTCGCGCAACTGGTCGACCAGCACGTGACGCTGGTCAACACCATGACCAACACGCGCACCGACGAGGCTGGCGTGAAGGAGAAGTTCGGCGTCGCGCCCGAGCGCATCGTCGATTTCCTGGCGCTGACCGGCGACAAGGTCGACAACGTGCCCGGCGTGGACAAGTGCGGACCCAAGACCGCCGCCAAGTGGCTGGACAAGTACGGCTCGCTGGAAAACCTGATGCAGCAGGCCGACGACGTCGGCGGCAAGATCGGCGAGAACCTGCGCGCGGCGCTGGACCATCTACCGCTGTCGCGCGACCTGGTCACCATCAAGACCGACGTCGAACTCGATGTCGGTCCGACCGATCTGGCGCTGCGCGACGCCGACGTCGAACGCCTGCGCGAGCTGTACACGCGCTATGACTTCCGCGCCGCACTGAAGGATCTGGACAACGGCGAGACCAAGGCCGAACCCGCGTCCGCTGCCGAGCAGGCCCCGGCCACGCAGACGCTGCGCGACGCCACCGAAGCACCTTCGGACGATGCGGCCCGCCCCGGCGAATACGAACTGGTCACGACCGAGGAACAGCTGAAGGCCTGGGTCGAGCGCCTCGAACACGCCGACCTGATCGCCTTCGACACCGAGACCACCTCGCTCGACGCGCTGCGCGCCGAGATCGTCGGCGTGTCGCTGGCGGTGGAGCCGGGCAAGGCCGCCTATATCCCGGTCGCGCACGACTACCCCGGCGTACCGAAGCAGCTGGACCGCGCCACCGTGCTCGCGGCGCTGAAGCCCGCGCTGGAGGATCCGGAACGGCCGAAGGTCGCCCAGCACGGCAAGTACGACATCAACGTGCTGGCCAGCCATCTGCTCGGCGAGCACAAGGTCGAGGTGCGCGGTCTGGCTCACGACACCATGCTCGAATCCTACGTGTGGAACGCCACCGCCACGCGCCACGACATGGATTCGCTGGCGTCGCGCTATCTCGGCTACACCACCACCAAGTACAGCGAGGTCGCCGGCAAGGGCGCCAAGCAGATCGGCTTCGCCGAGGTCGACCTGGACACCGCCGGCCACTACGCCGCCGAGGACGCCGACATCACCCTGCGCCTGCACCACGCGCTATGGCCGAAGCTCGAATCCGAGGCCGGTCTGAAGGCCGTCTACACCGATATCGAGATGCCGCTGGTGCCGGTGCTGGCGCGCATGGAAAAGCGCGGCGTGCTGATCGACGTCGACAACCTCAAGCACCAGAGCCAGGCGCTGGGCAAGCGCATGCTGGAGATCCAGAAGCAGGCCTACGAGCACGCCGGCCGCGAATTCAATCTGGCCTCGACCAAGCAGCTGCAGGCCATCCTGTTCGACGAACTCGGCCTGCCGGTGAAGGTGAAGACCTCCAAGGGCGCGCCGTCGACCAACGAGGAAGCGCTCGACGCCATCGTCGACGAACACCCGCTGCCGCGCCTGATTCTGGACTACCGCGGTCTGGCCAAGCTGCGCTCGACCTACACCGACAAACTAGCGGAGATGGTCAACCCGGACACCGGCCGCGTGCACACCAGCTATCACCAGGCTGTGGCCGCGACCGGCCGGCTGTCCTCGTCCGACCCCAACCTGCAGAACATTCCGGTGCGCACCGAGGAAGGTCGGCGCATCCGCCAGGCCTTCGTCGCCCCGAAGGGCTGGGTGGTGATGGCCGCCGACTATTCGCAGATCGAGCTGCGCATCATGGCACACCTGTCCGGCGACGAAGGCCTGCTGAAAGCCTTCCGCGAAGGCGCCGACATCCACCGCGCCACCGCCGCCGAGGTCTTCGGCGTGCAGCCCGAGGAGGTCGACAGCAACCAGCGCCGCGCCGCCAAGGCCATCAACTTCGGCCTGATGTACGGCATGAGTGCATTCGGCCTGGCGCGCAACCTGGGCATCGACCGCGGTGAGGCCGCCGACTACATCGCCCGCTACTTCGCGCGCTACCCCGGCGTGCGCGAATTCATGGATCACACCCGCGAGAAGGCCCACGAGACCGGCTTCGTCGAGACACTGTTCGGCCGCCGCCTGTATCTGGACAACCTCAAGGCCCGCAACCAGGCGCTGCGCGCCGGCGCCGAGCGCGCCGCCATCAACGCACCGATGCAGGGCACCGCCGCCGACATCATCAAGCGCGCCATGCTCACCGTCGACGCCTGGCTGATCGGCCGCGACGACGCCAGCATGCTGATGCAGGTGCACGATGAACTGGTGTTCGAGGTACGCGAAGATGCCGTCGAGGCGATCCGCGAAGGCGTGACCGAACGCATGCAGGGCGCGGCCGACCTGGCCGTACCGCTGATCGTCGAGGTCGGCGTCGGTGCGAACTGGGACGAGGCGCATTGATCCGCCGCGCCACCGAAAATCCTCGGCCATGCCGAAAGTCATGGTCGAAAACGAGCGCAAATCATTGATTTTAATATCAATGAATCGATCCTGAATTTTTTTCCGAAAACGTGCAACTTTCCCGCACAAGCTGCATCTAATCCCATGAACGCACGCAATGGCGTTCACCTCACTCACCTCCCTGAGTGAACCCCCGAGATAACGGGTCCTCCCCATGACCCTTATCCCAGCCCCGGGCGTCCCCCCCTGACTCCCGGGGCATTTTTATGTCCGGCGCGGAAACCTGAACAAACGGCGCAGCCCGAGGCACGGCTCCTGCCTGCGCGTTGCTATGATCGAGCCTTCGACAATCAAGGAGAACCAAGCATGCGTATCGCGCTGATGGTGATCGGCATCATTCTTCTCATCGCAGGCATCTGGGTACTGGCCGGACACGGGAGCTACAGCACCACCGAAACCGTCGTCAGCGTCGGTTCGCACGCACTCAAGGCGACCCACGACAAGGCCATTCCGCAGTGGGCCGGCATTGCCGGCGTGGCCGTCGGCGGTGTGCTGACCCTGGCCGGCCTGCTGCGCAAGCGCTGAGGACGCGTCGCGCTCCCCACGCGCACGGATGCGCGACACGGCTTCCCGAGTGATCCGTCCACCCGCCACAAAATTCAGCCTGCGTGACCTCACGCGTCTGCGCCGCGTGCGCGACAGGATCGACCGGGAGTACGCGCAGCCGCTGGACGTCGAAGCACTGGCCCGCGCGGCAGGTATGTCGGCCGGCCACCTCAGCCGCCTGTTCCGCCGCGCCTACGGCGAATCGCCATACGCCTATCTCATGACGCGACGCATCGAGCGCGCGATGGCGCTGCTGCGCCGTGGCGACCTCAGCGTCACCGAGGTCTGCTTTGCGGTCGGCTGCGCGTCGCTGGGCACCTTCAGCACGCACTTCACCGAACTGGTCGGCATGCCACCCAGTACCTACCGGAACCAGCGCGCGCGTGCGACCGCGGGGATTCCGCCCTGCGTGGCGAAGCAATTCACCCGACCGATCAGGAATCGAGAAGCGCCGGCCTCGAAGCGCACCTAGACTGGCCGCCATGGACTTCTCCACGAAGCAGGACTCGATCGCCATGGACATCACCATTCACTCGACCTTCCTCCCGCACAACGACCCGGACGCGGCGCTGACGTTCTATCGCGACACGCTCGGTTTCGAGGTGCGCAACGACGTCGACTACGGCGGTATGCGGTGGATCACCGTCGGCCCGCCCGACCAGCCCGGCACCTCCATCGTGTTGACGCCGCCGGCGGTCACCCCCGGCCTCACGGACGACGAACGCCGCACCATTACCGAGATGATGGCCAAGGGCACCTACGGCATGATCATCCTGGCCAGCGCGGACCTCGACGGTACCTTCGAGCGCCTGCAGGCCAGCGGCGCCGAGGTCATCCAGGAGCCCACCGAACAACCCTACGGCGTACGCGACTGCGCCTTCCGCGACCCCGCGGGAAACCATGTCCGCATCAATCAGGTGAGCTGAGATCACAGTCCTCGCGGCGCCGCCGACACCATTTCGTCGTGGATGCGGCACCGCAGCAGCTACAATGGACGGATGGATGTATCGCACCTGCTCGATTCGCTCAACGCGGCCCAGCGCGAGGCCGTCAGCGCGCCGCCCGGCCACTATCTGGTGCTGGCCGGCGCCGGCTCCGGCAAGACCCGTGTCCTGACTCACCGCATCGCCTGGCTGGCCGAGGTCGAGCGCGCCTCGCCGTGGTCGATTCTTGCCGTGACCTTTACCAACAAGGCCGCCGGCGAGATGCGCGCGCGTCTGGACACACTGATGCCGCACGGCACGCGCGGCCTGACCGTGGGCACCTTCCACGGCATCGCCCATCGCTTGCTGCGTCGCCACTGGCAGGATGCCGGCCTGCCGGAAGGCTTCCAGATTCTCGACGCCGACGACCAGCAGCGGCTGGTCAAGCGCGTGGTCGCCGGCCTCGGCCTGGACGAATCGCGCTTCCCGCCGCGCCAGGCCGCGTGGCAGATCGCGCATTGGAAGGACGACGGCAAGCGTCCCGACAACATCGAGCACCGCGACCATCCCGCCACGCGCACGCTGGTGGAGATCTACACCGCCTATGAGGACGCCTGCCGCCGCGCCGGCCTGGTCGACTTCGGCGAGCTGCTGCTGCGCGCGCACGAGTTGTGGCTGAACAAGCCCGAGGTGCTCGAGCACTACCGCGAACGCTGGCGCTATCTGCTGGTGGACGAATTCCAGGACACCAACGCGCTGCAATACGCATGGATCCGCGTGCTGGCCGGCCAGACCGGCCAGGTATTCGCGGTCGGCGACGACGACCAGTCGATCTACGGCTGGCGCGGCGCGCGCGTGGAGAACATGCAACAGTTCCTCAAGGACTTCCCGGGCGCGAAGACCATCCGCCTGGAGCAGAACTACCGCTCGTCGGCCAACATCCTCAAGGCCGCCAACGCCATCATCGCGCGCAACGGCGACCGCCTGGGCAAGAACCTGTGGACCGAGGACGGCGACGGCGAGCGCATCGCGCTGTACGCGGCCTACAACGAGCAGGACGAAGCGCGCTTCGTCATCGAGCGCATCGCCGAGCACATCGACCAGGGCGGCAGCGCGGTCGACTGCGCGATCCTGTACCGCTCCAACGCACAGTCGCGCAATTTCGAGGAACAACTGATCCAGCGCGACCTGCCCTACCGCGTCTACGGCGGCCAGCGCTTCTTCGAGCGCGCCGAGATCAAGAACGCCCTGGCCTACCTGCGCCTGACCGCCAACCGTCACGACGACGCCTCCTTCGAGCGCGCGGTGAACACGCCGCCACGCGGCATCGGTCAGCGCACGCTGGACATCCTGCGCCGCCGCGCCCGCGCCGAGCGCAGCTCGATGTGGGACGCCTCGCTGGCCGAACTCACTGGCGGCGAACTGGCCGCACGTGCCAAGAACGCGGTCAAGGGCTTTCTCGAACTGATCGACGGCATGGCGCGCAGCTTCGCCGGCGACGGCGAGGACGACGGCCTGACGCTGTCCGAACAGGTCGAGCACGCCATCGTGCACAGCGGCCTGCGCGAGTATCACGAGCGCGACGACGGCCGCGGCAGCGCCGAATCGCGCATCGAGAACCTGGACGAACTGGTCAATGTCGCCAGCCGCTACCAGCCCACGCCGGAAGACGAGGAATCGGGCCTGTCCGAACTGGCTTCGTTCCTCGCCCACGCCACGCTGGAAGCCGGCGAGGGCCAGGGCGGCAGCGGCGACGACTGCGTGCAGCTGATGACGCTGCACTCGGCCAAGGGTCTGGAATTCCCGGTGGTGTTTCTGGTCGGCATGGAAGACGGCCTGTTCCCCAGCCAGCGCTCGGTCGAACAGGAGGATCGCCTGGAAGAGGAACGCCGTCTGGCCTATGTCGGCATCACCCGCGCCCGCGAGAAGCTGATGCTTTGCTATGCCGAATCGCGCCGCATGCACGGCACCGAGATGCTGGCACGACCCTCGCGCTTCCTCGCCGAGCTGCCCAGCGAATTGCTCGACGAAGTGCGCCCGCGCGTGCAGGTCAGCCGTGGCGTGTCACGCAACCGCTTCACCGCTGCGCCGGTCGACGACGACCTGCCGATCAAACTGGGCCAGGCCGTTCGCCACCCCAGCTTCGGCGACGGCGTGGTGGTCAGCGCAGAAGGCGGCGGCGCGCACATGCGCGTGCAAGTGAACTTCGACGACGCCGGCAGCAAGTGGCTGGTGTTGGCTTACGCCAATCTCACGCCATTGTAGCTGTCGTCAGGGCCTTGCTATACGGGTCATACCCCGTTCTCAATCAGATCAACACTACTCCACTTGGGGTATACTTGGAGTATACTTGACGTATACGTCAAGTGGAGCTATATTCTCCCCGCACGACAGAATCCCTAACTAAGAGGCGCCGGCCGGGAGAACCTTATGAAAATGCATGAGATCGAGATCGACAGCGAAGTCTTCGAATATTTGAAAGCTAAAGCCGAACCCTTTGTGGACACCCCCAACGCAGTTTTGAGACGTGAACTGCTCGGCGGAAAACCAGGACGAAAGCCCGAAGTGCCAAATAACAATCATAGAGGGAGCGCTATGCCCGAGCTCTCGTCGAAAGCTCCACAAGCACTTCGGCAAATCATAGAAGTGGCAGCGCTGGTCCTTAAAGATGGTCTTGCACGACCTGAGGCAACGAGTGTCGTTGCGCGTAGGCATGCCGTTGCCCAACAAACTGTTCTCGACAAATACTGCCGCCAGCTCAACCTGTCCGCTGGAGAGTTCGACGCATTGCTTGGCGAGCCTGGGTTGAAAAAGCTACGCGGAGTACTTCAAAAGAAGTTCCCGCAATGGTCACAGACGATCGAAGACGCACTCACGACTATCGTGTAGCTATGGTGGCCGACCTTCACTATGACGACTGACGAAGGAAAGCTGCGAACTCTCAGGCGTCACGCTCACCCGGCAACTGCGGCACACCGTGCGCATTGCGCAGTTCGGGATCGACCGTGAGCGCCACTTCGCGCACGGCGTGCTCGCCGGGCAGCGCTTCGGTGGCTTCACCGCGGGTCATGCGCAGGGCGTTGCGGTAGCACTGTTGGGCCAGCAGCGGGTTGCCCTGGCCGGCGTAGGTCTCGCCGAGGGTTTCCCAGGCTTCGGCCGACGGCTCCAGCGACAGCGCCTGCGACAGGTACTGGCGCGCCTTGCCCCACAGTTGGATGCGCACGCACATGCGGCCCACTGCGGTCAGCAGGGTGGCGTCACCGGGATGCGCGTCGAGCCAGCCTTCGGCGCGGCGCAGGCGGCCCTCGATGTCCTGTCCCTGCAGCTGTCCGTAGGCCGCCACCAGCGCCGGCGACCAGTTCCGCCGCAGCGCCGACTCGATTTCGTCCATGGCCGGAAGCGGCCGACCGAAGCGCGAGACCTGCTCGGCGTAGGCCGCGATCAGTTCCGGCTGACGCCGCTGCGCGCGGGACAGGTCGGCCCAAAGGGCGTGCAGCGCATCGACGCTCGGCGCGCGCTGCAGCGCGGCACGCACCACGCGAAGCTGCAGCGCGGCATAGGCTTCGGCATCCAGCGCGCCGCTCTTGCGAAGGGGGTCCAGCGCGCCGCGCGCGCGGTCGACATCGCCGCGCTGCAGGGCCGATTCGGCCAGTTCCAGCCAGCCACCCGGCGGCAGGCGTCCCGCGTCCGCTTCCGGCGCCAGCAGTGCCAGCGCTTCCTCGGCGCGACCGTCCTCGCGCAGGATGCGCGCGCGCACCACGCGCGCGGCCTGCGGCGCGCTCTGCGTGGCCTGATCAAGCGCCTCCATCGCGCGCTTGATGTCGCCACGCGCATGCGCGGCCCGTGCGGCGGCCAACAGTGCCGGCGCGCGTTGCGGCGCATGACGCGCCGCGCGACCCAGGTCGCGTTCGGCTTCGCCATGACGCCCCTCGGCGAGCGCCAGCAAACCATCGTGAAAACGCTTGCGGCTGACCGCGCGCTGCCGACGCGTGACGGCGCCGAACGGCCAGCGCAGCAGACGCCAGCCCAGCGAGATCACGCCCCAGAACACCAGCAGCAGCACGATCGCCGTGACCAGCGTCGACTGCACCCGCCAGCCGCGGATGCGGATCAGCACCTGGCCCGGGTCCTCGGCGACCCAGTGCCAGCCGAAGGCCGTGATCGTGACCACGATCGCCAGCAGCAGCACCCAGCGCCAGACCTTCATCGCTGCGCTCCCTTGTCCGAAGTCGTCGCGGGGGCGGGCATCGCCGCGCCGTGCACGGCGCGCAGGTTGTTCAGCTCACTCAGCGCCGCGCCCAGTTCCGGCGCAGGGCTCGCGGTGCGACCGCGCAGCTGCGCGATCTGGGCGCGCAGGTCGCGCACCGCCACAGCGTGACCGTCGAAGTCACGCTGCAGGCGCTGATCGGCCTGCGTCAGCGCACTCCGGTAACCGTCCGGGTCCCACGCCAGCAGCGCGGCCTGCGCCTGCGCCAGGTCCAGCGCGGTCAGGGTCTGTGCCAGACGGCGCTGGGCCGGCGTCACACCGTCGTCGCGCTGCACCTGCACCAGTCCCGCGAACGCGTGCTTGACGCGCGCCCAGAAGCCGTTGCCGGTTTGTTCGACCGGCGCATCCAGCGGCTTCAGCGGCAGCGTGTCGACCTGGCCGCGCAGATGCGCCAGGGTGTCGAGATCGCTCTGGCGCTGCCCGGGATGCGTCGCGGCCAGAGCCTGACGTTCGCGGTCGATGCTCTGGCGCACGGCCGCGTAGGCGGGGTCCTCGACCTCGGCCATTACGCGATTGGCCATGGCGTAGGCGTGCATCGCGCCATCGGCGTCGTGGAACAGGGTGAATCGCTCGTCCGCCATGCGCAATAGCATCGCCGCTTCGTCCAGCCGCACCGCATCGTGGCCGGATTGCGCCCGCGCGGTCAGGCCGGCGACGGCGTTCTCCAGGCTGCGGCTGCGCTCGTTCAGGCTCTGCACCTGCCCACTCAGCGACTGCCCTTGCTGCTGCACCGCCTGGGTCTGCTGCTGAAGCTGGCGGCCGCTCTGGTCCAGCGCATTCAGCTTGTCGCCCAGCGACTTCAATTGCGACTGCACCGTCGACAGCGCGTGCGTGTCCTCGGCGCCGCCCTGCTGCAGGCGCCACACCCGCCAGCCGCCGTAGGCCGCGGCCAGCAGAGCAATCAGGGCCAGCACCAGGGCCAGGCCGGCCAGCCCCTGCCCGCGACGTGGTTTGTGCTCGCGCTTCTTCGAAGCGTCGGGAGCGGGAGCCGACGCCGGAGCCGCAGGCGTCGGAGCGGAAGTTTCGTGGTCGGAGTCGGATGCGCTCATACGCTCATGCTAGCCCGAGCGCGGCGCAACGGCCATATGGCGGTTCAGCGCGGGTGCCGGTGCGCGGCGACCGCGTCGAGCAGATCCCCGGCGGACGCCGAAGCCGCGCGCACCGGCTCGCCGAAACCGGCTTCTCGCGCATGCTGCTGCAACCGCGCGCTGCTGACCACGATCCGGCACGCCTGCAGATGCCGCACGGCGGCCTCAGGCAGGACCTGCATCAGGTTGTCCAGCGCCTGCGCACTGGTCACCAGCAGCCAGGCCGACGCGTCCAGCGCCTGCACCATCTGCACATGCCGGCGACCGAGCCGTGGCCGGACGCGCTCGTAGACATGCGTGATGCGGACCTGTGCGCCACGCTCGATCAACGCGGTCGCAAGCAGGTCTCGCCCGCCCGGCGCGGTGATCAGATTCACACGCAAACCACGCACGCTTTGCAGCCACGGATGTTCCAGCAGCCCCTCGCTGTGCTGGCTGCGCCGCGGCGGGGATTCCGCCTGCATACAACCGGCGCGCTGCAGGGCGCGCCGCGTGCCGCTGCCCACGGCCAGCACGCGCGCCTGCGTGTCGAGCGGCGCCAGACGCTGGGCGAAACGCACGGCAGCCGGACTGGTGAAGATCAGCAGATCGTCCCGCTGCGCCTGCCGCCAAGCCTTGCCCGCCTCGGCCTCGGGCATGGCGCGCAGGGACAGTCCCGGCAACAGGTGCGGTTCACCGCCGCGCGCCCGCACGCGGCGCGCAAGCGCACGCGCGGTGCCGGACGGCCGCGTGATGACGATATCGACGCCCGCCAGCGTCTGTGCGCACGAATCCATGCCGTCGATGCTACCTGCATCGCGCATGCGCACGAAGTCATTCGGCTTGCCGACCGTCGAGCGGCTCGGCACACTGGCGCGCCTGATGAATACCACCACCGCCTCCGATCGCGCGCGCTCGCTGGAGCGCTTTCTTCTCGACAGCATTCCGCCGGCGCGGGCCATGCAGCTGCAGCTGCTCGAACACGACGCCGGTCACCTGCTGATGGGCGCGCCGCTGGCCGCCAATGTCAACGACAAGGGCTGCGCCTTCGGCGGCAGCCTGACCAGCCTGATGACGCTGGCCGGCTGGTCATTGGTGGAACTGCTGCTGCGCGAGCACGGCCACGACTGCGATGTGTTCGTGGCCGACTCCCAGGTGCGCTACCTCAAACCGGTGTGGGAAGACCTGCGCGCCGAGGCGCAGTTCGCCGCGGAGGCCGACCCCGATGCTTTCCTCGACACGCTGGCATCGCGCGGCAAGTCGCGCATTCAGGTCGTGTGCCGCACCCTGACCAGCGAGGGCGAAGCCGCCACCCTGGAAGCACGTTTCGTTGCCCGTCTGCGCAACCATGAAGCGCATGCGGCACAATGACCCCTTGCTCGGGGAGGTGCGAACGATGAACAAGCGTTGGATGACAGGTGCGGTGCTGACGATTCTGCTGGCGCTGCTCGCACTCGGCGGATGCGCCACGGATCGCCGCAGCAGCAAGCTGCGCGATACGCTGACCGCCTACGGCGCAGCCGTGCGCTGGGGCAGCTTCGATCAGGCGCGCGCGTTCCTGGACCCCAAATACCTGGAAAAACATCCGCTCACGCACTTGGAAATGGAGCGTTACCACCAGGTCCGCGTCAGCGAATACGACGATGGAAGCGGCCCGATTCCCGTCGACGACACGACCGTGCGCCAGATCGTCCGCATCGGCCTGATCAACGTCAACACGCAGGCGCAGCGCACCATCATCGACCGCCAGACGTGGACCTACGACCCGGTCAAGAACCACTGGTGGCTGGAAAGCGGCCTGCCCGACATCACGCCCGGCCACTGAACCTCGACCGGCTCCTCCCCGGTCCGGACACCGTTCGACGCCCCGGTCGCCTTTGCGCCGCACCGCCGGCTCTCGGATAATGTCCGGCTCGACTCAACGCGCACTTCGCGCCCACGGACTTCCCCATGAGTGATTTCCTGCACACGTTGCCCGAGTTCATCGGCAACCATCCCTGGCTCAGCCTGCTGTTCGTGATCCTGCTGGTCGCGATCATCGTCGGCGAGATCATGCGCCTGACGCGCAAATACAAGGAACTCAATCCCTCCGAGGTGACCCTGCTGGTCAACCGCGAGGACGCGCTGGTCGTGGACATCTCGCCGTATGCGGATTTCGAGAAGGGCCACGTGCCCGGTTCGCGCCACGTGGCGATGAGCCAGTTCGACCCGGAGAACAAGGATCTGGCCAAGGCCAAGGACCTGCCGGTCGTGGTGGTCTGCAAATCCGGTCAGACCGCCCGCGGCGCCGCGCAGCGTCTGGTCAAGGCCGGCTTCACCCGCGTGCACACCCTGCGCGGCGGCATGTATGCCTGGCGTCAGGCCAACATGCCGATGGCGACCGGCAAGCGCTGAAGCGCACGCCGGTCCACGCGACACGCCGTCAGCGGTCGACGGCGCAGCGGCCGGACTGGTACAGGCCGCCCTGAGTGAAATACAGCGTACAGGTCCACGGCCGCGAACCCTTGCCGCTTTTCTCGATGGCCTGGTCGGCCGATGCGCGCGCCTGCGAACCGGCCTGATCGGCCGTGCTCCGCGCGGCATCGTTGGCGATGTCCTGCGCCGTGCCGTGCGAGGACATCGAACCGAACAGACGACTCAGCCCGTGCCGGATCGAACTGGACACGGCGCTGCGCGCCGCCGTGTGTCCCAGCGAACGCGCCGTGTCGTGCTCCGTGGCTGCCGGCGTGACGCCGCGCCAGCGCACGACCTGCCGCTGCGCGCCCTGCGCCTGTTCGGTGCCCATGCTGGCCGGCTGTCCGAGCAAGGCGATCGCCTGCTGAAGACTGGTCGAGCCCTGGCGGAATGCCTGCAGGCTCGGCATGTCCCGCACCGGCAGGGATGCACTCCCCGCGACGGCCGCGGCCGGGATGAGCATGGCCAGGACGAACCCGCCCCGCCGAAACATGAGTGAATGCGCGCGCATGACCGATTGGCCTCCTTGTCGTGATCCGATGTTGCACCTGCGCCGCCCCCTGCCGGACGCGTTCTCCTAGATGTAATGCAGACGCGCGAAAAGGTCCGCGCGCTGCATCACAACGGACGATGCCGAACGACGCGCGCGAGCGTCACATTCCGTGGATGCCGGCGCGGGCATCGAGGATGCGCGCCAGCACCTCGGGCGCGTAGTCGAAGGAGTCGTAGTACAGCCGCGATTCCGGCAGACCGGCCTCGACGAAGGCGCGCCGGCCAGCGTCGATCAGCGCCGGCGGCCCGCACATGTAGACATCGTAGGCAGACAGATCTGGATGGTCCTCGAGCACGGCCTCGTGCACCAGTCCGCCGCGCACCCGCGCCTGCGCCGCCTGCTGCGGATCGGACACCACCGGATGGAAATCCAGCGTCGGCACCTGCTCGGCCCAGCGCGTGGGCAGGTCACGCAGGTACAGGTCCGCACCGCTGCGCGCGCCCCAGTACAGATGCATCGGGCGGCGCGTGCCCAGGTGCAGGAAGTGCTCGACCATCGCCTTGACCGGCGCGAACCCGGTGCCGCCGGCCATCAGGATCATCGGCCGCTCGGAATCCTCGCGTGGCACGAAGGTGCCGAATGGCCCCTCCACGCGCAGCACGTCGCCGACATCGAGCGTGTCGAACACCCAGGACGTGAAACCGCCGCCGGAGACGTGACGCACATGCACTTCCAGCTCGTCGCCCTCGTGCGGCGCTCGCGCCAGCGAGAATGCGCGACGCTTGCCGTCGTCCAGCAGTACCTCGATGTACTGGCCGGGCAGCCAGCGCATACGCCGATCGCCCTGCGGCATCAGGCGCAGACGCACCACGTCGGGCGCCAGACGATCCTTGGCGCTGACGCGCACATCCACTTCGCGCCGCGGAATATCCTCGACCGAAGCCACCTCGCGTACTTCCAGGGTCAGGTCCGACAGCGGCACCGCCTGGCACAGCAGCGCAGCATGCCGCGCCTGCTCGGCGGCATTCAGTGCCGAGGGCGGATGGCGCGGATAATGGCAGCGGCCTTCGAGAACGATGGCCTTGCAACTACCGCACAAACCGGCGCGGCACGAATACGGAAGCGCCAGACCAGCGCGCTGCGCGGCCTCGAGCACGGTTTCGCCGTCGTCGACGGGAAACTGGCGGCCGCTGGCTTTCAGAGTGACGGTGAACGACACGGTCGATCCAGGTTCGATGAACGTACATTGTCGCCAATACGGCCCGCGCGCGACAATGCATCTCTTATTCCGCCCGCGGACACACACATGGCCTTGTGGAAACACGAACCCGACCTGGACCGGCTCAACGGCTGGAGCGACAACACCCTGATGCAGGTTCTCGGCATCCGCCTGACCGAAATCGGCGACGACTTCCTGCGCGGCACCATGCCCGTGGATGCCCGCACCCACCAGCCCTACGGCATCCTGCACGGCGGCGCTTCCGTGGCGCTGGCCGAGACCCTGGGCAGCAGCGCGGCGATGCTGTGCGTGGACCCGGAAACGGAAGTCACCGTCGGCCTGGACATCAACGCCAACCACATCCGCGCCGTGCGCAGCGGCACCGTCACCGGCACTGCGCGCGCCCTGCACATAGGCCGCACCACGCAGGTGTGGGAAATCCGCATCGAGGACGAAGCCGGGCACCTGGTGTGCATGTCGCGCCTGACCATGGCCGTGGTGCCCAAGCGTGCGATCCGCGGCGCGTGAGTCGACCATGACCGCCAACGAAGCGCCCTACGCCGGGCTGTCGCCGGACCTCGTACTGGATGCCGTCGACGCCACCGGCCTGCTCGCCGACGGCCGTCTGCTGGCGCTCAACAGCTACGAGAACCGCGTCTATCAGATCGGCCTGGAGGACGGTCGCTTCCTGGTCGCCAAGTTCTACCGTCCGGGACGCTGGAGCGACGAAGCGATCCAGGAAGAGCACGACTTCAGCGCCGAACTGGCCGCCGCCGAACTGCCGGTGGTCGCGCCGCTGACCTTCGAAGGCACCACGCTGCTGCGCCATGAAGGCTTCCGCTACGCGCTGTATCCGCGCCGCGGCGGTCGCGCGCCGTCACTGGAATCGGCCGACCAGCTGCAGTGGATGGGCCGCCTGCTGGCACGCATGCACGGCATCGGCGCACGCGCGCCGTTCCATCATCGTCAGCGCTTCGACCGCGAGCACCTGATCGGCCTGCCGTCGCGGGCCGCGCTGGCGTCGGGCCTGCTGCCCGCGCACCTTGAGACGTCCTACCGCGACGCCATCGCGCAACTGGACACCGCCGTCGCCGCGCGCTTCGAAGCCGTCGCGCCCCTGCGCACGCTGCGCCTGCACGGCGACTGCCACCCCGGCAACATCCTCTGGACCGACGCCGGCCCGCACTTCGTCGACCTCGACGACGCCCGCACCGGCCCGGCCATCCAGGACCTGTGGATGCTCGCCGACGACGAACGCGGCCTGCGCGAACTGCTGGAAGGCTATGCGCAGTTCGCCGATCTCGACCCGTCCGAACCGCACCTGATTCCGGCCCTGCGCGCCATGCGTCAGGCGCATCACGCCGGCTGGATCGCGCAACGCTGGCACGATCCGGCGTTCCCGGCTGCCTTCCCGTACGCCGCCGAGGCGCGCTGGTGGCAGGAACACATCGACGATCTGCGCGAAGCCACCGACGCGCTGGCCTGAACCGGCTATCCTGCGCGTTTGCTCCCGACGAGTCCGTTTTCATGCATCGAACCCTGCTGCGCCTGATCGGCATCCTGCAAATCGCCGGCGGCCTGTTCGGCCTGGTCGCCGAAGTCGAACGCCTGTTCCCCTGGGGCGGCATGCTCGACATGATCGTCGCGCTGATCGGCGCGTTGCTGTTCGGCCTGATGCTGGTGGCCGGCGTGCTGCTGCTGGAGCATCACGCGGCCGGCACGCGGATGTCGCGCTGGCTGCAGCTGGCGCAGCTGCCGGTGATCGGCACGCCGTTCCTCAGCTACGCGCTGCACGCCGGCGCGCACCTGAATCTCGCCGTCATCATCCACCGCCCACTGGGACTGGCGTTCGGCGGCCATCTCGGCTCCTGGCACTGGCTGCTGGCGCCGGCCGGTCCGCACGACTGGCACCTGGGCGTCAACCTGGTCGCGCTGGCCGCGTGGTTGATCCTGCGCTGGAAGCGCGCCTGACGCGCGCTTCTTCACCCCCTGATCGCGCGACCGTGCCACGCCCGCGAAACGGCGAAGTCCGCGGCGGCCGCGGCACGACTACAATACTCGGATGACGCACATCGACACGCCCACCATCACCCTCAAGACCGAACGCCTGCCGGGCCATCCGTGGATCTGGTCGGCACAGGTGCGCAAACCCGAACAGCATCTGCCGCCGGGTACGGTGGTGCGCATCGTCGATGCGCGCGGACGCTTCGTCGGACACGGCTTCTGGAACGGCCATGCACGCGTGGCGCTGCGGGTGCTGACCACCGACGAAGCCGTGCACATCAACGCCGACTTCATCGCCGCGCGCATCGCCCGCGCCGTGGCGCTGCGCCGCGATGTGCTGAAGCTCGACGAGATCGGTAACGCCTGGCGCGTGATCAACAGCGAGGGCGACGGCCTGTCCGGCCTGGTCGTGGACCGCTATGCCGACACCCTGGTGCTGGAATACTTTGCCGCCGGCATGTGGCGGCTGCGCGAAGTGATCGAGGCCGTGCTGCGCGAGCACTTCCCCGGCGCGACGTTGTACGCCTTCGCCGAGCAGCACGTGCAGAAGCAGGAGTCGTTCGACTGCCACAGCAGCGAGGCGCCCGCGCCCGTGCGCGTGACCGAACACGGCCTGACCTTCCACGCCGCGCCCGGCGCCGGCCACAAGACCGGCTTCTTCGCCGACCAGCGCGACAACCGCCGCCGCTTCGCCGAACTGGCGCGCGGTCGCCGCGTGCTGGACCTGTGCTGCAACAGCGGCGGCTTCGCCATCCACGCCATGGCCGCCGGCGCGCGCGAGGCCATCGCCGTGGATGCCGACACCGGCATTCTCGACATCGCCCGTGCCAACGCCGAGGCCAACAACGTTGATGTGCGCTTCGAGGCCGCCGATCTGTTCGACTGGCTGCGCGCCGCCATCGACCGCGGCGAACGCTTCGAAGCCATCGTGCTGGACCCGCCCAAGTTGACCCGCGACCGCCGCCGCGTGACCCAGGCGCTGAAGAAGTACTTCGCCATGAACCGCACCGCGCTGGACGCGCTGACGTCAGACGGACTGTTGCTGACGTGCTCGTGCACCGGCCTGGTCGGCGCCGACGACTTCCTCGACACACTGCGCCGCGTCGGCCTCTCGGCTGCACGCGACGTGCAGGTGCTGGACCTGCGCGGCGCGGGCGCGGACCATCCGGTCGCCGCCAACGTGCCCGAAGGCCGCTATCTGAAGGCCGCGTTCTGCCGGGTGAGCTAAGCTCGCACTGCGCGTCGCCATCGCGACGCACGGGGAAGCGCGCGGTGAACGTCCGCATCGTCAACATCATGCTGGCCACGGTCGCCGGACTCGGCATCGTCGCACTGCTGTGCGTGCAGCGTGGCCGGCAAGTCCTTATGCAGCACATCGTCTGTGCGCCGCACGCGCGCTACGCTATCGTGCCTGTCCGTTCCGTCCGGATCCCAGCATGAACGCGCTTTCTCCGCACCGACGCCGCGCCGCGTTCGCCTTCATCTTCATCACCGTGCTGATCGACATCCTGTCGTTCGGCATCGTTATCCCCGTGCTGCCGCACCTGCTGGAGGAACTGACCGGCAGCATCGCGCACGCCGCAATCTGGGCCGGCGTGATCAGCACCATGTTCGCAGCCATCCAGTTCTTCTCCTCGCCGATCCAGGGCGCGCTGTCGGACCGCTTCGGGCGGCGCCCGGTGATTCTGCTGTCCAACCTCGGTCTCGGCATCGACTTCGCGCTGATGGCACTGGCGCCCTCGCTGTGGCTGCTGTTCATCGGCCGTGCGATGTCGGGCCTGACCGCCGCCAGCTTCAGCACCGCCAACGCCTACATCGCCGACGTCACCCCCGCGGAAAAGCGCGCGGGCGTCTTCGGCATGCTGGGCGCGGCCTTCGGCATCGGCTTCGTGATCGGCCCGGCGCTGGGCGGCGTGCTCGGCGACATCGACATCCGCCTGCCGTTCTGGGTCGCTGCCGGGCTGGCCGTACTCAACTTCTGTTACGGCTACTTCGTGCTGCCCGAATCCCTGCCGCCGGAGAAACGCAGCCCGCGCTTCGACTTCAAGACCGCGCACCCGATCGGCACGCTGAAGTTCCTCGGTCGCCATCCGCTGGTGCTGGGCCTGGCGATGCTGGTGTTCCTCAGCCAGCTGGCGCACTACGTACTGCAGAGCACCTTCGTGCTGTACACCGATTTCCGTTATGCGTGGGGGCCGCGCGAAGTGGGCTACGTGCTGGCGCTGGTCGGCATCTGCAGTGCCATCGTACAGGCCTGGTTGACCGGAAAGCTGGCGCCGCGCCTGGGCGAACGACGCCTGCTGCTGTATGGCCTCGGCTTCGGCGCGCTCTCGCTGCTGATGATGGGGCTGGCCGCCTCGCCCTGGCTGCTGGTGGCGTCGATTCCGGTAATGGCGCTGTGGGGTCTGGCCGAACCGGCCACGCAGTCGATGATGACGCAGCAGATCTCGCCGGAGGAGCAGGGCCGCCTGCAGGGTGCGCTGAGCAGTCTGATGGCGTTCGCCGGCATCTTCGGCCCGACGCTGTTCACGCAGATCTTCGCCTGGTCCATCCGCACCCCGCAGTACAAGCTG
This sequence comes from Oleiagrimonas sp. MCCC 1A03011, assembly GCF_003267965.1. NCBI lineage: Bacteria > Pseudomonadati > Pseudomonadota > Gammaproteobacteria > Lysobacterales > Rhodanobacteraceae > Oleiagrimonas > Oleiagrimonas sp. MCCC 1A03011. Next base: position 156,267 of record NZ_MSPY01000002.1, on the reverse strand, counting down.
CCCGGCGCGGCCTTCCTGGTCGGCGCACTGATCCTCGCCGGCTGCGTGCTGTTCGCCTGGCGGCTGACCCGCCGCATCGCGGTCTCGCCCGCGCAGACCGCCGGGGAAAGCGCGGACTGATTCGCAGAATCCGCCCGCGTTTCGCCTCATGCAGGCCGTTTCCGCGCCCGTTCAGCCTCGCATCGTAAGCATCGTGACCGGGCGGACCGGATTTGTCCCCGCCGCGCAGGATGCGCACCGGTCCGCTTCGTTCTCCACAGCGAGGTATCGGCATGCAGAAGATTCGCATCGAGTGCATCATGGTCGGCGGCCCGGAACATGGCCGTACGCTGATCGTGCGTCAGGACGCGGCGCGTCCGCAGCGCCCGGCCATCGTGGCCATGGACGGCGAGCTGTGCCGTTGCGCGGCGCTGCGACGCACGCACAACGGCGTCACGCGCTGCCTGCTGGTGCATCCCCATGCCAGCGGCCGGCAGATGCGCGACATGCTGACGGCCTACCGCACCACCCCCACCCTGGCGCGATCACGGAACCAAGCCCGCTCGCGCCAGTCCAAATCGTTACCCACCCTCCACATGGGAATGTCCTCGTGAGCACTTCCAATCCGGCCAAATGGATCACCATGGGTCTGCTGGTCGTCGTCGTGGTCGCCGGCGGCGGCTACTACCTCGTGACGCATCGCGGCCACAAACCCGCACCCGAAAATCTTCCCGCACCAGCAGCCTCCATCGCACCCGCACCGGTCTCGACCGCGCCGCAGCACCCGATCAGCCAGGCGGTGGCGCCGGCCTCGGCAAGCACCGCACCGCTGCCTTCGCTGGACGACAGCGACAGCCTGGTGCACGAGGCGGCGACCCGTTTCGGCGGCGACAAGGCCGCCGACCTGCTGACCGGCAAGGCGCTGATCCCGCACATCGTCGCCACCATCAACGCCCTGCCCGGGAGGCGTCTGCCGGCCAGCGTGCTGCCTGTGCACGCGCCGCGCGGCCACTTCACCGTGACCCAGGCCGATGGCAGCAGCGCCGTGATGGCCCCGACCAACGCGGCACGCTACGCGCCGTATGTCGACGCGCTGGAGAAGGCCGACACCGACCAGCTGGTGGCCTGGTATGTGCGCAACTACCCGCTGTTCGAGGAAGCCTGGCGTCAGCTCGGCTACCCGCAGAAGCACTTCAACGACCGTCTGGTGCAGGTGCTCGACCTGCTGCTGGCCACGCCTGATCCGGCGCAGCCGCCGTACCTGGAAGGCGCGGCCGGCGTGTACCGCTTCCAGAATCCGCAGCTGGAGAACCTCGCCGTCGGCCAGAAGATGCTGCTGCGCCTCGGTCCCGCGCGCGAAGCCAAGGTAAAGGCCAAGCTGCGCGCCATTCGCGCCGCCGTCACCGGGCAGCAGATGCCGGCCACCGAACCGGCTCCGTCCGCCAGCGCCGGCTGATCACTCCGCACGAATCGGACACGCGCCCCGCCCGTCGGGGCGCGCTCGTGGGAGAATACGCGGCATCATGCTCGACGATGCCACCAAGGACGCCATCCGCGCCGCCTACGCGACACTGAAGACGGGTCTTCCCGGCTTCCGTACGCGGCGTTCGCAGGGCCGCATGGTGGCCGAGGTCGCCAAGGCGCTGGCCGAACCCGGCGGCGCGGCGGCCATCGAAGCGCCGACCGGCACCGGCAAGTCGATGGCCTATCTGATCGCCGGCCACGCCGTCGCCCGCGCACAGAAGCGCAAGCTGCTGATCGCCAGCGCCACCGTCGCGCTGCAGGAACAGCTGGTGCGACGCGACATCCCGCAGTACCTCGCTGTCTGCGGGACCGAGGCTCGCGTCGCCCTGGCCAAGGGCCGCCAGCGCTACGTCTGCCCGCGCGATCTGCGCATGGCCACCAGTACCTCCGCCGACGATGCACAGGGTTCGCTGGGCCTCGGCGACGATCTCGCGGTGTGGTCGCGCCCGCCCAAGGCCGAGGAGACCCGCGCGCTGGAAACCCTCGGCGCGACCTTCTCGGACGGCAGCTGGGACGGCGACATGGACGCCGCACCGGTGGAGATCCCGGACATGGTGCGGCGCATGGTCACCACCAGCGCCGGCGGCTGCACCGGCCGCCGCTGCGCGCACTTCCACCACTGCCCGTTCTTCGCCGCGCGCCGCGACGTGGCCGACGCCGACATCATCGTCGCCAACCAGGATCTGGTGCTGTCGGACCTGACCATGCCGCGCGAGGACGACGCCTGGGGCGGCGTGATCCTGCCGCGTCCGGACGAGACGCTGTACGTGTTCGACGAAGCGCATCACATGCCGTCCAAGGCCGTCGAGCGCGGCGCGGCGTTCACCCATCTGACGCAGGCGGCCAACCAGCTGGTACGTCTGGACCGGCACGTGCGCGGCGCCTATTCGCACACCGAGAAGGAACGCCTCGGCGGCATGCACTACGAGCGCGGCAGCGAGTTGCTGGCCACGCTCGGCGATGCACTGACGGCGATGGAGCGCGAGGTGAAGCTGCACTGGACGCCCGCCGCGCACGAGACCGAACCGCAATGGCGCGCCTCGCTCGGCGAACTGCCCGCCGCCTGGGTCGCGCAAGCGCAGTCGCTGATGCTGCAGACCGCCGAGATCCAACGCTGGGTGCGCGCCGTGCGCGGCGCAGTCACCGAGATGGAGCACGCCGGTCCCGCCGGCGAACTGCTGGCGCGCGAGCTGGGCATCGCCCTGGAACGTCTCGGTCGCCAGCTATCCACCTGGACCGCGTGGTCGAACGACGATCCATCCGACCAGCCGCCGCTGGCGCGCTGGGTCACGCTGGACCACGAACAGCAGGTCGTCTGTCACGCTTCGGCCGTGTCCGCCGCGCACCTGCTGCGCGAGGTGCTGTGGGAGAACGCCGCCGCCGCGGTGATGACCTCGGCCACGCTCAGCGCCGGTGGCCACTTCCGCGGCTTCGCCGACGCCGTCGGTCTGCCCGACGACGCGCTGACGCTGAGCCTGCCCTCGCCGTTCGACCTGGAACGTCAGGCCACGCTCGAAGTGCCGCTGCTCGACATTCTTCCCGACAACCGCGAGGCGCACGCCGAGGCCGTCGCCGCCTGGCTGGAAACCGGCCTCGACTGGGACACCGGCAATCTGGTGCTGTTCACCTCGCGCATGAAGATGCAGCGCGTGCTGCAGCTGCTGCCCATCGACAAGGTGCGCAAGATTCGCGCGCAAGGCAGCAAGGCCAAGTCGCAGCTGGTCGCCGACCACGCCGAGGCCATCGAGGCCGGCCAGGGCAGCACACTGTTCGGACTGGCCTCGTTCGGCGAGGGTCTGGACCTGCCGGGCAAGCTGTGCGAAACCGTGGTCGTCACACAGCTGCCGTTCGCCGTGCCCACCGATCCGGTCGGCGCCACCTACGCCGAATGGCTGGAAGCGCAGGGCCGCAACCCGTTCCTGGAAGTCAGCGTGCCCGACGCCACGCGCCTGCTGACGCAATACTGCGGCCGCCTGATCCGCACCGAAACCGACCACGGTCGCATCGTGCTGCTGGACCGCCGCGTCATCGTGCGCCGCTACGGCCAACGCATGCTCGCCGCGCTGCCGCCGTTCGCGCGCGTCATTGAGCATACGCGGCCCCAGACGACCGTCTGAAACCACAGCGCACGCCCGACCGCCCACGCCCGACCGCATCACCTAACCGCACGGCCATCCCAGCAGGACCGTCATCTCCGCAGAGCCGTCATCCCGGCGAACGCCGGGACCCAGCGCCTGCACGCACCTCCACGAAAACGCTCGGTTCCGGCACGTGCCGGCATGAAGACCTTGGAGAACCAGCGCCACGAACCGCTGCGTCATACCGAACACACACGACAGCCGTCGACCACCTGACGTGCGCACGATCTTCCGCAGCCGCACAGCAAAAACCGGCATCCGGGCGCACGCCGGAACCTGGCGCCTGCACGCGTCTTCACAAAAAGGCACTGGGTTCCGGCGTGCGCCGGAATGACGACTGCGAAAACCCATGCATCACGAACCGCGCATCATGTGGACGATGCCCCACTGCCCATCTGCGCGTATCTCCCTATACTCGGAGATATCAACGCCAACGGATGCCTGCGATGACCCTGCTGATTCTCGGACTGATCTTGTTCCTCGGCATGCACAGCGTGCGCGTCTTTGCCGACGGCTGGCGCACGCGCATGATCGAACGTCTCGGCCCGATGCCGTGGAAGGCCATCTACGCGCTGATCTCGCTGATCGGTCTCGTGCTGGTGGTCTGGGGCTTCGGCCAGGCGCGCCTGCATCCGACCCTGCTGTACGCACCGCCGGCCATGCTGCGCCACCTCAACAGCCTGTTCACGCTGATCGCCTTCATCCTCTTCGCCGCCGCGTACGTGCCTTCGAACCACTTCAAGGCCCGGCTCGGCCACCCGATGCTGCTGGGCGCGAAGGTCTGGGCCTTCGGCCACCTGCTCGCCATCGGCTTCCTGCGCGACGTGGTGCTGTTCGGCGCATTCCTGGCGTGGGCCATCGTCGCCTACATGGCCGCAAAGCGACGGGACCGCAAAGCCGGCGTCACCTATCCGGCCGGCACCGCGAAGGGCGACGTCATCACCGTGATCGCCGGCGTGATCGGCTGGGCGGTGTTCGCGTTCTGGCTGCACATGGCGTTGTTCGGCGTGAATCCGATGGGGTGATGTGTTCGCACGCTTACCGGGCAGGCAGGAACAATCGAACCACCGACGCCACCTGCTCGGGCTTGTCGTACGGAACGCCATGCCCCGCATTCGGAATCTGCGCAACGCGAATGCATGCATGCATCCGCTGCAGCTCATCGGCCATCTCGCTCGTCACGATGCCGGACTCGGCGGTGATCAGCAGCGTCGGAATGTCGATGGCGCGGATCAGCTGGCGGTAGTCGGGATTCGGCGGGCGAAGCACTTCGAACGCTTCGATGCGTGTCCGCAATCGTGCATCCGCAAGGTGGTCGATGATTTCCTGCGAACGTCGCGGATGTCGTTCGCGCAGCTCCTCCACAAGCTCGCGCTTGTGCCGGCCAAGCAACTGACGGTGCTGTTCGGCGACATCGCTGTCGAACACTTCGACCTGACGCTGCGCGCTCAGAAAGGTCGGGTCCACCAGAACCACACCGCGCAGCAGGGCGGAGGCGCGACTCGCCACGAGCGCTGCCGTCATGCCGCCCATGGAGTGTCCCACCAGGACCGGCGATGCCAGCTCGAGCGCCTGGATGAATCCCATGACATCGCGAGCATGATCCTCGTATCCGTACCCGTGATCCGGCGCGCTCGAACCGCCGTGACCGCGGGCATCGGGCATCACCACGTCGTACGCACTCTCCAGCGCACGCGCCACGGGCATCCAGCACGCTCCGCTACCGATCAACCCATGCAGCAGTACCAACGGCGGCTTGTCTCCACCGGTTCGCAGGTATTGGATATCAATGCCGTTTGCCTCGCAGACATCACGCATCCAATGCGGCATGAAGAGTCACCTGGCTGGATCGGATGGACTGGCGCGAAGCACTCTTTTCCATGCAGGCGAAACGCCACGCATCAGCGCGTCTTGCCATGCGTCTTCGGCTGGATGGGCTCGTGTCCGTAACTGAGGATGCGCGTCGCGACCCACTTGTCCGACGTTTGATGCCACACGATCAGGAACTGTGCTTCGCCGAAACACTTGTCGCTCTTGATCTCGCAGAACTTGTGCCGGCCCTGCTCGATCGCACCGTAGTTCTTGATCGGGAAGACTTCGAGAGTGCCGGGAATCAGTACGCGACGATAATGACCGCATACGTTCTTCTCCGTGTTGGCCATGTAGGCCTGGCGCGTCCAGGTCACGCCTCCCTTGTCGTGATAGAACTCCAGGTTCGGCGCCAGATAGCTCGCGTGCTTCTTCAGCTGCGCGGGCGAACTGCAGTGGTTGAAGGCATCGAACAGGCCGGCATCGAGTTTCGACACCGTGGCATACAGGGACTGCTTCGCAGCGGCGGCACGGGCCTGCTGCGGTAAAACAGCCATGACCGCGCTCGACAAGGCAAGCGTCAGAACGAAACACGTCATCGGCGTGCATCTCTTCACGTCATTCTCCTTGGCATGAACCACCATCTTAATGCCTGCGCAGAACAACATGGCGCCCGAACAGCGAGGACTTCCAGCATGGACGTCCATACGGTTGTTCAATCGCTCGTCGATGCGCCATGAGCACAAACATGTGAACCCGCACCACGACCTTTGTACGGACTTGCACGCTTGGGTCCATCCGCCAGAAATCAGTCCACGCGACCACCCAGCTCGATGATCTTCCGACGATAGTTCTCGGCTTCGCCGTATCCAGTCTCGACAGCAAGACGATAAGCGCGCCGGTATTCGGCAAGCGCTTCGGACGTGCGCCCGGCCTTCTCGTAGGCGCTGGCCAGCCAGGCGTTGTTTCGCGGATAGCGGTTGTCGGCATAGGCCTCGGCATTGCGCCGAAGCACGGCAATCGCCGCTTCGTAGCGGCCCTGCTGCATCAGCTGCAGTCCCAACGGTACATAGATTTCCTGCGCCTGCCGCGCTGCCGCGCCGTACTTGTCCTGGATCATGTGTTCATGGGCCAGAAAGGCGCCGGTCGAGAAATGGTCGATGATTCCCTGCGGCAACCGCAGGTCGGCGAAGATGAACTTCACGCCGCGGTAGAAGATTCTGAGCGGCGCGGACATGTGACCTTCGCCATCGAATTCCCGGTACCCCACACGCACGTTCGATGGGCGTGCTTCCTTTACCGTATCGACAAAGCGCCTCAGTTCCTGGCGCATGCCCTGACCATCCTCGGCACCAATGCCGAAATACAAGGAGGTCTTCAGCTTCGGATGCGTCTCGAGAAAAGGGCCGACCTCCTTCGCCATTTCCTCGTGGTTCCACCACAGCGCCGGCGACATGACGATCTCGGCATCGAACAGCTTCGGCGCCTTCATCCATGCATAGGCGCAGAACAGTCCACCGAGAGAATGCCCGGCGAGCACCCGGTAACCATTCGTGCGGTAGTGCTTTTCGACGAAAGGAATCACCTCGTCCCGGAGATGCGCCAGCAGCTTCGCGGCATCGCCGCTCTGCGGATTTCCCGTCATGCGCGACGGCGTCATGTCCAGCGTGCGGTCGACACTCTTGAGACCGACCAGGATCACCGGCGGCATGTCCCCGGAACGCACCAGCACATCGCGGGTACCAGCCGCGTGGCGGATGTTCTGCATGCCGTCCAGTAGATAGATCACCGGGTAACGCGCCTTGGATGTGTCGTAGCCGTCGGGCACCGAAACCAGAATCGTGCGCTCGTCGCCCAGCGCCGCCGAGGCGAGGTGAAATTCCTTCGCCAGCGTCAGCCGGCCCGCTGCCTTTACCGGGACCACTGGAGCCGCTCGCGCCGTCGCCCACAGACCGGCAAGAACAAGTACGACGAGAAGATGGAACGAAACGAGGTAACGCTTTCCCATGGAAACTCCCTGACCTGCTGCGGACAGGTCCGACATCCCGATGCAACCAGGCCGCGCACACTCGCTTGCAGCACGACTCGTCCGCATTCGGGGAAACCCGTCAAAAAAACCGTTCGCCCGAAGGGCCAACGGTCGTATAGATGCCATCAAGCAGGAAAAGGTTTGACCGGCCGCGCGCAGCGACATGGCTATGCGCGCTCGTCGCGCTTTCTGTTCATGGCGCACAGTGACTCAACCGGATGCAGCGAATCGTGCATCGTGTCCCTGTTGTCAGCATGTCGTCTTGGGTGATTGCGCAGGCGACCTCGCGCGCACAAAAAAAAGCCGCCCGGAAACCGGGCGGCTCAAGGCGCGTCCTGCGCCGGAGACGGGTGTCGGCATCGACGCCGCATCTCAGCGATCCTTCAGGCTGACGACCTGGCCCAGCACGCCGTCCAGGCCACCGAAGCGACCACCCAGCAGGCACGCCCAAGGAGCGTTCCCGGGTGTGGGACTTGCGTCCCGGGTGCCAAAGAGCGGGACTCGAACCCGCAACCTACGGTTTATGAGACCGTTGCTCTCCCAGTTGAGCTATCGATACAAAGGGCAGGAGTCGAACCTGCGACATCAGCAAACTGAATGCTGCGCTCTCCCAGACTGAGCTACCTTTAGCGTGTGACCGGCGCCGTCGATCCTCGGCATACGCCACGGCAGCGCCGCGCGCACCGGCCGGGATATACAACCCGGACCGCTGCGAACCGATGCCAACCGGTCACAGATGACTGTCTCTTGCCGAAACAGCCATTCGTTTGGCGCGCATCCACGCGCCGAATTCTTTGCGAGAAAAATCCCTTGTCGCGCGAACGCCGGTAGAAACGAAAACGCCCCGGGGGCAGAGCCTTCCCGGGGCGTTCGCGGATACCGGGGAGGTCGTGAATCGACCTCCTCGCGATGTGCGATCAGGTCAATGAATGCATCGGGCCACGTGCAAGCACGAACGGCACACGCGCGTCATCATGCAGACGCATGACGGGCGTCTGTTCGATGCGAATCGCGTTGTGGTGCCCGTTGCACATGGTGAATATCCTGATGAATCGCGCGCCGCAGATCGGCGCGAGGGCGGGCATCCTAGTCGCGGTTGTTCGCGATTGCAAGCGGCGCGTTTCTCCGGGGACTTTCCGCAGTGACTCCGTGGCCTTATTTCGCATGCACGACTTCTAGGGTGCCGACATCGATGAACGGCTGGTTGAGCGAGGAGAACCGCACCGCATAGTCCGGATTCGAGAACTTCAGCGTCAGACGCGCAATCTTGCCCGAGAACGTCTGCTTCACCGCCTTCAATGTGACCGGCTGGGAATAGCTGGTCTGGGGCGGACGCGCCCTGCGCAGTGAAAAGATCGCAAGTGTCAGCACCCCCGCCAGAATGGCAACAGCGGCAAAAAGCGCAGGCCCGGAAAGCTTCGTACCAAAACTCGGAAAGGCAAGGACAACGGCGAGAAGCAAGGCCCAGAAAATTGCGAATCCCACCAGAAGCTTCATGCCCAATCCCTTGGGGAACCGGGTCGCCGTCTTCGCGCAGGACGCGCAGTAGGGAAACGCCAGCGTGAACCGCATCTCCGTGCCTGCGAGCACCATGTAGCGCGTCCGCTTGAGCGGTGTTGCCACCAAGGAAAGATTCCTTACAGAACCACAATTGCAGCAAGAACCCTCAGGTACGGAAAAAGGCAGTTCCGCTGCCCGACCGGGTACATAAACGAACATGCTAACCCCCTGTATCGAATGGATTATTCCTGAAATGACAGCCGCCGACCGCGGACTGCCTGCCTACCGTACAGGATGCCTCGGATCGAAAAAATCCAGCGCACCGCACCGCGGCACTCGGCAAAATCATCCGGCGAGCGCCCGGGAGCGGAAGACGGTCATTCGTATTTTCCGTTTCAATTCCTCACCGGTTCTTCGGCATGCGCAGGGAGAAATAGTCGACGAGGCGATGCGCGCTCGGAGGATCGAGATTGCTCAATGCCACGATGACGTACCCCTGCGCGGGAAACACCCGCAGTTCCCCGTTCATGCCCGGGGCGCCACCTTCGTGGCCGTAGCTCTTGACGCCGCCTTCGTGCAGCACCTCGAAGCCGTATCCGTAGCCGTACCCCGTCGCGTCGTCACGGAATACCGCAGTCGTGGCTTCACCGAGATCCTTCTTCGACATCAGGCGCCCCGCCTGCAGCGCCCGGACGAAGCGGAAGATGTCGCCGATCGTGGAGTATCCACCGCCCGCAGCCGTGCTTCGATAGGGCAATGTATCGGTATTGGACACCCAGGCGCCATGACGCCACATGTAGCCGGTCGATCGGCCCGGCACATGCACCGCCTCGGGCAACGTGCCCGTCGACGTCATCTTCGCCGGCTGGAAAATGTGCCGCTGCACGTAGTCGTAATAGGACATGTGGCTGACGCGCTCGATGACTGCGCCGAGAATCACGAAGCCGAAGTTCGAATACTCGAAGGACTTGCCCGGCGGATGATCCAGGCCACGCTTGCCGTAGAGATCGATGTAATCGTCGTTGCCCCTGAGCTTGTCCCGGTTCGCGTCGAACGCCAGGCCGAAGATATCTCCCGTCCCACCCGTGTGATTCAGCAATTCGCGTATCGTCACCCGCGATGCCACGCGCTTGTTCGGATAGTCCGTGAGATAGGTGCCGAAGGGTGCGTCCAGCGACAGCTTGCCTTTCTCTGCCAGCTGGAAGATCCCGACGGCGGTGAACATCTTGTTCATCGAACCGATGCGGAATTTCGTGTGCAGCGTGTTGGCCGTTCCCGACGCCCTGTCCGCCTGCCCCCACGCGTGTTCGTACAGCACCTTGCCGTCCCTGGCTACCAGGATCGCACCGGAAAACTCGTCCGCATCGGCCAGTGCAGCGGTCCGTCTGGACAGCGCGCGGATCGCACCCGCCTGGCTCAGTCGGGGAATCTGCAGATCCGGAGGACGTTTCACGTCGTGCTCGATCGACATCGTGAGCGCATCCCCTTGCCCTGCCTTGCCCATGCTCACGTGCAGCCGATGCACTGCATCGGATTCGTTTTCCCCGATGAGCACGGTCAGGCTGGCCGGCGACGACTTCTCGACCCGGAGAACGCTGTAGCCGCCCGTCCGATGACGGCTATCGAGCATGTCCTGCACGGCCCAGTGCCGCTTGTAGCGCGCCTTGAACGACGCAAGCTTGCCGGCATCCCCGGCGTCATAGGCACCGAGCCAGTCCTTGAGCGCGGTCCCCGCCGGGGTTTTCGGAAGGGGTACGGCTCCCATGGCCTGGCATGCAAAAAACACCAGGACCAACGCGATCATCTTTTTCATCCAGTCTTTCCTTGTCGTTTCACACGGCCCGTCGCGATCCGCGGCGAGAGCGTCACGCGCCGCTCATCGGGTACATCATTTTCTTCGAATCAACGAATGGACAATCAAGTATCCGGAAACAAGAAGCACCACCTCGATACCGACACCGGACATCGCTCCCATGAACGTCGGGCAAACGCATCACCGGGAATTCGATCTCCCGGACTGATGTCGCCGCTCCACATCTCGTAGCTGACCGGAACACTGAAAAAGACCAACCCGAAGCTCGTGACGCCCATCACGAGCAACGTGATCCCGATCACGGTCCCGTGGCACTCGGATCTTGCTGCGTTCATCCATTTCATCTCGGTGCGTTCTCCTTCCACCATTCCACCCGCGAAGAACCCGTGCCGCTTCATGCACGCTTCTTTCCCGAACCGATGACTTTCTCGAACCAGTGATGCGCGTAGAGATTGTCGTTGTAGGCGGGAATCTCGGCATAACCGTTGCGCCGGTACAGCGCATGCGCCTCGACCAGGGAACAATGGGTGTCCAGCCGCAACCGCTTCAATCTCAGCTCGGCGGCGCGCGCTTCCAGGTTTTCCAGGAGACGTTGCGCGACACCGAGGCCGCGCGCCTGCGGCGCGACCCACATGCGCTTGATCTCGCCGTCACGGCCGTGCACCTTCAGGCCGCCGCAGCCGACGGCCTCGCCGTCCAGATGCGCCAGCACGAACCAGCCCGCCGGCGGCGCCAGCTCGTCCGGCTCGGCCGACACGCTCTGTGCCGGATCGAAGCCGTTCTCGAAACGCCGATTCAGTTCGTCCAGATAGGCAGCGATGCAACGACGCGCTTCCGGACCCGAGGGGTCAGCCTGCGCCACGGTGACCGCCGCCGCACGCATCAGTCGCTCGACCTCGTCCATCGCCGCTACCAGGCGCTCGCGTTGCCGGGCACCGAGCGACGCCAGCAAGGCTTCCGCCGCATCCTGCGAGCGACGGTCCAATGCATCCACCTCGCGTCGCCCCTTCGCCGTCAACGTCGCCCGCCTCACGCGCCGGTCTTCAGCATCGGGGCGGCAACGGATCAAGCCCTGCGCCTCGAGCGCCCGCAGCAGACGGCTCGCATAGCCCGAGTCCAGCGCCAGCCGTGCCCGCAGCGCGCGCACCTCGATGCCGTCGCAACCGATCTCGAACAGCACACGCGCCTCACCCAGCGGTCGGCCGCGCCCCAGGTAGTTGTCGTTGAGCACGCCGATGCGGCGCGTCACCGCGCGGTTGAAGTGGCGGACCCTGGCAAGCTGATCTTCATCCATTAGCTGACTATAGTCAGATATTTTCACGGATCAAGCCAAAACCGGACCGGCTGCCACTGGACCCCTGGAGTACCCACTGGGACACTTCCCATCCACAGGAAAGCGACAGCAAGATGTCCGTGTTGCAACCGACGGACATGCCATGGCACGACCCAAAGGCGTCCCTGTACCCACGCGCGCTTCGCAACGACAGGCAGGCCCACGCATCGTGGATTGCGGCATGAATGCAGGTACAGTCGATCCATGCCGCCGCACGATCTCACCCTTGTCACGCAGACCCCTACGCACATCGTCCTGGCCACGTTCGGCACGCACGGCGACCTGCATCCGTTCATGGCGCTGGCGCTCGCGCTGCAGCGACACGGCGCGCGCGTAACGCTGGCGGCGGCGAGTGAATATCGGGAGAAGGTCGAAGCCGAAGGTCTGACGTTCGCGCGGATGCGACCGGACATGCAGGCGGTCATCGACCGCCTCGGCTTGGACGAACACGAGCTGACCCTGCGCATCGCCCGCCAACCGCAATTTCTGCTGACCCACATCGTCATGCCAGCGCTGCGTGACGCCTACGAGGACATCATGGCGATCAGCGCCGACGCCGACGCGCTGGTCACGCATTCGGTGGCCTACGGCGCCAAGCTCGCCGCCGAGAAACGCGGGCTGCCGGATTTCAGCGTGGCCCTGCAGCCGATGGTGTTCTGGTCGGCCTACGATCCGCCGATCGTCGCCAACGCCGAGAGACTGTCGCGCTGGGTGTATCGCCGTGGCCCGACGCTGACACGCGCTTTCATCGACCTCGGCAAGCGCGTAAGCCGACGCTGGGCGCGGCCCATCGACGCCCTGCGACACGTGCTCGATCTGCCGCCCGCCGACGCGCACCCACTGTTCGAAGGCGCGTTCTCGGATGATGGCGTGCTGGCGCTGTACTCCTCGCTTTTCGGTGCGCCGCAGCCGGATCATCCAGCGCATACGGACATCGTCGGCTTCGCTTTTCATGACGGCGAGCGCGGCGTTCCCGCGACGCTGGATGCGGACACACAGCGGTTCCTCGACGCCGGTCCACCGCCGCTAGTGTTCACCCAGGGCACCTCCGCCGTGCATGACGCGGAAATCTTCGTGCGCGAAAGTCTGGCCGCGGTACACACGCTGGGCACACGCGCGGCGTTCGTTCTGGATGACGAACGCGTCGCGCGCTGGGCGGCGGAAGCGTCGGAGCGCGTGCACATCACCGGCTACGTGCCGTACGCGCAGCTGTTTCCACAGGCCAGCGTCATCGTGCATCACGGCGGCATCGGCACCACCGCGCAGGCGCTGCGCAGCGGGCGACCGCAACTGGTGGTACCGCATCTGGTCGACCAGCCCGACAACGCGGCGCGCGTGATACGGCTCGGGGTCGGGCGCGCATGTCCACGACACACGTATCGCGCCGATCGGACCACTGCCACGCTCGGCGCCATGCTCGCGGATCACGCCCTGCAACAACGCGCCGTCGAAGTGGGAATCATCGTGGCGCGGAAGGACGGCGCCGAGGCTGGAGCGCAACGCATCCTTCAGCGGCTGGATGAGCACCCTCGCCGCTGAAACCGACGGTCCGCCTTCCGGAAGCGACTCAGCCGGCTGCGGTCTTCGCCACCGCAAGCGCACTTGCCGCCGGCCCAAGCAGCGGTAGCCATTCGCGGATCTCATGCGTGGCGACCACACCCTCGATCATGAACGGATCCCGCTCGGCGATGGTCTGCACGGCGGCTAGATCGTCGGCGTGCATGATCAGCAGACCGCCGCGGACCTCCCCGGCCCCCCAGGGTCCCGACGCCACGAGCGTGCCTGCGTCGACGAGACGGCGCAGGTGCGCGAGATGGGCCGGGCGTACGGCGTCCTGCCGTGCCACGTCGTCGGTGTATCGATAAAGAAGGATGAAGGTTGCGGGCATGACGCATGCTCCTGGAGCTTGGATGATCGAATCGGAAGGACGTGCTTCGGCCGGTGCGCTGCGCAATCGACTTCAACGCGTCTTCCGCACGGCCGCTGGGCACGGACTTGGCGCGGCGACCTGCGTCGGTCGGATTCGGCGGCACGCGCGACCGCCGTCCGCAACGGAAAACGGACGGCCCGGGGTCGGTGCATCACGCAGCACCGCGCACCCGGGCCGTCGGTCAGGACCTACAGGAACATCCCGCCGGAGGCCTCGATGCGCTGCCCGTTGATCCAGCGGCCGCCGGGGCCGAGCAGTGCGGCGACGGCATCGCCGATGTCGTCGACGTGTCCGGCGCGACCCAGCGCGGTATTGGCCGCGACGAAGGCGTTGAGCTCGGGATTGTCGCGCACCGCACCGCCGCCGAAGTCGGTCTCGATGGCGCCCGGCGCCAGCACGTTGACAGTGATGCCGCGTTCGCCCAGCTCGCGGGCCTGGTAGCGGGTCAGCACCTCGATCGCGCCCTTCATGGCCGCGTAGGCAGCAAAACCGGGCAGGGAAAAACGTGCCAGGCCGCTGGAGACGTTGAGAATGCTGCCGCCGTCGGCGAGGGTGGGCAGCAGTTTCTGGGTCAGAAAGAACGGGCCCTTCAGGTGCACGTTCATGAGCGCGTCGAACTGCGCCTCCTCGGTGTCGGCAAACAATGCATGGGCGCCGATGCCGGCATTGTTGACCAGGAAGTCGAGGCGCTCGCGTTGCCAGTGCGTACGCAGCGCCTCGGCGACCGTCTCGACAAAGGTGTCGAAACCGGCGCTGTCGCCAACGTCCAGCGGCAGCGCCACGGCGCGACGGCCGATGGCTTCGATGGCGGCGACTACGGCCGCGGCCTCGTCGTGGCGGCTGCGGTAGGTCAGGATCACGTCGGTGCCCTGTGCAGCCAGCTTCAGGGCCATGTCGCGTCCGAGGCCGCGGCTGCCGCCGGTGATGAGGGCGATGGGTGTGGAGGTATGCATGGCGATCTCCTGTCGGGGAATTGGACAGGCGTCAATCTATTGATCTTTAAAGAGACAATAAATCCATAAAATATGATTTGAATGTTCATATATTTTGAACAATTATGCCGCCATGAACCGACTCGACATCATGCAGGTCTTCGTGCGGGTGGCTGAACTGTCCAGTTTCACGCGCGCAGCCGACAGTCTGGGCCTGCCAAAAGCCAGCGCCTCGACCGCCGTGCGCAAGCTGGAAACGCTGCTGAACACGCAGCTGCTGCACCGGACTACGCGCCGCGTGCGCCTGACCGCCGACGGCGAGGCCTTCTACGACCGCTGCAAGGAAGTCCTCGATGACGTCGACGATTTGCAATCGATGTTCCAGCAGGGGCCGCAAGCGTTGCGCGGGCGTCTGCGCGTGGACATGTCCAGCGGCTTGGCGCGCAACTTCGTGTTGCCGCACCTGCCCGAATTTCTCGATGCCCACCCACAGCTGGAGATCGAACTCAGCGGCACCGACCGCTATGTCGACGTGATCCGCGAGGGCTTCGACTGCGTGCTTCGTGTAGGCCCGGTCGCGGACAGCACGCTGGTGGCGCGCCAACTCGGGGTCTTGCCGGTCATCACCTGCGCCAGTCCGGCCTATCTGGAACGTCACGGCATGCCGCACACGCTGGACGACCTGGATGCACACAAACTTGTGCACTACGTATCCACGCTCGGGGCGCGTTCGCCCGGATTCGAATACGCCGAGGGCGGCAGCTATCGCAGCCTGCCGATGGCCGGCGCGTTGACGGTGAACAGTTCCGAGGCCTATGTCGCCGCCTGCCTGGCCGGCATCGGCCTGGTCCAGGTTCCGCGCCCCGGCGTGGCCGCGCTGCTGGAAAGCGGCAGCCTGGTGGAAGTGCTACCGCAGCTGCACGCCGAACCCATGCCGGTCACGCTGCTGTATGCGCAACGGCGCAACCTTCCGAACCGGGTGCGCGCATTCATGGACTGGGTCGCTGCACTGCTGGCGCCGTCGCTGGACCGACCGGCACGACCGTGACCGCGCCGCACCCCTTGCCCGAACTAGATCGCGCCATAGCATCCGGATCGGTGCCTGCGTGCGCGCATGGGGCGTCGACATGACACCGTGATCGACTTCCTTGCTGCCGCCCATGGGTACATCCCTGTACCCCGTCCGATCCCTGGTACCGCGATTACTGCAGGAACACCGGCTGGAACGAGAACACGTTCTTCGTGTCCGGGTCGACCGTCATCTCCACCCAGCTGTTGTCGGCGTTGCCGAACACTTCCACACGGGTGAAGTTCGGCTGGGTCTGGCCGTTGTCCTTGACCATCGCCTTGTCGACGCGGAAGTAGTGCGAATCGCCATGCACCAGCACCACCTGGCCGTCGAAGTTTTGGGTCTCGTCGATCATGGCGTGGAAGAAATCGGCGAAGCCGTTGTAGCTCGGGTCCAGCGTTGGCAGGAAGGTATCCTTGTAGTTGCCGTCGGCGACATCGATGCCGCCATACATATCCGCCTGAATGGCGATCACGACACCGGCCAGGTGCCGCTTCCTGGCCACGGCGAAGGCGTCCGCCAGCCACTGCAAGTTCGCGGCATTGCGCGCGCGGTATTCGGCGGTGGCGGCGGCGCAATCGGCCGCGGTACGCATGGACTTCTTCGTGCACTCCTTGTCCGTAGCCACGAAGTTGTTGTTGCTTCCGATCACGTTCAGTGAAACAAACATCACGCGATCACGGATGAAGCGGCTGTTCTCGCTGTAGGCCTTCCCCGGTGCGCCCTGGCGATCGACCCGCATCGGGTGCAGCCCCTGGCTGACGTTCTTGCTGAAGAACGTCTTGCGCAGGTAGGCGAGCCGTTCCAGCGGGTCGTAGCCGCCGTTGCTGGTGCGATGGCAGTCGGTCCATTCGTTGTCGCCCAGGCTGTAGATCGTCGGCGCATACACGCGGTCGAAGCGGTTGACCACATCCTGGCCAATGGCCTGATTGGTGCAGAGGCTGTGGCCGTTCTTGGTATCGCCGACGAAGATGGTGAAGTCCAGATCGTGGTCGTTCAGCGAGTCGATGGTCTGGTTTTCCTGCGCGGCCCGCACGGCCGGATCGTCGGCATAGAACTGATCGCCCCACAGCGCGACATGGATCTTGCCGTGATCGTGGCCATGGCCATGGCCGTGTCCATGGCCGTGACCGTGGGCATGCGCGAACAGGGGCAGGGCCAGTGCGGCCGCCAGCATCACGACATTCAGCTTGCTTCGAGAAAGCATGGTCATTCCCTTCCGTATGGGGTGGTTGAGTGATGAAGCGTGAGGTGCACTCGGAACCTATCGACGCTGCGTGACAGGTCGATGAACTTGGCTCGCGGCTGCGGCCGGGCGTGAGGGAATTCACACACTTCGGCAGCGGGCGGCTCGTAGGGCGGGCACTGTCCGCCGCATTCCGCTGCGCTCCGTTTTCGAAGAGCGGTTCCGTCCGGCTGGCGCCGGTCGGGTCACTTCTATTGCTTGTCCAATAGAAGTGACCAAGACAAGGACACCCCAGCGTCCGCGCCCTACGCGCCTGCGGCGCTACGGGTCCGCTCCGGGCTCCGGGGGTTCGCCGACAGCTGGCGACGAACTGGCGCACGTCCCTGTGCGCCACCCTGCGGGCCTGATCCTCCACCCTCCGTCGCTACCGAAGGGGATAGGGTTGCACGCCGGAAGCCACGGCAGCATTCACTTCAAACGGTTGTAAGTGAACCTGGAACCGTTATCACCTGGGCGGCTTTCGCACAACGACGCTAAACGCAGTGTGTTTACATCACCCGATGCACAGCATGCAGGTGGCCGCTATTCCACGGCAAAGGGACCAAATTCCTTGTAGTAACCGGTCTCTGGAATGTTTGCGCTCAGGGTGAGTTTTTTCTCTGCATCGACCTTGATCTTGATACGCACCATCAGTTTCCCAGCCGGACGCGGGGGAAGATTAGTCAGCACGGCATCAAAAAACTTTTTCGCTTCGCCCTCACCCTTTTGTGCCAGCTGAATTTCCAATTCCTTCTGATTGGTCTCGGCGTTGGCAAAGGTGTCGGCGAACGTGACGGGAAGGCGGTGTGTCGCCGGAATCAGCGGAAAGAACTTGCCGCCCTGCGTCACGATACCGATCGTTTTCTTCAGGACCGGCGCGCGTGCCGCGGGCGCGGGTCTTGAAGAAGCTGCATCGCTTCGTGGTGGCCTGGACGCGGCGCGGACGTTTTCTTTCGGCTTCGTCCTGACTTTTGGACGGTCCAGGTGGACCGGCCCGATATCCTTTTCGGCGAGGGTGTTGACGTTGTAATTGGTGTACTTGTCCTTGGCCGTATCCACCAGGTATAGGCGGCCGGTGAGGATATTGTTTTTGTCCACCTTCAGCTTGACGTGCACTTCCAGCTCTCTTCCCGGTCGAAGACCAGGCCGACCATCAAACGTGGTCTCGTACAAGGTCCTCGATCCACCCTTGCCCCTTTCCGTGATTTGGACTTTGAGGGGCTTTTGGTCGTATTCGACACCCAATTTCCTTTCCCATTCCAGGGGAAGCCGCCGATCTGCCAAAATGGAACCCCGTCTCGTGCCGCCATACCCGGCCTGATGCACGGTAACGTCGATCGGCGACTTCAATACGGGACCAAATAATGCATTGGCCTCCAAGCAACTGGGGACGGGTATGGTCGGTCGATTCGGATCCGTCGCACAGCCCCGGTAGTAGTAATGGATGGCGTGTACGCATTTTTCCCGCTGTGCCATGAAACGTTGCCCTTGCGCGGAACAAGAGAACGTGGCATCCGCGTACTGCCCGGCCTCACCCACGAGCTGTCCCAGGGCCCCGCTCTTGGCCGGCTGTCCCGGCAACTTCGTGTTGAACCCCGGACAGGTGATCGCAACCCGCTCGGTGATGGCATTGTTGGGCTTGCAGGCGCCGCCGGCCGGGGATTCGCGCCACACATAGCGACAGACGTTATTGAAAATCGGCGGCGTGTTTCGCCGCGTGCAGGCGCCGAAGGCCTGGCAACCCTGCTTGGTGCCGACGCCCTGCGGACATTTCTCCCGGATATGACGGCATACCCCGACATCCATGCACAGACCCCTCAGGACCTTGCACTGCTTGACGGCGACCTCATAACGCTTCTGACATGACATGCTACCAGCCTGCGCGGTGACCGAGAGCAAGATCCCGGCCAGCAAGAATAGTTTCCTGAGCATCATGGTCTCCAGGCACATCATCGATCGAATGCTGCCGCCCCCGTGTCCTTTCGACGACCTCGCGCCCGCCCCACCGCAAAGGGGGGCAAGAACGCTGCATTGGAAGCCACGCCGTCATGGCAAGGCCAGCGAAGAAGGGATCGTCGCCATGCTCCCCCGAGATGGCATACGCGAAGGTTCGTACGAACCCGTCCCCCTCCCCGAAGCGGTTGCCGGCGCATCGCGAGACCTGAAGACTGTGCGAGACACGCAACCCGGCCTGAAGCGAACCGTTCGGGCTTGAAGACCATCTTCCGGAAATCATTTTCCATATGCAAGACAGTCACTTGCATACTCATCCTGAGGAGATGACCGCAGCATGGCCGATACATCCAACGCCGCTCCGTACCCATCCAGCGGCCCAAGAACAGTGCCGGGTACAGTCCCATACTCCATTCAATCGGGCGTAAGAGAACCTGGCTCCGTTCTTTGACGATGCCGCCTCATGATGCCTGCTGGACAGAGTGAGAGAATCGAAAGCATTTAATGCCCCCCGCCCCCTTTTGACACCCGGGTCGGCACGGCGCGCTGCTTTCCGTTGCGTTTCATCTCTTAAGAGCGGTTCCGTCCGGCTGCGCCGGCCGGGTTCATTTTCTTGCTTGCCCAAGAAAACGGAACCAAAAGAAGGGCACCCCACGTCCGCGCCCTACGCGCCTACGGCGCTACGGGTCCGCTCCGGGCTCCGGGGGTTCGCCGACAGCACATCCTGTGCTGACGACGAACTGGCGCACATCCCTGTGCGCCACCCTACGGGCCTGATCCTCCACCCTCCGCCGCTACCGAAGGGGTTGGGGTGGCGGCATGGGGTTTCTAAGACGATTTAATCGCATCCTTCCCAAATTGGCTCATGCTTCTTTTGGCATGACTCTAGCGAGCTCCCGAATGGCTCGATGAAAATGTTCCCCGCACCCGCATCTCGAAATTTCAATCAGCTCGTTTAAACCGCTGGCGCTGCGGATGTAAATATCTTCATATCTACAAACTGGTAAACGGATGTTATTTTTGAATCTTCGGTCAGGGCCGCCAGACTTGTTCACGAAACGCCAAGTATAGTCGACCACTTCGGCATCACGAGGCACTGAACCTTCTTCGATGAAACGGGTTGGTGAAACTTCCAACTTGAGGTCACGGTATCCCACTGCCCCGATACCTGCGGCCTCATATACAAAGACGCGATCTGGAAAGAAATACAACGTCTGCCGACCAACATTCACGGCCACAGTCTCAATATTTGTTTTCAGGAATGGTGGCGCCATGCGGCGTATCCATGTCTTGTTCCGTTTAACTAGGTTGCTAGCCCCAGCGTGATATTTCCGATCGTATACCTCACCAGATGCAGCGACATGCCATATCGCTGCAGATCGAGACAACTCAGTGGCCGACGCATGGAGATGTGAGTACGCAGTTTCCATGCTTTCATCGAACTCATAGAACAGCACGACTGATTTTCTCAAAGTGTCACGCACATGCACGTAAATGCATGCGACCAATCCTGCGACGACAATCGCCAAGTTGACGCGCGCCGACCAACCCTGAGCCATTCCCGACAAGAGCAGCATGATTAGTGAAATCAGAGTAATCGGCATCCAGCGTATTCTGGCTCGCTTTTGCTTCATTTCGTCCAACAAATCAGCCGATGATGAATCGGTTATCTGTAGGACATCAGCCGACTCAATTTCCTCGAGCGGAGCATGAGTTGCATGCTGCATCTGTCCACTTGGGATCTTGTCGAATGGTCGAGATTGCAGCCTATTCTTGTCGCCATATTTAAGGGTGGTGCGATAGTACAAACCGCCGCGCCCCATATGGACATAGTTGCCGCGTGGCCCCATTCCTACGCGGAAACCGGGAATGCCGGCAGATACGCCTATACCCGACTTGGACAAATTGAAACGTAAAGGTCCAACACGAATACTCTTGCGAAGATAGATACTCATCGAACCGCGCCCCCTTCTAGCCCAGATCACCAGCGCCAACTCAGATTAAACCTACACGAGTCACAAGATGACACCAAAACGGTTCCAGTTTCACTTACAACCGCATGAATTGAATGCTGCGGTGGCTTCAGGCGTACAACCCCGCCCCCTTCGGTAGCGGCGGAGGGTGGAGGATCAGGCCCGCAGGGTGGCGCACAGGGATGTGCGCCAGTTCGTCGTCAGGTCAGGATGACCTGTCGACGAACCCCCGGAACCCGGAGCGGACCTGGAGGCCCGAAGGGCCGGAAGGCGCGGACGTTGGGGCGCCCTTCTTTGGTTCCTTTCTTGGGCGAACAAGAAAGGAACCCGGCCGGCGCCAGCCGGTCGGAACCGCTTTTCATCGAAGTCATGAACCGTCGAGAACGGTGCAGGAAGTTCAGGCCGCTTGAAGCTCAGCGCGCAACATCCGCGCCATCGCATGCCCGGCCTCACGCCCATCCAACACCGCGCGCACGACAAGATCCGCCCCCCGCACCATATCCCCACCCGCAAAAACCCGCGGATGCGCCGTCTGATGCGGCAACCGCCCTTCGCCGCCGGTGATGGTGCGCCCCGACGCCAGGTGTTCGATACCCGCCTGATTCATCCACTCGGCCGGATCGACCTGGAACCCGAAGGCGATGATGACCACATCCGCAGCCAGCACCTTCTCGCTGCCGAGCACGTTCTGCGGCCGCGCGCGGCCGCTGCCGTCGTCGACCAGTTTGGTCTCGACCAGATCCACGCCCTCGACCTGTGTGTCGCCGACGATGCGCAGCGGCTGGCGGTGGAACAGGAAGTTCACGCCCTCCTCGCGCGCGTTCTGCACCTCGCGCCGCGAGCCAGGCATGTTGGCCTCGTCGCGGCGGTAGACGCAGCTGACCTCGGACGCGCCGAGGCGGATCGCGGTGCGCACGCAGTCCATGCCGGTGTCGCCGCCGCCCAGCACCACCACGCGCTTGCCGGCCACGTCGAAGCGCGGGTCCAGCGGCTGGTGGTGCAGGATGCGACGCACGTTGGCGATCAGGAACGGCAGGGCGGCATGCACGCCGTGCAGGTCGCGACCGGGCAGCTCGCCGTCGATGGCGCGGTAGGCGCCGGTGCCCAGGAATACCGCGTCGAAGTCGTTCAGCAGATCGTCGAAGCGGCGGTGAATGCCGATCTCGGTGTTGAGGTGGAAGTGCACGCCCATGTCCTCCAGCACGCGGCGGCGTTGGCGGATGACGTGCTTGTCGAGCTTGAACGGCGGGATGCCGAAGGTGAGCAGGCCGCCGATTTCCTCGTGGCGGTCGAACACGTGCGCCTCGACGCCGTTGCGCACCAGCACGTCGGCGCAGGCCAGGCCTGCCGGCCCGGCGCCGATCACGGCCACGCGACGGCCGATGGAACGCACGCGGCTGAGGTCGGGACGCCAGCCCTGGCGGATCGCCTGGTCGGTGACCCAGCGTTCGATGCCGCCGATGGTGACGGCGCCGAAGTCGCCCTGCTCCAGCGTGCACGCGCCTTCGCACAGGCGGTCCTGCGGGCACACGCGGCCGCACACTTCGGGCAGCGGGTTGGTCTGGTGCATCAGCTCGGCGGCGGCAGTCAGGTGGCCGTCCTGCACCAGCTTCAGCCAGTCGGGGATGTAGTTGTGCAGCGGGCAGGCGTGCTCGCAGTAGGGGTTGCCGCAGTCGATGCAGCGACCGGCCTGCTCGCCGGCGTCGTCGGGCAGGAAGTCGCCGTAGATTTCGTCGTGACCGGTCACGCGCACCTTGACCGGCACGCGGCGCGGCATCTGCCGCGGGATGTCGACGAAGCGGAACAGGGATTCGTCGCTCATGCGGCCCTCCGCAGTTCCTCGGCCAGCGCTTCCAGGCTGGCGGCGCGCGGCTTGACCAGCCAGAAGCGGTGCAGCACGCCGCGGAAGTCGTCGACCAAGCGCTTGCTCCATGCGCTTCCGGTGAGTTCGGCGTGGCGGCGGATCAGGTTGCGCAGGTGCTGCATGTGGTGCTCGGTGCCTTCGGGCGTGATGTGGACGATGTCGACCAACTCGTGGTTGTAGCGATCGACGAAATCGCGGTCGAGGTCGAGAACGTAGGCGAAGCCGCCGGTCATGCCGGCGCCGAAATTGAGGCCGGCGCGACCCAGGACCACGACTACGCCGCCGGTCATGTATTCGCAGCAGTGGTCGCCGGCGCCCTCGGTGACGGCCAGCGCGCCGGAGTTGCGCACCGCGAAGCGCTCGCCGGCGGTGCCTGCGGCATACAGTTCGCCGCCGGTCGCGCCATACAGGCAGGTGTTGCCGAGGATCGGCGCCTCGTGGCTGGCGTAGCCGGCGTCCTCGGGCGGACGCAGCACGATGCGGCCGCCGGCCATGCCCTTGCCGACGTAGTCGTTGGCCTCGCCGGTCAGGTCGATGTGCAGGCCAGCTGCGTTCCACGCGCCCAGGCTCTGCCCGGCGCTGCCGGCCAGGGCCAGGGTCAGCGGGTGATCGGCCATGCCGGCGTCGCCCCACTGCCGCGCGATGGCGCCGGACAGGCGCGCGCCGACGGCGCGATCGGCGTTGCGGATGGCGTAGGCGAAGCGTCCGCCGCTGCCGGCGGCGACCGCAGTGGCGGTGTCGGCCTGGATGGCCTCGACCAGGGCCGAGGTCTCGCGCACCGGGTTGCGGGTGCGAATGCAGTACGGCTTCATGTCGCGATGGCCGTGCTCGTGGGCGAGCAAGGGCGACAGGTCGATCTTCTCCAGACCGGCCAGCTGCGCGTCGATGCGTTCGAGCAGTTCGGTGCGGCCGATGATCTCCTCCACGGAGTGCGCACCCAGCCGCGCCAGCCACTGGCGCACATCCTCGGCGATGAAGCGGAAGAAGTTCTCGACCATCTCCGGCAGGCCGACGAAGTGGTTGCGGCGCAGCAGTTCGTGCTGGGTGGCGACGCCGGTGGCGCAGTTGTTGAGGTGGCACACGCGCAGGTACTTGCAGCCCAGCGCGACCATCGGCGCGGTGCCGAAGCCGAAGCTCTCGGCGCCGAGGATGGCCGCCTTGATGACGTCCAGGCCGGTTTTCAGACCGCCGTCGGTCTGCAGCCGCACGCGGTCGCGCAGGCCATGCTTGAGCAAGGTCTGGCGGGTCTCGGACAGGCCCAGTTCCCACGGCGTGCCGGCGTACTTGAGCGAAGTCAGCGGGCTGGCGCCGGTGCCGCCGTCGTGACCGGACACAGTAATGAGATCGGCGCCGGCCTTGACCACGCCCGCGGCGACGGTGCCGACGCCGGCATGGCTGACCAGCTTCACCGAGATCAGCGCCTCGGGATTGACCTGCTTGAGATCGTGGATCAGCTGCGCCAGATCCTCGATGGAATAGATGTCGTGGTGCGGCGGCGGCGAGATCAGACCGATGCCCGGCTTGGCGAAGCGCAGCTTCGCGATCATCGAATTGACCTTGTGCCCGGGCAGCTGACCGCCCTCGCCGGGCTTGGCGCCCTGCGCGATCTTGATCTGCAGCACCTCGGCGTTGACCAGGTAGGCCGGGGTGACGCCGAAGCGACCGGAGGCGACCTGTTTGATCTTGGACATCTTCTCGGTGCCGTAGCGCACCGGGTCCTCGCCGCCCTCGCCGGAGTTGGAGCGCGCGCCGAGGCGGTTCATGGCGATGGCCAGGGCCTCGTGCGCCTCGGGCGACAGCGCGCCCAGACTCATGCCGGCCGAATCGAAGCGGCGCACGATGGCCGACAGCGGCTCGACCGCTTCCAGCGGCAACGGCGTCTCGGCTTCGATCGGGCGCAGCAAATCGCGCAGCGCCGACGGTGGGCGCTGATCGACATGATCGGCGTAGCGCCGGTAGGCCGTGGCATCACCGCTGCGCACGGCTTCCTGCAGCGAGGCGATCACGTCCGGGTTGTACATGTGGTACTCGCCGCCGTGCACGTACTTGAACAGGCCGCCTGCACGCAGCGCCACGCTTTCGTCCCACGCCTCGGCGGCCAGCTGGCGCTGGTCGCGGTCGAGGTCGTCGAAACTCGCGCCGCCGATGCGCGCGGGGGTACCGGGGAAGCACAGGTCCACCACCTCGGGCGCCAGACCGATGATCTCGAACAGCTGCGCGCCGCGGTAGCCGGCGATGGTGGAGATGCCCATCTTCGACAGGATCTTCAACAGCCCCTTGCGGATGCCGCGACGGTAGCTGCGACCAACCTCGAACGGCTCGGCCTTGTCCTGGCGGATGAAGCCGGCGCGGCCCAGATCCAACAGGCTCTGGTAGGCCAGCCACGGGTACACCGCCGTCGCGCCGTAGCCGATCAGGCAGGCGAAGTGATGCGCGTCGCGCGCGGTGGCGGTTTCCACGATCAGGTTGCAGCGGCAGCGCAAGCCGACGTCGATCAGCCGCGCGTGCACCGCGCCGGTGACCAGCAGCGCGTGCACGGGCACGCTGTCGCGGCGCGGGTAGCGGTCGGTCAGGAACACCAGCGCCGCGCCCTCGCGCACGGCCTGCTCGGCCTCGTCGCAGAGGCGGCGGATGGCCGATTCCAGGTCCTCGCTGCCGGGACGGCACAAGTCCAGCGTGACGGTGTGCCCGGCGAACGGCTCCACGGCCAGCAGCTGACGCAGCTTGCGCTGCGAGAGCACCGGCGAATTGAGCATGATCTGGCGCGCGTTCTCCGGCGCCAGCTTGAAGAAGTTGCCCTCGGGGCCGATCTGCGTGGTCAGCGACATCACCAGCCGCTCGCGCAGCGGGTCGATGGGCGGGTTGGTGACCTGGGCGAAGCCCTGGCGGAAGCGGTCGTACAGCGCGCGCACCTGACGCGACAATGCGGCGATCGGGGTGTCGTCGCCCATCGAGCCGGTGGCTTCCTTCTCGGTCTCGGCCAGCACCTTGAGCACGGACTCGCGCTCCTCGCGGCTGAGGCCGTACAGCTTCTGCAGGCGGCGCAATTCATCGACCGGCAGCGGCTGCGCGGCCAGGCTGGGATCGATCAGGTCCGACTCCAGGTATTCCACGCCGGCGCGCAGCCAGTTGCGGAACGGCGCGCGCGCGGCGTTGACGGCGTCGATGTCGGCGTCGTGCAGCAGGCGATGGCGCTCCAGATCGACGGCCAGCATCTGCCCGGGGCCGAGGCGCCCCTTGGCGACGATGGACGAAGTCGGCACATCGCGGATGCCGGTTTCCGAGGCCACCAACAACACCTGATCGTCGGACAGCGACCAGCGCGCCGGGCGCAGGCCGTTGCGGTCCAGCGCGCAGGCGGCGTAGCGCCCGTCGCACATCACCAGACCGGCCGGACCGTCCCACGGCTCGGTGTGCAGCGCGTAGTACTCGTAGAAAGCAGCCAGGTCCTCGTCGAGGTTGTCGTTGGCCTGCCACGCCGGCGGCACCAGCACGCGCATGGCCGCGAGCATATCGAGACCACCGGCCAGCAGGATCTCCAGCGCGTTGTCGAGGCTTTCCGAATCCGAGCCGTGCTGGCGCACCAGCGGTCCCAGCTCGGTGAAATCGATGTGCGGCGAGGCCAGCACCGGCGCGCGCGCCAGCATCCAGCGGCGGTTGGCGCGGATGGTGTTGATCTCGCCGTTGTGCGCCAGCACGCGGAACGGCTGCGCCAGGCGCCACTGCGGTGTGGTGTTGGTGGAAAAGCGCTGATGGAACAGCACGGCGCGGGCACGCAGGGCCGGATGGTTCAGGTCCGCGAACACGTCGCGCAGACGCCCCGGCGCGGCCATGGCCTTGTAGGCGACGGCGTGCGCGGACAGCGAAGCCACGTAGCAGCCGTCGTCGTCGAACACGGTCTCGGCGCGGCGGCGCGCGCGCAGCAGGGCGCGCTCGAAGGCGGCGGCATCCATGTCGCCCGGCGCGTCGACAAAGACCTGGCGGATGCGTGGCATGGTCGCCGTCGCCAGTGGGCCGCAGGGTTCAGTGTCGACCGCGATCTCGCGCCAGCCGGCGACGGACAGGCCGGATTCGACCAGTGCGTCTTCCAGCGTCTGCGCATGGCGCTCGGCCTCGGCGCGCTCGAAGAACACCAGACCGGCAGCGAATTGCGGCGCCGGGTCAATGCTGTCGGCCTCGGCCAGCGCGCGCAGCCAATCCTGCGCGCCGTGGATCAGCACGCCGCAGCCGTCGCCGCTGACGCCGTCGGCGTTCACCGCGCCGCGGTGGGAAAGTCGTGCGAGAGCGACGAAGGCGTCGTCGACCAGTTGCGCGCTGGTGCGTCCATCCACATGCACCAGCAGGCCGAAGCCGCAGGCGTCATGCTCGAAAGCGGGGTCGTAAAGAGTGCGTGCGCGCGATTCGGTCAAGCGATACCTCGAAAACAGGCGGACCACCGCTAGCGTCCGGCCACAAAGGCAAGTCGCTCCTGAGCACGTACGTCGCGGTGCGTGAGGGGAACCATCACTAAAGCACAGGGACCGCGATACGTCAAAATGACGAATGGACGTATAGACGGCTCTGGTTTCAATAACCTGCGTGCGCATCGACCCCGATTCCGGCCTTCACGGACATCCTCTCGACCCGTACGTCTGGCACAGGCCGGCACTCCGGACGGTGTGCTAGCGTCAATCGGTCATGTCCCCGGGAATCCCCATGAAGACCCACACTCTGCTTTCCTGCCTGCTCGCGGCCGCGTTCGTGCCGGCCGCCGCTCACGCCGACCAGCCCGCCCCCAAGGCTTCGGACGCCACCAGCGCGAAGATCTCCGCGATCCTGAAGACGCTGGGCAAGACCACGCGCTTCGGCGGCGTGGCCGTCTCGCCGAATGGCAAGACGCTGGCCTGGACCTTCCACGACAAGGACGGCGAGCACCTGCAACTGGCCGACGCCAGGGGCCGTCACGTGCGCAACGTCGGCGTCACCGGCGCCGACAAGGCCTGCCGCGACATCGCGCGCCCGCACTGGTCGCCGGACGGTACCCACATCGCCTTTCTCGGCAACTGCGGCAACGACAAGCATCCGAGCCAGGCGGACATCTTCGTCGCCGACGCCGCCGCGTCGAAGCCCGTCGCCCATGCGGTGACCAAGCTCGACGGCTACGCACACAACCTGACCTGGGCGCCGAACGGCAAGCAGTTCGGTCTGCTGTACGTGGCCGGCGATCGCCACCGCGTCGGCGCCACCGCCGCCACCAAGGCGCGCGTGGGCGTGATCGGCGTCAGCAACATCTCGCATCAGCAGTTCAACGTCGTCGGCATGGACGGCGTGCCGCACGCGGTCACGCCGAAGTCGCTGTTCGTCTATGAATACAGCTGGTCGCCGAAGTCCGACGCCGTGGCCTTCGTCGCCGCGCCGCCGCCGGGCGAGAACAACTGGTGGGTGGCCAAGCTGTACGCCCAGGACACCGCCCACGGCAGCGCGCCGCGCGTGGTGGTCGATCCGGGCACCGTGAAGGGTTCGCTGCACGGCCTGCAGATCGCGCTGCCGCGCTGGTCGCCGGACGCCTCGCGCATCGCCTTCATCGGCGGCCTGATGAGCGATCAGGGCGCGACCGGTGGCGACATCTACGTGGTGCCGTCCCACGGCGGCGCGCCGGTCGACGTGACGCCGGGCATCCACACCTCGCCGTCGTGGCTGACCTGGACCGGCAACGACCATCTTCTGGTGGCCGCCATGGCCTCGGGCAAGACACGCATCTCCAGCTTCACCCTCGACGGCGACAAGCCCGCGCATGAGCAGCCGCTGCTGACCGACCCGTCCGGTCTCGGCGACGGCAGCGTGGCTTCGGCCGTCGCCGTGGCCGCCAACCACACGCGCTTCGCCTTCATCCGCAGCACCTTCGATCATGCGCCGGAGATCTACAGCGGTCGCTTCGCCACCGATCGTGACAACCAGCCGACGCGCATCGCCCAAGCCCCGCGCGCGGTCACGCACAAGAACAACGACCTCAAGCCGCTGTGGGGCAAGGCCGTGTCGGTGGAGTGGACCAACGAGGGTTACCACGTGCAAGGCTGGCTGCTGCTGCCGGCGAACTACGATCCGCACAAGACCTACCCGATGATCGTCAATGTGCACGGCGGCCCGGTGTGGAACGTGCGCTCGGGCTGGGGCGGCAACGGCCTGTACTCGGCGCTGGGCTACTTCGTGCTGATGCCGAACCCGCGCGGCAGCCTCGGCGAGGGCGCGGCCTACACCCAGGCCGTGCGCAAGGACATGGGCTACGGCGATCTGCGCGACATCCTCGCCGGCGTCGACAAGGTCGAGAAGCTGTACCCGGTCGACGACAAGCGCCTGGGCATCAGCGGCTGGAGCTACGGCGGCTTCATGAGCATGTTCGCGCCGACGCAGACGCACCGCTTCCGCGCCGCGGTGGCCGGCGCCGGCCTGTCCAACTGGCAGAGCTACTACGGCCAGAACATGATCGACCAGTGGATGCTGCCGTTCTTCGGCAAATCGGTCTACGACGATCCGGCGGTGTACGCCAAGAGCTCGGCGATCAACTTCATCAAGCAGAACAAGACGCCGACGCTGGTCGTGGTCGGCGAACGTGACGCCGAATGCCCGGCGCCGCAGTCGTTCGAGTTCTGGCATGCGCTGCGCGCGATGGGCGTGCCGACGCAGCTGGTGGTCTACGCCGGCGAAGGCCACGGCTTCCACAAGATGAAGGATCGCATCGACGTGATGAAGCGTTCCGCCCACTGGTTCGCCAAGTACCTCGGTACCGGCGCGGATCATTGATCGCAGCCGGCGAGTCCCGCGTTGCCCGACGCGGGACTCGCCCGGCCGCCGCAAACGCGGCATGATGCGGGCATGTCCCGCGCCCACGCTCTCAAAGCCGTCGACACCTCCACGCCCTGCCCCTGCGGCAATCCGCGCGGCTACGCGCAATGCTGTCAGCCGCTGCACCGGGGCGAACCCGCAGCCACCGCCGAAGCGCTGATGCGTTCGCGCTACAGCGCCTATGTGCTGCGCGACGAGGACTATCTGCTGGCCAGCTGGCACCCGTCGACCCGCCCGACCTCCTTACGTCTGGGCGTGCAGCAACCCACGCCGACATGGCTGGGGCTGAGCGTGAAGGCGCACGAAAACCAGGACGACGACCATGCCATGGTCGAATTCGTCGCCCGCTTCCGCGTCGGCGGCGGCCGCGCGCAGCGCCTGCATGAACGCAGCCGATTCCTGCGCGAGGACGGTCGCTGGTTCTACGTCGACGGCGACATCCTGGGCGGCTGAAGCGCTGGGCGGACTGCTTCCGCCATCCGCACGAACGTCGCGCGCTTCGGCATCTCGCGTGCACGGCGGACAACGCCCGCCCCTACGCTTTCACGCACAAGGGCAGCCTGCGCTCAAAATGCCTCGCGTTTCGTCACCGCCTCGATCCAGCGCTGCGCCACAACCGGCGTGGTCATGCACATGGCCTCATCGGTGACGGTGGTCACCGCGCGTTCCAGCAGGCGGATGTCGGCCTCGTGCTGGCGCGCGACGTGCGGGTCCTCGAAGAAGATCACGCGCTGGCAGCGCTGATCGAGGATGCGGTCGGCGATCTGCGCATCGCCGCCCAGCGGTCCGCTGTTGTAGCGCACCACCCACTCCTTGTCCTTCGGCCAGCCGCGCGACCAGGCCAGCTCGTTCAGGCCCTGGCCGGTGGTGCCGGTGGCCACGCGGGTGGCGAAGCGCGAGAGCAGATCGAAGTGCGCGCCGGCGAAGTCGAACATGTCCTGCTTCAGCGCGTCATGAGCGATCAGCGCCACGGTCTGGCGTTCGAACGCGAACAGGCGGTCGGCGGCCGGAAGCGGCTCCAGACCCGCGTGCATGCGCTGGCACTCGATGAAATCGATGGCGCCAGCGACCGTCGACACGAACGGCTTGTGGTGGATCACGCACTGGCGCTTGAGCGCCGCGGCCTCGGGATAGTCCGACGACGGATCGACCGGATCGATCAGGTAGATCGCGCCGTCCAACGTGCGCGTCTCGCCCAGGCCGACCACCTCGGCCACCAGCTTCATCAGGCCACCGTGACGCCCGTACGGATAGCGCTTGAGCGGCGGATAGCCCTGCAGCATGCCCTCGCCGAGCATCGCGTCGTAAGTGCGGCCGAC
The DNA here is from genome assembly GCF_003267965.1 of Oleiagrimonas sp. MCCC 1A03011. Classification (NCBI taxonomy): domain Bacteria; kingdom Pseudomonadati; phylum Pseudomonadota; class Gammaproteobacteria; order Lysobacterales; family Rhodanobacteraceae; genus Oleiagrimonas; species Oleiagrimonas sp. MCCC 1A03011. The sequence goes on along the minus strand of NZ_MSPY01000002.1, from coordinate 125,055 downwards.
CACGTGCAGTTCCATCTGCAGCGCGCGGATGCTGTCCTCGCACACGCGCAGCCAGCGATACAACGCGGCGTCGCGGTTGGCGTGATGGAGCTGGTTGACGGCGAGACCGATGCACATGGGATAGACGTCCATTCAGGCGAGCAAAGAGAAAGACTCCCCAACATGGTAGCCGCAATGCGTTGCGTGCAGGTGTCCGAAGCGGCTAGCCGAAGAACCAGTAGCACACGCCGATCGAGGCCAGCACGCCGGCCAGGTCGGCGATCAGCGCGCAGCCCACGGCGTGGCGCGCGCGCTGGATGCCGACCGCGCCGAAGTACACGGCCAGCACGTAGAAGGTGGTCTCGGTGCTGCCCTGCATGGTCGCCGCCAGCAGCGCCGGGAAGCTGTCGACACCCGAGTGCTGCATGGTCTCGATCATCATCGCGCGCGCCGCGCTGCCCGACAGCGGTTTGACCAGCGCCGTCGGCAGCGCGTCGACGAAACGCGTGTCCAGATGCGCGGCATGCGCCAGCCAACGGATGCCGTCCAACGCGAAATCCAGCGCACCCGACGCGCGCAGCACGCCGACCGCGCACAGCATCGCCACCAGGTACGGCAACAGACTCTTGGCGACGTCGAAGCCGTCCTTCGCGCCCTCGATGAAGGTCTCGTAGAGTGGCACCTTGCGCCACGCGCCGGCGATCAGGAAAGCCATGATGATGGCGAACAGCGTCAGATTGCCCAGCAGCGAGGACAACGACGCCAGCGCCGTCGCGGACAGCGTCGCCAGCAGCGCCATGAACCCGCCCAGCAGCAAGGCACCGCCGCCCAGCCAGGCCAGCACTACCGGATCCCACAAGCGGATACGCTGCATCACCGACACCGACAGCAACCCGACCAGCGACGAGGCGCTGGTCGCCAGCAGGATCGGCAGGAACACCAGGGTCGGATCGTGCGCGCCCTGCTGCATGCGATAGACGAAAATCGTCACCGGCAGCAAGGTCAGCGATGAAGCGTTCATCACCAGGAACAGGATCTGCGCGTTGCTGGCGGTATCGTTACTGGGGTTGAGCGTCTGCAACTCGCGCATCGCGCGCAGGCCGATCGGCGTAGCGGCGTTGTCCAGACCCAGCACATTGGCGGCGAAGTTCAGGCAGATCAGACCGACCGCCGGATGACCCGCCGGCACCTCCGGCATCAGCCGCCGGAACAGCGGCCCCAGCCACCGCGCCAGCGCATCGACCAGGCCGGCGCGCTCGGCGATCTTCAGGAACCCCAGCCACAGCGCCAGCGTGCCGAACAACAGCACCATCACCTGCACCGACAGTTTGGCCATCTGGAACAGGCTTTCGACCATCGCCGCCCAGACGTCGGCATGACCGCCGACCAGCCAGCTGGCCAGGCCGGCCATCGCCGCCGCCAGGAAGAAACCGAACCACAGACGATTCAGCATGATGCCGTCCGCAGGGAGATCGCCGACACCCGCATGCGCTCAGCCGGCCAGCCGGATCGCACCGTGCACACCGGCGATGACCATCTGCGTGCCGATGACCGCCAGGATCAGGCCCATCATCCGCGTGATGACACCCAGCGCGCTGGCACCGATCAGGCGCACGAAGCGCTCGCCGGAGACGAACAGCAGATAGGTGATCGCGCACAGCACGGCGAAGGCGCCGATAGTGACCAGCATCGAGGTGACGCCACCATCGGCCGCGAAGTTCATCGCCGTGGCGATGGTGCCGGGACCGGCCAGGATCGGCATCGCCAACGGCGAAACCGCCACGCCGAGCTGCGCCTCGCGCGCGCCCTTGGCCTCATCGTTGCTGGGCTGATGCACCTTCGACCCGTTTCCCTGCAGCATGTGGAAACCGATCAGGAACACCAACAGGCCGCCGGTGATGCGCAGCGCCGGCATGGTCATGCCGAACAGGTCGAAGATCAGTTTCCCGGCAACCGCGAACACCGCCACGATGACGAACGCCAACGCCAGCGAACGGGCCGCGACCTTGCGCCGGGTCGCGGCATCGTCGCCATCGGTGAGTCCGAGAAAGATCGGCACGTTGGCGATCGGGTTCATGATCGCGAACAGCCCCATGAAAACCGTGACCGCATAGGCCAGTTCGTGATGCATGCCCGTCATTGCGCGCTCCCCAGAGCAATCTCCATCCGCGCGCATCATAGCGTGCGAGCGCGGCGAAACCTCGCAGCTAGAAGCGGCCGGCCGCCTGCAACGCCGCGACCTCGTCATCGGTGAACAGGCGCGAGCGGATGTGGAAGCGCGTCCCGGTGCCGTTGTCCAGCGAGAACATGCCGCCCTGCCCGGGCACCACATCGAGAGTGAGCTGGGTGTGCTTCCAGTATTCGTACTGCGAGGGACTCATGTAGAACGGCGCGCCGGCCACCTCGCCCAGCAGCACGTCGCGATCGCCGACGATGAAATCGTCCTGCGGGTAGCACATCGGCGACGACCCGTCGCAACAGCCGCCGGACTGGTGGAACAGCAGCGGCCCGTGCTGCGCGCTCAGCGCAGCGATCAACGCCTCGGCGGCCGGCGTGGCCTGCACCCGCGAAGGCGGTTCCAGCAATGCGGAAACGCGGTTCATGCCACAACGCTCAAAGAGCCATGTCCAGAACGACGCGGCCTTCGATCTGGCCCTTGCGCATGTGCTCGAACACGGTGTTGATGTTCTCCAACCGATCGGCTGCGACGGTGGCCGCGACCTTGCCCGTCCCGGCGAAATCCAATGCTTCCTGCAAATCCAGTCGGGTTCCGACGATGGAACCCCGTACCGTCACCCCGTTGAGCACCATGCCAAAGATATCCAGCGGGAACTGACCTGGCGGCAAGCCGTTCAGCGATACGGTGCCGCCACGGCGAACCATGCCCACGGCCTGTTCGAAGGCCTTCGGCGAAACCGCTGTGACCAGCACGCCGTGGGCGCCGCCGATCTCCTTGTTCAGATAGGCCACCGGGTCGGTGGTCGCCGCATTGACGGTGACGGCAGCGCCCAGGTGTTCCGCCAGCTTCAACTTGGCATCGTCGATGTCCACCGCGGCCACGTTCAGGCCCATCGCCTTGGCGTACTGCACGGCCATGTGCCCGAGACCGCCGATCCCAGAGATCACGACCCAGTTCCCCGGTCGGGTATCGGTCATCTTCAGGCCCTTGTACACCGTCACGCCGGCGCACAGCACCGGTGCGATCTCGATGAACCCGACGCTGCGGGGCAAGTGGCCGACGTAATCGGCATGGGCCAGCGCGTATTCGGCGAAACCGCCGTTGACCGAATAGCCGGCGTTCTGCTGCTGATGGCACAGCGTTTCCCAGCCGCCCAGGCAATGTTCGCAGTGACCGCAGGCCGAATACAGCCACGGAATGCCGACACGATCGCCTTCCTTGACATGGGATACGCCAGCGCCGACGGCGACCACATGGCCCACGCCCTCGTGGCCGGGGATGAAAGGCGGGCTGGGTTTGACCGGCCAGTCGCCCTCGACGGCATGCAGATCCGTGTGACAAACACCGCAAGCCTCGATCTTGACCAGCAGATCGCCCGGACCCGGACGCGGCACCTCGACTTCCTCGATCACCAGCGGTTCGCCGAACGCACGAACCACGGCGGCCTTCATGGTCTTTTGCATGAGCACTCTCCGTTCAAAATAGGTCGACGCTGACGCCTCTCGATCCGCGTAGGGTGGGCTTCCGAACCATGCGCCGACTCAAGCCAGAACCGACCGACGCATCGTGATCGGCCCGTGCGCCCCCACCACCGGCACGGTGGCGAGAGCGCACGGCACGGATCAAAAGAAACCGAGCTTCTTCGGCGAATAGCTGACCAGCATATTCTTGGTCTGCTGGTAGTGCTCCAGCATCATGCTGTGGTTCTCGCGACCGATGCCGGACTGCTTGTAGCCGCCGAACGCGGCGTGCGCCGGATAGGCGTGATAGCAGTTGGTCCACACGCGACCGGCCTGGATGCCGCGACCGAAGCGGTAGCAGCGATTGATGTCGCGACTCCACACACCGGCGCCCAACCCGTACAGCGTGTCGTTGGCGATCGCCATGGCTTCGTCCTCGTCCTTGAACGTGGTCACCGAGACCACCGGCCCGAAGATCTCTTCCTGGAAGATGCGCATCTTGTTGTGGCCGCGGAACACGGTCGGCTGGACGTAGTAGCCGTCCTTGAGTTCGCCGCCCAACTCGGCGCGCCCGCCGCCCGCCAGCACCTCGGCGCCTTCCTGCCGGCCGATGTCGAGGTAGGACAGGATCTTCTCCATCTGCTCGTTGGAAGCCTGCGCACCGATCATGGTCTCGGGATCGAGCGGGTTGCCCTGCTTGATCGCGTTCACGCGCTCGATCGCGCGTTCCATGAATTTCTCGTAGATCGATTCGTGCACCAGCGCGCGCGACGGGCAGGTGCAGACCTCGCCCTGGTTGAGCGCGAACAGCACGAAGCCCTCGATGGCCTTGTCGAAGAAATCATCGTCTTCGCGGGCGACATCGTCGAAGAAGATGTTCGGCGACTTGCCGCCCAGTTCCAGCGTCACCGGAATCAGGTTCTGGCTGGCGTACTGGCTGATCAGGCGGCCGGTGGTGGTCTCGCCGGTGAAGGCGATCTTGGCGATGCGGTCGCTGGACGCCAGCGGTTTGCCCGCCTCCAGACCGAAGCCGTTGACGATGTTGAGCACGCCCGGCGGCAGCAGATCGGCGATCAGCTCGGCCCAGACCAGGATGCCGGCCGGAGTCTGCTCAGCGGGCTTGAGCACCACGCAGTTGCCGGCGGCCAGCGCCGGCGCCAGCTTCCAGGTCGCCATCAGCAGCGGGAAATTCCACGGGATGATCTGACCGACCACGCCCAGCGGTTCATGGAAGTGGTAGGCCACCGTGTCGTGGTCGATCTCGCTGATGCCGCCTTCCTGGGCGCGGATCGCGCCGGCGAAGTAGCGGAAGTGATCCACCGCCAGCGGCAGATCGGCGTTCATCGTCTCGCGGATCGGCTTGCCGTTGTCCCAGGTCTCGGCATGCGCCAGCAGTTCGAGGTTTTCCTCCATGCGGTCGGCAATGCGGTTGAGGATCAGTGCGCGCTCGGCCACGGACATCCGCCCCCAGGCATCTTTGGCCTTGTGTGCGGCATCCAGCGCGGCTTCCACATCGTCCTTGTCCGAGCGTGCGATCTCGCAGAACGGCTTGCCGGTGATCGGCGTGATGTTCTCGAAGTAGCGGCCCGCCTTCGGCGCGACCCACTGGCCGCCAATGAAGTTGTCGTAGCGCTGCTTGAAGGGCACCTGTACCGGCAGGTGGTGTTGTTCCAGCTTGGTCATGTCCTCGGCTCCCGTTGTGTGCAAGGTGTACAGGACAACGCACAGGTCGTGCCAACCACGCGCGGGAACGATTCGCACTTCGGGAGCGTGGCGAGCAATGCCTTCTATTACATGAAGTTATGAGCGCATACCGTTTCAAGCCGAGACAATCCGTCGCGCACTGCACTTGCGCCGGGCACGGATTGTGTGCTCTGTAGGGAGACAGTCGCCTGAGACACTGTCGCAGAATGCGACAGTCGGGAGTTCGCCATGCGCCGTACCCTCTCCACCGACAGCATCCGTTCCGCGCGCCGCCGCTTCTTCGAAGCCGGTCTGCCGCCGCGGGGACTGGTCTCCGACACCATCGCGCAATCCTGGAACCGCTGCCGCGCACTGGGTTTGGCCAGCGACGCACGGCTGGACGCCGGCCCGCTGGAACAGGCCGCCGTGCGCGCGCTGCGCGAGCGCTACGAAGAACTGTGCCGCCTGTGTCGACCGGAGATGGAAGCGCTGTACACCGACGCCCAGGCCACCGGCAGCGTGGTCATGCTGACGGCCCCGGACGGACTCATTCTCGACGCCATGGGCAGCGCGGACTTTCTCGACAAGGCCGCGCGGGTGTCCCTGCGACCGGGCGTGACCTGGAGCGAGGACCACACCGGTACCAACGCCATCGGCACCGCACTGCACGACAAGCGCGCGGTCGAGGTGCGCGGCGCGGAGCACTACTTCGGCGCGCACCGCGTGCTCAGCTGCTCGGCCTCGCCGATCCTCGACGGACGCGGTCGCATCGTCGGCCTGCTTGACCTGTCCGGCGAGGCCAGCGTGCATCACGTGCACGCGCTGGGCATGGTGCGCTTCGCCGTCGACCAGATCGAGCGCCGCCTGCTGGAACGCGAGCTGGCCGGACGCGAGGTCATCCGCCTGCATGCCGACGCCGCCCTGCTCGGCACGCACCGCGAGGGCGTGCTGGTGTTCGAGGACCACCACCTGGTCGCCGCCAACCGCTACGCGCTGGACATGCTGGGCGTGGACTGGGACGAGGTCGGCCGCTGCCGCTACAGCAGCCTGTTCGAATCGGCGCAGCCGCGAGGCCGGGGCGTGCAGGAACTGCGCGGTCCGGGCGGGATCGCGTTCCAGGCGCAGCGCGACGTGATCCCGGCGCGGCTGCCACGCACCGCGCGGCGCAGCGCCGCCCCGTCGACGCCGACCAAGCGGATCGCGCCGCTCTTCGACGACGCCATGCGCGACGCCCTGCAGCGCCACGCGCGCCTGCTCGATGCCGACATTCCCGTGCTGCTGCAGGGCGAGACCGGCAGCGGCAAGGAAGTCGCCGCGCGCGAACTTCATCGCCGCAGCCGGCGCGCCGACGCGCCCTTCGTGGCGATCAACTGCGCTGCGTTGCCGGAAAACCTGATCGAATCGGAACTGTTCGGCTATCGGCCCGGCGCCTTCACCGGCGCGCGCCGCGAAGGCGCCACCGGGCTGCTGCGCGACGCCGACGGCGGCGTGCTGTTCCTGGACGAGATCGGCGACATGCCGGCCGCCCTGCAGACGCGTCTGCTGCGCGTGCTGCAAGAACGCGAAATCACGCCACTCGGCGGCGGTCGCGCCACGCCGGTGGATTTCGCGGTGATCGCCGCCAGCCATCGCGACGTCGCCGCCGACGTCGAAAGCGGCCGCTTCCGCGCCGACCTGTACTACCGCATCGCGCAGACCACGCTATGCCTGCCGCCACTACGCGAACAGGCGGATCTGGCCGACCGCATCACGCAGCTGTGGCGCGCGCTCGGCGGCGACGACCAGAACATGCCGCTGGCGCCGCAAACCCTGCAGCACCTCGCCACGCTGTCCTGGCCGGGCAACATGCGCCAGCTGATCGGCGCGCTGCGCACGCTGCTGGCGCTGGGCACGCCCGGACAGACCATCGCTCCCGAGGACCTTCCCGCCAACCTGCAGCCGGCTCGGGAAACCGGCCGCGCCATGCCGACACGACTGGCCGACGGCGACATCCCCGCCATGGAGCAACTGCAGCGCGAGGCGATGCGCGCCGCACTCGACGCCTGCCACGGCAACGTGTCCGCCGCCGCGCGCCGTCTCGGCATCAGCCGCAGCACGCTTTATCGCAAGCTCGGCGCCGACGCCACCCGCACGTCAGCCGGTTCCTGAGCACAGTTCCAGGGTCCGCTCGCCTTCGAAGACGCCCAGCGGCCCGAAGCGGCGCTCGCTCATCCACACCCGCCCGTCGTGCCCGACAGCGACCAGGGTACTGGCGCGCGTGCCGTAGTCGCGACCGCGAATGAAGGCCGCCGAGAGCATGCGCTCGCGCTCGATGCCGACACCGGTATCCGGCAGCATCGCGTCGGGCCATTCGCCGGAATCGGCCAGCGCCGCCCACAGCGGCGCGAACGCGTCGGTCTCCTGCTCGATCCACGCCGTCAATCGCTGCATCAACGCCTGCGTCTTCGGCCACGGCGTATCGAAATCGGCGTTGGACAAACCGTGCACGCCCGGTTCCACCCGACGCTGCTTGGCCTGCGGATGGTTGCCCAGGTAGCAGGCCTCCTCGGCGTCGAAACACAGCAGGTTGAACGGACGGTAGGTCACGTCACGGGCATGCAGGGCTTCGCCCCATGCTCGGCAAGGCTGCGTACTGCGCAGGTAGTCGCTGACCAGCAGTCCGCGCGACGCGCCGTCGCCACCGTGACCCGGATCACGCACATTGGTCACCGTGGCCACGCGGCCGTCCGCGCAGGCGCCCAGCCAAGTGCCGCCGGCGCGCAGATCGCGGCCCGCCGCCATGCCCGGCCTGCCATCCCAGGTCGCCAGCGGCGCGGTCGGGCGGGCATGGAATTCATCGCGATTGGCCAGCAGCAGCAACCGCCAGCGGGGGTGCGCCTGCCAGGCGAAAGCGATCAGACACATGCGCGAAGACTCCGTGAACCGAACTGTATTGTCGATGACCGCACCGCCTTCCCGCCAGTCGCGACGCATCGCTTCCGGCCCGGTCGGCAGGCATAATCGAACGGCATGTCGTTCACCCGTCGCTTCCTCCGCCCCGGCGTCCTGCCGATTCTGATGCTGCTGGTTCTGCTGGCTGGCGCGCTGCCGCGCGTGGCGCACGCCGACGCGAACAGCCGGGAACAGGCGCAGGCCAAGGCCAGACTGGAAGCGGTGAAGAAGCAGATCGCGCAGCTGACCCGTGCGCAGCGCGACACCGCGACCCGCCGCGACAAGATCAGCGCCGAACTGGGCCAACAGGCCGACCGGCTCAACGCCGCCGCGCGCGCCGTGCGCGAGAGCGATGCCGCGATCGCCGCCAAGCGCAAGCAGCTGGATGCGCTCGACGCCCAACGCAAGCCGCTGGACGCCAAGCTGCATGCCCAGCGCGCCGCCCTCGGCGATCTGCTGCGCGCCGCCTACGCACTCGGCCACGGTTCGGATCTGCGCCTGTTGCTGGGCGACGACGACATCGCCCGCATCGGTCGCGCGCTGGCGTATTCGCGCTACTTCCAGCGCGACCGCATCCAGCGCATCCACAGTCTGATGCAGGATCTCGCCAAGCTGCAGGACCTGCAGCAACGCATCGCCCAGGAGCAGCAGGCGCTGGAGCAGGAACGCGCACAGCGTCAGGCACACGCGCAGGCCCTGAACGACGCGCGCGACCAACAGCGCGCACTGTTGGCGAAAGCACAGAACCAGCTCAAGCAACAGGGCCGACAGCTGGATCAGCTCAAGCGCAACCAGAAGCAGCTCAACGACCTCATCGCGCGCCTGCGCAACGTGTTCGCCGACATCCCGCGCAAGCTGCCGGACGACACGCCGTTCGCCAAGCGCCGTGGGCACCTGCCCTGGCCGGTGCGCGGCAAGCTCACGCGCAGCGGCGACGGCGTCACCATCGACGCCCAACGCGGCAGTTCCGTGCGCGCCGTCGCCCACGGGCGCGTCGCCTTCGCCAACTGGCTGCGCGGCTACGGCATGCTCATCATCGTCGATCACGGCAACGGCTGGATGAGCCTGTACGGTGACAACGAGTCACTGCTGCGCGACGTCGGCGACTGGGTCGACGCCGGCGAGAAGCTCGGCACCGTGGGCGTCGAAACCGGCGGCCACGAAGGCGTATATTTCGGACTGCGGCACAAAGGCAAGGCCGTCAACCCACTTCCCTGGCTGACGCGACACCGATGATGGCAACGCACTGACCGGAGACCTTCATGCGCCCGACTGCGATGCGACTGCTCACACTGTTCACGGCGCTCTGTCTACCCGGCGTCGTGCACGCCTCCGACCCGCCATCCACGACCGCTCCCGCCTCCGCCGCCAGCACGATGGCACAGGACGACACCGTCGATCTGCGCGACATCCGCAACTTCACCCGCGCCTACGCCATCATCCGCCAGGCCTACGTGGAGAAAATCAGCAACCGCGAGCTGATGGACAAGGCCATCGCCGGAATGCTGTCCGGCCTAGATCCGCACAGCGCCTATCTGGGCCGCAAGGGACTGGACAACCTCGCCGAGGACACCAGCGGCCGCTACAGCGGGCTGGGCGTGGAAGTGGCGCAGGTCAACGGCGAGCTGATGGTGGTCGCGCCGCTCGACGGCTCGCCCGCCGCGCGCGCCGGCATCCGCCCCGGCGACGTCATCCTCAAGGTCGATCAGGCCCCGGTCGATCCCGCCGACATCAACGCCTCCATCGCCAAGCTGCGCGGCGCACCCGGCACGCCCATCACGCTCACCGTGCTGCACGACAAATCCGGCCTGCCGGTCGACGTGGCGATGACGCGCGAACGCATCGCCCTGACCAGCGTGACCCTGCGCGAGCTGGAGCCGGGCTACGCCTACCTGCGCGTCAGCCAGTTCCAGGAAGACACCAGCGACGACCTGCAGCGAAAGTTCACCGCGCTGGTCAAGGCGAACGGTCCCCAGCGAGGCGCGGTGCTGGATCTGCGCAGCAATCCGGGCGGCCTGCTTACGGCAGCAGTCGGTGTCAGCGACGCCTTTCTCGACCGCGGCCGCATCGTCCGCACCCGCGGTCGCCTGCCCGATGCCAACATGGCATTCGATGCGCACGCGGGAGATCTGCTGCACGGCGCGCCGCTGATCGTGCTGGTCGACCACGGCACCGCCTCGGCCGCCGAGATCGTCGCCGGCGCGCTGCAGGACAATCATCGCGCACTGATCATGGGTCGACGCACCTTCGGCAAGGGCGTGGTGCAGACCGTCATCCCGATCGACGAAAACCATGCCATCAAACTGACCACCGCGCGCTACTACACGCCGGACGGCCGCTCGATCCAGGCCGAAGGCATTGCCCCGGACATCCGCATCGCCGACCTCGTCGCGCGGCAGGGCGACCACGGCCCGTCACTGATCGGCTCGGAAGCCGATCTGCCCAACCACCTCGCCAACGAGCAGCCGGACGTCTCCCGCCCGACGCCGATCAAGCCCGACGAGGACGGGGCGCTGGCGCGCAGCGACTACGCGCTGGCGCAGGCATTGAACGTGCTGAAGGGACTGGCGCTGAGTCGGCGGCAGACGCCCGCCGCCGCGCACTAGCGCGGCAAGAGCGTCACTCTTACGCGTCGGACGCGGCGTCGTCCGGACGCACCAGCAGTTTCGCCGCCAGAATCCCGGCCTCGAACAGCAGGTACATCGGCACCGCCAGCAGCACCTGGGACATGACGTCCGGCGGCGTTAGCACCGCGGCGGCAGCGAAGCACACCACCACCACGTAGGGCCGCGACTTGCGCAGCTTGTCCACCGAAAGCAGCCCGATCGCGACCAGGATCACCACCGCCACCGGCACCTCGAAGCACAGTCCGAAGGCGAAAAACAGCGTCAGCACAAAGCTGAGGTAGTGGTTGATGTCGGTCATCATCTCCACGCCCTGCGGCGTCACCGCCGTCAAGAAGCGGAAAGCCGCGGGCATGACCAGGAAATACGCAAACGCACACCCGGTGTAGAACAGCAGCACCGCCGACACCAGCAGCGGACGCGCCAGTCGCTTCTCGTGCCGGTACAGACCGGGGCTGACGAAGGCCCAGAACTGGTAGATCACCACCGGCATCGCCAGCACCAGGGCCAGCACGGCGGTCAGCTTGATGGGGGTGAAGAACGGGCTGGAGACCTCGGTCGCGATCAGGTGCCCGCCGTGCGGAAGGTGTCGCACCAGCGGCTCGGCCAGCTCGGTGTACAGCCATTCGCGGAACGGAAACAGCGCCACGAACAGCACCGCCACGGCGAGCACGCTGCGGATGATGCGCGAGCGCAGCTCGATCAGGTGGGAGATCAGGCTCTCCTCAGCCTGCGGCTGCTCGGTCTCAGCGCTCATCGCGACGCTCCTCGCCGGAGGCGGCGCGTGCCGTATCGTCCGGCTTCGGGGATGCATCCGCAGCGGCGGACTGCTCCGCGGGGCGCTCGGGATCGTCGTCCTCGCGCAGCGGCTGGCCCTTCATCGCGTCGGCGGCCTCGCGCACGCGATCGGCGCCTTCGCGCACCGTGTCCTTGGCCTGCTCGCTGGTCCGGCGGATGTGTTCTTGCGCTTCCTTCAGGTTGCGCTTCATCTCCTCGGCCTCGATCTCGCGCTCGACTTCCGCGCGCACGCTCTCCCAGCCGTTGCGCAGGCGGCGCAGCAGCGTGCCGACCGTGCGCGCGGCACCCGGCAGACGCTCGGGACCGAGCACCACCAGGGCCACCACCGCGATCAGCAGCAGTTCGCCGAAACCGATATCGAACATGAGGCGGGACGGAGCCGGTCAGTGACCGGACGTATCCTGCGAGGACTTTTCGCTCTCGCTCTCGCGCTTGGCGTCCGCCGCCGGGGCCGGGGCATCCGCCTTCAGCTTCTCGGAGGCGTCGTCTTCCTTGTCGTCGTCGCTCATGCCTTTCTTGAAGCCACGAATCGCCTTGCCCAGGTCGGAACCGATATTGCCGAGTTTCTTGGTGCCGAACAGCAGCACGATGATCAGCACGATCAGCAGCAGTTGGAAGGGACCTACGCTCACGGGGTTTCCTCAATCAAAACAGCACAGTAAAAGGGCGATCCGCCACGCGGATCGCCCGGTCCGGACCGCCTTCGCGTGCCGGGCTACTTCGCAGTGTACTCCTCCAGGCGGTCGCGGAAATCCACCACCGGATTGGGCACGTTGGTGACGCCGCCCTCGAAGATGCGGCGCGGAGTGATGCCGGGACCGTAGACGGCGGCGTCGGCGTCGTAATCGATACGCAATACCGAACCGTTCAGGGACACGCCGGCGAACAGACCGCGCGAGCGCGAATAGGAGTAGATCTCGGCCTTGAACTGGGCATCGGTCGAGGCATGCGCGTTGCGGCCGACCGGGCCGGCGGCGGCGGCCGCGTCCACGCCCAGCGTGAACTTGCCGTCGACCAGCGAATCGACGCCGCGCTGGGTGCGGAACACCAGCACCACGTCGGTCGCGGACACGCCGGCCTGGAAACCAATGCTGCCGCCGGTCAGGCTGACGAAGACCGGGTTCGACCAGGTGCCGTTGGCCGTGCGCACCGAGACCAGACCGCGGCCGTGCTGGCCGCCGAAGATCAGACCGGCCTTGACCACGTCCGGCACCACCACGATGGCCTTGGCGTTGCGCAGCAGCTCCTGCGGAATGGCCTTGTCCGGCGCCTGCTGGATCTGCGCCAGCACGGTGACGGCCTTGCTGGCGCGCTGAAGCGCTTCGCCGCGATCGTCGGCATGCGCCGCCGCCAACGGAAGGAAGGCGCTGACCGCGACCAGCAGAAAAGCGTGAAAACGCTGCTTGGACATGAAAAGTCTCCGAACGCTGTAGAACTTCAAACGCACCGCCGGCTTCGTCCCGGCAAGCGCGCATGGGCTTGTGGCAGACTGCATCGAATCCCGCGCGAATCCTGGCCCGATGCAAGCATCCACGAACTATACCGGCCTGGCCGGCTATCGCCATGACAGCCTACCGGCGGCAGGTGTACTGCTGGTAAATCTGGGCACGCCCGAAGCGCCGACGGCCAAGGCCGTGCGTCCGTATCTGGCCGAATTCCTCGGCGACCCGCGCGTCATCGAGTACCCGCGCTGGCTGTGGATGCCGATTCTGCACGGCGTGATCCTGCGCGTGCGCCCGCCGCGCTCGGCCGAGGCCTACGCCAAGATCTGGACCGAGCAGGGTTCGCCGCTGCGCGTGTTCAGCGAATCGCTGGCTACCGGCATGCAGGCCGAACTGGGCCGACGCCACCGTGGCCCGATCCGGGTCGCCCTGGCGATGCGCTACGGGCAGCCGAGCGTGGCCGACACCATCGCCCAACTGCAGCGCGAAGGCGTGCGCCGGCTGCTGGTGCTGCCGCTGTACCCGCAGTACTCGGCCACCTCGACCGGATCGGTCCTCGATGCCGTGGCCGACACCCTGAAGACCCTGCGCTGGCCGCCCGAGCTGCGCATCGTCAACGACTACCACGCCGAGGCCGCCGTGATCGACGCGCTCGCCGCCAGCGTGCGCGCGCACTGGGACGCACACGGGCGCGGCGACAAGCTGCTGCTGTCCTTCCACGGCATCCCCGAGCGCTATTTCCACGCTGGCGATCCGTACTTCTGCCAGTGCCAGGCCACCGCGCGCCTGCTGCGCGAGCGACTGGGCATGGGCGAGGACGAACTCGTCGTCAGCTTCCAGTCGCGCGTCGGCCGCGAACGCTGGCTGCACCCCTACACCGACGAAACCGTGCGCCAGCTGGCTACCGATGGCGTGCGCAAGCTGGACGTGCTGTGCCCGGGCTTCGCCGTCGACTGCCTGGAGACACTGGAGGAAGTGGCGATGCAGAACCGCGACTTCTTCGTCGAAGCCGGCGGCGAGACGCTGCGCTACATCCCCGCGCTCAATGACCAGCCGGCCCACATCAGGGCGCTGACCGACCTCGCCCTGCGGCACATGCAGGGCTGGCCGGAAGTCGCCGACGACTACGATCCCGCGAGCGCCACCGAAACACTGGCGGACGCGCACCGCCGCGCATCCGCTCTGCGCGAATCATGATCGAACGTGATCTCGACGCCGCCGGCCTGGCGCTGAAGGCCTGCATCCACGGCCCGGCCGACGCTCCGCCCGTGCTGGCACTGCACGGCTGGCTCGACAACGCCGCCAGCTTCGAACGACTGGCGCCGCACCTGGACACCCATCGCCTGATCGCGCTGGACCTGCCGGGCCACGGCCGTTCCGCACACCTGCCGGCCAGTCCGTTCGTGGCCTACGGCATCGCCGAATACGTCGCCGCCGTGCTCGCCGCGGCCGACGCACTGGCACTGCAGCAGTTCGACCTGCTCGGCCACTCGCTGGGTGCGGGCGTCGCCAGCCTGGTCGCCGCCGCCGCGCCGGACCGCGTGCGCCGGCTCGGCCTGATCGAAGGGCTCGGACCGCTCGCCGACGATCCCGCGCGCAGCCTGCAGCGCTTCCGCGACGCCACCGCGCGGCGACTGCGCCGCGGTACGCGTCGACTCAGCGTCTTCCCCGATGTCGACAGCGCCGTCGCCGCACGTGCCGCCGCCACCGATCTGCCCGCGGAGCAGGCGCAGGGCATCGTCGAGCGCGGCCTGATCCGAGTTGGCGATGGCTACCGCTGGTCCAGCGATCCGCGCCTGACCCTGCCCACGCCGGTGCGCATGGACGAAGCACAGATCCGCCGCCTGCTCGCAGGCATCGCCGCGCCGACGCTCCTGCTGCTTGCGCGCCCGCAGACGCCCTACCTGCCCGACACGATGATGCACGAACGCGCCGCACACGTCGCCGACCTCCGCATCGAATACCTTGCCGGCCACCATCACTTGCATCTTGAACACCCCGAAGCGGTGGCGACCCTGATGCGCGAGCACTTGCGCTGACCCACCATCACCTACCGTCTGAGACAGCACCGCAGATCAGAAATCTTCGCGCAAGCAAACACGCTCTCGTTCACGAGTACGCCTTCACTCAACCGCATTCGCCCAGATCGCCCCCCGGCGAGGACAAGCATCCACTCGTCCATCGCCGCCAGCATTGCGCTACTTTGTAGCTAAATCACAGCCCGGACAGAAAAGGCGATGCCATGCGCATGATGCACAGTGGCCAATATCTGGGGGAAAACCAGCAAAGCCGGAAGGTTGCTGGCATTGTCGTGAGCAAGACGATATACCGACGCGGGGTCTATGAAGGCTGGCATGCCCACAGCAGCACCCATATCACCTACGTGCTGCGAGGCGGCAATCGTGAAGTGCGGAAGACCTCGGAACACGAAGCGCGCCCCGGCAAAGTGCTCTTCTACCGTCAGAACGAACCGCACCGCAACAACAACACGCAGCTGCCCACGTTGAACATCAACGTGGAACTGACCCCGGCATGCCTGCGCAACAACTTCATTTCAGAAGCAGACCTGCACACAGGACTGCAGCAACATCCGAATGCCCGCCTGGTGCTTCTGAAGATGTACAAGGAAACCCTCCTCAACGATGAGCATGTAGACGCATCGCTGCAGATGTTTCTACATACATTGACGACATTCTCGGATCGAAGGTTCTCTCCGGAAACATGGCCGGACTGGATGAAAAAGGTCCACCAATGCATCCACGATCAGTGGCACAGCCGGATTCGACTCGATCAGTTGGCACAGGCGAGCGGCGTGAGTCCGGTCACGATCTCCAAGCACTTTCCGCGCTACCTCGGCTGCACGCTCGGAGAGTACATGCGCAGACTCAAGATCGATCATGCTCTGGCGTGGATGAAGACGAGTGACCGCAACTTGGCGGACATCGCCTATGCATGCGGTTTCGCCGACCAAAGTCATTTCACGCGGACATTCCGCCAGCAGACATCCATGTTGCCGACGCAATTCCGGGCGCTCTAAAGCCAAGTTCAGCCGCCTGGCTTTGTGATTGCCAGGCAAAAACCGTTCTAGCCGCACGTGGCGCCACCGACTACCTTGCAGTCTCTCCGGATAATGATGCTTAGTACCCGAGCATCACCCATTCGGAATCGCTGCCATAGGGACCCGGACCGGAATGCACATCGCACGCATGAAACTCGCAATCGGCCACACTCGATGTCTCGGCCTCTTTCTGGGCCTGGCTCTGGCCGCACCGCCCATGTCGGCATGGGCCTTCCCGCCTCCACCGCCTCCACCGCCCCGTCCAGCTACTAATGCTCCGGTGAAACCTCTGACGCCCGAAGGCGCCAATCCTTCGCCGAAACCTGCGATCCAGGCCATTCTTTCAGCGTTCGATCACTATGAAGTCGTCGCGATGAGCGCCGGTCATGCGGACAAGGACATGGACGATTTCATCTTCAGGCTGATCCGCAATCCGGCGTTCCCTGAAAAGGTCGACGATATCGTCGTCGAATGCGGGAATTCGCTCTATCAACCGCTGCTCGATCGCTACATCGCCGGCGCAGACGTGTCTTTGGACGATGCGAGAAAGGTCTGGCGCAATACGACGCAACCCATGTGCGGTGTCTCGGGTTTCTACGACCAGCTTTTCCCCCTGATTCGCAGGATCAACAGGACGCTCCCGGAACCCAGAAAAATCCGGGTGCTGGCCGGGGATCCGCCGATCGACTGGTCAAAGATACGAAACCACGCCGACCTGATGCGCCAGGACTTCTCGCGTGACGCCAACATTGCAAGAGTCATGGAACGGCAAGTGCTGAGCAAGCATCGCACAGCGCTCATGCTGTTCGGCGTGGATCACCTGTTCCACGACGTGAAGGACTCCGCGGTAGGCAAGTATGAAAGGAAATACCCCGGCAAGACATTCGTTGTCGCCAAGCATGACGGCTTCGGTCTGGGCACGCCCTACGAGAAATACGACCGACCATTCGAAAAGCGCATGGCGTCGTGGCCCAGCCCCTCACTGGTCACGCTCAAAGGCACCTGGCTAGCGGACTTGTTGAGCAAGCTGCCGAGCACGACCTACTCCATGACGACGAAAAAAGGGCCGAATGGTCACGACATCACGACCTATGTGCCGAACGATATCGACAAGGTGACCGCAAAGACCGTCGATGCCTATCTGTATCTGGGACCGGCTCGCCTGGCGCTGAGCGAAGCCATCCCTGCATATATTTTTCTGGATACGAAGTACGTCCACGAACTCCGACGCCGTGCAAGAATCGTCGACAATCCCGTGTACGATCAAAGCCTGCCAAGCCACGTGTTCGATACCGACCACAGTCGATTTCTGCATGCCCCTCCACCTGCGGGCTCCGACTGAGCGGACCTCCCCTAGGCAGGTGTAACGGAGGGAACCCCTGCATGACGCTACTCGTCATACAGGCCTCTCGACCTCGGATCCACTACGAAAGCGGTCTTCGGACTGCGCTCCGCCGATCAGCAGCAAAAGCCTGATCGGCGAAGCATCGGCATCAAGATGTCTAACGCACGGACGATGATGCGCTCACCACACCATCATCCAGTCCCAACACCTTCGCCCCTTGCTCAAAGCGGATGTCGACCGGAATGTCGGCCTGATCCAACCGTTTGAGATCGGACGCCAGCTGCGGGCCGACGACACCCATCGCGTCGCCCATCTTCTTCGCATCGGCGTAGTCGCCGTCGCCCTGCAGGGTCAGGATGCGCGTGGTCAGCGCGGTCATGGCCTGGGTCATCTTGTCGAAGTGCACACGGTAGCGGCCGGTGGCTTCATCGCGGGTGATCGCGCCGTGCTTGAGGAAGTAGTTGAAGCGCAGCATGTTGGCCTGGGCGTGGGCGTCGGTGGCGCCGAAGCGGACCGAGCGCAGCATGCCGGCGAGGAAGGTGACGTAGTTGTCCATCAACTTGGTCTTGTCCAGCTCGCCCATTTCGCCGAGCTTGCGCACCATGTACAGGCCGAGGATGTCGGCCTTGCCTTCCTCGAAGCTGGAGGCGTATTCCTTCAGCGCCTTGCGCACCGTGCCCTTGCCGTCGAGCGTGTTCTTGATGCCCAGGCCGTGCGCCACTTCGTGGAACATGGTGTTCTGGAAGAACGCGTCGAAGGTGACGTGGTCGAGCTGATCCTTGGCGATCAGCGTCGCCGCGATCGGCTTCATGATCTTGTCGAACTTCGCCTGCATGACGTTCTCCAGCTGCAGACGGCGCGTGCCCTTCTTCAGCTGCACCTGTTCGTCGTTGGGCAGGTTGATGGCGATGGTCTTGGCGCCGACATTGGCGTCGCCGGCGTAGTACACCGCGAAGTAGGCGTTGAGATCGGCGTCGGAGCCGGGCTTCTCAGCCTTGTACTTCGCCGGCACCGGCAAGTCGCGCTGCAGCTGCGGCAGGTACTTGGCGAAGCGCTTGAGCCGCTCGCTCCAGGCCTGGTCCTTGATGAGCACGTAGGACTCGTAGGCGGCCTTGTAGCCGAACAGCTGGTCTTCGTAGGTCTCGATCGGGCCGATGACGATGTCGACCGGATTGTTCTTCATGTCCATCCAGGCGAAGTCGCTGGGCTGGTAGTCGTCGGTCTGCAGCGCGTCGGCACGCATCTTCAGATACTTGGCAAAGCCGGGGTCCTCCGCCAGCGTCGAGGCCTGACGCAGCAGATCCGCCGCCTTGTCCAGCTGCGGCTTGTAGGCCACGTGGTAAGGCACCGTGACCAGCTCGCCGGTGTCCTCGCGGTGCAGCACCGGGCGCAGCAGCGTGTACAGGCTGGTCTTGTCCTTGAGCGGCGACTTGTCGAATTCCGCCTTGGTCATGTCGGCCGGATAGAACTGCGCGCCGGGCGGGCGCGGACCGACGCCGGCGACGAAGGGATGATCGGCGTTGAGCCGGTCCCACGGGCCGTAGTTGATGTCGAACAGCTCGCGCGTGGCGTCGTCGTGGATGCGCGCGCGCAGGGCGTCGGCGTTGGCCACGGACTGCTTCCAGTAGATCGGATTCATTTGATCGGCCGCCTGGATCAGCAGACCGACCATCTTCTTCTGCTTCGCATCGAGGTGCGAAAGATCCGCGGTCAGCTTCACCGTGGCGTAGTCGCCGAGATGACGACTGGCGTAACGGGCGCTGCTGGAGGCCGCGGCCGGCGCGACCGTGCTGGCCGCCGGCTTCGCGGCCGCCTGGTCCGGCGTCGCCGCGGGCTTGTCGTGACAGGCCGTCAGCAGCACCGCCGAAGCGAGCAGCAGGCCAAGTGCAGGAATGGACGTACGCATGGAACTCTCCCCCGAACATGGAGAGTCCAGTCTATCGGGATGCCGCGGTCGATACAGCCGTGCCCCGCCGCGCCGTAACGCGACGGGGCACGGACTCGCTCAAGCCGAGATCGCCAGGCGCTCGGAGGCGTAGACCCGCACCGTGGCCAGCACCGCCACCAGCGCGGTCAGGAAGCCGCTGACCAGCACCAGCCCGACCTGCACACCCGTGACCGAACCACCGCGCAGCAGCTCGGTGATGCCCAGCTGCTGACCCAGCAGCGGCACGGCGTACATCCAGTCGGCCGACTTCACCGGCATGAAGCTGAGGATCATCGACGGCAGCATCGGCAGCAGCATCAGGATCGACAGATAGGTCTGCGCCTCGCGATAGCTCTTGGCGAAGGCCGACACCAGCGTCTGCAGCGAAGCGAACAGTCCCGCCAACGGCAGCATCAACAGCAACACCGTGCCGGCGAAGGCCGGCCCCAGATCGATGGCCATGCCCAGCTTGTCGGTCGGCAGAATGTAGCCGGCCAGATGGAACGCGACCAGACTCAGTACCAGACTGGCGGTGGCGAACGCGGCGGTCGCACCGAGCTTGCCCAGCAGGATGCGCCAGCGCGCCACCGGATTGACGAACAGCGGCTCCAGCGACTTGCGCTCGCGTTCGCCTGCGGTCAGATCGATGGCCAGGTACATGCCGCCGATGAACACGCCGACCACGAAGAAGTACGGCATGAAGGCGAACAGCTGCCCGGCGCGCGACTGCGGCGTGGACTGGTCGCGCGTAGCCACCACCACCGGCGTCGCCACCGCGGGCGACAGACCGCGCGCCAGCAGGCGGATCGCACCCTGGGTGCGCGAATACCGTTCCAGCATGGTTCTTACCCGCTTGACCGGAGTGTTCGCGTCACGGCGCGAGGCGTCGTAGATCACCTCGACCTGCGCCGGATCGCCCTTGTTCCAGGCCTTCGTATAGCTGGCCGGAATACGCAGCACAACATCGGCCAACTGCTGCTTCACCGCGGCCTCGGGGTGCTCGATGGCCGGCTCGACCACCAGGCCGTACTGCTCCAGCGCGTGGACCAGATTGGGCGCGCGCTGAGCGCCGATCACCGGCACCTTGAGCGGCGTCTCGGCCTTGTCCAGTTGTTTCTGGATGATGACGTTCATCAGCATCACGAACAGGAACGGTCCCAGCAGCGGGCCCATGACGAGCGCGCTGGTGATGGTGCGGCGGTCGCGCAGGTTCTCGCGGACCTCTTTCAGGAATACGGTCAGGGTGGCGTTCATGCGGCCAGGCCCTCCTCGGTACCGATGATCTTCACGAAGGCGTCCTCGAGATTGGATTCGCCGGTCTGTTCGCGCAGTTGGTCCGGCGACGCGTCAGCGGCGACACGGCCGTGCGCGATCACCACGATGCGATCGCACAGCGCCGCCACCTCCTGCATGATGTGGCTGGAGAACAGCACGCACTTGCCTTCGTCGCGCAGCTTGCGCATGAAGGCGCGCATGGCGCGGGTGGCCATCACGTCGAGGCCGTTGGTCGGCTCGTCCAGGATCACGTGGTCCGGGCCGTGCACCAGCGCGCGGGCAATGGCAGTCTTGACCCGTTGTCCCTGCGAGAAGCCCTCGGTGCGACGGGCGGCGAAATCGCCCATGCCCAGCGCCTCGATCAGCGCCTCGCGCTGCTGCGCGATCGCGGCTTCGTCCATGCCCTGCAGACGGCCGAAGTAGTCGATGTTCTCGCGCGCCGTCAGTCGCTTGTACAGACCGTGCGCATCGGGCAACACGCCCAACCGCTTGCGCACCGCCACCGGGTCGACGGCCGGGTCGACGCCGTCGACCAGCACCTGGCCGCGGTCGGGCGACATCAGCGTGTAGAGCATGCGCAGCGTGGTGGTCTTGCCGGCGCCGTTGGGGCCGAGCAGGCCGGTGATCTCGCCGTCGCGCGCGCTGAAGCTGACGCCATCGACGGCCTTGACCTCACCGAAGGTCTTGTGGAGATCCTTGACCTCGATCATGGCGTGGCTCCGTTGAAATTGACGTAGGGGGGCGTGGGGCCGAGACGATCCAGACACTTCGCGTCCAGCGTTTTCGGATCGGGCTGGTCGATGAAGCGTCGGATCACCTTGGGCATGCAACCGCGCATGAATTCCGAGTGGCCCTGCCCCTTGAGCACCAGCTGCCGAGCGTTGTCGAGGTCGGCCACGATCTGCTTGCCCCATGCGGGCGGCGTCACCGGATCCAGTTGTCCCGACAACACCAGTGTCGGGATCTTTCCGCGCAGCGGCTGATGGAAATCGGCCGGGCGCGTGCCGTGCGGCCAGATCGCGCAGTTGGCCTTGAGTTCGCGTACGAACCCATCGCCCAGCAACGTGTCCTTGTCCTGCGGACGCGGGTGGATCAGGTCGGCGTCCTCCGCACAGGTCACGCTCAAACCCATGCCGGAATTGATGTCGCTGCCGAGATCGCCACTGACCAGCCGCTCCTGTCCCATCAGCGGACCCGGATCGCCGTGCGCCGCCGCATCGATGCTGAGCGGCAGCAGCGCGATGGTTTCCGGCGAATAGGCGAACAGGCGCACCACGGTCGCCAGCGACTTCTGATTGAACATGCGCTGGCTGGGCTTGTACGTGCGCGGATCGCGTACCGTGACCATGTGCGGATGGGCGCGCACGTCGGCCACCAGTTTCTGCAGCGTCCGGTACGGGTCGCCGTAACGCTTCTTGCACGCCGCATTCGCAGTGCACAGCGCGAAGTCCTTGCGCAGCGCGTCCTGCAGATGCTGGGCGATCAACTGACCCAGTGCGACCGTGTTCGGCACCGCCGAGTCCAGCACCATGCTGCGCACCGCGTCGGGGTGGCGCATGGCGTATTGCTGCGCCATGCGCGTGCCGTAGGACACGCCCAGCAGGTCGAACTTCGGCGCGCCCAGCGCCTGCCGTACCGCTTCCAGGTCGGCCACCGCATCGGTCGTGGTGTAGTAGCGCGGATCGGCCTTCTTCTCGACTTCGGCCAGGCACTTTTTCAGGTACGCGGCACGCGCGTCCGGGTCCTGGCTGTAGTCGATGTTCGGGTCGGCGTCCTTCTCGGTCTGCGCGCAGGTCAACGGGTTGGAATCGCCGGTGCCGCGCTGGTCCAGCAGCAGGATGTCGTGGTGCTTGTGCAGTTCCTCGAAGCCCTTGGCCGCCATCACGTATTCACGCGTGGCCGCCTGGCCCGGACCGCCGGCGAGGAACACCACCATGTCCGGATCAGGCACAGTCGCCGCGCTGCGCACGATGGCGAGCTTCAGGCCGATCTTGCGGCTGTGCGGGTCGGCACGGTTCTCCGGCACCCGGAACGGCGAGCACCAGGCCGCCGCGCGCCGGCCGGAACCCGGCCGCGTCAGTTCGCAGGGCTTGAAGGTCAGCCGGCCGCGCTTCCACACCTGCGGCTTGACCTCGACGTGCACGGGCTTGGCCGGCGCCTGTGTCGACGCCGCACCGGCGGGCGCCGACGCGTCGTGCTTGAACACCTGCCTGCCGCCGAAAATCGCCACCGCGATGCCCACGGCGATCGCGATGCGTACTCCTGGTTTCATCTTCACGCTTGATCCCCCGGATCAAAAATGGATTCGATCGACGACCCGAATACCCGCGCGATGCGGAAGGCCAACGGCAGGCTCGGGTCGTACTTGCCGGTCTCGATGGCGTTGACCGTCTGCCGCGAGACATCGAGGCGCTCGGCCAGATCGGCCTGCGACCAGCCGTGTTCGGCGCGCAATGCGCGCAGGTGATTGTTCATGGTTCGCCACCGTCGTAGCGGCGACGGATCCACCACACCGCCACGCCGTACACCGCGAACATGGCCGGCAGCACCAGCACCAGCGCGTTCTTCAGCAGCACCACGCCGGCGGCGGCCATGAAGCCGAGTGCCAGACTCACCAGACCGACGCTGAGACTGGCGATGGAAATGGCTTCCAGCTGGATACGACGTTCGAGTTCATCGCTGGCCAGCACCAGCCGCACCATGGCGCGCACCACGAAGGCCACCGGCAATACCGGCAGCAGCGCGATCAGAACCCGCAGGCCATTCGCATGCACATGCTGCAGCAGCGGCCACACCGAGAACAGGATCACCACATAGGCCACGATGGCCGGGAAGAATTCGCGTGCGTAGCGCCGCTGCGGCGCGCGTAGCGGCTCGTCGCGGGTGAACAGCGAGAACAGCAGCCACAAGCCGCCCAGCACCAAACCCAGAATACCCAGCCGCACCAGCGCCGCCGCGGGGAACAGCATGCCCAGCCATATCATCGTCAGCCCCAGCGCCAGGGCCGCAAGGCCCGCCCAGCGCAGGAATCTTCGCTTGCTGATGGATCGATCGCCCATGTTCCGCTCCGCCGGTTGCCGACTCCGGCATCCAGCGCCGGGCGAACAGACCCGGGCACGTGCGTCGGACGACATGTAAAGTATGCTTGACACAGAGGATGCGCCATCCGCTCGGCGCATGTCAAGGGTCCTTTACTTGGTCAACCAGTCCGAAACGATGCGCGCCGCACGCCCGTCCCGTCGCCTGGAGCGATGTCGCACTAGGGCTGCCGCGACGCCCCGTCGGCTCCGGACGCGTTGCGACCAGCTGGCTTGGGCAGCTCGAACCACTGCGCGGGAAGCGTGCTGTCCCGCACCGCCACGGCGTGCATGACATAGGTCAGACCGGCCACATCGCGACCCTCGAAGGCGAGCACGACGCCGGTCTTGGCATCCAGCCAGAACGTACCCTGATCGGTGCCCTGTGGCCCTTGTCGGCCGGCTTCGCGGTAGCGCCAGCCCAGTACCCGACGCCCGGCAATTTCGCGTTCGCCCTGCTTGTGGCAGACGAAGCCGAGGTGGAAACACGGCGCGTGCAGGGGAAAACGGACCCGCGCGCCCAGATGCAGCCAGTTCGCCGGCAGCGTCCGCCCGGAAGGCAGACGCAGGACCGAATGATCGCCATCGCGGTAGATCCGGCCGCGCAGGCGCGACGACAGTCTGAAATCCACACGCACCCGGTTGCTGTCGCCGGATACGTAGACGGTCTCGACCAGCGTTCCACCCTTTCGCGACGACTCCATCCCCGAGGGAATGCCCGTGCCGGTCAGCACCGCATCGACCCGCAGGTCGGTGGCCTGCGCCGCGGACGCCCCGATGCACGACAACATCATCGCGCAGACCACCCTGAATATCTCTCTGTTCATGACGCCCCTCGGCAATTGCGATGCATCAGCGGATGCGCCGAAGCACGTAGAGCCATCCGTCGCTCAGGTAGACGAGCCTTCGCGCGCCGCCCACATCGACGAATTCGAAGTTGTAATACGGCGTCGGGTCGCGATCGGCGGGACTCCGCACCTGCAGCGTCACGGTCTGTTCGCGCGCGCCTGCGAAGCCGTAGAAGTCGCTCTGCCGCGAATGCGCTGGAGGGACGTCGCCCTCCGCTCGTGCGGCTCGGCAAGCAACACGGTAGATCGGCCGCGCAATCGTGGCGTTCCCGCGTACCGCAGCATGCGCGCGGGACAGCGAAATCATCTGCTGCCCCAGGTGCTGCATGGCTTGCTTCCGTCGGGTCAAGCCGCCGCCGTACTTGTGCACGGCGATCACGCGGTAGTCGCCGAGATACCTCGCCAGAAGCCGGGCTCCGGAGCACGGTGCGCCGACAGCATGCGCCGCTGGCGTCGAACCCTTCGCCGCGAACGCCACCAGCAGGATGCCGATGCACAGACCCATTCGCGCTCCGACCCATCCAGACATCGCAGCACGCCCCCCTACTGCACGAAATCCGCGAGGGGAATCGGAGCCGCCGGAATGCTCGGAACCGTCGTTCTCCGCGGCAAGGCATCACCGCCCCAGGCGATGAATGCACGCACCGGTATGCGAACGCGCGCAGCCAGCGCGCAGACCTCCCGCGTCCGCGTGCAGTCGGCGTTGAAGCCGAGAAGGTCGGCCTGCAGCCAGCGCGCGAACAGCGGAAAGGCCGCCTCCAGTTTCGCGCGATTCGGTGCGAAAACGAGTACATGCGGACGAGCGCCCGCTCTGCGGATACGTTCGCGATAAACCTTCATCGAGCGGATCGCGGGTGTCACCCCATCATCCAGCCGCACCACATTGCTGACAATCACCGCCAGCATCATCCGCCCGTCCGAATCGTAGACTGCGACAGACTGCTGATTGCCCTCGCCGAACTTGAAGCCCCAGGTCACGAAGCGCCCGTCGTGCGTTGCGAGTCCAGACGTCCCGGCTTCGAATCCATCGAGGACACGATCGGCGATCGCCACATCCGCATTCTCGGCATCCGGCGCGATCGCGCCCAGATTCGTACCACCAATCCATGCCCGAAGCACGCGCGCGTCCGGCACGCGCTCCTGTGCCGTGCTCGCCTGGCTCGACGCCAGGGCACCACCGCACGCCCACAGCGCCAGCATGCAGGCCCCGACAAAACCCGCGAGCTGCCGCAAAGCACTCCTGCGTCGACGCCCCACCGCATCGAAGATCGGCATCCACATGGATTCCCGCTCCGAAACCACAGCCACGTTCAGTGCAGGTAACCCAGCGCATGCAGTCGCTTCAGCACGCTCGACTTGTCCTGGTACGGATAGGTAACCGACTTGCCCTCGCGAGTGCCGTCGAAGCCGCCCAGGTTGTCGATCTTCTGTTCCAGATCGGCATACTCCTTCCAGCCCGACGCCGTGCCGGCATCCGGCAGGCCGAAAGCCTGCGTCTGATAGATCGCGCCTTCGGTACCAATGGCGGACAGTTCCGAATGCCACTTCAGAACCAGGAACAGGGTCGGCCCCAGCCCCTTATCCAGCTTCGCGCTGAACAGGACCGCAATCACGGGCGGCTCGCCGCCCTCGCTGTCGAAGTCCTGGCGGCGGGTACGCGCCTGGCCCTGCGCGTCGGTGTAGTGCAGGCACCCGACCAGGGTCGGCCCGTCACCGCTGTCGTCCTGCGGTCGCACGTAGAAAAACTGCAGCCCCGAGCCGGGCTGCGGGAAGTCCACATGCTGCACGGTGGATGCAGCGAACACGTTCGGCATGCCCTGCACCTGCGCGCGCTGGAATTCGATCGCCGGACTCCACGCACGCACGCGCCCGAGCTCGGTCACGGCATGACGGTCGAGGCTACAGAGCTTGTCGGACACCGGCTGTGCCTGCGCACAGCCACTGCACGCGATCGCCAGCAGCACGAACGACAAGCCCCATCGAAAACGGCGGAGAATGGAGGCGCGGCGCATATTTCGTTTCATGGATACGGTCTCTGAACACATGACGGGGATCGCTGGAAAATGGGGTCGACAGATCGGCTCATGGGAACAGCGAACCGGGCAGCTGTCCCTGGAACGGCCCGCCACCGGACTGCGGCAACGAGCAATCGACCTGCTGGAAAGTACCTGCGTTCCAGATGTCCTTGAAATGCTGGCAACGCTGGCTGTAGCTCTTGGTGTAGCGGTTCACGACCCGGGTGATGGCATTCGTCGTCGTGCACGGCTTGGCCGGATCGGTCTGGTCCGCTGTGGTGTCGAGGTTGTTCTGTTTCCAGAATGCCACGGACGTGCGCAGAGCGAACTTGGGCTGCGCGAGCAGGTCGGGATTCTTCACGAAATCGATCGGCGGCTGGGGGCTGAAGGTCTTGTTGTACCAGCCCTCGGCATCCTTGTAGTTCGACTTTCCGGTGACCTGGAACAATCCACGTCCGCGGTAGCTCCAGCCATCGCCGCTGCTCACGTCGCCGTTGCCCAGGCGGTTGGCGTAGGCCCGGTTGGCAATCGCCGCCTGATCGGCGGAGTGCTTGGAGTCGTACTTGGGGTAGCTGCTGCACGCCTTGATGTCGGCACTGCTCTTCACGTATCCGTACTGGCACGCTTCCTCGGGATGGTTCTTGAAGTAGGAAAAGGTCAGTTTCAGTGCGCGCGCGGAGTACACCAGACTCTCCGATGTTCGCAGGGTACTGCCGGTCTCCTCTCTCGCCTGGGCGAAGAACTGTGTCAGGCGTTTGGGCGTGTTCAGGCCGTACAGCATCAGGTTGCCGTTCATCTCGTCGACCAGTTGCTGCAGTTCGGTCTGCGAGGCGCCCGGATAGACGTTGCTCAACTCATTCGTGGTCACGGCGCAGAACGTGCAGGTGTGCTGCGCGGCCCAATCCGCCTTGGCCTGTTTGTCGCGGAAGCACATGCCGGGGTCCGGACAGGCCGAGAGCGTCTGCGGCGAGCTGCTCTGCGCGTGCGCTGGCGCGGGCACGCTCAACACGCCCAGCAGCGTCGCCAGCATCAGCTTGACCAGCAGCACACCGACACCGCATGCCAGTCCCGACGAGAAGCGCTGTCCCGGCGTGTTCGCGACTCCCTGTTTCACGGCTGACCTCATCTTCCTCCTCCCTTGATGCCTCAATGCCTCACTCCCCGTAGGCCGGCAGCGAACTGCGCACGTGCATCAGCACCTGATCGACCACGTCCCGACGCGCGCCGCTGGCACGCAGGATGCGGCCCCTGTCGTCGCGGAACAGAATCATCGGCGTGCTGCCGCCCCACCGCGCCCAGTCCTGCGCAAGCTCGACGTTGGCACGGGGCAACGCGAAATGTTTGCCCGCCGGCGGCAGATAGCCGCCGTGCGAATCCTTGTAGTCGTTGTGGTAATGCAAAAAGTTCGTGTCCAGACTCGCCACAGGGTCCGGCGACTGCAGGATCGCGGCGGCAACGCGCCCGCTGTCCTTCAGCAGATAGTCGATCGGCACCCAACGCACTGCGACACCCGGGTGACCGCGCCGGAACATGCGGTAGAGACGGGCGCAGTACGGACAATTGACGTCCACGATGACCTGGATCTCGACCGGGTCGGAAGCGGTGCCACCGGTGCGAACACCCTCTGCCCGCGACACCTTCTGCCAGGCCGATGCGGGCAGCACCGACATCAGCACTCGCGCCTGCACGGCCGGCCGGCCGGCGGCGAGCAATGGATGCACCGCGAACAGCAGCAGCATCGCCACGACACCGCGCATGAATCGGTTTTCTGCATGCATCATCACGCACCTCCCGGGCAGGTCGGCGGCGGACCGCCGTCTCCCCCGCCATCACCGCCACCGGTGTCACCACCACCCGTATCGCCACCACCAGTCCCGGTCCCGCCGCCCGTGTCACCACCGCCGGTACCGCCGCCGGTATCCGAACCGCCGCCCGACCCCGTATCGCCGCTTCCGCCCGGATTGCCCTCCGGTAACAGATCGCGATCGCGGATCGGCGTCTGCATGCGCACAATGGCCTGGGCCACGATCGGCAGGCTGTAGACGCTGTGGCAGCCGCCCGGCTCCAGGCAGGTGGCGGCGGACCGCACCGCGTCCAGATGGCCGATCAGGCGATCGATCACCGGTACCATCAGCGGATAGTTGTAGCGGACCTTGATCTTCAGCAGGTTGGCGTCCTGCACCGTCACGCCGGCCTTCGGGGCGTTGCCGCGGAAGGCGAGGCTGTCGTTCGGGATCGCCTCGACGCCGTCGTACTGCGGTTCCTTCCAGGCGTCGAACATCTGCTGGGTCGGATTGACGATCTGGATTTTGCTCGCGCCCGTCGTGACATCCAGCCACGCCTTGGCGTATGCCTTCTCCGCCGCAGTGTTGCTCGGCTCGTGCGTGTACAACGGCAGCAAGCCGCGCGTGAGCCCGTCCTTCATCGCGGACATCTGCGCGAAATGCGTGGCGCCGCTACGCGCGGCCTGCAGCGCGGCGTAGTCGACCACAGACTTGGCGCGATAGAACAGCACCGCCTGCAGGATGCCGAGGATCACGGCCCCGAAGACCGGGATCACCACGACGGCCTCGACCAGGCTCTGTCCGCGCTGACGACGTTGAACCGTTGCAGCCTTCATGGCCCCTCTCCCTTGACTGGCCTCCCCATCGCGTTCGGCGCCTGCGCAGCCGTTGGCGTCCCCTGCGCGGGCGCGTGACCGGCATCGGCGCCCGCGATGTCTTCCAGCTTGGTGGCCATGTGCATGCTCTGGTCGCGCAACTCCGCATCGCGATCCGCCGTCCGCGCGCTCTGCACGAACGCCGCAGCGGCCTGATGCAGGTAGATCACGCCCAGGTTGTGCCAGGCCTTGGCGTGCTCCGGATCGCGCTGCAGTACGTGCCGGTAGGCTTTCATCGCCGCATCGGGCTGGTTCAGTCGCGCGTAGACATTGCCCAGACGAAACCACGAAGCGGTGTCGTCGGGCATGTCGTCGGCCAGCTGCCGATACGCCTTGAGCGCAACGGCCAAGTCGCCTTTCGCGTAGGCCCCGGCCGCGCGCTGCTGCAGGGCGACCTCCTGCTGCAGCGCGCGATGCGGCGCCGAAGCGCAGGCTGTCAGCATCAAGACTGCGGCGAGTGCCCCGCCGCATGCACGCAGTCGATTCATTGCATATGCCATTGCCAGGCCTCTCCTGTTTGCGGTTGCAGCGCCGCGATCCCGCCGGGAGCCAGTTCCACGGTGTGACGCGCGCCACGGCAACCGCGGAAACGGCCCGGGCGCAGATGCTCGTGCATGGCCAGCACGCGCCCGTCGCGGTCGAGAAAGACGATGTCCAGCGGATAGCGCATGCCGACCGTGTGCACGCTGCCGCACGGCGTCAGCCACAGTGCCTGGCGTGCCCGGTCGAGCAGCGCCGGTCGACCCAGCAGGCCGCGCATGCGGCTCCATGGTCGATCGGCGCGCCAGGCCTGTGGCACCAGCACGCTGCCATCGCGTCGGATCGTTCCGAGATTCACAGGACACCCTCCTGTTTCATGCGCAGGAAGATGAAGTAACCCAGCACCAGGAAGATCAGCGGGAAAAAGAACATCACCAGCGGCATCATCATCTTGACCGGCGCTTCCAGCGCCAGCTTCTCCGCATACAGGAAACGCTCCTCGCGCCGCTGCGCCGCCTGCGCGCGCAGGGTCGCACCGAGACTGGCGCCGACCCGGTCGGCCTGGATCAGGGCGCTGGTCAGGCTGGAGATCTGCGACATGTCCATGCGCTCGGCCATGCGTGTGAGCGCTTCCGAACGCGGCAGGCCCGAACGCACATCGCGCAGAAAGCGCATCATCTCCTGCGACAGCGGACCGTTCGGCCCCTTGCGCGTGGCCTGCTCGATGCCGCCGTTGATATTCAGCCCGGCTTCCACCGACATGGTGATGAAGTCGAGGAACGTCGGCAGATCCTTGATCACGCGCCGGCGTCGGCGCTTGCGCCGCTCGCTCAGCCACAGCGACGGGTACAGCCAGCCGATGACCAGCCCGAGCACCGTGGCGGTGACGTAGAGACCCACCTTGTCCTTGTCGAGCATGAGCAGCAGCACCCAGAAGAACGCCGCCGCCAGCCCCGCCCCCACCAGGCGCAGGCCGTACAACTGTTCCGGACTGAGCACGAAATCCTGTCCCGCGGTCTGCAGTTCGCGGTGCGCCTTTTCCAGCTTGTCGGGCGTCAGGCGCGGCCCCAGCAGATGGGTCGCCACGTTGACCAGCGGCCAGATCATGCGCAGCCCGTAGGGCAGTGGATCCTGATAGTCGCGGTCGGCCTCGGGCACCTCGCGGATAAAGCCGTACAACGCCCAGAACGCCAGACCGATGCACCCGGCCGCCGTCAACGCCAGAATGAGAATGATCGGGTTCAAATGTCGATACTCATGATTTTGCGGCACATGCGATAGCCGAGGTACTCCATGACCGCGGCGATCGCGAACACGAGCCAGCCCAGCGGCGTGTGATACATGGCGCGCATGGTGTCGGGATAGGCGAAGGTCAGGAACGCGACCAGGGTGACCGGCATCATGGCCATGACGATGCCCTGCAGACGCCCCTGCGCAGTCAGCGAACGCACCTTGTTCTCCATGATGAGACGCCGGCGCAGCGTGTCCGCCAGCGAGGCCATGATGTCGGCGAGATTGCCGCCGACGTCGCGCGAGATGTTCACGGCCGACACGAACAGGCCCACGTCCTGGACCGGCACGCGATCGTGGAAGTGCTGCAGCGACTCGTCCAGCTTCACGCCCATGCGCTGCTGACGCAGGATCAGCGCGAATTCCTGCGACAGCGGCGGATCGACGTCGTGGGCGATGCTTTCCAGCGATGCCGTCAGACCGAGTCCGGCGCGCATGCTGCCGGCCATCATCATCAACGCGTCGGGCAACTGCTGCTGCACTTTGTCGATGCGGCGCTGACGCAGCCAGCGATAGACCTTCTTCGGCAGCACGAACAGCACCACCAGGGCGATACCGGCCACCAGCGGATTGTCGGTGATCCACCACAGCAGCAGCGGCACGGCGGCCAGCGCCACGGCGTTGAGCCGGAACAGATGCCGCGTGTCCATGAACAGGAACAGGTCGGCGAGATTGAAGCGCGCCTGCTCGGTGAAGGTCTCCTGGTAGCGACCCCAGAATACCGTCGAACTGCGCAGCGCGAGGTAGCCGATCAGCGCCACGCACAGGAACACCGTCACCACGATCGGCAGCATGGCGGGATTCATCGATCGTCCTCCCCATCCGGCTTGAAGATCGACAGGTCGACCGGTACGCCGCGGTTGGCCAGCTCCTCGTAGAACTCCGGCACCGCGCCGGTAGCGTGAAAATGCCCGCGCACGCGGCCGTTGGGGCCGCCCTGGTCGCGCGCCTCGAAACGGAACAGGTCCTGGGTCTGGATGGTGCCGCTCTCGATGCCGGTGATCTCGCAGATGCAGGTGACCTTGCGCGAACCGCAGGGGAAGCGGCGCTGATGCACGATCAGGTCCGCTGCCGAGGCAATCTGCTCGCGCACCACCGACACCGGCAGGTCCATGCTCGACATCAGCACCATCACCTCCAGACGCGACAGCGCGTCGCGCGGTGAGTTGGCATGGGCCGTGGTCAGCGAGCCCTCATGGCCGGTGTTCATCGCCTGCAGCATGTCCAGCGCCTCGCCGCCGCGGCACTCGCCGACGACGATGCGATCCGGACGCATGCGCAGCGCATTGCGCACCAGATCGCGGATGGCGATCTCGCCCTTGCCCTCCAGATTCGCCGGCCGCGCCTCCAGCGACACAAGATTGGGCTGGCTGAGCTTCAGCTCGGCGGCGTCCTCGATGGTGACGATGCGTTCGTTGTCCGGAATCGCGTTGGACAGAATGTTCAGCAACGTGGTCTTGCCCGAGCCGGTGCCGCCGGTGACGATGATGTTGCGGCGCTCGCGCACGGCCATGTGCACGAACTCGAGCATGTCCTCGCTGATCGAACCGAACTGGAGCAGATCGTCGCCGGTCAGCTTGCGCTTGCTGAACTTTCGGATGGTCAGGCTGGGACCGCGCAGGGCGACCGGGCTGATGACCGCATTCACGCGCGAGCCGTCGGCCAGACGCGCGTCGACCATCGGCGAACTCTCGTCGATGCGGCGACCCAGCGGCGCGACGATGCGCTCGATGGCGGCGAGCACCGCCTTGGCGCTGGTGAAGGTGACCGGCGAGGTCTCGATGCGGCCCTCGCGCTCGATGAAGATCTCGTCTTCGCGATTGACCATGATCTCGGTCACGCTGTCGTCGTCCAGCAGATCCTCCAGCGGCCCCAGGCCAATGGCCTCGTCCAGCACTTCCTTGGCCAGGCGACGGCGATTGATGGTCTTCGGCAGGCGGTCGGCGAACTCACCCTCGATGATGTCCCGGATCAGCGCGGAGGTCTTCTCGCGCAGATCGCTGTCGCTCATGCCGCGCACATCGACCCGGCGCAGGTCCATCTGCCGCACCAGCGACTTGTGCACCTGGGTGCGCCACTCGAGCATGTCCTTGTCCACACGCACCGCGGGCAGGCCGGGCTTCTCCTCGACCGCCGCCGGCTTCGCGTGCTTGTGCTCGGGCGCCTCGCCGGCCGGGCGCGCGTCCGTTTCCGCGACGGCTTCATCGGCGCGGGCATGATTGGCCGCCTTCTTCGGCGCCTCGACCGTCTCGGTCTCCACGGCACGGTCCAGCAACACGCGCAGCTCGTAGGCGCCGATGCTGACCACGTCCTCGCGGTGCAGCGGGCCGTACTCGCCGTCCACGCGCGAACCGTTGACCGCCACGGCCGCGCGTCCGCCGCAGACCTGGATGAACACGCCGCCGTTGCGGAACTCGAACACCGCGTGCTCACGCGCGATGTTCCAGCCTTGCAGCACGACGAGATTGTCCTCGCCGCGCCCCACCCCACAGACTTCATTGAGGCAACGCACCTGACGCGGCGTGCGGTTCTTGGTTTCGATCAGGACTTCGAACACGTGCGTCTCCTCACTCGACGATGTCGCGACCGATCGTCTTGCGGAAGTCGTCGCGCAGACGGTTGCTCTTGCCGATCATCTTCTTGTTCTCCGGCGAATCGGGATTGACCACGAACGGCGTCACGAAGATGACCAGGTCGGTGCGGTTGGCCTGAAAGTCCCGCGAGCGGAACAGCGCGCCGAGAATCGGGATCTGACCGAGCCCGGGCATCTTGTCGAACGACTTGGCCGCATTGGCGTCGACGAGTCCGGAGATGACGATGGTCTGCCCGGTGTGCACGTTGACCTCCGCCGTGGCGCGGCGAGTGATGAAGCCCGGATAGCCGTTGACCGTGACGCTGGGATCGATGCGGCTGATCTCGGTTTCCAGATCGGTCGAGATGTCGCCAGCGCTGTTGACCACCGGCTCGATGTGCAGCTTGATGCCGTACTTCTTGTACTGCACCGAGGTCGTGCCCAGCCCCTGCTCAACCGGGATCGGCACTTCGCCGCCGACCAGGAAATCGGCCACGCCGCCGCTGCGCGCGGCCAACTGCGGCTCGGCCAGCTCCCAGGCGTTGCCGGTCTGCATCATCAGATTGATCTTCGAGGCGATCGACGTCGCGATACCGAAATAGGCGGCCGTTCCGGACACCTTCAGCGGCAGGTCGCTGCCCATGAACTTGGTCGGCGTCCGATACAGCGAATTGGTGTTCCAGTCGTGCACCAATCCGCCAGTCGGACCATCGATGACCGAATCCCACTTGATGCCGATCTTGTTCATGGCGTTCTTGCGGAACTCCATGATGCGCACCTTCATCATCACCATCGGCTTCATCTGCACCGCGTTGGCGGTGGTGAAGTCGAGCACCTGCGGATACATCTTCTTGATCGCCGCGACATGCGCC
This sequence comes from Oleiagrimonas sp. MCCC 1A03011, assembly GCF_003267965.1. Classification (NCBI taxonomy): domain Bacteria; kingdom Pseudomonadati; phylum Pseudomonadota; class Gammaproteobacteria; order Lysobacterales; family Rhodanobacteraceae; genus Oleiagrimonas; species Oleiagrimonas sp. MCCC 1A03011. The sequence continues at coordinate 90,541 of NZ_MSPY01000002.1, read as the reverse complement.
ATGTCGACCTTCGAAAGATTGCTACCGGTCAGCACGACCTTTCCCGCAATACCGTTGACGGCGATGGCCGAGTCCGCGCCCAGCAGCTTGCGTACCAGCACCGCCGTCTGGCCGGCGTTGCCGGCGCCGATATGCACGGCGACGCTGCGCTGCGAGCCGTCGCGCATCCACAGCTGCAGAGACGTGTCGCCGGTCTTGTTGGCGATCAGCACCATTTCCCGACGACCGATGGTGCGCACCTCCAGCAGCTTGCCGTTGCCGACCGCTACACGACGCAGCGGTCCCGGTGCCATGCGCACCAGCGCCTGACCGCTGTACATGGTCACCTGGTCGGCAATGACAGGCGTCGCGGTCACCTCGGCCGCCGCCGATGACGGCGGAACATGCGCGTACCCGAGCAGCGTCAATGCGGCGATCGCGAGAGCGTGTGTAAATCCTTTACGAACGTCCATGAATCAACCATTCCCCCCGATGATGAATTGGATGCCGCTGCCGCGCGCGCGTCGCTGCATGCGCAACAGATCGGCCTTGCTGAGCAGTTTCAGATGGAACGGCTCGTTGCTGTTGGGCGGACGCAGCATCACGCGCAGAGCGCCGACTTTCTTCGCGATGCCCACACGCTGCGCCTCAGTTGGCGTCAATTCGAGCGTGAGGTTGGAATAGTGGTCATCGCCACTGCCGTCACTGCGCACGCCCTTGGCGCGGCGGCCCGTCGCCAGCACCAGCACGTCACCCAGCAGCGGCCGAATGCGGTCGTTCTTGTCCTCGGACGTCAGCAGCATCAGATCGATGTGATCGCCGGGCGTGATCAGGCCGGAGATCGAGTTGGTGTTGTTGACCTGGATCGAGTAGGCCACCTTGCCCGGCGCGATGATGTTGGAGAAGTGATCGCTGAGCCGCTCCACCGCACTGGCCGGAATCGGCGCACCGTGCTGCAGCGGCGCGCGCAGCACCTGCCCCAGATAGTTGCGGTAATCGGCCGGCGTGATCGCGTCGGCCGGCACGAATTCGGCCGGCACGTCACGAGCGGCGACGCCGCTCGCGCTCAGCATGTCGCCCTTGGCCAGATCGCGCACCGGCACCACCACTTTCACGGTGCGCTGCGGCGTGGTGTGCGTGCGCTTGGCCACCTGCGTGTTCACGTAGTGCACCGCCAGGACGCTGGCCATCACGCCCAGCAGAACAGCGACCCCCAGAAAAATGAAATTGCGATTGATCTTCGGCATGTCGAATGCAAGTCCGTCCTAGAACCAGGAAATGGAAAGTGTGTAGACAAAGCTGGTGTACGCATCGCGCAGCGCATCCACGAGCTGGGTGACCGGCGCGGGATTGCCGGACGTGCCGACGAGGAGCGCGAAAATCAGGATGCCGACCACGATGGCGTACTCGACCACCGCACTGCCGCGCTGCCGGTCCCGACGCCACGGACACCGTTTCCTGACGATCAGCATGCGTACCATTTCGCTCCCTCCCTCACGGCCGCTGCACATTGATGATCACCTTCGAATACCCGGACCGACCGCGCTCGGCGACCAGCGTCAGGTGGCTGTCCCCACGCGAGTAGTGCTGCACGCAGGCATCCGGGTCCGTGCAGCGCTGCCGGCCATCGGGCTTCCAGCCGTCGCCCTCCAGGCGCTCGCGGAAGTAGCCGGCGTTCTGCAACGGCGACAGGGTATTGGTCATGGCCACCGTGCGCGCCGGCACCGGGTCGTCCGGATAACGAATGTCGTTGAAGACCTTCGAACCCATTGGCCGCGGCAGCCCCTTGCCGGGTTCGAAATGCTTGGGCGCGTCGCCCACGTCGACGATGCCGATCTCGCCCTTGCTGCCGCCGGCGTAGTCGCTGACCTTGATCGTGATGTAGTAGTCGCCCTCACGATGCCCGATGACTTTCGCCTCGCCCATCGGATTGACCACGGCCTTGCCGTGCCAGGCCTTGCGGTAGAAATCGATGATCTCGGCCTGGCTCTTCTGCGAGCGGAACATCCGCGCCTGCATGTCCAGGCCGTTGAAGATCATGCGCCGCGCGACCATCGTCGACTGGGTCGCTTCCGGCACCGGAACCTTCGGCCAGGAAGCGGCCGCCACGATCAACGGCCACGCGAGCGCGAGCGCGAACCACTTCTTACTTGGCATCCTTGTACTCCACCAGTTTGTCGTGCGGCATCACGTCAGGGGCGGTCTTGCCGAAATGGAATTGATCGAAACCGGGCGTGAAGATCCAGTTCACGATCGGAATCTTTCCGAGCACGTTGACGATGGTGTTGGTCGCCTTGTCGAACTTGTCGCCGACCAGCGCAGTGGGCACCAGCGGACGGATGACATTACGCACGGTGCGCCGATTACCCGAGCCCGCGCCCTCGCCGTCGAGGCTCTCACCGCCGCCCGCCGCGTCCCAACTGTCGGCCAGCACCACGGTCCTGGCCGAGAAGTCCAGCTTCTCGGTCGCCAGCGATCCCAGGAACGACAGCGGCGTGCCGCCCCGTCCAACAATCTGTTCAGGCTGGACATGCACCTCGGCCGTGACCAGGCCCTTCGTGTTGGGCGGCAGATTGCCCAGGTGCTTGGTCGCCTTGCCGATGATGTTCAGTCCCTTGTCCAGGTAGCTCGGCGAAGCCGCCTGCGAATACACCGAAAGCGTCACGCCTTCGGGCTTGAGCAGCGGCTTGTCCGCAAACGTGGTCAGCATCGGGTCGCCCAGGGTTTCCGGCGCCTGCACGTCGCTCTGGATGGCGGCGTCGGCCGAACCGAACTGGCGCGCAAGGATCACCGTCTGCATGTGCTCCTTCTGCGGCAGCGATTCGTCGATCAGCGCCGGATCGGCCGTGGCCGCCCAGGCGGCTTCACGCGCGGCCGCCTGGGCACGCTGACGCAGGTGGACGTACTGGCCGATCAGCGCGATGCCGGCGGCCAGCGGCACCAGCGCGACGAGCATGATCGCCATCTCGGCCAGGCTCTGGCCGCGTTGGCGATGCCGGGCGCATCCTCGGCTTGCAGCGCCCTTCCAGTGTCTTGTCGATGTCCTTGCTTCCTGCACGACATGTCCCCTCGGGCCGCAGCCCACTTCGTTCAGCGCACCGTGTCGGGCACGCTGAATACACGTTCGTCAAAGGGCTTCCCCACCGTGATCGACTGCGTCGTCAGATAGGACCCATCGCCACCGTCAGCCGGCTTCTCCCACAGGTTGATGGCGTCGGTGTACGGCGAATCGCCATATGCGCCACCGGCTCCCGCCACATCGTTCGCCCCGTCGAAGCCCCAGTCTTCGGCCGCCGACAACGCGCAGTAGCGCCGTGTGGTGTCGACGTGCACGGTGCAGAGTTGGCCGTCCACCTTGCGCTGCCCTTCCTGCTTGCTGGTGCCGCCATAGCCGCGCTGATGCAGTTCGGCCATCACCTCGGCTTCCTCGTCCTTGTCGGTCTGGGTGACCGCCGCCTTCGCGCGATGCACCACAGGGCCGCCCAGGTAGACAATGTGCGCATCCGCACCCTGGCCCAGCTGATGCTTCGCGCTGCTCAGTCCGGGCTGATAGAACCAGCGCTGGGACAGGTGCGTAACCTTGAACACACACGGCTGCTGACCGGAAAGCGTGAAACCCCAAGTATCGGCCTTCACGCTCAGACGGTCGCCTTCGTACCAGGCCTCGTAATAGGTGCGCCCGAGCTTGCCCACGTCCTTCGCCGGAATCGGCGTGAACCCGCTGGCATGCCCGCAATCCGCGCTCGCCTGCTGATACTGGTGCTGCACCACGGGCTGGCCGTCACGCAGGGTCACCGCGGTCTGGCGTAGATGGATCGGCGGCGTCTTGCTAGCCACGTTGACGGCCGCATCACTGGATGAAGGCGCGTCCCCGGCGCTGCATGCGCTGATGGAGACCAGACTCGACAAAAGGACAGCAAGGGCGATCGGACGGTACATGTAGTTCCTCGAAACAGATGGGGTATTCATGATCAATGCAACAGGCACGGCAAGGGCACCGGTGTCACGCCGCTGCCGGCATACAGCACCTCGATGCCATGACGCACACTGCATGGCGTGTCCACCAGCCGCGCCTGCCAGTACGGGCTGAACAGGCTGCCGAGCTCGCGCCTGCCCGGACTGACCAGATTCGCGAACAGACTGCGCGGACGGCTGAAGTAGACCTGTGCGGAACCCACGGCCGTCATCTGATCGGCGAGGGTCTTGTCCGGTACTTTGAAGTTGGGCTTGGCCAGGGCATTGCTGCTGGCCGAAGTTGCCGGCGCATCCGTACTGCCCAGTCCGTCCAGATTGTCACTGGTGTGCACGGTATTCATCGGCTGCTCGACCAACACGGTGAAGATCGGCCCGACATCGTTGGCTTCCACACCATTGTCCGCGGCACTCTTTCCGTTGAGGTACGGCACGGTGGCCTTGTTCGGATCGATGTCGTCGTAATCCTGCAGCCCCGGCGCGGTGCCGTACGTCTTGATCCAGACCTTGTCCGAACCGCCCATCGCAGGGCTGCGCAGCACCAGACTGCTGGCCGCATTGTTCCTGAGCGCACCCGAATACGGGGCGTAGTGCCGTTTGTCGGTCTCGTAGCCCGCGTCCCATCCACTACCACTGTGATAGCCGGGACTGGCCAGACTGCGGAACGATTCCTGCGGCGGATTCTTGACCGCGGCGCCGCCGCCCCAGGCCAGCGGCACATTGAGGTTGATGAGACAGCCCCAGAAGCCGCACCCCCACTTGAACCGCACGTTCAGCGTGTCGATGCCGACCCAGTTCTTGTAGTCGATCAGATCGGTGCCGCCGCGCTTCTTGATCGGACCGAAGCTGCCGTTACGCTGCTTGGAGAAACCGTCGCGGGCCTCCATCACCACGTTGGCGAAGCGTTCCGAACCGTCGCGATCCGCACTGCGGGTGCTGATGTGGTAGCGGCGCGTGTACGTGATGGCCTGCGTGATGCCCTTCATCAGGATCGAGCGGCCCCGCCAGTCCAGCTTGGCCTTGCCATCGGTGTTTTTGGCGACGATGTCGGGCACGATCTTCTGCGCTTCCAGCGCTTCACCGACAGTGATGACCTGCGATGCCTTGGAATACGCGTCGTTGAGGATCGCGATCGCGGTTGTGGCCACCGATAACGCCTTCTGCAGGACATCGCGCGTCTTCTGCACGACCGTCTTCACTTCGTTGAGCACGGTGACGACTTCCTGCAACATGGTGCCGACTTCGGCGCCGACGATGCTGATGTCGAACAGGATCGCGATGGCCTGCACCGCATCCTTGAAATTGTCGGTGCCGCGCAACGCGAAATTCATCCATGAGTACCAGCTGACGAACTGCGCCACGGCCACTTCGTTGGCGACTTCCGCACGGTTCATGTAGGCGACGAGGTTGTACGCGCGCGCCTGCTGCACCGCCGCGCTGTAGGCGGCCGCATCCGCGGCGTTCACCAGCTGCACTTTCTTGTTGACCGCCTGCCCGGTGTTGAACAGCACGATCACGCCGATACAAAGAACCAGCAACGCGATCATGCCCAGCACCAACGCCTGGCCGCGCATGTGCGATGCGCACGCGACCACGCGCAGGCGGTTCACGGCACGTGCCGTGAACACCGGAACTCCATTTCTGATCCGTGCAAGCATGATGTCCCCCTTCCCCGGGGCAACGCGAAAACAATGCCCCGCATCGCGCTGCATCCGACGCACGCAGTTCCCGTTCTCGCTTCTTCCTGAGTTCGAACAGTCAACGCGCTCCAACGCGCTCACTGCCCGTTTCGAATCGACGGAACCCCGCGCTCCCGACCCGCAAGTCGAGAACGTTCAGACGCAGCGTGTGATGTCTTGAGTAAAAACCGGGAGCGATATCCGCATTTTGCGCTGACCGACAGCCGAACCGCGGTCAGCGCAAAATTGCGCGAAGATCAGCCGCCACCAGCGCCTTTGTTCACTTCGCTGTGATAATTGGCGAGATTCTTGGCGGCATCGCCTTCTCCAGCCGCATTGCTGGCTTGCGTGCCTGCGTTGTCCATCTGCGGCTTGCCCGAATTACCGGACAGTTCCTGAGCCATGGCGCCGACTTGCTCGCGCGCGGTGTGGCCGAAGTAGGTGACCGCGCCGATGGCGGCGATGGCGATCAGTGCGGTGATGATGATGTACTCAGTCATTCCCTGACCGCGCTGCCGGACGCGGATTCCGTTGCGACGTTGGCTGTACGATTTCATTGTTGCTTCCCCAATTGCGTATCCAGATTCCAAAACACCCCGCGAACCCCTCGCGAGACGAACTACTGAATCAGAAACGCCCCCTGTGCGATTCATCATGAATCACGTTTCACCTGGCCCCCTCCAGGGGCCTGGCGACTTCCAAACTACACCGCAATGGCTACAGTTCCGTGAAGACGCACAGGCCTGGTCCTCGATTTGAGGACCTCGTCGCAAAATATCGGGACAGCCACCCGGATGCAACTCTTTCGCGCGCAAGCGATGCGTAGACTGCCCGCGAGTCGCCACGCACGACAGGATGTCCCATGCCCGCTTCCCACGCCTCCTTCATCCATGCGCGCCGCAACGCATGGTTCCTGATCGCCGGATGGCTGCTCGCATGCGTCGCGCATGCCGCATCGACGCCATCCGGGGACCTGCCCGGAAGCCATGACAGCAAAGTCATCCATCGATTTGCCGGCTCGAGCATCGTCGGATACCAGGCGGCCGATTACGGCGAAATCACGCTGCCTCTGGGCGCCTATCGCGGTCACCGGCTGTCGAAATCCGAAGCGGCCCGCGGCGAGATTCGTCGCATTGCATACATCGCGCCAGCTGGTGTCTCGGCACTGGAAGTGTTCCACAATTTCCACCAGGCCATGCTGCAGGCAGGCTTTCACACGCGCTTCCGCTGCCATGGGAACAACGGATGCGGAAGCGGCTATGCCATGGCCAAGGCGATCTATGCCCCCGTGGCAAACCAGCTCAGCGGCGGCCTGCATCAGAAGATCCTGCGCAACAACACCTTGCTGGCCAGCGGTGGCGACGTATACGTGGAAACCACACGCCTGAAGAAAGCCGACGGCGTCCTGGACAGCGTGCTGCTGGTCAGTCACCAGAACGGCAGACCGACCGGCATCCTGATCCAGACGGCACGTCACGCCCCCATGAAGACCGGCGAAGTGAAGATCGACGCGGACGCGCTGGATCGCAGCCTGACGTCCTCCGGCCACATGGCCCTGCGCGGTATCCACTTCGCGCATGACCGCAGCACACTGACGAAGACCTCCGATCCGACGCTCTCGGCGATGGCCGAACTGCTCAAGCGCAAGCCCGCACTGAAGGTTTTCATCGTCGGTCATACGGACAATACCGGCACGCTCGAGCACAACCTGTCGCTATCCCGCCGCCGGGCACAGAGCGTCATGCACGCGCTGATCCAGCGATTCCACATCGCCGCGACACGTCTCGCCGCCGAAGGCGTAGGTCCGTATGCGCCCGTGGCCAGCAACGCCACCGCAGCCGGGCGCGCCATGAATCGCCGCGTGGAAATGGTCGTGCGCTGATCGGCAACGCTCCTACTCACCTGGGACTCGGCCGCGCTCATCTCACGCGCGGCGAGCCATCCCGCCTCACTTCAACCATCCGCCACGCATGCACGGCCCCTGCGCCGCATGCCGGGTGACGACCGGGACTCGCCGAAACCGTGCCGGACTGGCAGCGCAACCGCGCCCTGCCCCTCATCCGCAAGTCCGCGCGCGAACGCTTCACTGGCCGCACATGCAACGACGGCTCAAATCGGCATTTCGTCACAATTTTCATGATTTCACGACGGCACGCCCACTTGCCCGTGCACGCGGCCCGACATCGCCTCCACGTCATTGGAGAACTCGGTCACAAATCCGGCCAGCGCGCACTCCGCGCCCAAAGCAAGGGCAGCTCGCCTCGCGTGAACATAAGTTCATAATTTATTTTAGAATGTACGACTTTTGACGCGGAAAATCCCGCCTTGAAAGGCAAATCCCTCCGGCCGAGCGCTTCTCGGCGAACCTCGGAAAATGTGACGCGCTTCGCACATGAGGTGCCGAAGTTTGTCAGTTTTCTCCTACTTCGCCCTCGGACAGCGCCCGCACCGATCTCGAAAAATTCCAGCACATGCCTTGACATGTGATATGTCAACAATAACTGGCATAACTTTTGCTTTATGCCTTTTGCCCAACCAACACACCGGGGAAACCAGTAATGAAGATGAAGTACAGCCTTCTCGCCGCCGCCCTCGCTCTTGGCCTGAGCGGCGTCGCCAACGCCGACCAGAACTCGGGTCCGGACGGTAGCATCACCATCAACGGCAAAGTCATCGCCCAGACCTGCCAGGTCGACGGCAACGCCACTGGCACGGCGGACAACAAAGTCGTCAACCTGCCGGACGTGCTGACCACCGCACTGGCCAGCAGCGGCGACACCGCCGGCGACACCAGCTTCAGCATCAGCGTCACCGGCTGCGACTCGAGCCTGTCGTCCGTGCAGACCTACTTCAGCGGCGGCAACATCAACACCGGCGACGGCTACCTCGACAACATCGCCGCCAGCCCGGCCAGCAATGTCCAGGTGCAGCTGCTGAACGCCTCTGGCACCCCGATGGATCTGAGCGGCGCCGACGCCACGGCCCAGGGTTCGCAGCAGGTCGCCCTCTCCGGCGGCGCCGCAACGCTGAGCTACAAGGCGCGCTACTACGCCACGGGCGCCTCCAGCGCCGGTGCGGTGAAGTCGACCGTCGACTTCACGCTGATCTACCAGTAAGTCTGGCGTCCCTCGCTGCGGCGCACCGCCGCCGCAGCGACAGGGGGCACCGGGCGAAGAGTGAGCGCCATGCTCCCGTGATTTTTGTCTCATCCGGTACATGTCCCCATGAATTTTTCTTCGCGCATCCTGTGCATCCTCGTAGCAGCTCTCTGTTTCTGGACCGGCACCGCCCAGGCCAACGTCGTCATCGGCGGCACGCGGGTCGTGTTTTCGGCCAGCCAGGGTGAAACGACGCTTCGCCTGAGCAATCAGGGCAAACAGCCGGCGCTGGTCGAAGCCTGGATCGACGAAGGCAACCTGCATTCCACCCCGAACAACACGCACGCCCCGTTCCTGATCACGCCGCCCCTGTTCCGCATGGAGGCCGGCAAGGACCAGAGCCTGCGCATCCTGTTCACCGGCCAGGCGGACAGCCTGCCGAGCGACCGCGAATCGCTGTTCTGGCTCAACGTGCTCGAGATTCCGCCCAAGCCGAAGCAGGCCGCGGACAAGAACATCCTGCAGTTTGCCGTGCGTTCGCGGCTGAAACTGTTCTATCGGCCGGCCAATCTGGACGGCAATCCGCTGAAAGCGCCGGGAAAACTGATCTGGAAGGCCTCAACCGACAGCCAGGGCGTGCAGCTGACTGTGCATAACCCCACGCCCTACTACATCACCATCACCAAGGTGTCGCTGAAGAGCGGCGATACACAGGTCACGGCGAAGTCCGGCATGGTCGCCCCGTTCGGCGATCAGCACATCGCACTGTCCGATCTTCATCACGCGCCGGCCGCGGGAACGCACATTGCGTTCACCACCATCAACGACTACGGCGCCGCAGACGCCCACGAAGGGGCCATCGCCGCCCAATGAGCCGCCGTCGCGCCACGCACCCGGTCTCGCCAGCTCGCGGGCAGCTGCCCGCGCGGCTGGCCTTGGGCGTGGCGATGACCTCCGTACTGCTCGGCCTGTCCAACGCGTCGCTTGCTGCCGCGGCGGGACCGGCGAGCGCGGCCAACACCTCCGCCGAAGGCGGTTTTGCGGACTTCGACCCGAGCATGCTGTCCGGTGGCTCGCATAACGCCATCGACCTCCGCCGCTTCGAGCGCGGTGCCGTGGTGCTGCCAGGCATCTACAACCTCGATGTCTACCTGAATCGAGACTGGGTCGGTCGCCTCAATGTGCATTTCATCGCACCGAAACCCGGCGCCAGCGCGCTGCCCTGCATCACGCCGGAACTGATGGATCGGATGGGGCTGAAGCCGGCCGAGGGTGCACCCGCTTTCGGTCCGGATCACGCCTGCATGCAGATCGAGCAGCTGGTGCCCGGCGCCCACGCGCACTTCGACCAGCCCGACCTGCGCCTGGACATCAGCGTGCCCCAGGCCTACATGCACCAGCTGCCGCGCGGCTATGTGAACCCGTCCTCGTGGGACGCCGGCGTACCCGCCGCGCTGCTGAACTACAACTTCAATGCCTATCGCACCGACAGCAACGGCATCAGCCAGACCAGCACCTACCTCGGCCTGAATGCCGGCCTGAACATCGGCCCCTGGCACCTGCGGCAGAAGTCGACCGCAACCTGGCAGTCCAGCAGCAACGGCGCCCCGTCGCGCCAGCGCTGGAACAACATCGCCGCCTATGCGCAGCGCGACCTGCCTTCGCTGCGCTCGACGCTGACCGTCGGCGACAGCTACACCGACGGCACAATATTCGACAGCCTCGGCCTGCGCGGCGTGCAGCTGGGCACCGACGACCGCATGCTGCCGCAGTCGCTGCGCGGCTACGCGCCGGTGGTTCACGGCGTAGCCGAGACCAATGCCAAGGTCACCGTGACCCAGAACGGCGTGCAGATCTACCAGACCAGCGTCTCGCCCGGTCCGTTCACGATCAACGACCTGTACCCGACCGGGTACGGCGGCGATCTTCGCGTCACGGTGACCGAGGCCAACGGCCGCACGCACAGCTTCTCGGTGCCCTACGCCTCGGTCTCGCAGCTGCTGCGCGCCGGCACCACCCGTTTCGACGTCGCCTTCGGCCGGCTGCGCAACCTGGCCATCGACCACGAGCCGAACCTGATCCAGGCCACGGTCCAGCACGGTTTCAGCAACCTGTTCACCGGCTATGCCGGCCTGCAGGGATCGCAGGGATACGCCGCGGCACTGGTCGGCGGCGCCTTCAACACCCGTTACGGCGCGTTCGCGATGGACCTGACCCAGGCCGGCACCACTCTTCCAGGCCACCGGGCCATGGACGGTCAGAGCATCCGACTTAGCTACAGCAAGCTCATCCCGACTTCGAGGACCGCGCTGACCGTGGCCGCCTACCGCTATTCCAGCAGCGGCTACCTGAGCCTGTCCGACGCCGTTCGCGCGCGCGACTACGCGCGCCGCGGCCTGAGCCTGACCCAGTATCTGCCTTCGGAGCAGACGACCGTCGACGGCGTTTCCATCATCAACGGCCTGACGCCGGCCCAGCAGGCCGCGCTGTCCGGCAACGCCTCCACCAGCTCCATCACTCCGGTAGCGACCGGCCTGATACACCGCCGCAACCACTTCACACTGTCGCTCAACCAGCAACTGGGCGGCGATGCCGGCTCGCTGTACGCCAATGCCTCGATCAGCGATTACTGGCAGCGCAGCGGCCACGACACGCAATTCCAGGTGGGCTACAACAACCGGTTCCGCGAGATCAGCTACAACGTCTCGGCTACACGCACGCGCGGTCCGCTGGGGCGGTACGACGATCAGTTCTTCGTCGGCGTCAGCATTCCGCTCGGCGAATCCGCGCGTGCGCCGAGCTTCACCCTGAACCTCAATCACGATGACGCGAACGGTTCGCAGCAGCAAGCCATGGTCAATGGCACCCTAGGCTCAGCCAACCAGTTCACCTACGGCGTCACCGCCTCGCATGCCGACAACGGCGCCGGAAGCGCCGGCTCGGTCAACGGCACCTATCGCAGCCGCTACGCCGTGTTCGGCGCCAGCTACGGAAAGGGAAGCTCGTATTCACAGGCGTCATTCAACGCCAGTGGCGCGGTGGTCGCGCACTCGGGCGGCATCACGTTCGGGCAGCCGACCGGCGACACCATCGGCATCGTCCACGCACCCGGCGCTGCCGGTGCGCGCGTCACCAATGCGCCCGGCGTGCGCGTGGACGACTCGGGCTATGCGCTGGTGCCGTACATGAACCCGTACCAGCTCAATACCGTCCGGCTCGACCCGCAGGGTCTTTCCCTGGGCGTGCAACTGGGCAGCACCAGCGAGCAGGTCGCGCCCTACGCTGGCGCTGTGGTCATGCTCGACTTCAAGACCAGCCAGGGGCGCGCACTGATCGCGCACCTGCATCTGGCCGACGGAAAGCCGGTGCCCTTCGGGGCCGAAGTCGTCGATGCCGAAGGGCACAACCAGGGCGTGGTCGGCCAAGGCGGACTCGCATTGCTGCGGGTGAAGGACAAGAATGGACGCCTGAGCGCGAAGTGGAAAGGACCGCAGGAATCCTCCCACCGCTGCCAATTCGAATACGCGCTGCCTGCCGACGCCAGCCGCCCGAATGCCCAGTCGGTGATCGACGTCACCTGCGACGCACATCCGGCCACGCCGTCCAGCGAGGGGAAATCATGATGCGCCACGCCACCACCCCGAACCGCTCCTCCGGACACCTGCGCCAGGCCCTGCTGCTGGTGAGCCTGCTGCTCGGACTGCTCTTCCTGCCGCGCGCGGCGCGCGCCGATTGCGGGTTCGTATCGGGCTCGGCCACCACCGTGACCTTCAACGCCGGCACCATCACGCTGACCCCCAGCACGCAGGTCGGCGCGGTACTGTGGACATCGAACTCGGCGAGTCCTGCCAACCCGCCCGAGCTCGCCTGCGACGGAAACACCAACGGCGGCATCTTCAACACCATCGCCGCGTCGACCCCCGTGAACGGTGACAACAGACTCTTTCCCACGGGCATCCCCGGCATCTCCTATCGCCTGCTGCACCCGGACTCCAGCACCCTGCTGGCGCTGTACCCCTACTACCCCACGGGAAGCGGCACGTTCAGCGTGCCCACCAACCTGCAGCTGGTCTACACCGGCCCGTACCTGCCGCCCGACAACAGCACACTGAGCGGACAGCTTTCGCAGTGGAAGATCGATATCTGCGACAACCCGCGCATCAACGGCAATCAGTTCTTCGGGTACTCCTACCGGGGATGTCGCGGCTCCGTATCGCCGCAGCCGGTCGAAACCTTCAACGTCAACGCCATCATCCACATCCAGGTGCCCACCTGCACGATCGATCCGGGCTCGGTCACCAAGTCGGTCACGCTGCCGTTCGTCAATACCCAGCAGTTGACCGCCCAGGGCACCACCGCCGCCAGCACACCCTTCAGCCTGCTGCTTACGCAGTGTCCAAACGGCCTGCACGTGTACATCACGCTGGACACCAGCAATCCGCAAACGGGCGCCACCGGCGTGATTGCCCCAACCACGGGAACGGGCTACGCGAGCGGCGTCGGCGTGCAGATCCTTCAGGCGGACGGTGTCACGCCGGTCACGTTCGGCACGGCCATCAACACGGGCACCACGGCGGCCAGCAGCTACACGATCGACCTTTATGCGCGCTACTACCAGACTGCCACCACGGTCTCCAGCGGCAACGTCAAGGGCGTGGCCACCTACACGATCAATTATCAGTGACCCGATTCCGGGCGTGACGCCCCTGCCTGCACACCGAACCGCTCGACGCCACCATCGGGCGGAACCATCGCACGAACCGCGCCATCGAGCCGAAGCGGTCAACGCCATGCGATACCGGCAATGTCTGCGCGAAGTCGGCCCGGTCTTCGTCAACGCTATCCCGGACCGAACTGGCAGACTCACGACGCACATAGCTTGCAGCCCGCCGATCAGTCGCTTAGTGCGATCGACCGCGCCGTGACTCACTCGAAGCGCTGCACCACCAGCTTCATCGCGCCGCGATGCTGCAGATAGTCCGGGAAGTATGCGCGCACGCGGCCGTCGAGGAGATTACCGGGCATCGGCATGACCTCCATCGAATACTGCCGCGCAGGTGCCCCCTCGGCCGGACGCCGGGCGCTCGGGCAGGCGTGAAGTGTCGCACCCTGCACCGAACCGGTCACAGGCAGCACGGGACTGCACGTCGGCGCACGCACCCCGCCATGGAACGTGATCCGCCCATTGGCGGCCTGCGCCGCCGGCACCATCAACACAGCAAGACACATCGCACCCAAGGTGCGCTGAACCCATTTGTTCCTGCCAATTAGGTCGGGCATGTCCGTGTCCTCGCAACATCTTGACGCTGGAAGCGCGAGTACAGGATGTAACCGTTTTCACTCGAAATTTCGTGACGAATTCCGCACAATTTTGCGAATAGACCTTTCGGTCGATGCCGTGTTGTGCGCTACGTCACGCTTTTTTTCGTGCCATGCACGTTTTCGGAAACAGATCTCAGATCCATGGCCATCCGATCTGGGGGATGCGAACTGCTTCACGGAGGCCGTCAAGGCGCCTAGCGCGAGGAAATGTACTTCTCGCGACGGATCTGACGCACCGAAAGGCCGCGTTCCTTCAGCTCGGCGAAGGCCGCATCGACCATGTTCGGGTTGCCGCAGAGATAGGCGATGTCACGCTCGGGATCGGGCTCGAATTCCGGCAGGATCGCCTGAACGTAACCCAGACGGTCGTGCGGACGCGGATCCGGCCGCGCGCCGCGGCTCAGGCAGGGGTGGAAGTGGAACCCCGCGTGCTCGCGCGCGAACGCCTCGAATTCCTCGCCGTAGAGCAGCTCGGTCTCGTTGCGTGCGCCGTACAGCAGCACGACCTCGCAGCCGCGCTCGCGGATGAGCTTGCCGATTTGCGGAAGCATCGCGCGGTAGGGCGTGACGCCGGTGCCGGTGGCGATCAGCAGATAGCGCCGATTGGCGTCCTCGTCCATCAGGCAGAAACGCCCGTAGGGGCCGCTGGCCTCGATCTCCTGCCCATGCTCGAGTTCGCCAAGCAGCTGGGTCGCCGCACCGCCGTCGACGTAGCTGACCGCGATCTCGATGCGCTGCACCGATTCCGCGCCCTCTTCGCCCACGGTCGCGACCGAATAGCTGCGCTTGGTCGGCTTGCCGTCGTCGTAGTGGAAGTGCACCTGCAGGAACTGGCCGGGTTTGAACGACAGCGGCGCGCCGTCCGTGCGCTCGAAGGCAAGGTGACGGACCGTCGACGCGAGCATGAAACTGTCGACGAGGCGAAGCGGGAAGTGTTCGATCATGGATTCGGCATGCCGGGAAACGCTGCGTGCACGGCACCGGCATGGTGCGTGTGGACAAGCCCGCTATCATAGAAGGCTATGCTCCGGCTGGAAACCGCCGCCCGGGAACGCGCTGCACGCGCTTCCGGGGGCCGAAACCGCGCCGGTTGCTTGATTTTCCCCGCACGGCCATCACTCTCGATGGCTTGAACCTTCGGAACCCCGCGCCATGACCCAAGCTCCGGCACTGGAAATCACCGATCTGCGCAAGACCTACGGCAACGGCACCGAGGCGCTCAAGGGCGTCTCGCTGACCGTGCAGCCGGGCGACTTCTTCGCCCTGCTCGGCCCCAACGGCGCAGGCAAGTCGACCCTGATCGGCATCATCAGCTCGCTGGTCAACGCCAGCGGCGGCACAGCGAAGATCTTTGGCGTGTCGATCCACGAGCAGCGCAGCCAGGCCATGCACTTGATCGGTCTGGTGCCACAGGAAATCAACTTCAACCAGTTCGAGAAGCCGTTCGACATCTGCGTCAACGCCGCCGGCTTCTACGGCATCCCGCGCGCCGAGGCGGTGCGTCGCGCCGAGAAGTACCTCAAGGAACTGCGCCTGTGGGACAAAGCCCAGCATCCGGCGCGCTCGCTGTCGGGCGGCATGAAACGCCGCCTGATGATCGCCCGCGCGATGATGAACGAGCCCAAGCTGTTGATTCTGGACGAGCCCACCGCCGGCGTGGACATCGAGATCCGCCGCTCCATGTGGCAATTCGTCACCGGCATCAACGAGGCCGGCACCACGGTGATCCTGACCACGCACTACCTGGAGGAAGCCGAGCAACTGTGCCGCAACATCGCCATCATCGACCACGGAACCATCGTCGAGAACACCGGCATGAAGCAGCTGCTGGCCAAGCTCGACGTGGAGACCTTCGTGCTCGACACTGGCGAACTGCCGCAAACCCTGCCCAGCATCGACGGCATCGAACTGCGCCGCCGCGACGACCACACGCTGGAGGCGGAAATGGCGCGCGGGCACGATCTCAACTCGTTGTTCACCATGCTCAACCAATCCGGCATCACCGTGACCTCGATGCGCAACAAGGCCAATCGCCTGGAGGAACTGTTCGTGCGTCTGGTCGACAACGGCAAGCAGGAGAAGGCCGCATGAGTCATACCTTCGCCCACAACCTGGTCGCGCTGAGGACCATCGTCCGCCGCGAAGTCATGCGCATCGTGCGCATCTGGTCGCAGACGCTCATTCCGCCGGCGATCACCTCGACGCTGTACTTCATCATCTTCGGCACCGTGATCGGCAGCCACCTGCACAAGATCCACGGCTTCGACTACATGACCTACATCGTGCCGGGCCTGGTCATGATGAGCGTCATCACCAACAGCTACGGCAACATCACCAGCTCGTTCTTCGGCGCCAAGTTCCAGCGCTTCGTCGAGGAGATGCTGGTTTCGCCGATGCCCAGCTGGGTGATCCTGTCCGGCTACATCATCGGCGCGATGGTGCGCGGCCTGGCGCTGGGCGTGATCGTGATGCTGATCTCGCTGCTGTTCACGCACCTGCATATCGAACACCCGCTGATCACTCTGACCACGGCGATGCTGACTTCGATGGTGTTCGCGCTGGCCGGCTTCGTGAATGCGGTGTTCGCCAAGAAGTTCGACGACATCGCCATCATCCCCAGCTTCGTCCTGCAGCCGCTGATCTACCTGGGCGGCGTGTTCTACTCGATCGACCAGCTGGGCGAACCCTGGCACACCATCTCGAAGGCCAACCCGATTCTGTACATGGTCAACGCCTTCCGCTACGGCTTGCTGGGCGTGTCCGACATCCACATCGGCGTGGCCTATGCGGTGATGGTGTTCTTCGCCGTGGTACTGGGCGGCTTCGGTCTGTTCCTGCTGCACCGCGGCATCGGCATGCGCAGCTGAGGCGGCCCGCGAACACCCGCGAACCGCCTCGCCACACGGGCGTCCGCGAACGGTCAACCGCCGTTTCGGCCGCCCCGGCCGCCGCCCTTGGCGCCGCCCTGCTTTTGCATCATGCCGCCGCCCTGGCCCTGTCCCTGCATGCCGCGATGCATCGGCCGCATCGGCATGTCCGGCAAGGTCATGCCACGCGCCCGCGCGCGCTCCTGCATGGCCTTGTGATGCTCGGCGCGAATGCGCGTGCGCTCAGCCTGGGTCTTGGCCGACATCATGCGCTGCCGGTAAGCGGCGCGCTCCGCCGGTGTCATCATCTGACTGCCGTAGATGCGATCCTGCGTGCGTGTCTGATCCTGGACACGGGTCTGATCCTGGCTGCGGGTCCGGTCCTGCGTCTGCGCCATGACCAACGGCGTGACCGCCAACAGCATGGAAAGAAGAACGATACGTTTCATGACCTGAATCTCCCAATGGAAATCGAACACGACACAGTGCCTGTCGGGCACCGTTCGATAAGCATGCGCGCCGTACGCACGGAAAATCTTGACCCCGGTCAATTCCCGCGCCGAAGAGCGCTACGCGTTCAGCCGGCAGCATGAAAACCTCCGCGAACGGTTACCATTCGGCCATGCAGACCCCGCATTCCCCCCAAGAGGCTCCCAGCCTCGCCTCCCTGGCCGAGCATGGCTATGCCTTCGTCCAGGGCCCGGCGCTTCACGCGCTGCTGACCCACACCGGCGACCTGAGCGACTGGGATGCCTTCGCCGACAGCTGGAACCGGCTGCAGCTGGACACCCACATGGCGGACCAGGGCCGCTACCGGCGGCGCAGGCACGCCGCGTTCCGGATCGATCGCGAGCACGGCATCCAGGCGCAACCGCCGCAGCCGCACTTCCAGAGTATCGAATACAACCGCCTGAACGGCGGGATCGAGCGCTGGTACCAACCGGTGGAACCGGCCATCGCGTCCGGCCCGACGCTGACCACGGTGCTGAAATATGCCTGGTCGCTGTTCGGCACGCTGGCACCGACAGTGGCGGCCTGGCACGTGGAAGTCCACCAGTTCCGCATCGAGGCGCACCCCGACTGGGCCGGCCGACCGACGCCCGAGGGCGTGCATCGCGATGGCGTCGACTATGTGCTGGTGCTGCTGGTCGACCGCCGGAACATCGACAGCGGCACCACCACCATCCACGCTCCGGACGGCACCGAGCTGGGCAGCTTCACGCTGGCCCGACCGCTGGACGCCGCGCTGGTGGACGACGCCCGCGTGTTCCACGGCGTGACGCCGGTGACCCCGCACGACGCGAGCCGCGAGGCCCATCGCGACGTGCTGGTGGTGACGTTCCGCCGCACCTGAAAACGAAACGCCCCGGCCGCAGAGCGACCGGGGCGTTATCGATGCAGCGGTTACGACGGCTTACTTGCCGTTCTGCTTCGGCAGCGGCGCCAGGCTGAAGCTGATGGTGCTCATCTTGGCGTCCAGCGCCTTGACCACGTCATTGGTCAGATCGTTGGCTTCGTTGCCGCCCAGCACCGAGTCGCGGTCGACCAGGATGCCGCATCCGCGGCGCTTGTAGATGCCCGACAGCAGCGGGCCGATCTCGTTGCCAATGCGGTTCATCGCCTTGCCGCGGGTGATGCGCAGACGCTGGTCGTACTGCTGCGCTTCCTGCTGCACCGTGGCCATGCGCTGCTGCAGTTGCTTCTGCTTCTCCGCACGCTGCTGCGGCTGCATGCTCTGCGCCTGCTGCTGGAACTGCTGGATGTCCTTCTGCAGCGGCTCGCGCAGCTTCTTCACCGTTTCGCCCGCCTGCTGGGCAAGCTGTTGCATGCGCGCGCTGGCGGCCTGACCGACCTTCGACTGCGCCAGCACCTGATCGCGCGAAAGCATGCAGACGCCGGCCACCTTGCCGCCCAGCGAGGACTGCGCGTGGGCCGGGAGCGCCGGCAGCGCGAACAGGCCGGCCAGTGCGGCGGCGATCACGACACGATGTGAAAACATGGTAGTACCTCTTTGTGTTGAATTCGTCGGCGCAAACGCCGATTCCAATGCGTGCAAGTTGTTCAGCATAGCAAGAGCCTGGCCCGAAGCGGCTGAACCGCGATGATCGGACCGGCCCATGCTCACTTCTGTTTCTTGGCGTCCTTCGCCTCGCGCAGCGGAGCCAGCGACTCGAACTTGCTGGCATATTCGTCGGTGATCTCCTGCGCGTCGCTGCTGCTGGTGATGACGCGTGGCGTGATCAGCACGATCAGTTCCGTGCGGTTGCGATGCCGGCTGGTGGTGCCGAACAGGCGGCCGATGACCGGAATCCGGTTCAACCCGGGAATGCCGGTGTCCGTCTTGCCTTCATCCTGCTGGATCAGGCCACCCAGAAGCACGGTCTGACCACTCTGGACCGCAATCTGCGTGTTCAGTTCCCGCTTGTCGATGGGGAAATTGCCGAATTTGTCGGCAATACCGGGCTTGCTGACCACCTGATCCAGCGTCAGGTAGACCAATCCGCCCGGATTGACGCGCGGACGCACCTGCAGGATGACGCCAGTGTCCTTGTAGCTGACCTGGCCCAGCGTGCTGAGGTCATTGTTCGAGCCCGTGCCGATGCCGCCGGCGATGTAGGTCTGGTTGACCGGCACCTGCGTGCCGACCTGGATCTTGGCTTCCTGGTTGTTCATCACCACCAGCGATGGCGCCGACAGCACCTTGGTGTTGCCGCTGGTCTCCATCGCGTGCACGGCAGCCTGCAGATTGTGGTTGACGAACGAGTAGAAGAAATTGTCCGTACCCGGCACGAAACTCGCACCGCCGCCGCCCAGCGCCCACTGCTGCTGGTTGCCCGGCTGGCCCGGGGTGAAGCCGCCGCTGCTGTTGGCCTGGCCGTTGATGAGGCCCTCCAGATACCACTGCACGCCGAAGCTGAATTGACCGGTCAGCTGCACCTCGAGGATGCGCGTCTCGATCTGCACCTGCAGCGGCACGATGTCCAGGCGCTGGATGGCCGACTCGATCTCGGCCCATTGCGAGGGCCGGCAACGCACCAGCAGCTGGTTGTTGGCGTCCACGGCGGTGATGCCGATGCCGCCCTTGTCGGCCTGGCCCAGGGTTCCGGTGGTGGCCTGCGCCTGCTGCCGCTGCGGCAGACCCGAACCGGAAAACGACGACGCACCGCCGCCGCTATCGCTCAGTCCCGAGCTGCCACCCAAACTGCTCGACGAATTCATGTTGCCGCGCCCCGAAGACGTGCTGCCACCCGTCTTCGAACCATCACCGTTGCCGGCGAAGCCGCCGATGGTGCCACTGCTCAGGCCCGGCCCAACCGACCCGCCGGTATCGGAACTCCCACTGCTGGAGGTGCCGTTGTAGATCTGGTTGAGGTAGTCGGCCAGGTACGTCGCCTGCACGTTCTTGACGTCGTACACGTAAAGCTGCGGCTGGTTGCCGCCGCCGCGGTCGATGCGCTCGATCCAGTCGCGCACTTCGCTGAGGTAGGCCGGCTGCGGCGTGATGACCACGATCGAGTTGGTGCGCTCGATCGGGATGAAGCGCAGCATACCGGCCAGTGGCGTGTCGCTCTTCGGGCCGAACATCTTGTCCAGCTGTGGCATCAGCTTCGCGACATTGGCCCGCTGCAGACCGAACACGCCCACCGACATGCCCTTGAGCCAGTCGACATCGAAGGTGCGGATAGTGCGCTGGTAGTTGGCCAGCTCCTGCGGCGTGCCGCCCATCACCAGCAGGTTGCGCGCCGGATCGACCAGCAGGAAGGCCTTGTCGCGCGCGAACGGCTTCAGCAGCTTCTGCATCTGCGTGGCCGAGATGTAATGCAACGGGAACAGACGCGCCTGCATGCCGCTGCTGGGCGCAGCCGCGCCCAGGCTCGGCGAGATGTTGCCGGCCACGGCTTCCTTCGCCGGCAGCACCAGATAGCTGCCGTTCTTCTCCACCAGGGCGTTGTCGGTCCACGACAGCAGCGTCTCCAGGATCGGCAGCGCCTGGTTGCGCGCGACCGGCTGCGAGGTCGAGAACGTGATGCTGCCCTTCACGCCCGGAGCAATGGCGTAGTTGCGCTTGAGCAGATCGCCCAGCACCGCCTTGACCACGGCCTGGATCGGCTGATTCTCGAAGTTGAACGTCACCTTGCCCGCCGACTCGGCGGCCTTGCCGGCGCCGGCGCGCGTGTTGCGCACGAACACCCCGGTGCCCTTGGCGATCTCGCTATTGGGCGGCGCCACGGGCGGATTCTGTCCACGCAGGGGGCGCGCTGGCGGTTTCGGCGGTGGCTGATCGACCCCGGCCATGGCTTCACGCTGCAGCGCGCTGTTGTCGCGCGGCTGCGGCAGGGTGCTGCACCCGGCAAGCAGGGCCACCAGCGCGGTCAGGAGAATGGCGATCGACTTTTGCATGGTTTTCATTGTCCCTGATTCTGTTGCGCCTGCATCTGGCGGCGTCGGGCTTCGATGCGTGCTTTCAGCGCCTGGATGCGGCGCTCCTTTTCGCGTTGACCGGCCTGGTCGCGCGCCGAAGACGCCGCTTTCCGGCCCTGCGGCGTTCGCTGGAACTGCAGGGCGCGCCCATGCGGTCCGGTTTGCGGCGGCGGCTTGTTCGACGACGACGGCTGGACCTCACTGGCCTCGGCCTTGCCGCCCCCGCCCGGCTGGCCGGGGCCGGCATTGGCATCGATGCTCTTGGCCACTTTCAGCTTCAGCTCAGTGCGCTGGCCATTGCCGGTGAACACGGCACTACGCGGCGAAAGCTTGGACAGCGTCCAACTGCTGTCGGCCAGCGTAGCGCCTTCGCGCACCTGCACGTCCTTGCCCGAGCGGTCGTGCATCAGGGCCATGCGCAGATCCGGCGTGATGATGATGCCGGTCAACTGCAGGTCGCCCAGGGCGACGTTGCCGCCGCCGCTGTCGCTTTCCGGCGCAGGCTTGCGGTCGGTGGTGAACAGCGGTTTTTCCCAGGTCGTGGCGAAATCCTTGAGCGGCGGCGCCGCGCGGCGCGCCACCGAAGCGGTCGGCGGCAGCTTCGCCGCCGGACCCGGCGCGTCCCAGTGCACGGTGCGGCCCAGTCCCATGGACAGGGCCGCCAGCAGCCCCGCGCCAAGCGCGCAGAGCACGCCCAGCACCGGCGTCAGGCGACGTTGATCGGCGGCGTTCATGACTTGCCTCCCGCCGATGCCGGCTGGCGCAGGTAGCCGCTGAGACTGAACTGCACCTGCAAGGGCTGCAGACTGCCGTCCGGGCTGTGCACCGGGCTGCGGTAGGCGCTGAAGTTATCGATGAACAGGTAGGGCGTTCCCTCTTCGAGATCGTGCAGCACCCCGGCCAGGGCATGCATGCCGCAACGCAGGCTGATGTTCACCGTGACCTTGCGATAGGGGCCGTCGCCGGGGTCGCTCTGCACCGGCATCTTCTGCGTCACCGAGCACGGTCCAAGACCGGTATGCGCCGCGGCCACCTCGACCGCGTGCTGCATCAGATTGGCCGACGCCGTGCTGGGATCGCTGTCGGCCAGCAATGCACTGCTGGTCGCCTGCCCCTGCTGCAACTTGGCCAGGCGCTTCTGCAGATCGACGCGCTCGGCGATGATCGCCGCGTAGCGGTGCTCATCGGCACGCAACTGCTGCATCTGGTCGGCCATGCCCAGCTGCGGCGCGACGAACCACCAGTGCACCAGCAGCAGATAGGCCAGCGCCAGCGTCAGCAGCGCCAGAAACACAGCAAGCACGCGGCTCTCAACGGGTTTGAGCTGCATCGTCGCCCCCCTTGTCGTTCGGCTTGCCGGCGTCGTCGGTCTTCAGATGCGCAGTCAGGAAGAAACGCTCCTTGTGCGTGCGCGGATCGGTCTGGATCACGCCCTGGAAGCCCGGTTCGGACAGATACGGCGACTTCTTCAGCAGATCGACCAGTCGCGCGGCCTGCGGACTCTGCCCCTGCATCCCGACGCTGCCGTCGTTACCGATGTTGAAGCGCTCCAGCCAGGTATCAGTCGGCAGGCGTTTGCTGACATCGTCGAGCACGGCCAGCACGGTCGGTGACTGCGATCGCTGGCGCGCCAGGAATCCGGCCGCGCCGGCGCTGGCAACCAAGCGCTGACGCAACTTCATCACGCTGCGCGCCTGATCGTGCATGGCGTCGACGTGCGCCTGCATGGCGTCGATCACCGCTCGGCGGTTGTGCAGCCACTGGCCCATGGCCAGCACCACCAGCAGCACGAACAGCGCGCCGAGCGCCAGATTCAGTCGCTTGCGCGGGTGCACGCGGCGACGGCGCTGGTCCGGCGGCAGCAGGTTCGCGCCCAGGCGTCGGTCGCCATCCAGCGCATCGACGGCGTCGAGCTCAATGCCGGCCTCGCGCAACTGGGTCAGCATCGGCTCCAGACGCTGCCGCGGCGCCGCCACCAGTTCCACCTCGAGCGGGCCGGACGAACCGCCGGATGCTTGCTCGAACGGGTCGAAATACACCTGATCGGCCGTGAACGGCGTCTGCCGATCCATTTCGTAAGCCACCACCTGACGCAGATTGGCGGTGGCTGCCGTCGGCAGTTTCAGATGCCGGCGCAGCACCGCCTGCGCGGGCAAACACAGCGCCAGGTGCAGATCCTGCGGGTCGATGCCGGCACAGGCTTCGCGCAGAGCGGCCTGCTGCTGGGCCGGAGACAGGCTGGCGTCGATCTGCACCAGCACCGCTTCATCGCCGGGCGCGCGCACCTGCCAGCGTGCGCCGTCCGGAAGCAGTATCCGCCATTGCGCGCCGCCGCTCAGGCTGGCGCGCCAGCGCGCCGGCAGACAGGCGCGCAACTCCGCGCCCCACCAGCGCAGGAATCCGGGCAACGGCGAACCGCGCCAAGCACGGCGCACCTGTTCGAGCTGCGGACGCATGGACTGCGCCAGAGAAGCCATCATCCCTCCCGGATCATCATCAGCACGCACGCCCCCCTCCGTGCGCATTATCCCCACACGCCAACCGTCGAAGCAGCCTCTGCGGCGCATGAACCCGGAACCATACTATGAGTGCGCGGTGTTTTGCTTGCACCGACGCACGAAGCACATCCAGATCGTAAAGCCTCCGACCGCGAGCGCGAACAGTAAGTTCAGCGTCGCCTGCACAGCACCTCCATGGCGTGAAGCCCCTCGCAAACCGTCGTCCGGATCGTAGAACAACCATCCGGCGCAAGGTGACAGGTTCCGCCGGCATCTGATAGAACTTGCCTGACGCCGGCGCGGGAGGCTCCGGCGGTGAAGGATCACTGGGGAAATCACGATGTTTCGTCGCATGACTGTGGCCGCGCTGGCCTGTCTTCTGCTGTCCGCATGGCGGCCCGCGCTGGCCGGAAGCCAGCCGCTCAGCGCGGACCAGGCCCGCGCCTTGTTGCACGCGCTGCAGTTCCGGCAGGGGCGCATCGCGATTCCCGCCGCGCACGCCTCGCTCCAGCTCACGTCCGGCTTCAGCTTTCTCGACGCCGCCGACGCGCGCAAGGTGCTGGAACAACTCTGGCGCAACCCTCCCGACACGGGTGTACTAGGCATGATCGTTCCCGGCAAGGACGCGCGAGGTCTGGTCGCGGACGATGGCTACGCCGTGGTCATCACCTACACCGGCGACGGCTACGTGTCGGACAAGAACGCCGCCGACATCGACTACGACGAATTGCTGGAGAACATGCAGAAAGCGACCCGCGACCGCAACGCCGAACGCCGCAAGCAGGGCTATCGGACCATGACGCTGGTCGGCTGGGCCGAGCCGCCGCACTACGACCGCAGCCATCACAAGCTCTACTGGGCCAAGGATCTGCGGGTCGACGGCATGCAGAACGACGCACTGAACTACGACATCCGCGCACTGGGCCGGCACGGCTACCTGAGTCTCAACGCGGTGGCCGGTATGGGGCAGCTCGCCAGCGTGAAGACCGGCATGCAGCAGATCCTGCCGATGGTCGATTTCGATCAGGGGTCTCGCTACGCGGACTTCGATCGCCATTCCGACCACATCGCCGCCTACGGTATCAGCGCCTTGATCGCGGGCGGTCTGGCGGCCAAGGCCGGACTGTTCGCGAAACTGTTCGCGGTGCTGCTGGCGGCCAAGAAGCTAGTTATTGCAGGCGTCGCCGCCGCCGCGGCCTTCCTGCACAAGCTGTTCAAGCGCAAGCAGGCCTGAATGCGCCTCATCGTGCATGCCGCCACTCGTCCCGACTGGCGCCGCATGCGGGACAGGAAAACGCCATGATCCAGCGCTACCGTGATCCACATGCAACATCAGATGAATGGTCCACGATCGCATGAAAGAGCCACTTCGTCGTAGCGGGTCGTGGTATCTGAAGTGGCTCTTGGCCAGCTACGCTGCAAGCTATGCGCTCTTCTTGTTCATGGTCGTGACAAGCCTCCCGTTCTGCGGCTACCGGTTCTCGAATTGGTGGTTCACGCCCATCGGTGGCAATGTTCAACTCGGGGTGGCCATGCTGGTTTCGCCCTTCGTCTACAAAAGACTGCGGTGACGATGTCATCCGGCCGTTCATGCAAACGGACATCGTGAAGCGCGCCGTATGATCTAAGAGTTAGGCTCCAAATGGAGAACGCATGAAAATTGATCATGACTACCTTAAAGGTCTGCTGGAAGCATTCGAGGCATCTCCTGACCCTATTACCGACATTAATTCGTTGAGAGCATCCGGCTACGACTACGATAATCGACAATTCATATTCCACATGGGGATTCTTGAAGATAAATGTCTTGTTCAAAGAGACGATGGTGACGCAGGATTTGGGATGGTTCGTGGAATCGATGGACATATCTCATGGTCCGTTCTTCCTTTGAGGCTGACCGCGAATGGTCATGAGTTCATTGAGGCCCTTCGCAACAAACAAGTCTGGGCGACGATCAAGAAAGATTTCAAAGAAGCCAGCATTGAAACTTTGTGGCAAGTATCCAAAGACCTTCTAGAAGGTTACACAAAGAAAAAAATTGCGACGCTAACCGGTGTTGGCACCTAATCACTTACTCAAGCGGACAAACTGATGCATGCCGCTTAATTCAAGAAATATCCACTGCCAGCATCAGCCCATTCGGAGGCACTTGTCATGAAACGCATCCTCGCCGCTGCTCTTGTCGCCGTGGGACTGATCGCCGGAGGCTGGTTCGTCGGTCACGGTTTCGAGGCCGGCCGCTCGCATCGCGCGGTCACCGTGAAGGGCCTGGCCGAGCGCGACGTGAAAGCCGACCTGGCGCTGTGGCCGATCCGCTTCGTCGAGGCCGGCAACCACCTCAAGGCCGTGCAGACCGCGATCCAGCGCGACGACACCAGCGTCGACGCCTTCCTGAAGCGGCACGGCATCGGCGACGACGCCATCGACTTCCGCCAGCTCGAAGTCACCGACCGCGCCGCGCAGGCCTACGGCAACGCCAACTACCCGAACCGCTTCATCATCACGCGCACGGTGATGGTGCGCACGCCGAAGGTCGACACCGTGGCCAAGGCCTCGCAGGCCACCGGCGAACTGGTCGACGCCGGCGTAGTGCTGAGCGATCAGAACGGCGGCAGCGCGCCCAGCTACCTGTTCAACGGACTCAACCAGCTGAAACCGGCGATGATCGCCGAAGCCACGCGCAACGCCCGCGCCGCCGCCGAGCAGTTCGCACACGATTCCGGCAGCCATCTGGGTGGCATCGTCCAGGCCAACCAGGGCGTGTTCCAGATCCTGCCGCGCGACAAGGCGCCGATGCTGCAGGAACAGCGGCAGGTACAGAAGACCGTGCGCGTGGTCGCCACGCTGCGCTACGCGCTGCGCGACTGATCGCGCGCGGCCGGAGGTCCGACGGAACGGGCCTTCGCTTCAACGCCCCGCATGCCGGCGGGTGCGATGCGTGGGCGTGGCCGACCACGGATCGTCCGGCCACGGATGCTTGGGGTAGCGACCTTTCAGTTCCTTCTTCACCTCGGGATAGGTGCGCTCCCAGAACCCGGCCAGGTCCTGCGTGACCTGCATCGGACGCCCCGCCGGCGACAGCAGATGCAGCGTCACCGGCACGCGCCCGCCACCCACGCGCGGCGTGTCGGCCAGACCGAACAGTTCCTGCAGCTTCACCGCCAGCACCGGCGGCGCATCGGGCGTGTAGACCAGCTTGTGCGTACGACCGCTGGGCACGGTCAGCGCCTCGGGCGCCTGGGCGTCGAGCTGCTGGCGCTGGCCGTAGTCGAGCAGCGCCAGCAGCGCCTGCGACAGCTCGGCCGCGGATAGCGCATCCAGCTTGCGCTTGCCGTCCAGATACGGTCCCAACCAGGTCTCCAGCGTGGCCAGCAGGGTGTCGTCGGAGACATCCGGCAGGCCCGATTCCGGCATCCAGCCGCGCAGTGCCTGGATGCGCGCACGCAGGCGGCGTGCCGCGTCGCTCCACGGCAGGCTTTCCAGCCCGCGTTCGCGCACGCGCGCCAGCAACGCCGGCAGAGCATCCTCGGCGCGCACCGGCACGCTGCGGCGTTCCAGCACCAGGGCATCGAAACGACGCTCCTCGAAGGCCTCCACGGCCTCGCGATCGGCGTTCCAGCGCACGGCGCGCTGGGTAACGAAACGCTCGCCGTAGTCGCGCTGCAGCAACGCAGGATCGAACGGCGCGGCGGCGAAGATCAGGCTGTCGCGGCTTTCCAGACGCAGATCCAGCACCACCAGCCAGGGCTCGCCGAGCAGCGCCGTCGCCTCGTGCAGGCGCGCACCGCGACCGTTGCTGAGCTGATAGCGCAACGGCTGTCCCTCGACCTGCATCGCGATGCGATCGGGGAAGGCATGCGCCAGCAGATCGCCCACCGCATGACTGTGCGGCGTGCCGCTGGCCGCCGCGCGCGCGCCGATGCGCTGCCGCCAGCCGCGCGCCGCGCGCTCGATGGCCGCCAGTGCGCCGGCGTCGGCGCCGAACCGTCGCGCCGCCGAGGCCCCGCCATCGCGCCAGACATGCAGGGCCTGGACGCGCTGCCGGAAATCGTCGTTGCGCGCATGCTCGCCACGCAGCGGCGAACGCGCATCGAGCAGCGCCAGCAGATCCGCCATCAGGCCGTGCTGCGCTTCGTTCGCACGCGTGACCGCCGCCGCCAGCCGTGGCGTCGCGCCCAGCGCATGCATGGCGCGCCCCAGCGCGGTAATGCGATGTTCGGCATCGAGCGCACCGAGGCGGCACAGCAGATCGCGCGCCTGCGCCAGCGCGCCGGACGGCGGCGGGTCCAACCACGGCAGCGCGTCGTGGCCCCAGGCAGCCAGCTCCAACGCCAGACCGGACAATTCGGCCTGAGCGATCTCGGCGATACGTTCGGCGTCCAACCGCTGGCTCTGCGGCCACAAGCGATAGGCGACGCCGGGTGCGACACGGCCGGCGCGGCCGGCGCGCTGATCGGCCGAATCGCGGGCGACGGTCACCGTGCGCAGCCGGGTGAAGCCGGAATTCGGATCGAACTGCGGCACCCGCGCCAGTCCGCTGTCGACCACGGCGCGGATGCCGGGCAGCGTGACGCTGGATTCGGCGACATTGGTGGCCAGAATCACGCGGCGACGCGCATCGTCGGCCGGCGCCAGCGCAGCCTGCTGGTCGGCCAGCGCCAGCTCGCCGTGCAACGGCAGCACTTCGATGTCCGCGTCCAGCTGCTCATCGAGCAGCCGGGTCGCGCGGGCGATTTCGCGCTGTCCGGGCAGAAAAGCCAGCACGTCGCCCTCGATCTCGGCCAGCGCCTGCCGTACCGTGCGGGCGAGATGCTGTTCGGTCGACTCCTGCGCGCGCGCCGGCGGGTGCTCGATGCGCACCGGAAAGCTGCGGCCCGGACTGCTGATGCGCGGCGCATCCAGCCACTGCGCGATGCGCTCGCCGTCCAGCGTGGCCGACATCACCACCAGACGCAGGTCCGGACGCAGCCCCGCCTGCACGTCCAGCGCCAACGCCGCGCCCAGATCGCCGGCCAGATGCCGCTCGTGGAATTCGTCGAACAGGATCGCGCCGACATCCTCCAGCGTCGGATCGTCCTGGATGCGGCGCGTCAACAGGCCTTCGGTGATGACCTCGATGCGGGTCGCCGCGCTCAGCCGCGACTCGAAGCGGATCGCGTAACCCACGCGACGGCCCACCGCCTCGCCCAGTTGCCCGGCCATGAACGTCGCCGCCGCGCGCGCGGCGATGCGGCGCGGTTCCAGCAGCAGGATGCGCTTGCCGTCCAGCCACGGCGCCTCCAGCAGCGCCGGCGGCACCTGTGTGGTCTTGCCCGCGCCCGGCGGCGCCTCCAGCACCAGGCGTGTGCTGTGTTCCAGAGCCTCGAGGATCTGCGGCAACAAGGGAGTAATGGGGAATTTCATACCTGCGCAAGTGGGGACGGAGGGCGTTAAGCAGCAGCTTAACGCCCTCCGTCCCCGACCACTTACAATGTGCGTTTTTGCCAAGCCAGCCACGCATGGAATTGATCGACATCGGCGCCAACCTGACGCACGAATCCTTCGCGCACGACTTCGACGCCGTGCTCGAGCGCGCCCGCACACACGACGTGGCGCAGATCATGGTGACCGGCGCCAGCCGCGAGGGCAGCGAACAGGCGCTGGCACTGGCGAAGACGCATCCCGGCCGGCTGTTCGCCACGGCCGGCGTGCACCCGCACCATGCAGTCGAGTACGACGCCGACACCGATGCCCTGCTGCGCCGCCTGGCCGACGAGGCCGAAGTGAAGGCGGTCGGCGAAACCGGCCTGGACTACCACCGCAACTACTCGCCGCGTGGCGTGCAGCTGGAGGCGTTCGAGAAGCAGCTCACCATCGCCGCCGAGCGCGGCATGCCGGTGTTCCTGCACCAGCGCGACGCACACGCCGATTTCCTGGCCCTGCTGAAGTCCTTCCGCGACGCCCTGCCGGCAGCGGTGGTGCATTGCTTCACCGACACCCGCGAAGCGCTGTTCGACTACCTGGACCTGGACTGCCACATCGGCATCACCGGCTGGCTGTGCGACGAGCGCCGAGGCACTCACCTGCGCGAATTCGTGCGCGAGATTCCCGAGGGCCGCCTGATGATCGAGACCGACGCGCCCTACCTGCTGCCGCGCACGGTGCGCCCGAAGCCCGATCATCGCCGCAACGAGCCGATGTTCCTGAAGCACATCTGCGAAGAACTGGCGCGCGACCGCGGCGAGACCCTGGAACAGACCGCAGCCCACACCACCGACACCGCGCGCGCGTTCTTCGGCCTCGAAGCGCCTGCTTCCTGAGCAGGCGCCGTTGCGCAAGAGGAAGGCGCAGCGACGACGGCGCGGGATCTGTTCTTGTTTCCCTCGCCGACGCAGAAACGACGTCATTGACCGGAAACCCGCGTAACAACCGACCATGCTGACAAAGCGACCGTCTGACTGACGCTGTCGTCTTCGCGCTAGACCTCGGCCTTGAACGTCCGGCCCAGCGACGGGCCGCCGCCGACGTAGTGGCGGAACACGTAGAGCAGCGGACGGAAGCGCTGCGGGTCGACATGATCGCTGCCGGCGAGCGTCATGTCCGCATGGGCGTGCACGCGAAGCACCTCGGTCTCGACGATGGCGAACCCACCCGCCGCCTCGCGCCAGGCCGGTAGCGCGCGCCGGCGGATCTCGACCACGCGCGCCTCCATCTGCAGCGGACATTCCGCCACCCGGGGCGGAGCCACGATCTCCGAGGGCCGCGGCGTCAGTCCGGCCAGCGCGAACTTGTCGGCGGCATGCCGGTAGCCCGCCTTCCAGGACGGCACCGGATCGCATCCGGTGGTCGGCGCCAGCGCCTCGACCGCGCGCCAGGCATCGGGACCGGCCACGTTGAGCGTGCACTCACCCTCCCGTTCGAGATTCGCCAGTCCCTGACCGCCGCCGGCCAGACCCAGCACGACGCGGTCGGCCAGCGCCCACGCCGAGGACATCGGCGTCAAGTTGGTGCCGCCGTCGGCGTTGCGCGTGGCGATGAGCAGGACCGGCGTGCCGAAATAGAGCACGCGGGGACGAATGGTGCGGAGGGCGATCGAATCGGACATGGCCGCATGATGCGCGGCCAGACACGACCGACGTTTCGACGGCGGACGAATCATCGGTGTGCGCCGCACGCTAGCATGGCGCGCATGGCCGTCGTCCCCACCCGTTACCAGCTCGCCGAGATCGGCAGCCTGCTCGCCGATCCCTCGCGGGCGGCGATCCTGCTGGCGCTGGCCGACGGTCGCGCACGTCCGGCCGGCGAACTGGCGCGGATGGCCCGGATCGCGCCGAGTACGGCCAGCGCGCACCTGGCGCGCCTGGTCGCGGGCGGCCTGCTTAGCGTGCTGCAGCAGGGACGGCACCGCTATTTCCGCATCGCCAACGACACCGTGGCCCATGCGCTGGAAACCCTGCCGCTGATACGACCGATGCCGCGCGATGTCCCGGTACCCGCCAGTCAACGTCCGCTACAAGAGGCCCGCACCTGCTACCGCCACCTCGCCGGCCGCCTCGGCGTGGCGCTGCACGACCGGCTGCGCGAATGCGCGTGGATCGAGTTGGGCGAGCGCGCGGTCCATCTCAGCACATCCGGCCTGCGCGCACTGGCCGATGCCGGTCTGCTCACGACGGAGGATTCGCTTTCGCTCGCGGGTCGGCAGTGCCTGGACTGGACCGAACGGCGGTTCCACCTGGGCGGCCCGCTCGGGGTGACGCTGACTGCACGCATGCGGCAACGCGACTGGCTGCGTCCGCGCGACGGTTCGCGCGCGCTGCGTCTGACGCCGACCGGGCGGACCGGACTGAACGCGCTCGGCGTCGCGCTCGACTGACGATGCCGCTCAGCGCGGCGCGCGGCCCGCGCGGACGTGGAAGTCCCAGTGCACAACGCGGGTCGTCTCCGGGTCGCCCCAGGCGCGGCACAGCGCCTTCTCGATCGTGGCGACGGCATCCTCGCCCGTGGCCTTGCGGTAGCGCTGGCTTCCCGACCATGAGCGCAGATAGGCCAGGAACTGTTCGGCCGTCCACGACGCCTGCATGGCGAAGACCGGCGTATCGACCGTCTCCAACGGCATCGGGATGTCCGCGTAGCCGGACTCGACCAGACGTCGCTCGGGCGGCCAGTAAGGCGCGGTGAGCTCGCCGTAGACGCGCTGCTTCAGGACGTCGATCTCCGGCGCGACATGGCAGTCGGCATAGGTCCAGGCGGCGAACAGACCGCCCGGCCTGAGTACCCGACGCACCTCCGCGAAGAAGCGCGCGGCATCGAACCAGTGCAGCGCCTGCCCGACCGTGACCAGATCGACCGACGCATCGTCGAGACTGGGTTGCTCGGCCGGCTCCACGCGATAGTCGATACGCGCGTGCGGCGCGGCTTGCGCGACCTGCTCGGCGCTGGGATCGGTCGCCCTCACCCGCGCGAAGCGCTCGGCCAGCGCCACGGCCACCTGGCCGTTGCCGCAACCCGCGTCCCACGCCAGCGTGGTGCCCGGCGCCTGCACGGCGAGCCAGTCGAACAGCGCCGACGGATACACCGGACGCGCCTGCCGATAGAGTTCGGCATGGCCGGAAAAATGGTCCTTGAAGCTCATTTACGAGGTACTCCATCCGTGCGCAGGGCAGCCGCAGCATCGCCCTGCAGTTCGGTCCAGTCGCCCGGCGCCAGATCGCCCAGCTCGACCGCGCCGACGCGGGTGCGCACCAAGCGCAGCGTCGGCAACCCGACCGCGGCCGTCATGCGTCGCACCTGGCGGTTGCGGCCCTCGCGAATCGTCAATTCGAGCCAGGCCGTGGGAATGTGCTTGCGGAAACGCACCGGCGGATCGCGCGGCCACAACCAGCCCGGCGCGGTCGCGCGCAGTTCGACCTGCGCCGGACGCGTCATGCCGTCCTTCAGCCGCACGCCGCGCTGCAGCTGCTGCAACGCCTGGGCGCTCGGCGTGCCCTCGACCTGCACCAGATAGGTCTTGGGTTGCTTGTGCCTGGGATCGGTAAGGCGATGCGCCAGCGGGCCTTCGTCGGTCAGCAGCAGCAGACCTTCGCTGTCGCGGTCCAGCCGTCCAGCCGCGTAGACGCCCTTCTGCGCGACGTAATCGGCCAGCGTGGGGCGTCCCTCGCGATCGGTGAACTGGCACAGCACGCCGTACGGCTTGTTGAGCGCGATCAGCATGCCTCGCGGGCGCACCCTTCGTGCGGGCGCGCCATACTCCGTC
The DNA here is from genome assembly GCF_003267965.1 of Oleiagrimonas sp. MCCC 1A03011. Classification (NCBI taxonomy): domain Bacteria; kingdom Pseudomonadati; phylum Pseudomonadota; class Gammaproteobacteria; order Lysobacterales; family Rhodanobacteraceae; genus Oleiagrimonas; species Oleiagrimonas sp. MCCC 1A03011. The sequence goes on along the minus strand of NZ_MSPY01000002.1, from coordinate 57,472 downwards.
GCCGCAGCCGACTCATTGCGCGGAAGACGTCGCGGCCGGCAGCACCGGCTTGACGAAGCGCAGCGTCATGCGGTCCGACTCGCCGATGGCCTGGTACTTGGCCTTGTCCTGATCGCCCATGGCCAGCGTCGGCGGCAGCGTCCACACGCCCTTGGGATAATCCTTGGTGTCCTTCGGGTTGGCGTTGACGTCGCTCTTCGCGTCGAGTTTGAAACCGGCCTGCTCGGCCAGCTTGATCACGTAGTCCTGCGGCAGGTAGCCGCTGCCCCGGACCGAGGCCAGCGTGACGTCGGGCGCGGCGCGATGGTCGACCACCCCAAGCGTGCCGCCCGGCTTGAGCACGTCGTAGAACGCCTTGAACATGGCTTCGGCGGTGCCGGCCTGCACCCAGTTGTGCGCGTTGCGGAAGGTCAGGACCATGTCCACCGAACCGGGCGTGCCCAGATTCGGCGTCTTCGGATCCATGCGGATCACGCGCGCCTTGCCGAACACCTTCGGCGCCGAGGCGAACAGCGCCTTGAGCGTGTCGGCGTCCTGCTTCGCCTCGTCACTGGAGGACGGCATGAATTCGGCGGCGATGTACTGGCCGTTGTCACGCAGCAGCGGCGCCAGGATGCGCGCGTACCAACCGCCGCCCGGGGTGATCTCGATCACCGTCAGATCGGGGCGAATGCCGAAGAACTGCAGCGTCTGCAGCGGATGGCGATAAGTGTCGCGCGCCTTGTCCGTGGCCGGGCGCCAGGCGCCGGCGAGCACGGCGCGGATACGCTGGGCCGACATCTGGCTGGCCGTGGTCGGCGGCACGATCTGATTCGGCTGATCGTCGGCCATGGCCGAGGCGTTGGACGCCTGCGCCGCCCCGGCCGCAGAGGCCGATGAGGCCGGGCTGTCGGACGACGCGCCCTGCTGCGCGGAGCCGCAGGCGGCGAGCAGGGCCGCCAGGCCCAGAATCCAAAGTTTCTTCATGACGTATCCCTCGACGACGTCGTTCCACCCCGGCCCCCGCCGCAGATTACCATGCCGCAATGCGCACACTCCGGCGCGCACGCGCTACATGACGCAAATTCAGTAGGGCCGCGGACAGACCGACTGCAGGCCGTCGACGTGCTCGTTCAATTCGGCGGCGATACCCTGCCACATCGGATCGAGGATGAAGTCGATGCCCTCGCGGCGGGCCAGCTTGGCGGCCGGAATGAAATCGGCGTCGCCGGCCACCAGCACGATCTGGTCGACCTGGCGCTTGTACGCCATCGAGGCGATGTCGATGCCGATCTTCACGTCGACCTGGGTCTGGCGCATGTCCAGTTCGTAGTGATCGTCGCGCAGATCGTCCCAGGACAGCGCGCCTTCGCGCAGGCTCTGCAACGCGGCGCGCTTGAGCTGCCACTCGCCGCCACGATCGCTCAGACGACCCAGACGCAACGCCATCTTGCGCTGGCGACGCAGGTTGTCGTGAAGGTCCCAGCGAAAATGCGCCATGCCGCTGTCGCCGAAGTCGATCTCGTTGCCGCTCACCGGACGCTGGAACACCTTGTCCAGCGGCTCGCAGTCGTAGAAAAAGATGCGGAACAGCGCATCCTTGGGCCGATCCAGCGCGCGGATGTGCTCGATGGCCATGGTGAAGGCGGTCTTGGCCACGACGCGCGGATCATTGGCGTCGCGATCGGTGTAGACCTTGCGGAAACGGGCGAGAAAGAACGCCCCGTCGATGAGAACGGCGGTCGAAGGCATAGAACTGGATGTCCATAATCGTGAATTGGGGTCTCGCGCGCGCTACGCGCGCACGAAAAGAGGCGATATTACATAGGCCTGGACCGGAAGCGTCAAGGCATCGCAGCGCTTGCTGCCCACTGGCGCACACACGAATTTCGCTCCGATCTGCCTACGGCACAGGCACCCGGCGCACCGTTCAGCAACCCCTGCAATCTACCGAGCGGATCTCTTCTCCAGCTTATCGCCGAATCGCGGTCCGGGGCAGCGGCCCGCGATTCGGCGTCCAGACGTCGGCTCAGTAGCGGATGACCGAGCGGATCACCTTGCCCTCGTGCATCAGGTCGAAGGCGCGGTTGATGTCCTCCAGCGGCATCACTTCGGTGATCATCTCGTCGATCTTGATCTCACCCTTTAGATACCGCTCGACGTAGCCGGGCAGCTGCGTGCGGCCCTTCACGCCGCCGAAGGCCGAACCGCGCCACACGCGGCCGGTGACCAGCTGGAACGGGCGCGTGCTGATCTCCTCGCCGGCGCCGGCGACGCCGATGATGGTCGACTCGCCCCAACCCTTGTGGCAGCACTCCAGCGCCGAGCGCATCACGTGCACGTTGCCGATGCACTCGAACGAGTAGTCGACGCCGCCGTCGGTCATGTCGACGATGACATCCTGGATCGGCGTGTCCGGGTAGTCCTTCGGGTTGACGAAGTCGGTCGCGCCGAGCTTCTTCGCCATATCGAACTTGTCCGCATTCAGGTCGACGCAGATGATGCGCGAAGCCTTGGCCATGACCGCACCCTGCACCACCGACAGGCCGATGCCGCCCATGCCGAAGATGGCCACGGTGGAACCGGGTTCGACCTTGGCGGTGTTGAGCACCGCACCGATGCCGGTGGTGATGCCGCAGCCGAGCAGGCAAACCTTGTCCAGCGGCGCTTCCTTGGAAATGTTGGCCAGCGAGATCTCCGGCACCACGGTGTACTCGGAGAACGTGCTGGTGCCCATGTAGTGCAGGATTTGCTTACCACCGAGGGAGAAGCGCGAGGTGCCGTCCGGCATCACGCCCTTGCCCTGGGTGGCGCGCACCGCCTGGCACAGGTTGGTCTTGCCGGACAGGCAGAACTTGCACTTTCCGCATTCGGCCGTGTACAGCGGAATCACGTGGTCGCCGGGCTTGAGCGAAGTCACGCCCTCGCCGACTTCCTCGACGATGCCGCCACCCTCGTGGCCCAGGATCACCGGGAACAGGCCTTCCGGATCCTTGCCCGACAGTGTGTAGGCATCGGTGTGGCACACGCCGGTAGCGACGATGCGCACCAGCACCTCGCCCTTCTTCGGCTTGGCGACTTCGACTTCCTCGATGGACAGCGGCTTGCCCGCTTCCCATGCAACGGCGGCTCTGGATTTCATGGAGGATTCCTCTCTCGGGAAAGTGCACGTCCGCGCGCAACGCAGACGGAAAAGGGAACGTTGCACGGCGCCGGCGACGCCCATGCGTTTCGACGGCGGCCGCTACCGGCCGGCAGCGGCTCGCGATGCGCTCATCGTAACCGGGATGGCCGCACATGCCGACAGTCGTTTGTCGGTCAGGCGCGCTCGACCGGATAGCGTCCGTCGCGATAGCGATCGCCGTGATAGCCCTTGATACCCAGACGATGCGCCATGGCGCCCAGCACCGCGCCACCTTCGCGCACCCGCGCGAGCACGGTCGCGAAATCGTCGCGCGGTTGCCAGCCCAGCGCCTCACGCGCCCGGGCATTGTCGTAGACGCGATCCAGCGACGGCGCCATGCGCCAGCCCAGCGCCGCGTAGGCCTCACGCCAGCCGGGCACGCGGCGATCCATCACCGCGGCGGGGTCGCGCCGCAGGGCCGCCGCGTCCTCACGCCGGAACGGCGTGGTCGCGCTGATGATGTAGCGGCCGAAACCGAGCTGCGGCGCGCGCTCGATGGCGCGCAGATGGGCATCAACCGCATCCTCGATGGCGACCCGGCGATGCAGGAATTCGTTGGTTTTCAGATTGGCGTCGGCAAAGGTCTCGCGCGACGCCGGCAGGTCGTCGGCCTCGGGGAAGAAGCGCGAGGTGCGCAGGATCAGACAATTCAGCCCCTGGTTGCGATGCGCCAGCCGGCACAGATCCTCGGCAGCCAGCTTGGTCGCGCCGTAGATGTTCTTCGGCTGCGGCACGGTGTCCTCGGTGATCCACGCCGCCGGCGCATCGGGTGGCGGCGTCATCGCGTCGCCGAAACTGCTGGTGGTGCTGGTGAAAACGAACGCGCGCACGCCGACATCGACCGCGGCATCGAGCAGATTCAGCGTGCCGGTGATGTTGGTGTCGATGAAATCCTGCCGCGCGTGCGTGGCGATGTGCGGCTTGTGCAACGTGGCGGTGTGCAGCACCACGTCGATGCCGCCGACCGCCGCGCGCACGGTGGCGGCATCGGCGATGGAACCGACACGGTCCGTGCAGGGCGAAGCCACGCGATCCAGGCCCACAGCCTCCTGTCCGTCCGCGCGCAACGTGCGCATCAGGGCTTCGCCCAGATGGCCCGCACTGCCGGTCACCAGTATTCGCATGCCGTTTCTCCTTGTCGAAAGACATCGGCGCCGCACGAACCGCGCGACGCCGATGTTCCATGATGGATCAACGGTCCCGGTCAGACCGGACGTCGATCACACCGATTGCGACAACTTCGCCAGCGCGGCGTTGAAGGTCTTGCTCGGACGCATGGCCTGACCGACGCGGTCGAGATCCGCGTGGTAGTAGCCGTGCATGTCCACCGGCTGACCCTGCACCGCGTTCAGCTCGTCGACAATGGCCTGCTCGTTCGCCGCCAGCATCTCGGCCAGCGCGCCGAACACCTGCTTCATCTCGGCGTCGTCGTCCTGCGCGGCCAGGGCCTGCGCCCAGTACATCGCCAGGTAGAAATGGCTGCCGCGGTTGTCCAGCTCGCCGACCTTGCGCGAAGGCGAACGGTTGGCATCCAGGAACTGGCCGGTGGCCTTGTCCAGCGCATCGGCCAGCAGCTTGGCGCGAGCGTTGTCGTAGGTCTTGCCCAGGTGCTCCAGCGAGGCCGCCAGGGCCAGGAATTCGCCCAGCGAATCCCAGCGCAGGTGGTTCTCCTCGACGAACTGCTGCACGTGCTTGGGCGCGCTGCCGCCAGCGCCGGTCTCGAACAGGCCGCCGCCGGCCATCAACGGCACGATCGACAGCATCTTGGCGCTGGTGCCCAGCTCCATGATCGGGAACAGGTCGGTGAGGTAGTCGCGCAGCACGTTGCCGGTCACCGAAATGGTGTCCTTGCCTTCGCGAATGCGCGCCAGCGAATGCTTCGTGGCCTCGACCGGCGACAGAATCTGGATGTCCAGACCGTCGGTGTCGTGGTCTTTCAGGTAGGTCTCGACCTTGGCGATCAGCTGCGCGTCGTGGGCGCGGTGCTTGTCGAGCCAGAACACCGCCGGCGTGTCGCTGTCGCGGGCGCGGGTGACGGCCAGCTTGACCCAGTCGCGCACCGGCGCGTCCTTGACCTGGCACATACGCCAGATGTCGCCGGCCTCGACGGCGTGCTCGAAGACGACGTTGCCGTCGGCGTCGGTCACCTTCACGGTGCCGTCGGCCGGGATCTGGAACGTCTTGTCGTGCGAGCCGTATTCCTCGGCCTTCTGCGCCATCAGGCCGACATTGGGCACGCTGCCCATGGTCGCCGGATCGAACGCGCCGTGCGCCTTGCAGTCATCGATCGTGGCCTGATACACGCCGGCGTAGCAACGATCGGGAATGATCGCCTTGGCGTCCTGACGCTCGCCCTGCGCGTTCCACATCTTGCCGGAGTCGCGGATCATCGCCGGCATCGAGGCGTCGATGATGACGTCGCTGGGCACATGCAGGTTGGTGATGCCTTTGTCCGAGTTGACCATCGCCAGCGGCGGACGCTCGGCGTACAGCGCGTCGATGTCGGCCTTGATCGCGTTCTGCTGGTCTTCCGGCAGCGATTCGATGCGCGCGTACAAGTCGCCGATGCCGTTGTTGGCGCTGAAGCCGATCTGCTGGAGCGCGTCGGCGTGCTTGTCCAGCACCGCCTTGTAGAACTCGCCCACCACGACGCCGAAGATGATCGGATCGGAGACCTTCATCATGGTCGCCTTCAGATGCACCGAGAACAGCACGCCGGACGCCTTGGCGTCGGCGATCTGCGCGTCGATGAAGGCCGCCAGCTGCTTGCGGCTCATCACTGAGCCGTCGACGATCTCGCCTTCCAGCACCGGCACCGATTCCTTCAGCACCGTGGTGCTGCCGTCGGCGCCGTGCAGGGTGATCTTCAGCGCGCCGGCCTTGACCATCGTGGCGGACTTCTCGCTGCCGTAGAAATCGCCGTCGTCCATGTGCGCGACGTGGGTCTTGGAATCCTTGCTCCACGCGCCCATGCGGTGCGGATGCTTGCGTGCGTAGGCCTTGACCGACTTCGGTGCGCGGCGGTCGGAATTGCCCTCGCGCAGCACCGGATTCACCGCACTGCCCTTGACCTTGTCGTAGCGCGCGCGGATCGCCTTCTCCTCGTCGGTCTTCGGCTCGTCCGGGTAGTCCGGCAGCGCGTAGCCCTGGCTCTGCAGCTCCTTCACCGCCGCCTTGATCTGCGGCACCGAGGCGCTGATGTTGGGCAACTTGATGATGTTGGCTTCCGGCGTCTTGGCCAGCTCACCCAGCTCGGTCAGGTCGTCGGACACCTTGTGCTCGTCCTTCAGCATGTCCGGGAACTGTGCCAGGATGCGTCCGGCCAGCGAGATGTCGCGCGTCTCCAGCGCCACACCGGCGGTATCGGTGAAGGCGTCGATGATCGGCAGCAGCGACTGCGTGGCCAGGAACGGAGCTTCGTCGGTCAGCGTGTAGATGATCTTCGGGGTCTTGGACATGAGTGCTCGGGCTCTCTTGCGAATTCAGGGGGCGGCGCGACCCGGCGCGTAGCGCGGAACGGCGCGAATGCGCATAGGGACATGCGGGCGGATGCGGGCGTTGCAAGCATTCGACGCGACGCACGCCAATGCCCATTGTCGCGGTTTCGCGCGGGCGGGGCAAAGCGCCCAGCCATGGCGTCTTCTGCACGAGGCCGCGAACGAGCGCATGGCGAAGCACGCACGACTACCATGCAAGACACCACATGGGCACGCCTGCGCAGGGTTCGGACTCCATGCCGCAGATCGACTGCGGATCAACAAGCGCCTTCAGGCCATGCGCAGCCGCCGTTGCCGACGACGTTCGCGTCGCCGCGCGCGGAAGCCCTTCCAGCGCTCGGACAGGCATGTGAAGACGAGATAGATGGCCGGCGTACTGAGCAGGGTCAGGCTCTGCGAAATGAGCAGGCCACCGATCACGGCCACGCCCAGCGGACGCCGCAGTTCGGCGCCCGCGCCGAGGCCGATCGCCAGCGGCAGAGCCGCGAGGATCGCCACCATGGTGGTCATCATGATCGGTCGGAAACGCACGATGCAGGCCTCGAAGATGGCGTCGCGCGGCGACATACCCTGCTCGCGCTGCGCGACCAGGGCGAAGTCGATCATCATGATTGCGTTCTTCTTCACCAGCCCGATCAGCAGCACCAGCGCCATCATCGCCACGATCGACAGCTCCATGTGCGCCAGCAACAGCGCCGCCAGCGCGCCGGTGCCCGCCGAGGGAATGGTCGACACGATGGTGATCGGATGGATCAGGCTCTCGTAAAGCATGCCCAGCACGATGTAGACCGCGAGAATCGCGCCCAGCAGCAGCACCGGCATGCTGGCGGCGCTTTCCTGCAGACGGCGGAAGCCGCTGCCCAGATTCAGCTGGATGTCGCCCGGCAGACGCATGTCGCGAATGGTCTTGCGCACGGCCGCCATGCCCTCGCCCATACCCACGCCCGGCGCGAGATTGAAGCTGAGGTCCATGGTGGTGAACTGGTCTTCGTGCGTGATCTGGGTCGGTGCCAGCCCCGGCTCCTGCCGCGCCACAGCGGAAATCGGGATCATCGTGCCGTTGGTCGTGGTGACGTAGACGTGATCGAGCGCCGCTGGCGTGGCGGTTTGACTGGGCAGGGCATTGACCACGACCTGGTACTCGCTGGTATCCGAGTAGATCGTCGACACCTGCCGCTGGCCGAAGGCGTTGTACAGCGCATCATCCACCGCCGCCGGCGTGACGCCGAGGCGGCTGGCCGTGGCGCGGTCGATGACGATGTTCTGGCGCAGACCGGATTCGTCCACGTCCGAACCGACGTCGCGGAAGATCGGATTCTTCTTCAATTCGTCGACCAGCTTCGGCAGCCAGACCTGCAGCTGCTTCAGGTCGTTGCCCTTCAGGCCGACGCTGTACTGCGCGCCCTGACTGGTACCGCCGCCTCCGCCGCTCCACAGGTCCTGGTGCGCGCGCATGCGCACTTCCAGATCCGGGAATTTGGATGCCTTGGCGCTGAGCCGCGCCACCACCCGCTGGGTCGAAACGCGCCGCCCCTTGCCCAGTGGCTTGAGCTGGATGCTGAATCGGCCACTGCTGCCGTGCCGCCCGCTGCCCAGATTGGCGCCGACGTACTCCACCGCGGGATCGGCCAGGAACATCTGTGTGATGCGTTTCTGGCGCGCCTTCATGTCGGCGAAGGACAGCGTGGCGCCGCCGCTGGCGCGGGCCCAGATCAGGCCGGTGTCCTGCGGCGGGAACAGGCCGGCGTGGATGCGGCCGAACAGGAACACGGTGACGAAGATCAGGATCAGCGGTGACAGCGACATCAGCAACGGATGCCGCAACGCCCAGCGCAGCGAGCCGCGGTAGACGTTGAGCATGCCGTCGTGGAAACGCTCCAGCACATGGCCGACGCGAGTGGTCTTGGCCGCCGCCGTCGGACGCAGGAACACCGCGCACAGCGACGGCGTCAGCGTCAGCGACACCACCGCCGAGACCAGAATCGCGGCGACCAACGTGACGGTGAACTCGTTGAAGAACAGCCCGATGAAGCCGGGCGCGAACATCAGCGGAATGAACACCGCGACCAGCGAGGCGGTGATCGAGACGATGGTGAAGCCGATCTCGCGTGCGCCCTTCAGCGCCGCCTCGCGCGGCGGCATGCCCGCATCGACGTGCCGGATGACGTTCTCGATCATGACGATGGCGTCGTCGACCACGAAAGCGATGGCGATGACCAGCGCCAGCAGCGACAGGTTGTCCAGCGTGAAATGCAGCAGATACATGGCGATGAACGCGCCGGCCAGCGACATCGGCATGGCGATGGCGGCGATCACTGTCGGCGCCAGGCGGCGCAGGAACAGCGCCATGGTCAGCACCACCATGCCGAGACTGATCAGCAGGGTCAGCTGCACCTCGCGCACCGAATCGCGGATGGTCGGCGTGCCGTCGTAGTACGGCGTCATCTTCGTGCCCGGCGGCAGCAGCGTGCGCACGCCCGGCAGTGCGGCCTTGATGCTGTCGACGGTGTCGATGATGTTGGCGTCCGGACGCTTGAACAAGTCCAGCTCGATGGCCGGTTTGCCGTTGAACCAGGCCGCCTGGAAGCTGTCTTCGGCCCCCTGGTAGACGTGCGCCACATCTTTCAGGCGCACCGGCGTGCCGTTGCGCACGGCGATGATGAGGTTGGCGAAATCCTCGGCATTGTGCAGCTGGTCGTTGGCGGTCACCGCCATGGTGCTGTGGCCGTCGTCGAGGAAGCCCAGCGGCGAGGTCACGTTGGCCGCGGTCAGCGCGTTGCGCAGTTCATTGGACGACAGACCCATCGCGTTCAGCGCGCGCAGGTTCACGTCCACACGCACGGCCGGCTGCGCGCTGCCGGACACGTCGACGTTGGACACGCCCGGAAGCTGGCTCAGACGCGGTGCAAGCAGCGTGCTGGCGCGGTCGTAGAGTTCCGACAGCGGCTCGGTGTCAGAGGTCAGCGCGATCTGCAGCACCGGATCGTCGTTGGGATTGGCCTTGCGATAGACCGGCGGCGAAGTCAGGCCCGAGGGCAGATCCGGCTGCGCCGCGTTGATCGCCGCCTGCACCTGCTGCGCAGCCTGGTCCAGGTTCACCCCGCCCTGGAAGAACAGGATGACGAACATGCTGCCTTCGGAACTGCGCGAGCGCATGCGCTCGACGCCCGGCACCTGGCCGAGGTGGCGCTCCAGCGGGGCCGCCACCGTCGTGGCCATGGTCGAGGCGTCCGCGCCGGGTTGGCTGGCGGTGACGAAGATCGCCGGGAAGTTCACCTGCGGCAGCGCGCTGATCGACAGCAGGCGGTAGCAGACGATGCCGGCGATCAGCACGCCCAGCGCCAACAGCGAGGTGCCGATGGGGCGGCGAATGAAGGGCGCGGAGATGTTCATGTTCGATCGCCGCCGGTCACGCCGCTCCCTGCCGCTCGGCCAGACGCAGCGCATGACGCTCGCGACGCGCGGCCAGCCAATCGGCGAAACGCTCCATGTACAGATAGATCACCGGCGTGGTGTACAGCGTCACCAGCTGCGACAGCAGCAGGCCGCCGACGATCGACACGCCCAGCGGCTGACGCAGCTCGGAACCGATGCCGGTGCCGAAGGCCAGCGGCAGCGCGCCGAACAGGGCCGCGAAGGTGGTCATCATGATCGGCCGGAAACGCAGCAGACAGGCGCGTCGGATGGCGTCGTGCGCGTTCATGCCGGTGCGCTTCGCCTCGATGGCGAAGTCGATCATCATGATCGCGTTCTTCTTCACGATGCCGATCAGCAGGATGATGCCGACGATGCCGTCCACCGACAGGCTCATGCCGAAAATCATCAATGCCAGCAGCGCGCCGACGCCCGCCGGCGGCAGCGTGGAGATGATCGTCAGCGGATGGATGTAGCTCTCGTAGAGCACGCCCAGCACGATGTAGATCACCACGATGGCCGCCAGCAGCAGCAGGACCTCATCGCCGACCGAGGACGAGAACTCAGCCGCCTTGCCGATGAACTGCGCCTGCACCGACGCCGGCGCGTTGAGCTGATTCTCGGCCTTGTGGATGGCGTCCACGGCCTCGGACAACGAGTAGCCCGGAGCCAGATTGAACGAGATGGTCACCGCCGGCAGCTGGTTCTGATGGCTGATGATGAGCGGCGCGTTGTTGACCTTCGCGCTGACCAGACTGGCCAGCGGCACGTTGCCGCCACTGCCCAGCGGAATGCCGGTGTTGGACTGGCCGATACCGGTCGCCGTCGACGAGTTGGCCGACCTCACCATGCCGTAGCTGGTCGCGTTGGAACCGGTCAGCGCACCGCTGCCGTTGCTGCGCACGGTGAGCTTGTTCAGCAGGTCGGCGCTGTTGCGGAACTGCGGTGCCACCTCCAGCACCACGCGGTACTGGTTGAGCTGGGTGAAGATGGTGGAGATCTGGCGCTGGCCGTAGGCGTCGTACAGCGTGTCGTCGATGGTCTGCACCGGCACGCCGAGACGGCTGGCCTTCTCGCGATCGATGGTCAGGTGCAGCGCGCGGCCCTTGTCGGCCAGGTTGTTGTCGACATCGGCCAGCTGCGGCAGCTGGCGCATGGCGTCGGTCATCTTCGCCGCGTAGGTGGCCAGCTCGTCGCTGTTCACGTCCGACATCGCGTACTGGTACTCGGTAGCGGCCACGCGCGTGTCGAGGGTGATGTCCTGCACCGGCTTCAGGTACAGCGCCACGCCGGGAATATTGGCCACGTCCTTCTGCAGCTGCGCGACCACGCTCTGCAGGTCGCCGCGCTCACCACGCGGCTTCAGCACGATACTGAGCTGGCCCTGGTTCAGCGTCGGATTCACCGAGCCGGCGCCGATGAAGGCGGCCACGCCGGACACGGCCGGATCTTTGCGCAGCGCGTCGGCAACCGCGCGCGTGCGCTGCTCCATCGCCTTGAAGGCGATGTTGTCGTCGGCCTGCACCACGCCGGTGATCATGCCGGTGTCCTGCTCCGGCAGCAGGCCCTTGGGGATGGCCATGTACAGGCCGACCGTGACCAGGACAGACAATCCGAACACCAGCATGGTCAGTCGCTGATGGGCCAGCACCCAGTCCAGGCTGCGCTCGTACAGGCCCACAGTGCGCGACCACAGGGTGCGCTTGCCGGCCTTGGCCGCGCGCTCGTGCGCGTCGTCGCCCTCCGGCAATGCGTCGGCCTTCAGCAGGTAGGCGCACATCATCGGCGTCAGCGTCAGCGAAACCAGCATCGAGATCGCCACCGCCGCCGTCAGCACCCAGGCGAATTCATGGAACAGGCGACCGGTGACGCCGGGCATCAGCAGCAGCGGCAGGAACACCGCGATCAGCGAGACGGTCAGCGACAGCACCGTGAAACCGATCTCGCGCGCGCCGAGCTCGGCGGCCTCGGGACCATCCTTGCCCTGCTCGATGTAGCGCACGATGTTCTCGATCATCACGATCGCATCGTCGACCACGAAACCGGTGGCCACGGTCAGCGCCATCAGCGACAGGTTGTCCAGCGACAGACCGGTGAACGACATCACCGCGAACGTGCCCAGCAGTGACAGCGGCACCGCCACCGACGGAATCACCGTCGCCCACAGTCGTCGCAGGAACACGAAGATCACCGCGACTACCAACAGAACGGTGAGGATCAACGTGAACTGCACATCGCGCACCGAGGCGCGGATGGTCACCGTGCGGTCGGCGAACACGCCCAGATGCACGCCGTCGGGCAGCACGCTGCGCAGCTGCGGAATCATCCGGTGGATGCGCTCGACCGTACCGATGATGTTGGCGCCGGGCTGGCGACGGATGTCCAGCAGCACCGCCGGCTTGCCGTTCGCCCAGGCCGCCAGCTGGTCGTTCTCGACGCCGTCGATCACCTTGGCCACGTCGCGCAGATGCACCGGCGCGCCGTCCTTGTAGCTGATGATGACGTCGCCGTATTCCTTGGCGCTGGACAGCTGATCGTTGGTGCCGATGGAATAGGTCTGGGTAGCGCCGTTGAGGGTGCCCTTGGCGGCGTTGACATTGGCGCGGGTCAGCGCGCTGCGCACGTCCTCCATGGTCAGGCCGAGATTGCCCAGCTGCGCCGGATTGACCTGCACGCGCACCGCCGGCTTGACGTTGCCGGCAATCGACACCAGACCGACGCCGGATACCTGCGACAGCTTCTGCGCGATGATCGAGTCGGCGTAGTTGTTGACCTCGCGCAGCGGCAGGCTGTCGGAGGTCATCACCAGAGTCATGATCGGCGCGTCGGCCGGATTCACGCGGTTGTAGACCGGCTGGTACGGCAATCCGCCCGGCAGCCTCGCGGCGCGCAGCGCGGACTGCACGTCCTGCGCGGCGACGTCGATGTCGCGCTTCATGTTGAACTGCAGCACGATGGTCGACAGCCCCGCGGAGCTGTCCGAACTCATCATGTCGATGCCGGAGATCTGGCCCAGCTGGCGCTCCAGCGGCGTGGTCACCAGGGTGGCCACGGTCTGCGCGCTGGCGCCCGGATACTGCGTCGTCACCACCAGCGTCGGCGCGTCGATTTCCGGCAGCGCCGACACCGGCAGGGCGCGGTAGCCGAGGATGCCTAGCAGCAGCACCGCCGCCATCAGCAGCGAAGTGGCGATCGGACGGCGAATGAAGATGCTAGAGAAGCCCACGCTATGCGATTCCTGCGATTGGGGACGAAATCCTGTCCATGAACGTTCTGCGCGACCGGATCAGCGCCGGCGCCGCCCGCTGTCCTGCGCCGCCTTCTTGATTTCCTCGGCGGTTGGCGCCTTGGGCACTTCGCCCGGCTTGTAGGCCTTGACCTTGCGTCCCGGCTTGAGGCGGAACTGGCCCTCGGTGACCACACGCTCGCCCAGCTTCAGTCCGCTGCCGATCAGCGACTCGGTGTCACTGGCCTCGCCCGAAACCTGGACCGAACGCATCTGCACGGTGTCGTCCTTGCCGACCACATATACGTAGTCGCCGTCCGGGCCGCGCTGCACCGCCTGCGTCGGCACCACCAGGCCGTTGTCGACCGTGTTCACCTGCATGCGCACATTGACGAACTGGCCCGGCCACAACTCGTTGTGGGCGTTGGCGAACTCGGCCTTCAACTGGAAGGTGCCGGTGCTGGTGTCGATCTGGTTGTTGATGACCTTCAGCTTGCCGCCATCGGCCACGACATGGCTGTCGACGCGATCGAGCGCGGTGACCGGCAGACTGCCCTGCGCCGCCTGCGCGCGGCGCACGCGATCCAGGTCCTGCTCGGGCAGGGTGAAGAGCACGTTGATCGGATGCACCTGGGTCAGCACCACGATGGTGTCGCTGGTCGACAGCACATTGCCCGGGTCGGCCTGGCGGATGCCGGCCAGGCCATCGATCGGCGAGGTGACGTCGGTGTAGTCCAGATTGATCTTGGCGTCGCGGATGCTGGCGTTGTCACCGGCCACCGCCGCCTCGAGCTGATGCACGGTGTTGCGCTGCGTATCCAGATCCTGGCGCGAAATGAAGCCCTTCTTGATCAGGTCCTCGCTGCGCTTGAGATTGCCTCGCGCGGTCGCCAGCTGGGCCCGGTCCTGATTCCGCCGGGACACGGCCTGATCGTAGGTGGACTGGTAGGTGCGCGGGTCGATCTTGGCGATCACCTGCCCCTTCTTCACCGGGTGACCTTCATCGAACGTCAGCTTCAGCAGCTGGCCGCCCACCTGCGGGCGCACGCTGACGGTGTTCAGTGCCTGCACCGTGCCCAGCGCGGTCAGGTAGACCGGCACATTCTTCTTGGTCACCGGCACCACGGTGACCGGCACCGGGGCGTTGTCACCATTCTGACCGTCTGCCTTGGCCGCCGTCGGCGCACCATTCTTGCCGTCCGCTGCGACGTTCTTCGCACGGTGTTGGCACATGCTCAGACCGAGCAGGGCAAGAACGATGACGACAATGACGATCAGCGCGATTTTCCAACGCGACATGGAATTGCTCCGTTTATGAAATGCCCAGCGCGCTTCGATCCGCGCCCTGCATGAGTCCGTCCGCCACGACACGTCGCCGGACCGTTCCCCGCTCCCGCGGAAATGGTGTCGACGCGCACTGCAAAGCGGCCTTCTTGCCCATCTTTGCGCGTAGCATAGAAGGTCCTAAACGTTCTGTAACACTGCCAGTTGACACAGACGCGACATGACTGATGGCACAAGCCATCGGCGAATCGCTTCCGGATGCGCTTTTTCCACCCCGCCCGGCCCGCTATACTCGCAACCTTTGCATGCGCTGAGCCGGCAGCTCTCCGGCCGTATTCAACACAATGAGGAACGACGAGTGAGCGGTCCTATCAGCAAATCCGACCAGAGTTTTCTGCGTCAGTTCTCCATGGTCATCTTCTTCCTGGTGCTGGTTGCGCTGGTCCTGATCTTCCTGGCCTGGCACATCTATAGCGATGCGCCGAAGGATGACGTTCCGGGCGCACGCCAGGTGACCGAGCAGCGTATCGCGCCGGTCGGCGGCGTCTACGCCGGCAAGTCCGGTTTCGCCGCCATGCAGGCCGCGCAGGCCGCTGCCGCCAAGGCCGCCGCCGCACAGGTCGCCTACGGCGGCACCACCGACGGCAAGACCATCTACGGTCACCTGTGCCACAGCTGCCACACCGCCGGCGTCGCCGGCGCGCCGAAGCTGGGCGACAAGGCCAACTGGGCGCCGCGCATCGCCCAGGGCATCGACACCCTCATCAAGCATGCCGAAGAGGGCTACACCGGCCCGGACGGCAACCACATGCCGGCCCGCGGCGGCAATCCGTCGCTGTCCGACGCACAGGTCGCCGCCACCGTGAAGTGGATGGTCAGCCAGTCCAAATAATCTTCGCGGGCGCGCATCGCGCCTGCCCGTGGACTTGAAATGCCGCCTTCGGGCGGCATTTTCGTATGCGGACCCGCTCCACCGCAGCGTGCAGCGGCTTTGCACAACATGACTGGCGACCCTTGCCGCTCTCCGGGAACCCGGTTATTAATCAAATTCAATCAGACACTTGTGGAATCGCGCTCCGCCCACCTCACGCACGCGGGCAACGGCGCGGTTATGATGTTGCGATGACCGAAACCACCCTATCCCCCGCACCCGAGACGTTTCCGGACGCGGCGTGCAGCTTCGCGCTGCGCGGTCCCGTCGGCCGGCTCGAAGTGGCCGTCGACCTGCCGGAAAGCAGTGCGCGCCGCGGTGTGGCCATTATCTGCCACCCGCATCCGCAGCACGGCGGCACCATGCACAACAAGGTCGTGACCATGCTCGAGCGCAGCCTGCGCGAATCGGGTCTGGCCACCGTGCGCTTCAACTTCCGTGGCGTCGGCGCGTCGGAGGGCGAGTACGACGAAGGCATCGGCGAGGGCGACGACCTGGCCGCCGTGGTCGACTGGGTGCGCAGCCGCCGCACCGACGATGCAATCTGGCTGGCCGGCTTCTCCTTCGGCAGCTACGTGGCGCTGCGCAATGCCGCGCGCCTGGGCGCCGACGCACTGATCACCGTGGCGCCACCGGTCGGGCGCTGGGACTTCGAAGGCTTCGAGATGCCCGCCTGCCCCTGGCTCATCGTCCAGGGCGAAGAAGACGAGGTGGTCGATCCGGACGCCGTGTTCGACTGGGCGGAAAAGTTGAAGCCCGCGCCCAACCTGGTACGCATGCCCGAAACCAGCCACTTCTTCCACCGCCGTCTGATGGACCTGCGCGGCGCGATCAAGAACGGCGTGCGCAGCTGGCTGCCGAGCGAGCGCGATGCCTGAGTTCGATCCGGCGCCGCACGCAGACGCCGACCACGCGATCCGTCCCAGCCAACGCTACCGCGAAGGCGTGGCCGCGCATCGCTGGGAGAGCGATCCGTCCCAGCAAGCCGCGCTGGTCGAGTTCGACCGGCTGCACGACGCACTCTGCGCACGCCCGCGTCCTGAACGCGGCGTACTCGGCCGCCTGCGCTCGCTGCTGAACAACGATGTGCCGGACGCGCCCGACGGCCTGTACCTGTGGGGCCGTGTCGGCCGTGGCAAGACCTTTCTGATGGACCTGTTCGTCGCCGGCCTGCCGCAGGGCGTGGCGTTGCGACGACATTTCCATCGTTTCATGCGCGAAGTCCACGAGGCCCTGCGCGAGCACGAAAAGCGCCAGCAGAGCGACCCGCTGCAGCAGATCGCCGCCGACCTCGCCGCGCGTGCCCGCGTGCTGTGCCTGGACGAGTTCATCGTCGACGACATCGGCGACGCGATGATCCTCGGCGGCCTGCTACGCGGCCTGTTCGCGCGTGGCGTGGCGCTGGTCACCACCTCCAACACCGCGCCGGCGAACCTCTACGCCGACGGTCTGCAGCGCGCGCGCTTCGTGCCCGCCATCCGCCAGATCGAGCAGCACTGCCGGGTGCTGGAGATGACCTCGGGCCACGACTGGCGCCTGCGCGCGCTGGAACAGGCGCCGATTTATCAGACGCCGCCCGGTCCCGAGGCCAGTCACGTGCTGCAACGGATCTTCGCCGATTACGCCGAGGGCGACGTCGACGAGGGCGGCGAACTGCGCATCAACGACCGCCCGATCGCCGTGCAGCGTCGCGCCGACAACATCGCCTGGTTCGACTTCGACGCGCTGTGCGACGGCCCGCGCGGCAACGACGACTACATCGAACTGGCGCGGCGCTTCCCCGCCGTGGTCATCGGCAACGTGCCGATCTTCGGCCTGTACAACAACGATCCGGCGCGGCGCTTCATCCATCTGGTCGACGAGTTCTACGACCGCCACGTGAAGCTGGTGCTGTCGGCCGCCGCACCGATCATCGACCTGTACGAGGGCGACCGCCTGCGCGCCGAATTCGGACGCACCGAATCGCGCCTGATCGAGATGCAGAGCCAGGACTATCTGGCGCTGCCGCATCGCCCCGACTGACGCGCGCTCAACGCAGGTGACCGGCCTTCACGAAGACCGTGCAGCCCTTGTCGCTGGACACCGACTGCCGCGAGCCGCGCGGAAGCCGCAGCCAGGTGCCGGCCGGATAGGTGCCATCGTCGTCCCGCAGTGCGCCGCCCAGCACTAGCAGTTCGCAGCCGCCCGCATGTCGGCGCAGCGGCACGCGCGTGCCGGACGCCAGCCGTACAAGCGCAGCGCGCTCACCATGGAAACCGCCCAGCGGCATGATCTCCAGTCCGCGCACGGCACTCGCGCACCAAGGGCGTTCGGCAGTGTCAACGACGACCCGCTCGGATTCCAGCGGGTGCATGTGCCGCAGCTTGACGAAGATCGTGCAGCCTTCGTCGGTGCGCGGCGCGTGGCTGGAACCTGGCGGATTGCGCAGGTACGTGCCGGGCGGATAGTCGCCGAACTCGTCGCCGAAGGTGCCCTCCAGCACCAAAATCTCCTCGCCGCGCGGATGCGTGTGCGAGGGAAAGCGTGAATCGGGCGCGTAGCGCACCAGCGAGGTGGCGCGCGCGGCCTCGGCGCCATCGCGCTCGATCAGGCGCCGCTCGACGCCGGCCGCGGGCGAAGGCGTCCACGGCAGCGCGAACGCGTCCACGCAGGCGCGCAGATCGAGATCGGCGTGCAGTTTCAGGGGCGCGGTGACGGTCATGGCTCCACTATCGACGCGGGCGCGACGCCGATCAAGCGCCGCGCCCGCCTCCGGGGATCAGCGTGAAGGCGTGTAGCGCAGCGTCAGGTACGCCGTGCGGCCGGGCTGATTGAAGTAGTAGACCGTCTCGTAATCGCGGTCGAGCGCATTGGCCAGGCGCGCCTGCAACTGCCAGCGCGGACGGAACTGCCAGCTGGCGCGCAGATCGACCGTGGTGTAACCGCCCAGGCGATGCAGGTTGGCCGCATCGTCGTAGCGGTGGCCGTAGGCCGACACCGTGGTCCCGACCGAGAACGCGCCGAACGTGCGATCCAGGTCGATGCGCGCGCTGCGTCCGGCGCGGCGCGGCAGCCAGTTTCCATCGTTCGGTCCGCCGTCGCGGTTCTCCGGCTGCAGCCAGGTCGCGTAGCCGGCCACGCGCCAGGCGCCGACGTCGCCGCCGACCTGCGCCTCGGCGCCGCGGATACGCGCGCGGCTGATGTTGCCTGGCGTGAAGTGGCTGTCCAGCGCGATCAGGTCGCGGATGGTGTTGCGGTAGGTATCCACGCGCCAGTGCCAGTGCGTGTGCACCGCGCCCAGGCCCAGCTCGAGATTGCGCGACTTTTCCGGTTTCAGGTTCGGATCGGCGCTCGGCGGAAAGCCGGGGTACGACGGGTAGTACAGATCGTTGAAGGTCGGCGCGTGGAACGCCGTGCCGTACGACGCTGTCAGCAGCAGACCGCCGTCGAAGTGATAGCCCCAGGCCAGCGCGCCGGTGTTGTGGTTGCCGAACTGCTGGTTGTGGTCACGGCGACCGCTGATCTGCACTTCGTTGGCGCCGAAGCTGGCCTGGTACTGCGCGTACGCGCCGACGTCCTCGCGCGCGGTGCGCAGGTAGGCGGTGTCGCTGTCGATGTGCTCGTGCTGATCGTCGAGACCGACGGTCAACAACTGGCCGTCGCCCAGCGCAATGTCGTTCTGCCAGCCGAACTGGTTGCGCCGCGAATCGCCGTAGCCGACGAACGTGCCGTTCTTGTAGTTGCTGGCCTTGTCCAGACTCTGGCCCGCGGTCAGCGTGACCGTCCAGGCCGCGGTCGGCTGCAGGCGCAGACGCGCGCCGGCCACCTGCTGCACGTGGCGGCTCTGGTTCTGGTAGCTGCCGTCGTATTCGACGTAGCTCTTGTTGCGCAGGAAATTGCCGGCCAGCTCGGTGCCGTTGTCCCAGCGGTAGCCGACGTTGAACAGGCCGTTCCAGGAGCGATAGCCGTCGGCGTCCGGCTCGTTGGTGAAGCAGCCGGCGAACACGGTGCCGGCGCCTTGCTTGCAGCTGTTGATGCCGCGCGTATAGGTGCCGCCGACGCTGAGGTTGTACCAGGCGTGCCGCGTGCCGCCGGACAGACCGACCTGGCCGTCGCGATAGCCGTGCCCGCCGCCAGTGAGGCGGAAAGACGGCGTGATGCCCTCGCCGGCCTGGCCGTGGCGGGTGAAGATCTGGATCACGCCGCCGATGGCGTCGGCGCCGTACAGCGACGAACGCGGGCCGCGCACGACCTCGATGCGCTCGATCTGGTCGACCGGAATCTGCTCGAACGCAGCCAGCCCGGCACTAACCGAACCGACGCGCACGCCGTCGATCAGCACCAGCGTGTGGGTCGAACTGGTGCCGCGCAGGAACAGCGACGTCTGCTGACCGATGCCGCCCGAATTGGCCAGGCTCACGCCCGGCAGACCTTCCAGCAACCCGACCAGCGAGGTCGGCTGCAGGCGTGCGATGTCGTCGCGAGTGAGCACGGTGACCGGCGCCAGCGTATCGTCCAGCGACACGTCGGTACGGGTGGCGGTGACCACCACCGGTTTCAGATCGCTGGAAGCGGGCATCGGCGATGCAGCCGTCGCGGCGGCCGATGCCGTCAGCAGGGTCAGAAACGCGAACGGCGCGCCCGGAATCTTGATGTACATGCAACGTCTCCTCGCCGTGCGCCCCGCGCGACGGCATGGTGCGGATGAAGGCGACACGAGGAAGAGAAAACGGACGGACGCGGAAACCCGGAACGGGCGCGGCTCGATCCGCCTTCGCCCTCCGCGAAGCCACCGGACAATGCGCCGCGGCGCAAGCCGCAGTCGCACGTATCGGGCCGGTCTCCGGGCTTGTGGCGGATCCTCCAACCTCGGACCCGGCGTGACCGCCTTCCCATGCCGCGAAGCACAGTGGCGGAAGGTCACGCCGCGGCATCCATCGATGCCGTCGCGCACTCACCGTTGCGGGGGCAGCGCCGGATTCACACCGGCTTCCCGTTTCATCCCGCGTCGCGAACACGCCGCAGGACACCCGAAACGAGGGCGCAGCGTAGCGCCCGCGCGCGTCGCGCACAAGCGCCATGCGGCACGCAACATGTGCCGGAACGGCAACTGTCTGATTTGCGAAGCATCTCCATATTTCGCGTTGACCCACCCCGCAAAACCCCATATCTTGGGTTCGTCGGTGTTCGCCTCGCGGCGGACACAATAGGGAATCCGGTGTGAATCCGGAGCTGCCCCGCAGCGGTAAGCGGTATCGAACGCCTTGATGGGATCACTCCCGCGCACTGGGTCGCTGTACCCGGGAAGCGAAGGCCAGTAGGTGAGTCGCACGACTCGAGCCGCAAGCCCGAAGACCTGCCGACACGCCAGGCCGTCCGGCCGTCGCAGTCCGTGAGATGCGAGGGACCGAACCTAGAAGCCGCCTGGTGCGGGTGACCGCTTCCGCGGGGAGGCGCGTCGCTGAAGGGACCGGTCCACCCCGGTCCGTTGGCGAGCGTGATCCGCATGGCGACACCCTCAGGCCCTGCGCGAGGGAGCAGGCGTTTGAGTCACGGACCCGTCGCGCTATCCCAGATCGGCGCGGCGGGTCCACCCATCCGGAGGTCCGCCATGGATCCACTCGACACCCTGCCGGAAACGGCTTCATCGCCCGTGGACGCGGCGTCTGCCGACGCGTCCGTCCCACCCGCATTTTCGCCGTCCACCGCCGCGCGCGGCACGGACGAATCCTTCCGCCTGACGCCGGCGCACAACGCCGCACAGATGCACGTCGCCAAGCGCAACGGCGCGCACGAGCCGGTCGACGTCAACAAGATCGTGCGCGCGGTGCAGCGCTGCGCCGACGGCCTGCACGCCGTCGACCCGATGCGCGTCGCGCACAAGACCATCGGCGGCCTGTACGACGGCGCCAGCACCCGCGAACTGGACGAGTTGTCCATCCGTACCGCCGCCGCGCTGACCGCCGAGGAACCCGAATACGGCCAGCTCGCCGCGCGCCTGCTGGCCGCCACCATCGACAAGGAAGTGCGCGGCCAGGACATCCAGTCGTTCTCGCAGTCGGTCGCGCGCGGCGCCGAGCTGGGCCTCATCAACGAGCGCCTCCAGACCTTCGTGGCCGCCAACGCGCGCAAGCTCGACGACGCCATCGACCACGACGCCACGCGCCGCTTCGAGTACTTCGGTCTACGCACCGTCTACGACCGCTACCTGCTGCGCCATCCCGAAGCGCGCCACGTGATCGAGAGCCCGCCGTACTTCTTCATGCGCATCGCCTGCGCGCTGGGCGGCGGCGACATGGGCGAGACGCTGGCGCTGTACGGCCTGTTTTCCTCGCTCGACTACATCCCCAGCTCGCCGACGCTGTTCAACGCCGGCACGCGGCACGAACAGCTGTCCTCGTGCTTCCTGCTCGACTCGCCCGCGGACACGCTGGAAGCGATCTACGACAAGTACGCCGACGTCGCCAAGCTGTCCAAGTTCGCCGGCGGCATCGGCCTGGCCTACTCCCGCATCCGCTCGCGCGGCTCGCTGATCCGCGGCACCAACGGCCACTCCAACGGCCTGGTGCCGTGGCTGAAGACGCTCGACGCCTCGGTCGCCGCGGTCAACCAGGGCGGCCGCCGCAAGGGCGCGGCCTGCGTGTACCTGGAACCGTGGCACGCCGACATCGAGGAATTCCTGGAACTGCGCGACAACACCGGCGACGACGCCCGCCGCACCCACAACCTCAACCTCGCCAACTGGATCTGCGACGAGTTCATGCGTCGCGTCGAGGCCGGCGCGGACTGGTCGCTGTTCGACCCCAAGACCGTGCCGCAGCTGGTCGACCTGCACGGCGACGACTTCGACGCCGCCTACCGCAAGGCCGAGGCCGACGGCCTGGCCGTGCGCACCCTGCCCGCACGCGAGCTGTACACGCGCATGCTGCGCACGCTGGCGCAGACCGGCAACGGCTGGATGACCTTCAAGGACCGCGCCAACGCCACCTGCAACCAGACCGCCGTGGCCGGGAACACGGTACACCTGTCCAACCTGTGCACCGAGATTCTGGAAGTCACGTCCAACGATGAGACCGCGGTGTGCAACCTCGGCTCGATCAACCTGTCGCGCCACCTCGCGCGCGACGACGAGGGCCGCTGGTCGTTCGACTTCGACAAGCTGGCCGACACCGTGCGTCTGGCCGTGCGCCAGCTCGACCGCGTGATCGACCTGAACTTCTACCCCATCGACACTGCGCGCGCGGCCAACATGAAATGGCGTCCGGTCGGCCTCGGCGTGATGGGCCTGCAGGACGTATTCTTCCGCCTGCGCCTGCCGTTCGACAGCGACGAGGCCCGCGCGCTGTCGGCGCGCATCGCCGAGGACATCTACTTCCACGCCCTGGACACCTCCAGCGAACTGGCCGCCGAGCTCGGCGCGCACCCGGCCTTCGCCGACACCCGCGCGGCGCGCGGCCAGCTGCAGTTCGACCACTGGACGGACGCCGCGCCGCACGACGCCGAGCGCTTGCAGACCCTGCGCGAAACCATCCGGCACACCGGCCTGCGCAACTCGCTGCTGATCGCCATCGCGCCGACCGCCACCATCGCCTCGATCTGCGGCTGCTACGAGTGCATCGAGCCGCAGGTGTCCAACCTGTTCAAGCGCGAGACGCTGTCGGGCGACTTCGTGGTGGTCAACCGGCATCTGGTCGAGGAACTGAAGACACTGGGCCTGTGGACTGCCGAGGTGCGCGACGCCATCAAGCGCGCCGAGGGTTCGATCCAAGGCATCGCGGCCATCCCCGAGCCCCTGCGTCGCATCTACCGCACCGCGTGGGAACTTCCTCAGAAGGCGCTGATCGACCACGCCGCCGCACGCGGTGCCTACATCGACCAGAGCCAGTCGCTGAACCTGTTCATGGAGAACCCCAACATCGGCCAGCTGTCGTCGATGTACATGTACGCGTGGAAGGCCGGCATCAAGACCACCTACTACCTGCGCTCACGCCCGGCCACGCGCATCGCGCAGACCACCGTCGGCCACGCCGCCGCACAGACGAAGCCGGACGACAACGCCGCCGTGGTCTGCTCGCTGGAGAACCCGGAGTACTGCGAGGCCTGCCAGTGACCGACGCCTCCGTCTGACCCCTTCGTAGCCATGGACGAACCCGCCGCACGGATGCGGCATCACGGACGACCCGACGACACGGATGCGCATGGACGACGCCTGCCGCACGAACGCGGCACCCGCCTCGGGTCGACCGACACGCACGCACAAGGAATGCCCATGAACCCTTCATCCCGCCTGCTCGACCCCGGCTTCGCATTGACCCTGCGGCCGATGCGCTACCCGCAGTTCTACGAGATGTACCGCGCCGCGATCCGCAATACCTGGACCGTCGAGGAAGTCGACTTCGGCATGGACACCGCCGACCTCAAGCAAAAGATGAGCGACGCCGACCGCCACCTGGTCGAGCGCCTGATCGCCTTCTTCGCCACCGGAGACACCATCGTTTCCAACAATCTGGTGCTGAACCTGTACCAGCACATCAACGCGCCCGAAGCGCGCATGTTCCTGTCGCGCCAGCTGTACGAGGAGGCGCTGCACGTGCAGTTCTACCTGACCCTGCTCGACACCTACCTGCCCGATCCGGAGGCGCGTCACAAGGCGTTCGCCGCCATCGAGACCATCCCGTCGATCCGCGCCAAGGGCGACTTCTGTTTCAAGTGGATGGATTCGGTGCAGCAGCTGGATCGTCTGGAGACGCACGAACATCGCCGCCAGTTCCTGCTCAATCTGATCTGCTTCGCCGCCTGTATCGAGGGCCTGTTCTTCTTCGCCGCCTTCGCCTACGTCTACCACTTCCGCGCGCGCGGCCTGCTGCACGGCCTGGCCGGCGGCACCAACTGGGTGTTCCGCGACGAATCGGGCCACATGGCCTTCGCCTTCGCCGTGATCGAGCAGGTGCGCAAGGAAGAGCCGGACCTGTTCGACGAAACCATGCAGGCCGACGTCGAAACAATGCTGGAGGAGGCCATCGCCTGCGAAACGCAGTTCGCCGAAGACGTGCTCGCCGGCGGCGTCGCCGGCCTGTCGCTGAAGGACATGCGCCAGTACCTCGAATACGTCGCCGACCAGCGCCTGCGCCAGCTCGGCATGACGCCGAAGTACGGGGTCGCCAATCCGTTCGACTTCATGGATCTGCAGGACGTGCAGGAAGTGACCAACTTCTTCGAGCGCCGCGTGTCGGCCTATCAGGTCGGCGTCGAGGGCGAGGTCGCCTTCGACGTGGCGTTCTGAGCATGGCTGCCACCGATACCGATGCAGCACCGCGCGAGGCGGTGCTGATGGAGATGGTGTTCCCGCACCACACCAACCACCTCGGGACGCTGTTCGGCGGCCAGGCGCTGGCGTGGATGGACAAGGCCGCCTTCATCGCCGCCTCGCGCTACGCGCGCCGGACCGTGGTCACCGGCCGTTCCGAGCAGGCCGACTTCCACGTGCCGGTGCGCCAGGGACAGCTGGTCGAGCTGCGCGCGCACGTCGCCGGCGTCGGCCGCAGCTCGATGCAGGTCGAGGTGACGCTGACGGCCGAGGACCTGCTCAGCGGCGACCGCCGCGTGTGCACGCAGGCGCGGTTCGTGATGATCGCGCTGGACGCGCACGGTTCGCCGACGGCCGTGGCCGGACTTCCCGATGCCCCCTGATGTCCACACGCATCCGTACGCCTACCGGGCGGCGCATAATTTCCGCAACATCCATCAGATGGGCATGTCCCGTCAGCCCGCACCAGCCTTACAAAAGGGCCTGCCCGGTTCCCCGGGCAGGCCCTTGATATCGACGCGGCCAACGTCATGCATGATGGCGAACGGCCAACGAACTCGCTCACTCTAAACCGCATGCCGACGATGACCTGTTGCCGTCGCCAGCAGCGCGAACTCAGTGACGATGCATCTTCTTCATCCACTCCGGCAGCTCGAAGTGGAACGCCGGCGGCGGCGTGTCGCCGGCGAGATGCTTCACGAAGTAGTCCCAGCGACGGCGCATGGCGTACATCGTGCCGGTCAAGCCGTAGCCGTGGTGCACGTTCGGAATGATCAGCATGTCGAAGTTCTTGTTGGCCTTGATCAGCGCATCGACCACCAGCAGCGTCTCGCCGGTCGGCACGTTGTCGTCGATGGAACCGTGCACCAGCATCAGATGGCCCTTCAGGTTCTTGGCGATGTCCTGATTGGCCTGGTTGTCGTAGTTGGTGCTGCCGTCCTTGTGCTTGACCAGCAGGCCCTGGTACTTCTCGCCCCAGTCGTTCTCGTAGTTGCGGTTGTCGTGGTTGCCGCTCTCGGCCCAGCCGACCTTGAAGAAGTCCGGGTAACGGAACAGCGCATCCGCGGTGGCGTTGCCGCCGCCGGAATGGCCCCAGATGCCGACGCGTGACAGGTCGATCCACGGATAACGCTTGGCCAGTTCCTTGATGCCGGCCACCTGGTCGGGCAGCGTGTTGTCGCCCATGTCGCCGTACCACGTGGTGTGGAACGACTTGGAGCGCCACGGCGTGCCCATGCCGTCCAGCGCGATCACGACGAAACCGAGATCGGCCAGCGCCTGGTTGTCACCACGCGAGGCCAGGAAGTTGCGGCCGCGCACCGAACCGGTCTGCGGGCCCGGGTAGATGTAGTCGACGATCGGATACTTCTTGTGCGGATCGAAGTTCGCCGGCTTGAACATCATGCCGTACAGCGTGGTCTTGCCGTCGCGCGCCTTGACCGTGAACGGCACCGGCGGCACCCAGCCCGCGGCCTTCAGGCGCGAAATGTCGGTCTTCGCGATGGTGGCGATGACATGGCCGTCGGCGGACGAACGCAGCACCGTCACCGGCGGCGTGGTCGGCGTCGAGTAGCGGTCGACGAAGTACGTGCCGTCCTTGGACATGGTGATGTCGTGGTCGGCGTCTTCCGGCGTCAGCAGCACCGGCTTGCCGCCGTCCAGACTCACCTTCCAGAACTGGCGGTAGTACGGATTCACACCCGACGTGCGACCGACGCCGACGAACCACAGTTCGCGGTTCTTGCGGTCCACGTGACGCACCTGGGTGACGTTGCCCTCACCCGTGGTGATAGCGTGCAGTTCCTTGCCGGTCTTGAGGTCACGCAGGTACAGGTTGCCCCAGTTGGTGCGCTCGGAGAACCAGATGGCCTGGTCGCTGGCCGGCAGGTACTGCCAGTTCACCATGCCATGGCCGCTTTCGTAGAAAGTCTTGACCGAATCCTCGAACACGGTGCGCACGTCGCCGTTGGCGGCGTTAACCACGTGATACCACTCGTGATGACGGTCGCGCGAGGTGGTGACGATGGCGAAGCTCTTGCCGTCCGGCGCCCACTTCACGTCGTCCCAACTGCCGTCGCGGTTGCAGTCGATGTCGTCGCACAGGCTCGACAGGCGCTGCTGCGGCTTCATCTTCACGCGCACCATCTTGTGCGTGTCGACGTCGATCACCACCGGCTCGATCATGAACACGTGCTTGTCGCCCGGCAGCGGGTACTTCCAGGCATTGAGCTTGGGATGTCCGACCTGGGTGCGCAGGGTGTACATGTCGCCAACCTTGCGCTGGTCCTGCTGGTAGGTGACCACGTGCGTCGAGTCCGGCGACCAGCGCACGATGGCGCCGTTCGAATGCAACCAACCGGCGTTATCGGTGGCGTAGCCGAAGTTCTTCACGCCGTCGGTGGTCAGCGGGAATTCGTCACCCGTCTTCAGGTCGCGCACCCACAGGTTCCAGCGGCGCACGAACACTTCCTTGGTGCCGTCCGGCGACAACACGCCAGGCTCGTCGCGCGTGTCCGACATCTTCTTGCGCGACGCCTCGGTGCGCACGGCGCGCCCTTTCACGCAGACGTCCCTGGCGCCAAGTCCGCAGGTATACCAGCCACCGAAGGCCGAAACCTGCAGACGACCGTCCTGACCGAAGCTCCAGTCGCGCACGGGCAGATGCCCGGCATCCACCGGCTTGCCGGACGCCGCCGCGAGACGCGTGGCCAGCTGCGCCGGATCGAAGGCGACGCGCGCCTTGCCGGTCGCGGCATCCATGCGCATGTAGGCGGTCTTGCCGCCGGTCTGTTCCCGATACAGAACGACGTGGTCGTTCTGCCAATGCACGCCGCTGACATCGTGGTCGATCAGCGGGTTGGTGTGAATCGAAAGTGCCTGCGCGGCCTGCGCGTAATCCTTGGCGTTCAGGGTGCGGCCCTGGGCGGCGGCGGCCGTGCAGGCCAGCGCCAGACCGAGGCCCAGCAGCGTACGGGAGGTACGGTTCAACGAATGCATGAAAATCCCCTTGGACAAACTGCGGACGCAGCGCAAGCGAACATCCTAGCGCGGACCGGCCCACACCGACCCGTGCCATGAGTTGATCTGAACGAATGCCGCGCCCGCCGCCATATCGCCCCGAAGCAGCGCGTACAATGCGTCATTCCGTCCCGCCGAATCCGCCATGACCACCCCCGAAGACTCTCAGCTCGGCAAGGCCACCGCGTACCGCAACCGCTACGCGCCGGACCTGCTGTTCCCGATTCCGCGCAGCAAGGGCCGTGCGGAACTGGGCCTGCACGGCAACCTGCCATTCCAGGGCGTGGACATCTGGAATGCCTACGAACTGTCCTGGCTGGACCCGCGCGGCAAACCGGTGGTGGCGCTGGCCGAATTCCACGTACCGTCCGATTCGCCAGCAATCATCGAGTCGAAGTCGTTCAAGCTGTACCTGAACAGCTTCAGCGGCGAGCGCCTGGACGAGGCCACACTGGTCGAACGCCTCGCGCGCGATCTCGGCGAGGCCGCGGGCGCGCCGGTCGCCGTGCACCTGACCCCGGCGGCGGATTTCGGCGCCCAGCGCATCGAGGAACCGGAAGGCGTGCTGATTGATGCGCTGGATCTCGACATCGACGTCTATGGCCCGCCCGACCCGTCGTTTCTGCGCGCGGATACCAACGCCGCACCGGTACGGGAGACCCTGCTGTCGAACCTGCTGAAGTCGAACTGCCCGGTCACCGGCCAGCCCGACTGGGCCAGTCTGCGCATCGACTACGTCGGCGCGCCGATCGACCGCGAAGGCCTGCTGCGCTACATCGTCTCGTTCCGCGAACACCGCGAATTCCACGAGCACTGCGTCGAACGCATCTTCATGGACCTGATCCGGCACTGCGCGCCCGCGCGACTGGACGTCAGCGCACGCTATACGCGCCGCGGCGGCCTCGACATCAACCCGTTCCGCAGCAGCGAATCCGGCCACACGCCCGGCAACCCGCGCGGGGCGCGCCAGTGAACTGGCATGCGCTCATCGAACGGGTCGCGCACTTCATACTGACCTACGGCTTCCTCGCCGCGCCACTGGTCGGCGCGATCGCCTTCGCCGAGGGCATCGCCGTCGTCGGTTCGTTCGTCCCCGGCTCGACACTGCTGGTCGCCATCGCCACCAGTGCCGGCTCGCAGCATGTCTCGCTGACATGGCTGATCGTGTGGGCCACCCTGGGCGCGGTCGCCGGCGACCTGCTTTCCTACGAGCTGGGCCGCCGCCACGGTTCGCGCATGCTGGCGATGCGCCCGTTCGCCTACCGCCCGGAATGGACCGCGCGCGCCACCGACCTGCTGGCCCGCCGCGGCGACGTGGCCGTGTTCGTCGGTCGCCAGGTCCCGCCGCTGCGTGCGCTGATGCCGGTGCTGGCGGGCATGTCCGAACTGACGCTTCGCCGGTTCCTCCTCGCCGACGCATTCAGCGCCGTGGTCTGGGCCGGCCTGCACCTGGGCTTCGGTGCGATCCTCGGTCACTGGCTGTTCTCGCTGCAGTAGCCTGCTCCACAGCAGCGGTTCTTCAGAAACCGCCTGGCGCACCATTTCCGACCTCGGAAAACGGCGCGCTGAGTGCCCGAACGGCGCCGAATCATCCTCACCCTCGGGAGCACCTGCCTAGGCAGGTGTCCGGTTCGCGGGATTTGGCTAGCCTGAGCGCTCCCAACGACCCGCGACCGCTTCACGTATGGAAACCACCGCCGCGGCTCCGGCCGGCAAAGGCGCGCTGCCGCGCCAGATTCCCTACATCATCGGCAACGAGGGATGTGAGCGCTTCAGCTTCTACGGCATGCGCAACATCCTCACGCCGTTCCTGATCTCCAGCCTGCTGCTGTTCGCCCCTGAAGCCGAGCGTATCGGCATCGCCAAGGACGTGTTCCACACCTTCGTCATCGGCGTGTACTTCTTCCCGCTGCTGGGCGGCTGGATCTCGGACCGTTTCTTCGGCAAGTACAACACCGTGCTGTGGATGTCGCTGGTGTACTGCGCCGGCCACGCCTGTCTGGCGATGTTCGAGGACAACCGCACCGGCTTCTACACCGGCCTGTTCCTGATTGCGCTCGGATCGGGCGGCATCAAGCCGCTGGTATCGGCCTTCGTCGGCGACCAGTTCGACCAGTCCAACAAGCACCTGGCGAAGGTGGTCTACGACGCCTTCTACTGGATCATCAACTTTGGCTCGTTCTTCGCTTCGCTGCTGATGCCGATCATCCTGCGCGAATACGGTCCGACCTGGGCCTTCGGCATTCCCGGCATCCTGATGTTCATCGCCACGGTGATCTTCTGGTCCGGCCGCAGGAAATACGTGGTGGTGCCGCCGGTCGCTTCCGACCCGCACAGTTTCCTGAAAGTGGTGCGCACGGCGTTGTTCGCCAATGCGCCGGACAGGGGACGCCCGGGCCTGATCCTGGCCGTCACCGGCTTCACCTTGGCCCTGATCGTGCTGGCCTGGCTGGCCGTCGACGACTTCGTCATTGCCGTGCTGCTGGCGCTCGGGCTGATCATCGGCTTCGGCGGCGCGGGCGCGGCGATGCAGATGGAGCGCGCGCGCAGCGTGCATCCGGAAAGCGCGGTCGACGGCGCGCGCGCGGTGCTGCGCATTCTGGTGGTGTTCGCCATCGTCACGCCGTTCTGGTCGCTGTTCGACCAGAAGGCCTCGACCTGGATCATCCAGGGCAACGCCATGGTCATCCCGCACGATCAATGGTGGTGGCCGAGCTGGCTGGTGAAAGAACCGGCGCAGATGCAGGCGTTGAACCCGATCCTGGTGATGCTGCTGATCCCGTTCAACAATCTCGTGATCTACCCGCTTCTGCGCCGCATGGGCATAAAGGTCACCTCGCTGCGCCGCATCGGCGCGGGACTGGCGTTCTCCGGCGTCGCCTGGGTGGTGGCGGCACTGATCCAGCTGCACATCGACGACGGCGACGCCGTCTCCATCGCCTGGCAGATCGCGCCCTACGTGCTGCTGACCATGGGCGAGGTGCTGGTCTCGGCCACCGGCCTGGAGTTCGCCTACAGCCAGGCGCCGCAGCAGATGAAGGGCGTCATCATGAGTTTCTGGCTGCTGTCGGTGTCCTACGGCAACCTGTGGGTGCTGATCACCAACGCCGCGGTGCGCAATGAGGCCGTCACGCACCAGATCGCGCAGAGCGGCATCGGCGAGAACGCATTCCTGATGTTCTTCTTCGCCGGCTTCGCCTTCCTCGCCGCCCTGGTGTTCGCGCTCTACGCGCGGCGCTATCCGCTGCAGGATCACTACCGCACGGCGTAACCCGGTCGACCAAAAGCACGCGAGGTGTACACCGTCGCGCGTGCTACGAAAGTCATGTTGTTACTTTATAACATCAGTTTGATAATGGCTGGACGGCGCTCTGCGCGCATCTCAAAGGGAGGCATATCATGAAACGACTCGCTCTGACCCTGCTCACGGGTCTGCTGCTCGCCACGGCCGGATCGGCCATGGCCGACGAGGGCATGTGGACGATGAACCACCTGCCGATCAAGCAGATGCAGCAGAAATACGGCTTCACGCCCTCACAGCAGTGGATCGACCATGTACAGCGCGCCGCGCTGCGTCTGGCCGAGGGCTGCTCCGGCTCGTTCGTGTCCGCCAACGGTCTGGTGATGACCAATCACCACTGCGCCAACACCTGTCTGTCGCAACTGTCGGACAAGAACCACAACTACATGCAGGACGGCTACGTCGCCAAGGACGACAAGGACGAGCCGAAGTGCCCGGACATGGAGCTGAATCAGCTCGAGAAGATCACCGACGTGACCGCCCGCGTGAACGCGGCCACCGCCGGCAAGAACGGCGCGGCGCGCATCAAGGCGCAGCGCGCCGTCGACAGCGCCATCGAGAAGGCATGCGTCAACGGCGATCCCGACACCTGGCGTTGCGACGTGGTCACGCTGTACCACGGCGGTCGCTACGCGCTGTACAAGTACCGCCGCTACCAGGACGTGCGCCTGGTGTTCGCGCCGGAACAGTCGATCGCCTTCTTCGGCGGCGACCCGGACAACTTCAATTTCCCGCGCTACGACCTCGACGTCACCTTCTTCCGCGCGTACGTCAACGGCAAGCCGGCGCATACACCCGATTTCTTCCAGTTCGACCCCAAGGGTCCGAAAGCCGGTGAACTGACCTTCGTGGTCGGCAATCCGGGTTCCACCCAGCGCCAGACGCCGTGGACCTCGCTCGCCTACATGCGCGACAAGATCCTTGTCCCACTCTTCGGCTACCTGTCCGAGGAACGCGGACTGCTCTGGCAGTACAGCCGCATGGGCAAGCAGCAGGCCAAGGAAGCCCAGGATTCGCTGTTCGGCATCGATAATTCCCTGAAGGTGTACAAGGGCTGGCTGGAAACGCTCAACAACGAAGCCTTCGTGGCCAAGAAGAAGCAGGAAGACGCTTCGCTGCGTGACTGGATCAATGCCGACCCGGCACGCGTGAAGAAATTCGGACATCCGTGGAAGATGCTCGACAAGGCCCAACAGCGCGGCGCGCAGCTGCGTGAACGCTACGCCATGATCGAGCGCGGCCAGGGCTTCGGCAGCACCCTGTTCAGCGATGCGCGCATGCTGGTCCGCGCCGCCGCCGAACGCACCAAGCCCGACGCCGACCGTCTGCCGCCGTACCGCGACGCCAACCTGCCGGCGATGCAGCAGCGGGTGGAAGCGAAGACCCCGTTCTATCCGCAGTACGACGAGACCAAGCTGGCCTGGACCCTGGAGAAGATGCGCCAGGCCCTGGGCGCGGACGATCCGTTCGTGCACGAAGTGCTGGGCAAGAAGTCGCCGGAACAGCTGGCCCACGAGCTCGTCTACAACAGCAAGCTCGGCGATCCTGCCGTGCGCAAGCAGCTGTGGAACGGCGGCGAGAAGGCCATCGCGGCCTCGCACGACCCGATGATCGAACTGGCGCGCAAGATCGACCCGGTCGCCCGCAAGCTGCGCAAGCAGTACGAGGACGAAGTCGATGCGCCGATGCGCAAGGCCTCCGAGGCCATCGCCCAGGCCCGTTTCGCACGGGACGGCGCGTCCAGCTATCCGGACGCCACCTTCACCATGCGTCTGTCCTACGGCACCGTGAAGGGCTGGATGGAGAAGGGCAAGGAAGTGCCGCCGTTCACGCACTTCGCCGGACTGTACAAGCGCGCCACCGGCGCTGATCCGTTCAAGCTGCCGGAGAGCTGGCTGAAAGCCAAGTCGTCACTGGATCTGTCCACGCCGATGGATTTCGTCACCGACAACGACATCATCGGCGGCAACTCGGGCAGCCCGGTCATCAACAAGGAAGGCCATGTCGTCGGCCTGATCTTCGACGGCAACATCCACTCGCTGGGCGGCAACTTCACCTTCGACGACAGCGTCAACCGCGCCGTCGCCGTGGACACCGCCGCACTGGATCAGGCACTGCGCAAGGTCTATCACCTGCCGCGTCTGGCCGAGGAACTGGAAAAAGGGCACCAGTAAGCCCCATGCGCCCGCCGCGGAATGACTCTTCCGCGGCGGGCGTCACGCTCCTGCACGCTCAATGCGTGCGGGGCGGTTTGTAGTCCTTTCCGGGTTCCAGCGTGGTCACGTACGGCCCGCTCCAGTCATGGTCGAAGATGCCGGTGAGCGTTTTCGCCGGCCCGGCCCCATGCGCGAACACCGACGCGTCCACTGTGTTGTTGAAGTAGCTCCAGCCCCAGTTTCCGGTGCCGATGTACACACTGCGATCATCGGCCACCGCGTACTTGGCGTGCTCCACGCGGGCGTAGTCGATGAAGCCCTGCGGCGACGGTGGCAGATGACTGAACTTCACCGTGATGTGCGGCAGCACCGCCAGGCTCTTCAGATAGGCCTGCATGGGTTCGCGCAGGGCCCAGTCGGCGACGATGATGCGCACATCGACACCGCGCGCGGCAGCATCGCGCAGAGCCGCATCGACCGGCGTCCACCAACCCTTCGGGCCGTACTGCCGGATCGCCGTCAGCGTCATCACCTGCACGCGCAGAACATGGCGCGCGTCGTGGATCATGCGGACCAGCGCCGGCTGCTCGGCGCTGACGCCATGCGGAATCAACGATGGCGGGCTGAAGGCCGGAAAAGCGCTCAGGGCTTCGCCCGAGGTATCGTGCAGCGTCACCGGATCGGCCGCGGTCACCGGCGCGAATGGCAACGAGCGTTCGGCCCGCTTCGCCAGTTTCGGCATGTCCGGATGCGCCGCCGCATGCCAGTCGAAATCGAAACTGGCCTCGAAGGTGCGCGCGAAGCGGGCATTGCGAATCCGCGCGCCGATCTCGTGAATCTGGGTCAGCGCGCGCCAGTCCCAGTTGGCGCTGCCGACGAACACCTCGCGGCCGTCGACCACCATGTACTTGGCGTGCAGGACACCGCCCGTCAGCGCGTCCATCGGCAGCACGCGCACTTCGATGTTCTTCACCTTGCGCAGTCTGTCCACGCTGTCGCGGCTGTATTTCATGAACGTGCGATCGAGCAGGAAGCGCACTTTCACACCGTCGCGTGCACGAGCAATCACGGCGTCCAGCACCGGCGCCAGCGCACTGCCCGGCTTGTCGGCAAGGTAGAACGCGGCCACGTCGATGCGCTTGTGCGCGCTGTGGATCATGTCCAGCCACACGGCCTGCGTGCGCGGCACGCCCGGCGCGCCGTAGTTCGTTGCCTCCGGCACGCTTTCCACTATCTGGAAGCCCGGCGTGATTTCCGGTCGTGCCGCCCCGGCGACGCATACAACGCCCCAGAGCAAGCCTGCTATGGTGATCGACCATGTCTTTCTTTGCATGTGCATCCGCCCCGATCTCTGCGCACGCGGCTGAACTTGCGCGGCCGCATGATGACTAAGAACTCAATGTACGTGATCGACCAGTGCCGCCGCCCACATGAACACCACGCCGCCGATCATGCCCACTGCGGGCGCGAGGCGGCTGCGTGCGTCGAGCCGCTGCCACACCGCCGGCAGCACGTCGACGCAGGCCAGATAGATCGTGCATCCGGCGGCGAACGCGAGACCGTAGCCGACGAACCCGCTCGCGCTGCCCAGCCCGAGCGCCAGCCCGGCGCCCAGCGGTACCCCGGCGGCCGCCAGGATCGACAACCCGAACGCGCGCACCGGCGCATAGCCCCCGGCGACCAGCACTCCGGCGTGCCCCACGCTGCGCGGAAGCTCGTGCAGCAGCACGGTCACCGCCACGAACACGCCCAGCGAAGTGTTGGCGGTGAAGGCCGCGCCGATGACCACGCCGTCGACCACGTGATGCAGCGCATCACCGAGTACATCCATACGCGCGAACGCCGCCACATCACGGCTCGACGCCCATACGCGCACCAGGTTCTCCACACACACCAGCAACAGCACGCCAAGCGCGATCACGCCGCCGGCCGCATGGCCGGGCACGCCGTGGGACATCGCTTCCGGCAACATGTGCAGCAGACCGTCGCCGAGCAGCAGCCCAGCCGTCGCCGCCTGCATCCACGGCAGCCACGCCTGCACCCGACGCATCGGCGTCAACACGACCCAGCGCGTCGTCACGCTGGTCGCGGCCACCGCGACGCTGGCCAAGAGGGCGGGAATCCATGGGGACATATCGGCTTGCCGCATCACTAAACGTTACGTTATAACATAACAATTTATCGCAAAGACACCATGAAGTACATCGCCACTCCCTTGCTGCTCGCGCTGACGGCACTTTCCGCCCTGTCCGCATGGAGTCTTGTTGTCGCATGGCATCCGCAACCGGACACCCTCTCACCGCGGACTGCCCAAGCGAACCCGACACAGCCGGCGTCTCCAGCCGTTCCGCTGGCGCCGCCGCCCCCGTTCACGCCGCCGGCCCGGCATCTCGCGCACAATGTCGCACTCGCCGCCGCGCATGCACGGCACGTTCCGGTCGCGAGTGTCCGCGCCCTGGTGGCGCGGCTGCGTCACCGCGACGTGCGCTGGACCACCATCCGCGCCGCGCTGGCCTACGTGCACCGCTACTGGGCGCACGCTGGCCGCTTGCCGCATCACGCACGCGTCGACATCCGGTTCGGCAAAGCGCCTACCGACGACCACAGCGCCTATCTCGCCCTCGCGATGCGCCACGGCGATCGCAGCCAGTGCGTGTTCCTGGTGCGTGAGTCACACCACGGGCTGCTGCTGGCCGACGGCCACGGGCGCATGCTGCAGGCGATCAATCTGCGTAACCCGGTCGTGCACACCCGCATCTCGTCCGGCTGGGGCTGGCGCACGCAACCCGTGCTGGGCTGGCACGAGTTCCACAAGGGTATCGACTACGCCGCACCGATCGGCACCCCGGTCCGCGCGGCCATGAGCGGCGTGGTCGATCTGGCGCGATGGCACGGCAACTACGGCCGCCTGGTCGAAGTCCGCCACCCGGACCATCTGGCCACCCGCTACGGCCACCTGTCGCGCTTCGCCAAAGGCGTCACCCGCGGCACGCACGTTCGGCGCGGGCAGGTCATCGGCTATGTCGGCACCACCGGACTGTCGACCGGCCCGCATCTGTACTTCGAGCTGTGGCGGCACGGACGGCGCATCGACCCCCTGCGCGCCGCACTGGTCCGCATCCACCCGCGCACCGCCTCGCACCGAGAGTTGCTGGCCTGGGTCCGGCATCAGAAACACCGGTCGCCCGCCTCGGAACTCGCCGCGCCCTGACGAAGCCGGCCGCATCTCGCGTCGACGGTCTTGCAAGGACTCCCGTGCGTGGTCCGCGCCTGCGCGACACGCCGAGGACTAGACGAACCCCACCGCAGACCTCCGCGCACGTGCTCGGCGCGGACCACGGAAGTTCTCGCGAAGCGCGAGCTGAAACACAGCGCACCGCACCGCGCCACGAAATCCTGCACCCAGGCGCAGCAACTGATCGGGGGATGCCTGACATCGCCGCCGAACAGCGCGCGCTCCGCTCGAGGACAGCTCGATGGACATGTGCCCGACGCTGCGTCCCGACGTCGTGTGGAAACGAAAATGATCGTCCGCCGCGGAATGCACGACACGGTTTCACAACCAGAACGACACGCCCTGCACGGCATACAGCGAGAGGCTGCCCAGCGCGCCACCGATGACACACGCCGCCAGCACGTCGCTGGGATAGTGCAGACCGAGCACCACCCGCGACAACGCGACCAGCACCGTGAACGGCATCAGCACGGCGGCCAGCACGGGGAAATACGCCAACGCCACCAGCGTGAACGCCACAGCCTGCAGGGTGTGCCCGGACGGGAAGCTGAATTCGTCCAGTGGAGGCACGTGCGCGATCACCCCCGGACAGGCCCGGAACGGGCGCGGACGCTTGGTCCACCCCTTTAGGGCGCGATAGAGCAGCAACGCGGACAAGCCGGTCGCCGCCATGTGCACGGACGCCTGCAGTCCGCGCGCGCCGCCGAAGATCGCCAGCGCCGCCATCGACGCGTACCAGAACATGCCGTCGCCGAGCCGGCTGACGACGGCGAAGAAGCGTCCGATCGCACGCCGCGTGCCCCAGCGGTTGGCACGGCTGCACAGCCGTGCGTCCAGCGTCGGATGCGGCGCGACGGGGGGCTGGATCATCGGGTTCATGTGCGTGCTCCGCTGTCCCGGGGATGACCGCTGAAACCCAGCGCACGCGCCTGACGCGTCGTGCGCCCCGGCGCGCTGACGCCGAGTAGGAGGGCTTCGAAATCGGCGATCACGGCGTCGGGGTTCAGCGCGGCCACGCTGCTGCGCGCACTGGCGCGCATGTCCCGATACCGCTCGTCGCGAATCAGCTTGACGCAGGCCGCGGTGAATGCCGCCTCGTCACCGTCCTCGATGCAGTACCCGTTGTGACCGCTGCGCAGATGCTCGTGCGCAGCGCCGCTGTTGAAGGCGACCGTGGGCAGACCGCTGGCCAGCGCTTCCAGGATCACGTTGCCGAACGTCTCGCTGCGACTGGGAAACACGAACAGGTCGGCACTGGCGTAACAGCGCGCGAGCGCCTCGCCATGCTGCATGCCCATGAACACGAATTCGGGGTGAGCGCGCTGCACCGCCTCGCGCGCCGGACCGTCGCCGACCCAGACGTAGCGCAAGTCCGGACAGCGCTTGCGCATGGCGTAGAACGCGTGCACCGCCAGCGGCAGATTCTTCTCCGCCGCGATGCGCCCGACGTACAGCATCACCGGCGCCCGCGAACCGGCGCCCCATCGGGCACGCAACTCGGCGTCGCGATGCGCCGGATCGAACTGTTCGGTATCGACGGCGCGATGCAGCAGGCGCACATTGTCCACACCCAGCCTCCGCAGCTCGCGGGCCAGTGCGTCGGTCGGCACCAGCGTCGCTGCGGCGCGCCGGTGGAAACGGCGCAGATAGCCGCGAACCATCGGTGTCAGCCAACCCACGCCGTAATGCGAAGCGTAGTGGTCGAACCGGGTATGGAATCCGGTCGTCGCCGGAATGCCCAGGCGGCGCGCACAACGCAGCGCACTGGCGCCGAGCGGCCCCTCGGTCGCGACATAGATCGCATCGGGTCGCCGCGCACGCCAAGCCCGAAGAAGTCGTCGATCCGCCGGCAGACCGAAACGCAGGCCCGCATAACCGGGAATCGCGGCACTCGGCGTGAGCATCGCGTCCGCCTCGGGCACGGCGTCCTTCGCCTCGCCGTATTGCCGCGGACGCACCAGCATCACGCGGTGGCCGCGCGCGCGCATGCCCTGCACCATGCTCTGCACGGTCAAGGCCACGCCGTTGGTCTCCGGCGGATAGGTTTCCGTAACGATGGCGATCTGCATGCGGCACGCCCATGGGGTCTCGTGTCCGCAGCATGCAGGGTTCATGTTGCAGCGACTTTATCCGCGCATGACGTTGATATGACTGAAAAATCGATGCCACCCCTTCCATTGGCGGTCATCACGAAGACATCCGAGCCGATATAATCGCCCCTCGATGGGCCGCGCCCCGCCGGCAAGACACTGCAAGGACACGAAGGTCTGCATGCCGAACTCAAGCTCTGCACACGCAAACACGTCCACGCGACGGGCCATGGCGCTGCTCGCCTGCCTGCTGGTTCTTCTAGGCTTCGCCTTCCAGGGCACGCGCCCGCTGTGGAGCCGCGACGAAGGTCGCTACACCGGCAATGCCCTGCAGATGATCGCCAGCGGCGACTATCTGGTGCCGGCCTACAACGCCGACCGCACCAACTTCAACAAACCGCCGATGACGGCCTGGCTCATCGCCGGCTCCATGCGCACGTTCGGGCAGAACACCTGGGCCGTGCGCACGCCTTATGCGCTGGCCTTCATCTTCACCGCCCTGCTGCTGGTCGGCATGGGACGCACGCTGATCCCGGACAAACCCTGGCTACCGGGACTGGTCTATGCCTGCACGCTGTACCCATTCCTGACCGCGAACATCGTCAGTACCGATGTCTTCCTGACGCTCTTCGAGGCCCTGGCCGGCTTCGGCTTCGTCCGCGCCTTCCTGGACCAGGACGCGACGCATCCACGCAGATGGCGCGTGCTGATGTGGCTGGGCTTCGGCCTGGCTTTCCTGACCAAGGGACCGCCGGGACTGATGCCCCTGCTGGGCATGGTTCCGTTCGTCGCGCGACGCGACGGCTGGCGCGGACTCGGCCGCTTGTTCACGCCGCTCGGCCTGCTGGTCTTTCTGGTGACCGGCCTGGGCTGGTACGCCGCCGTGGTGCTGACGCATCCCGGTCTGCTCGAGCACTATCTGCGCTACGAGGTCTACGATCGCATCTTCACCAGCGTGCACGATCGCCACGGGCAGTGGTACGGCTGGATCAAGGTCTACGTGCCCGCCCTGATGCTGGGCACGCTGCCGTGGTGGTGGTCCCTGCTGCGCGGCCTGCGCCGCACGCTCGCACCGAGCCGGCTGCGCACGCTCTGGCGTGTGCCCGGACCGCGCCTGTTCCTGCTGCTGTGGTTCGTGCTGCCGCTGTGCGTGTTCATCCTCGCGCGCTCGCGCCTGCCGCTGTATCTGCTGCCGCTGTTCCTGCCGCTCTCGCTGCTGCTGGCCTACGTGCTGCGGACGCGCATCGATCTGCGCCGTCGATCCCAGCGCGTACTGCTGGTCGTGTGGGTGCTGATCCTGATCGGCCTGAAGGGGGGCGTCTCGCTCTACGAACACCCCAAGATCGACAACCGCCTGCGCACCCGCGAGCTGCTCGGCATCACCCGCGACGTGCACTTCGATTCACTCGTCTTCGTGCGCAACAGCGACTCGGAAAGCGACGTCGACGAAACCACGCCGTGGGGCATGCGCATGTACCTGAACCGCCCCCTCTACGGCGTCGCCTGGCGCACCGAAGGCAGCCAGCAACGCGCCTGCGAGCTGGCCAAGCAGCACCCCGACGCGCTGTTCGTGACCGGGAGGTACATGCCGAACGGAGCGTTTCAGGCAGGACTGAAATCGGTGTGTCCAGCGCTGAAACCGATGCCCGTCGGGGTCTGGCGCAAGCAGAAACTCTGGCGATTCCGCTGAATCGAACCCGCACTCCCTCAGCACAGTTATCGCGAAACCACGTCACACTTGGTTCGACGTGGTGGTCACTCCGTTGACGACCCGCTCCACGATGATGTTGTGCCGACGCACGTACTCATTGAGCGCATCGAGCAGTTCCGCGTAGTCGTTGTCGTGCCTCGAGAAATAGATCTTCCGGGTCTTGGGCCGGGTCATCGAGTGATCGCGAGGCATGATGTTGTACCCCGTCACAGTCACCTTGTTGCCGGACTTTCGCAGCGGAAAGACTTTTATTTTCGCCACGTTCCGCCAGTCGATGGACTGCACGATTTTGCCGAAAAGCGCCCTTGAGACAGCACCGTCATCCAGAACCATGTCCGCTCGCGCAAAGGCGTAAATTCTTCCTATGAATGTCAGAAAAGCAATCGCGAGAATCAGGATCGCGACCATTCCGACACCCACTCCACGCTCCTGCACGAGTGACACGACAAGCACCACCACGAATGAAACCAGCATGCATGCCAGAACGAGAAGCGGGAACCAGAGCCCTCCGAACTTGAAACTGCGGGAAGAGTTCGCGCCTGCGTCATCGCCCATGATGTCGGACACCTTTTTCCAGCCCTGATCCTACGGAAAGATTCCGTGCTCACTCCTGGCCCGAAAGTGTTGGGTTCGATGGCAACGCGGATGGTGCGCCGCTTCACGTGTCAGTGCTTCGCGAGAACCGCGGACACACTGTGACCCGCTCGCGAGTCCACCGGGCATGAGCGGAAAGCCCTGAAAAGATGGCTCGGCGTCTTTCGAATACTACTTACAAGTAGATGAAATAATGCAACATAGAGTGCCGCACACACTCTGCTTACTCACTATCTTACTCACTTCTGATTTTTCGCCTTAGCGAACATCAAAGAACCCAGTGCCGGCACGCGAAACAGGTCCGCTGACGACCGATCCTCAGCCAGAAATTTCGACCCATATGGTGATCTGCATGCCTCGGTGAGGTGCCTTGCAGCCATGCAATATGGCTACAAGACACCCATTAGATCCTGGTCGATTCAGCCGCCCACACTTAACTACCAGTTCTCATCCTGGTTTTGAGCTTTCGCCTTCTTCGCCAAAGCATGGTGCTTGATGGTCAAGTGCTTGTGGGCCCTGCCTCCAGCCTCATGATCATGCGCTTTGGCGGCCTTGGTCACGACTACCCCCCGAAGCTCCATGCTTCCAGGCTTGAAGTTCATGGGAGCATGGAAGGATTCGTCGACTATGTGACCGTAAGACAGCCTTAGGGTCACCCGATCGATCTGAACCGTGCAGCAAGGGGTTTCCGATGGCCCCAGGGAAATGCCAGACTGGGGATCGACCAAATTCTTGCCCAAGTAAACAGCCTGGTACTTCGCACCTGCCTGGACCAGATCACCGCCCTGATTGATCGTCACTTGGCGACCATTGAGCTGAAGTACCGCAGGTGGGAATGTGTTCTGCAGGATTGTTGAAATGATCTCGTGATCAAGTGCCCCCATCATCTTCGAGGCCAGGGACGCTCCATCAGCTGATGCTCCCAGCGTGGTGGGCTCGGAGTCAGGCAGTTGATACTTGAACGACTGGGACATTACCAGCTGCCCAGTCGCTGCATTCACCACGCGGAGTGAAATATTTCCGCCACCCGTGTACCACTCCAGCTTCCTACCACTTAGCCGCAAATTTCGGACGTGGCGGCGATATTCAAACCGGTCGATGGTCGGTATCACGATCAAGTCGGTAGCAAGCATCTGACCGAGTCGGGCCGTATCACTGACACTCGCATTGCCTGAACGCACCAGGTCCAGCTCCTGCTGGATGTTTGCGTTGTCCTGACGATCCAGCACCGTGAAACGATGCGTCTGGGTCAAGGCATCATCAAGGTTCGTCCGTATCTCCTGCGCGACCTTGGTAGCAGCGATATGGCGATCACCAACTTCGTATTCGGTTGTATCAGTGTGCGGAAGAGCCACTACAACACGAGTTAGCTTGGCACCCGCTGCATGCCGATACTTGGCCACGTCTACGCCAATGCGTACTTTCCACAGCGTCACGTATTCGGTGTGTTTGGCGCTGTACTCGACACTCTCCGGGCCGGATGCCCGATCCCAATGCCCACTCAGCGAGCCTTGGGTATGGCCTTCCGCCAACGCGTCACCGGCCTTGGCTTTGCCACTGGCTTCTGCACTAGCCGAGATATCTCCACGATCATGGCTAGCACCACGACTTGCCTTGAGGCTCTCCTCACTGACGCTCTTCTCCGGATGCAGTTGCGACTGGGAGAGTATCTGGAAACCTGTCACGGCCCCGTGAGTTTGCATCGAAAGCCACTGGCTGTATGCCGGCGAGCCTGGCGAGGAGCCCTGCTTTTCTGACAGGAACTGCTGCGAAGTCAGCAAGGATGACAAGTCGCCTCCAACTCGCACTCCATTGACCTGCTGCACCGCCACTCGAAGTGCATGGTCTATCGCCGCCTGCAGCGTTGGACCAGTAGCCGACACTTCGACGTGCTGACGGGAAACGCCTCCAAAATCTGGAGCCTTGCGAGGCGCGCTTTCTGCGGGGGCCGGGGCTGATCCGACTGCCTTGGGCGGCGAATTGACCTGGGCAGAGCCCGTGTCTGCGTGCTTGTTGCACCCGACAGCCAGCAGTGTGAAGGCAAAGATGCCGCCACACCTGAGGAGTCCAGGCAACAGAGGCGTTGCCCGGTTACTCATTCACCCAACCCTCCAAGGGCGTCTGTGGCATTGGCAGGAACGGTGACGCCATTCTTCTTGCCAATCATCACGGTCTTCTTGAAGACGGTGTACAGCTCTTTCGAATAGCCCGGCGTTGCCTTGGCGATGTACAAGCCTTCCTTCAGCTTGCCGAAGCCTGAAGCAAGACCCGCCAAACCGCCACCCGCCGAAGACTTGACCGATGAAGCGAACTTTTCAGCTTCCTGGACCGTCTTGCGCGTACCAAGTACCCCCTTGGCGAAGTGCGGCAAGCTCGCCGAATAAGCCTTCTTTTCTTCCGCATTGAGCTTGACTTGCTTGGCCTGCTTCTCGGCAATCTTCTTATTGGCTGCCTTGGAAATTTCCACGGTTTTTTTCAGCGAGCTCTCATCGACGGACCCGCTCGAAAGCGCTTTCTGCTCAGCCTCAAGCTGCTCAGCCTGATCTTTCATTCCGTAGGCACGGGAAAGCAGGGCCTGAGCTGTCAGAACCTCCTTCTGGGACCCCACAAAATCCTTGACGAGAGCATCCTGCGAAGCAGACATATCCGTGTTGCTCTTGGAATGACCAAAAACGTGTGAAAGCTGCGGTGCAGCCTGCACGAAAGGAACCATGGCAAGGGACACGGCAAGCGCGGCGGCAACAATCTTTTTCGAAGTCTTGATACGCATTTCTTCCTTCCTTTTACCTGACTGGAAAATGGACTCAGTGGATACCGCGGTTGGCAAGCTCATCGACCATGTGCTGTGACGCTTTACGTGAAGCAATGGTCAGCGCATTCGTCTTCGCCACTGTGGAATTCGGGCCAAGACCGGCGTACTGAACGGGGCCTATAGAAACCAATGTGCGCGCGAATCGGCCGGACACGTCATAGACCTTGCCCGTCACCGTGACAAACACGCGAGTGTTCCCGCTCACCGGATCCTTGTCCGGCAAGCCAACGTCCAGCGTTCCGATAGCCAGCAACTTGATGCCTGCGGCATGCACCCCCTGGGTTGTCTGGTACATCAGCTTGGACGGCAGGTCGTTGCCTGTGCTGTAGGCCGCACGGATCTTTGCAATGTCCAGGAGTCCATTGCTCGCACCTTCCACTTGGCCGGCATCAATCACGTCATAGCCAGCGTTGGCAAACGTACCCGTCATGGCCGTATTGATCTCGCCGGCCTGAGCGACGGTCCACTGCACTTTGTCCGCCTTGTTTAGAGTGCTACCACCGGAAACGGTGCGA
Source organism: Oleiagrimonas sp. MCCC 1A03011 (assembly GCF_003267965.1). Taxonomy (NCBI): domain Bacteria; kingdom Pseudomonadati; phylum Pseudomonadota; class Gammaproteobacteria; order Lysobacterales; family Rhodanobacteraceae; genus Oleiagrimonas; species Oleiagrimonas sp. MCCC 1A03011. The sequence goes on along the minus strand of NZ_MSPY01000002.1, from coordinate 13,239 downwards.
ACACTTGCGTGTTCCTTGATGCCACCGGAGGTTTGCACGTCATGGCGGCGGATGGCTTCCCCTTCATCGGTGTGACGGCTCGCGGAAACATCCACATCAGCGCGCTTATAGACCCTGCTATCGAACTTCTGCACGCTCGACTGACTGCGTGCCACAAAGAGAAACGTCAGCATCTCGTGGCTCTGCGATGCGATCTTGTTCGCTGACGCCGCACCTGCTCCAAGATCATTGAGCAACCGAGTGGTGTTGATCGTTGCTCGGACCACCACAGTGTATGTTTTTGCCCCTTTGTCGCGCTGCTCGGACAAAACGGTGGCATCCAGGACGTAATCACCGATGTGCGATGCGAATTCGGCTTGCCGAGACTCGAACATCTGCGATCGTGCACTGTCGGTATTGGCGATGTAGCGCTCCAGTGCGTTGACTTCCGCCTTCTTCATTGCCTCCTGCCGCTGTACGGCAGAAAGCCGCCACCCATAGGTCACCATACCCATGCCCTTCTGGGACACGGTCTGAGCGAAACAAGGCTGAACGCCTACGATGAGCGCAAGTACAAACAGGAAAGCATGGGCTGGCCTTAACGACATGATTTGATGAGCTCCCGTAGGGTAGATAGCTGCTTCTCTACATCACGACCTTTCGGCATGGCTGAGTGCACCCAGGGCGCGCCAGGGGTAGAGATGGACTTCGTGAAGTTGTTGAAAAGCATCAGCAGGGTTTCGTAGGAAGCGGCCCAGTCATCCGTCGCTTTCTGGGACACAGGAACGATCTTCGATGCTCCCTGGCGCATACGCTGCGCGAAATACACATGCCCCGATAGTGGCTCGGTCACTTTCACGTCTACGAATGCTCCGTAGAGGTACACAGTGGCCGCTGCATCGCTGCTACGCGCAATCTTCTTGAACCCTGCGACATTCAGGGCAATGTCGTAGTCGGCATCCGGGATCTTCAGCTGATATGCATCGCCTTCAGCAAAACGGGCCGGCATCGACCCACCCAGCGCCTGGTTACTGCTGTACGGGAGCAATGAAATGCCCTGGTTGGTCGCAAGGAATTTCCCAAATTCCTGGGCAACCTGCTGCTTGAGCGCAGTAATGTTTTCGTTCGGGGCCACCCTGGCCAAATACTTGATCGTTCGTGGTGAAAGCGTGACCTTGCCCACCCTCAGATGACGGATCGAAGCATCTGGCACATGCGCGCGCTGGATCGTCTTGACGAATTCGGACTCCAGAGACGGACGCCCGGACGCGCCGAAAATCAGGCTTTGGTAGAGACCCTTGATGTATGCATCCGATGGAGGGGTGTCCCGCGCATCGATGTATTCCAAGGTGAAAGGGAAGCCGCCTAGGATCTGCTTGTCTTTGAAATTGAAGAAGAGCGCTTGGGCACCAATCTCTACGCGCACCTTGTAGGTATTACCGATACGCTCGACAGAAGTCGATTCCCTGTCGATGGCCAAGGCAAGCGCTGTGGCCTTCTGCTCATCGCTTGTGGACCCAAGCGAATCGAAGGAAATCTTCAGGGGAAGACTCTGGTCGCTCAGAAGCCTGTGCAAATCTCCGTCCAGGCGGACCGTGCCATCCGCAGACAATGCTTCGGATATGTGTGGATACGTGCTCGTGATGTCCGCGGCGTCGCTTGTGTACGCCACGCCTGCAAAGTAGACGTGCGAAGCATCTTGCGCGGAAGCACATGAGAGCGCGCCTAGAAAACAGAGCAGAACAACCGCACAAATTTGGCGCGATAGGCTCCGCAAATTGGGCACACACACGTGCCACATCTTGCGACTCATTCCTTATACCCCCTGTCACCACAGATCCTTTCAAACATTTCTGTGACGAACATCCAATCTTGCAGACCCTAACTCAGAATTTCTTCAGGTGGAAGTGGGTGCGTCTATCATGCACAACTAGTGGGCACGGCCCTATCAAGGCTCGCACTGCTTTTATGTCTAATGAGATTGGGTTGCGAGCAGGCCGCGCACCCACATCGTTCGGACAACCGAGCTCTTAGTCTGTGGGAGCAAGGCATAGTCCATGCCAACATTAGCTCAGATGCCCCAAACAACGCATTTGAGGCCCTGTCGCTGACTCACATCGATGACGGCCTACCCCTGTGGCGTGCAGGAGACAGCCATGGCTTTGACCGACCGGAAGGACTTGAATCGTCTAAAAATGCTGGTACAGGCCACTGAGCCGGCGACCAAGCTGGAAAATCTAGTCGCAGGACTAATCGGCGACTTGATCGGGATCAGCGTGGCGGTAGCGAAGTCTGGGTTCCAACACGGGGCGGATGCCGGCACGACGGGCCGCCAGGGTCGCTTCCTGCGCATGGAATGCAAACGTTACCGCGATACGACCAGCTTAGATGAGCGGCAGTTGCTCGGCGAGATGGACCACGCCTTTGCCCGTGATGCTGCGCTCGAGCTGTGGATCCTTGCTGCATCGCGTGAAGTACCCGAGCAACTTGAAAAGAGCCTGACGGCCAAGGGCGAGGGGCATGGGGTGCCCGTATTGATCTTGGACTGGAAAGACCACGAGACGCCATCATTGGCAGTGCTGCTGGCCTCGCAACCAAGCTTGGTCGAAAACTTTGTGAACAAGGAGGCCAGCGAAATCGCGATGCGCCTTCAGGCAGCCGTCGGCCCACGGATCGAGCAGCTGCGTCGTGAGTTTGCAGGCTGGCAGATTGGTGCAGCTATGTTGCGGCGCTTGTCGTGGGAACGACTCGACTCGGTGTGGAAGAACCCGCGCCAGTCACAGGCGCATTTTGGCCAGGTGGTCTCGGGCGGGAAATTGGCTCTCATCCACAGGGATCAACTGTTGCAGAAGCTCGACGCTTGGTGGGACGCGCCACCTGAGCTGGGCTCACCGATGTGCGTGAACGGGATGATGGGCGTCGGCAAGACCTGGGTGGTAATCGACTGGCTGATCCAGCGAATGGATGCATTGCCCAGCGTCTTGCTGGTGCCCGCGTCGGCTCTACGGGGAGCTGGCAATGGATTGGGCTCCGCGTTCGGGGTCAAGAGCTTTCTTGCCGAGTGTTTGCGGGACCTGGCGCAGATTAGGGACCTCGGTTATTGGCGTGCGCGGCTGGAGCGCATGCTACGGCGACCGGAAGTGGAAGGCTGCGCGCTGGTAGTGGTGTTCGACGGCATGAACCAACAGCCGACGGTCGATTGGGTCGCGTTGCTGAAGGTGCTCCAGGCCGATGAGTTCCGTGGTCGCATCCGCGTCGTAACGACCACACGATCCCATCACTTCGACAACCACCTTCGCCGGTTGGGAAGCTTGGCGGACCGAGCCGTACCAGTCGAGGTAGGCGTCTATGATGCGCAGCCCGGGGGTGAGTTTGACCAGATGCTCGCGCTTCACACGCTAACCCGGAGTGACCTGCACTCGGACCTGCACGAATTGGCGCGTAACCCGCGCCTGTTCGACTTGGTCATTCGATTCCGCGAGCGACTGGTCGATGGTGGCACCGTGACGCTACATCGGCTGCTGTGGGAATACGGTCGCGACACCGCCGGCGAATCGCACAACCGGGAGTTTTCGGAGGCCGAGTGGGAAGAGTGGTTGCAGACCGCTGCCAAACGGCTACGCGATGGGATCCGGACCTACACCACGCAGGAACTCAGCGAGCTCACGGCTCGTCCTTACCTCGATCCTAATGCCATCTATAACCGCTTGAGCGAGATCATCGACACGCCGTTCGTGAAGGCAGGGGCCGACCGTACGCTGGAGTTGTCTCCCGTGCTTGTCGCCCACGCGTTGGGTGCCACGGTGGTGTCTTTTCTGGAGTCGACTGGAGGGGATGACCGCAGCGAACTCGAGGAGATACTTGCCAAGTGGCTTGACCCTATCGCCGGCCTGGACCAGCGCGCCGAAATCCTTAAGGCGGCTGTGGCCATCGCGCTGGAGTCCCACCAAGCGAGGTTACTGCTGGGAGTCTTGGTCGCTGCGTGGCTGCAAACGCAAAACCTAGGGGAGGCGCATGTGCGCGAGGTGTACCTACTGGCGGCGGAAATGCCAGAGGCCCTGCTCGATACGATCGAGCTCTCGAATCGACACACACATGCTTCTAGTCAGCACCATGCGGTCAACGCTCTTCGCAGGATAAATCGAGATAATACGCGTGCCAGGGAGCAAGTCCTGACCCGCGCGGCGGACTGGTTGCGCGTAGTGTCGCGTAACGTCGACCCCCGAGCCCAACCCGAGCCTGAAGTCGAACGGCATAGACACGAACGCCTGATGTCGCGACTGGGCGTGGATGAATCGGGTGAACAGTTCATCCTAGGCGAAACTATGCGTCTGGTGGATCGCGATGACACCCTATGGGCCGAACACGTGCCGGCGCTTCTGGAGGGCTACCCACTGAAGGCAGGCGTCCCGCTTCTGCAAATCGCGGCCATCGCCGCTTCGGTTGCTTTCAATCATTCGGCTTGGAAACAGCTGCGCTGGGCGCTCCTGCTCAATCCAATTGACCCGCAAGAGGTGGCCGACGCGGTCCGCGCAGCAGCGGCAGAGATGCAAACCCGGGTGCCCGAACCGGGGCGCCATCCGAGCTTGCCGGCTCTGGCTGCCGAGTTGTTGTTGCACATTACCGGTCGTCGACACGACGACGAGGCCGCGGCAGCGCTCAAGGTCGAGTTGGGCAAAACCTACGACTATAACCTCGACTACCTGGCCAACCCGGCGCGCAGCCTGTTCGCGCTCGAACGTCGGCATGCGATGGACGCGCTGAACGACCCCTCGCTGAGTCTCCGTAATCGGGTCGGTCGCTGCGGCGACATGTGGTTGGATCCTAGCTTTGAGGCCCCTTTGGCCGTGTGTCAGGAGGTAGCAAGAGCAGTCCAGGAGATCGACGTTAATCAGCTTTACACCGGGCGCAATGTCACCCGGGAGGACCAAGACTTCGAAGAACTCCAGGCCATACTCGCGCGATGCGCACCCAGTGAGCTGGCGGCGCTGCGCCGTCGTTTGGCGCGCGCGCCTGCCACCGTGAAGGAACGTGCCGCGCGGTCGTGGGAAATCAATCGCGCCTTGCTGCTCTACGGGCCGGATGAGGCGGCCGGCGCCCGACAGACCCGCCTACAGGGGCGCGAAAGCCGCGAGGGTGATGAAATGGTGGCGACCTCAGAGCTTCTCCTTCCTGAGCTCGTCGGCAAGGATGCCTTGACTCAGGCGGTGACGGTCATCGAGGCGGATATAGCACACATTCCGATATCGATCGCTGACGCCGTCGAACCGTTGACTGGCAATCAAGCCGACCAACTCATTCGACTTTTCGAAGCGGGCTCCTCGAAGCAGCGGCGTAACGTGCTCGCCCTGCTAGTTACGTCGCCACCTGTACTGAGCAATTTCGCTTGGGCGTGGGTGTACGCGTACACCGCGTCGGAGGATGAAATCGACGTTCGACTGGCGTACATGGCATTGGAAGCTTCTGATCCGATGCGGCTAGGCCTCGATCTCAATAAGCAGGGCTGGCGGTTCACTGCTGGCGTGGACGCTTTCCTGGCGCATGCGGCCTCAGGGGCGCTCATCACCGCGACCAAAGCCCTACCGTTTGAGCAGGTCGCCGCACGGCTGGCACCTTGGCGATTGCTAGAAGCCGTGCGCCATCGCGGCGGGGATCCCTCCGAAATACGCCTCGCTGCGGAGTTGCTTGATGCGGTCTTAGCAAGTGGGCCTGCGCAAACGCTGGATGTCGGCGCACAGCTGACGGTGCGTAGAGACACAAACTCCACTTCACCCACTTGGTACTCGATCAATCCTCACCCACCAGCCGACCCGAATTCGGCCGAAGCTATGCGTCAGGTTTTTAATACGGAGGCCAGGATAGCGGCATTCGACCGTGCCAGCGAAGTGGCAAAGGCGCGAATTCACAAGGCACGGCAGGAAGGCGCGAGCCTGTTCCTGGAGTTCGTGACATACGAGGACGGCCTCGCGCTATGTCGTCATGCCCCCGAAGACGTGGAGCGCTGGGTCGCCGGTCATGAGGATTTGAGCCCGGATTTTGTACGTCGCGTGGAACAAGCCGAGGGCTTATTCCTGGCCATCTGCGAGGCGCTGCTAGTCATCAAGCCTACGCTAGGCGCAAGCTTGTGGCAGGCTCTGCGGCGCTCACTCCGTACGCACATCGAGGGTCCGGCAAAGTTGCCGGAATTGCTGCACTTGCTGTTCCGCGCCCCGGACTCACCCTCAGTTTTGGAGGCGCGCCATGACTTGTTGTCGTTGACTTCAGCTAACACCGATGCTGATCTTTACGAAGTCGCGCTTGTCGCCACGCTGAACGGGCATAGCGATTGGGTGGAGGCACACATCGCAAGCGATGCGGCGTCTGACCTACCATGGCGTCAACTGCGCGCCGCCACGCTGGCTGGCTTTCGGATCGGCAACACGCTCCCCGTCGCTGATGCCTGGCCTGAAGGTCCACCGACGTCGTGGGCGGAGGATGTGGAGCGTCGCTCGGCGCGACTTCAGTTCCTGGAGGCCTGTGCGCACCACTGGTGGAGCGAGTATTGGCGCCGCGAGGATCTCGACGAGGCTTACGCCGCGTGGGTGCTGTTCTGCCAATGCGCCGACCGGCGAGCCGTGGCTTGGATGGCGTCGGAGGCCGAGCGCTCAACAAACAGCGAGGCACTTAAGACTGCGAAGTTGCGTCATTGGCGTGCCAACCGGCTGGGATGGAAGCACGGAGCCGATAAGAGCAATCTCAACCTTGATCGCAATTTTCTATGGCGAACCACCGAAGACAAGGTCTGGCCTTGGCGTGCAGGCTGACTGGGCCCCAAGTTAGTTCCCCCTGCGCGGATGTGAGTGTCGCCCCTCAAGGAATTGATCGACCCGCCGCGCAATAATGCGCAATGAGGGAGCAGTGGGAATTAAGGCCTCGTTGTGGTCCGCTTCAGATCGCACGGTGCCTCTGAGGTTACATGGGCAGCATACGGCCACGAGAGGACACTAAACGTCCTAGCAGCTTGCGTTAATATCGGCCCTCAGGCCAATACTTGAAGAGTTGTTGTCTGAACTGAAGCGGACGACATCGCACTACCTAACAGGGAGGGGGAAACATGGACCATTTCGAGCAGCAACCCTTTGCGGATGCTGAGTTTGCGGAAAATCCTGAGCAACGATGCCCCTGCATCTTGCTGCTGGATACATCGAGCTCCATGAATGGAGCACCGATCAATGAACTGAACGAGGGACTCCAATCGTTCAAAGACGAGCTTCTCGCAGATCCACTAGCGTCCAAGCGCGTCGAACTGGCTGTTGTGACATTTGGTCCAGTGAATATCAGGACAGAATTCACGACCGTCGATAGCTTCTACCCGGAGATGCTGGAGGCCAACGGCCTCACCCCGATGGGTGAAGCCATCACTCGGGCCCTGGATCTCTTGGATGAGCGCAAGGATCGCTATCGCTCGAACGGTGTCAAATACTATCGGCCTTGGGTCTTCCTCATCACGGACGGCACCCCGACCGATGAATGGCACGCAGCGAAAGGGCGAATTCACGAGGGTGAAGAACAAAAGAAGTTCATGTTCTACGCCGTCGGCGTCCAGAGTGCGGACATGTCCATCTTAACGGAGCTCACCACGCGGAGGCCACTGAAGCTCAAGGGCCTAGCGTTCCGAGAGCTGTTCTCTTGGCTGTCGAGTTCACTGAGTGCGGTGTCTCAGTCCAATCCTGGCGACCTCGTCGCTCTGCCCAATCCCGCGGCTCCCGATGGGTGGGCCGTTGCTGGATAAGCAGACCTGGCGCTGGGCAGCGGCATCGAGAACCGGCACATCGCATCTACGAACAGGGACCAGAAAGCAGGACGCTTACCGCATCGTCCAGTTTCCCCAGGGTGCGCTCTGTGCGGTCGTCAGCGACGGTGCCGGCAGCGCCAGCCATGGCGGTCAAGGCGCATCTCTCGCCTGCAGGCACCTTGTGGCCTGCATGAAGGCTTGGTTGCTCGAACATGAGCAACTGCCCGACCTCGGAGAGGTGCGATGCTGGATTGATGATCTGCGTGATCGCTTGACCGCCATCGCGAAGCGGCGCGAACTCAGACTCCGCGATTTCGCATCCACGCTGGTCATGCTGACCATTCATGGTGACCAGGGGCTCGCGCTGCAAATCGGCGACAGCGCTTTAGTGGCCCGCAAGGAAGGCGTCTGGGAAGCCGTGTGTTGGCCGGAAAATGGGGAGTTTGCTTCGACCACGTACTTCATCACGGACCAGCCCGAGGTCCGTCTCCATGCTTTTCCGTTTGACCTCGAACACGACGCCTTTTCCCTCTTTTCCGATGGTCTGGATTCCGTGGCTCTGGAGCAGGCGAGCCAGAAGCCTTTCTCCCGCTTCTTTGATCCGATGATCAAGCCCGTCGACGAAGCCGAAGGTCAGGGAAAGTTGGCCAATCTTTCGCAGGTGTTGGGCAACTACCTCGACAGCGAAAATCTGTGCGAACGCACAGACGATGACAAAACCCTCATCCTGATTTCAGGAAGATGAGCACCCCATCCATTCGCATCGGGGGCAAAAGCATTCCCTTGGGCAAGAGTCTTGGGAAGGGGGGCGAAGGTGATGTGTTCGCATGTGCTGCCAGTTCAGACGTTGCCATCAAGGTCTACAAGGAAAGACTTCGCAACTCCCGTGAAGGGAAAGTGCGGGCGATGGTCGAGAGCAAACTTGCCAGCCAGTCCAGCCTGGTTGCGTTCCCGGCAGCCGTGGCTACCGATGCGAAAGGTCGCTTCGCCGGATTCGCAATGCGGCTTGTCTCGGGATACAAGCCCGTCCATGAGCTGTACAGCCCCAAATCTCGCAAAGTTCACTTCCCGAACACCGACTACCGCTTCCTGATCCGAGTCGCGCAGAACATTGCTCGGGCCGTGGCAACCGTCCACCAAACCGGATGCGTGATTGGTGACTTCAATCACTCCGGCGTCCTGATCTCCAAGGACGCCACTGTCGCGTTGATCGATGCCGACAGTTTCCAGTTCAGCCTGAATGGACAGACATACCCATGCGTGGTCGGCACCGAAGATTTCACGCCACCAGAGCTACACGGCAAGCGCCTGGCTGAAGTCACACGCACACGGGCGCACGATAACTTCGGTCTCGCCGTGGTGATCTTCCAGCTCCTGGTCATGGGTAAGCATCCATACGCCGGGCGATACAACGGTCCCGACATCGGCCTCGGGGAAGCCATCGCTCAGAATCGATTTGCCTATTCAATTCTTCGCCAACGCGAGACCCAGACGATACCGCCACCGGCGTCGCTGAGCCTGGACCAATTCCCTCGACCGATCGCGCACGCGTTCGAAGAAGCTTTCGGACTCACCCCTTCATCCCGCCCTTCCCCATCTATCTGGATCACGCTTCTCGAAGAGTTGGAGAAGAGCCTGCGGCGCTGTGCCTCCGTAAAGACCCACTTCTTCCCACATGCCTCCGGCCGCTGCATCTGGTGCGAGTTCACCCAGCGCACCAGCGTTGAGCTTTTCCCTGACACCTCTGGCGCTGGATCTATCCCCAGATCCGGCCCATTCGACATTAAGCGCGTGATGGCGGCCATTCGATCCATCCATCTTCCGCGTCCGGAAGATCTGATGCCGAAGTGGAGTGGCAAGCCTGGCCCTCCCACATCAGCAATGGACGAAGCCAAGCAGTCTCGTAACGCTCAACGCGGCGTCGGCACAGTGTTGGTGCTTGCGGCAACCGTCGCTATGTTCGTGGCGCCAAAGTTGACCTTGATCTGGCTGGCCATGGGTGTTTTTGGCTTCACCCGCCTGTTGAGTGGAAAGATCGATCCCGCACCGTTGATCAGGGCTTACACCGACGCGGACCATCGCATTCACTCGGCCATCGAGTCCTACTTGAGAAGCACCGGGTACACCGAAGCTTATGGCTTGCGGAACCAACTGCAGGACCATGTAGCTCAATACCAACAACTCGATCAACAGCTGAATGCGGCGCTCAACCACCTACAGTCCACGCGAAGAGAGCGGCAACTCGACGAGTTCTTAGATGGCATCAAGATTCGTGAAACAAAGATCGCGGGGATCGGGCCATCTAAAACGGCCACATTGTCATCTTTCGGGATTGAAACCGCCGCGGACGTTGTCTACCGAGACGTGCTCAGCGTGCCTGGTTTTGGACCGGCACTGACTGGGAACCTCGTCCAGTGGCGCAAGAAACATGAAGCACGGTTTCGCTACAACCCGACGCCGAATGCGTCAGACAAGCAAGCAGAGAACTCCGTTCACGTGGCCGTCGCCAAAAAACGCATCGAACTGGAAAGCAAGCTGAACTCAGGCGTGGCCGCCTTGAACGCGGCGGCATCCAGACCCGCGACACGAAAAGGCGCCGCTGCCTGGCCAGAGCTCACGGAGTTGTTGGCCAAACGTGCTCGGCTCGAAGACGAAGCCAAAGAACACGGAATCAAACTGCCAGCCAGGAGGCCTATCAGTGCTCCGGTTCCGCAGCCAGCTCCGGCATCGGCATCGGCACCGAGCCCATTCCAGCAAACCAGGCCGCCTCAGCCCTCCTCACAGCACGCTTCAACCCGCCAACACACGCATACGGCCAGTTCTGGCGGAACGCCTACCTGCCCCATCTGCCAATCGCAGATGATTCGTCGAAAGGCAAGAAGAGGTCCGAAAGCGGGGAAATACTTCTGGGGGTGTTCGCGCTACCCCGCATGCCACGGCACTAGGAACTAAAACGGCAAGAGCTATCCCATCGACTGGACAGTCATTCGACGAAGATGGAAGCCCGCGCGGCCCTCACTTCACCTATATTTCCCCAAATTAAAAAATTTCAGATCCATATCACGACCAGGAGAACGGAAGACTTGTTCTCAACTAAGGCGGGACATCCTTCCCCGCGATCTTGCTCAAGGAGCCTTTCGTGATATCCATTGCCTCTCCCCTCGAGTATCTGGCTGCGTTCGCCGTGGTCTTCCTGGTCGGACTCATCTCTGGTGCGAGTAAGCACCTCTGACTGAGTCATCGTCCGTACGACCAGAACCACCACGTTAACGATCAGTTGCTGATCGTCTCAAGACCTCAGCTACCAACCTCTCGAAATCACACGCAGAAGCGCACACGGGCCGGCATTCGCTGGCCCGTGTGCGTTATGCCGTGTCCAAAAGGAGCACTTCCATGCCTTCTATTCCGTCTTCACTTTCCTCCACCTGCCGCCCCATTGGGGAACACGCCATTCTCGCGGCTGCCGAGCTGATTCTCTCGAAGAAGCTCAAGCGGCTTGGGAAGATCAACAACCCAACCGATGCCGCTGAGTTTCTCCGTGCCCGTATGGGCGGTCTCATGCACGAGGAATTTCATGTGATGTGGCTGGACAACGCGCATCGCATTCTCGATTGCCAACGGCTCTTCACCGGCACCATCGACGGCGCCAGCGTGCATCCTCGCGAGGTCGTTCGGGCTGCCCTGCAGATCAACGCAGCGGCCGCCATCTTTGCCCACAACCATCCGAGCGGCGTGGCCGAACCCAGTTCGGCAGACAGGACCCTCACGCAGGAACTCCGTGATGCGCTTCGCCTGGTCGGTGTCCGCGTGGTGGATCACCTGATCATCGGAGCCGAATGCGTCAGCCTCGCAGAGCGCGGCTTGATGTAGCCAGATGGCATGCCGTCCACGGATGGTTCTCTCGCCACTCGCGGCAAACCTCACCCGCTTTATCACCCCTCCCTTCACGGCATAACGCCCGGTTTCGGCCAGGCGTTATGCGTTGGGGCATCCGCATCGCTCAAGGAGTTTGTCATGCATCTTGTTCAGTCGATGGCCTATGCCGGCGCTACGCCGTGGCACGGCATCGGTACTTCGCTTTCCCCGCATCAACCGATCGAAGTCTGGGCCCGCGAGGCGGGAATGGACTGGCGGATCGAGTCCTCGAACGTATGCTTTGTCGCCGGCACATCCAGGCTGGGGGCCTTGCATCCTTTTCCGGGCCAGAAGGTTCTGTATCGCTCAGACACCAAGGCACCGTTGTCCGTCGTCTCGGATCGCTACCAGGTGGTGCAGCCTGCCGAAATCCTGGAGTTCTATCGGGATCTGATCGAGGCCGGCGGTTTCGAGCTGGAAACGGCGGGCGTCTTGAAGGAAGGTCGCAAGCTCTGGGCGCTGGCGCGTACGGGCCAAAGCGTCACGCTCAAGCGCAAGGACCGTGTTGAGGGGTATCTGCTCCTGGCCACCGCCTGTGACGGCACGCTGGCCACGACAGCCCAATTCACGTCGGTGCGTGTGGTTTGCCACAACACGCTCGCCCTGGCGCTTGGTCGAGGACAGGGTGCGGTCAAGGTGCCTCATCGAAGCCAGTTCGATCCGGACAAGGTCAAACTGGAGTTGGGGCTGGCCGTGTCGTCCTGGGGTGACTGCACCGACCGGATCAAGGCTCTAGCCGACTGCCATGTCCGACCGAAAGCTGTCGAGGCGTACTTCCGCCAAGTGTTGAAACTGCCAGCCTCAAATGGCAACCGGAACGCACGCCCTGCGCGAACGCTCAAGGCCATGCATGAACTTTTTCATGGCCGTGGCATGGGCTCTGATCTTGCATCCGCGGATGGAACAACCTGGGGGTTGGTCAACAGCGTGACCGAGTTTGTCGATCACCATCGGCGCGCGCGTAGTCATGATCACCGCCTGGACGCGGCATGGTTTGGCCAAGGCGCTTCGTTCAAGCAACGAGCCTGGGATGAGGCGCTGAAGCTGGTCGCTTGACGCCAATCGCGGGACCTGCAGTCAGCCCAACCCTGAATTTTGTCGTCATTGGCGGGCGCTATTCAGCGCTCAGCAGAAGGCAAATATCCACATCCAAGACCACGCCAAGCTTGCACAACACCAGAAGTGACGGGTTGCCAATGGCTCGCTCGATCTGACTGACATAAGTGCGATCAACATCCGCCTCCAACGCAAGCTGCTCCTGCGAGAGTCGCTTGCTTTTACGGAGGGTCCGGATGTTCCGCGCCAGTTCTTGGCGCACTTGATCGATGTCCCGAGGTGGCATGCACGCAAGGTGCGCGTTGCGAGACCTTTAATCCACGGGATATATTCATCAAACTTAACTTCATGCCGATCTACACGTAGCACGCGCTACACGGGCACTTCGGCATGCGTCGGGCTACTCATGGGCAGCCGAACCGTGGAACCCACCCACAAGTACACGCCCTCAGGCGAGCACACATGTGCTCGGAGAGGATGTGTTCGTTTTTCAACAGAAAGGAATAGCTGTCATG